>JAZSGZ010000028.1:0-134576 GCA_045532945.1 Acutalibacteraceae bacterium
GAGATGTTGTCATGTGGTGCTGAATATAAATATTTCAAACGACAAACTGATATTAAATGAATATGAAACAATAAAGCAGTTGGCGGTCTACCTCTCTGTTTGAGAGAGGGGGCAAGGAGCACGACCGCGCCCTGTGGGCGAAGCAGGGAGTGCGAGTTGGCGCAGTGGTGAAAATTGTGCGAAGTGAACAACGAGCAGACAATTTTGGGTACCACAAGAGGACGTAACATTACTTGCCTACACAACAAGCTTTCAAGCGAAAAATAAACTAATTGGCGGTCCTACCTCTCTGTTTGAGAGAGGGGGACCGTCATTCATTTATTATAATATATAAACCAAGCAGCAAACGAGAAAATAATTAACTGTTTTATATCAAGTCTGACGGGCGGTGGAGAGTTGCCAACACGCAGTGTTTTGAATCGAAAGATTCAACGGTAACAAACCAAGATTTTGTCGAAAATGAAATATGAAGCAATAACATTATTGTTCATAAAGACCTTTATCGTTATATTAAGTTATTGTCGTTTTTAAACTCTCCACCACCCGACAAGCATTGTTTTAATACGCAAGTAACCATCCGCTTAAGAATCAATATTAAACAACAACTTAATAAAAAGGTGGTCCCCCTCTCTCAAACAGAGAGGTAGGACCACACATCAACTTTTATGTTTTCTTTTAATTAAATCTTTCGACAGAAGTATAATATTCGGAAGCAAGGCTTCCCCGATAATTTTGCGTTTTGCATTTTTATTAGCGTATATCGAAAATCCTGCAACAATTTATATGGGGCTTTGTGTCCTCAAGATACAATGCTATCAGTCAATATCAAACTCATCCAACTGATACTTTGTACAGGGATAATTTGCAACACCGTTTTCATCGGGAAAGGGTGAAAGGTGGTCGTTTTCGTAAAGCTTTCTGTCCTCTTCCTTGGAGAAATCGGGGATTTTATATTCTGCACCGTTGTGAAGACTGCTTCGCCAGCCCAGAATAGCAACTGCAGACATTGCACAGGAGCGATATGCGTTGAAGTAAGGCTCTCTGCCCTCAATAATACAGCTGAGGAATTCGTGTGATACGAAGTAGTCGCCGCCTGAGTGACCGCACTGTTTTGCTTTATCCTTGTCAAAGGGGTAGCCGACTGTGGTAACACATTCCTTTTCACTGCCCTCGGGGATTTCCCAATCGTTGTAGCAAACGCGTACCTTGCCCTCGTCACCGCGTACTGTTTCTGCGCTACCCTTTGCACAGGCAAAGCGGTACCAGTTACCGTGACCGCCGAATTTTGCCCAGCCTGTAATTCTTGCAACGGCACCGCGACTCATTGTACAGAGCATAATTGATGCAACGTCCTTAACGGGCTCGCCCTCACGCTCCTGACGCATACCGTCGGTGTAAATACTGCGTGCATTAACGGAAACGGGGATATCATTTGTAACTCTCATAAGGGGAGCAAATGAGTGGCTGAGGTAGAAGCCTGAGGGCATAAGTGCACGCCAATGGGTTGTGGTGGGTGTGTAGTGCACGTATTCCTCGTGGCTCATCGGGTGTACATATTCACCCTCACAGTAAAGAGCTTCACCGAGAGCACCGCTCTGATAAATCTCTGTAAGCTTGCTTGTTACTGCAAAGTAAGCATAGTTTTCTGCAAGCATATAGATTGCACCGCTTTTTTCACTTGCACGGCAAATCTGCACACACTCTGCCATTGTAACGGCAGGCATTGTTTCGCTGAGAACGTGAATTCCCTTTTCAAGTGCAATTACAGCATATTTTGCGTGCTGATGGAAGAAGTTTGTGAGAACAACCGCATCAAGACCGCTGTTGATAAATTCGTCAAAGTCTGTGTAGAACTTTGTTTCATCACAGCAATATTTTTTAATGTTTTCGTAGGTGCTTTCGTCGTAGTCACAAACGGCACTGATGTATGCTTTCTCAGTAAGTGTGAGACCCTGCGCGATACCGCAACCGCGTCTTGCACCGAAAATACCTACCTTTAATTTTTTATCCATTATCAAATTCCTCCTTGGAGATAATTATATGAGAGTGTAAATTGTGTCCTGCTGAGTTTCAAAGGTGATTGTATTACCCTTGCGCTCAAAGGAGATTTCCTTGTTGTCGGAAGCTCTTACAACGGTACTTATACCGTCACATTGTACCTTACAAGGTCTGCCCATAAGACTTTCTATTTTAAGTGATGAAACCTTTTCACCCTTAAGCTCTGCGGAAACGAGGAATGCACCGTCTGCACGGAGATTCTCAAATGATGCAGAGGATTTTTTGTCCCAACAGGGGAACAGACGAATAATTCCCTCGTGGCTTTGCATCAGCATTTCGTTGATGGTTGCGGGCACGGTTGTCAGGTGCTCAATGCCACCGCCGTGATGACGGAAAAGCCTGTTGGGGAGACCGAATTCCTTAATATTATCGCGAATACCGTCAATAAGGAATTGGGGATCCACACCGATTCGGGCTCCTGCAGGAAGATATGAGTTTGAGCCGTTGTCATCAAGTCGTCTGTCATTGATGAAGTATGTATTCCTTGCAATCTTAAGAAGCTTATCACCCGAAGAAAGACCAATCTGTGATGCGGGATATATATGCTGAAGACCGACTGTGTTATCATTTCGCCAGCGGATGCCGAAGTCTGAATATCTGAAGCATTTTTTACCCTTTTTAATAAAGGTTGGAAAGTCGCTCAGGTTTTCGATAATATCTTCCCACAGAGCATATTTTTCGGAGTTAAGTCCAAGCTCCTTTGCCATATCGTAAATGCCGCGGAATAACAGCTTTACAAGGCCGAGGGAGTTAATGGCGTTTACGGTGTTTACCTGGCCGAAATGAGTAATGTATTTAAAATTTTGACCGCGGTAGTAAGGGATTTCGTGGGCGGCATCACCCTTGATGATGTATCTGCCCTTTTTCTTTACAAGATAATCCTCCCAGAATGTGGCAGTATTAAGAACAAAATCATAATAATTTTTGCGTGCATAGTCCTTATCATAAGTGGAAAACCAATGCATAATTGGGATTACGCAGGCATAAGCCGCGTGGCTTTTCTGCCCGAGGAAAAGTATGCCGTGCTCCTTGCAGTCCGCCTGACTGTATACGTCAAGTGCTTTCGGTCCGAAGCTGACGGGGAAAGCGAAGCCTCGGCAACCGAAAAGCTTTGCCATACGCTTTGCTTCGTCCTGCATATCGTTGACAGGCGCCATATAGCCGTCAAAAAGCTCCGGGTGGTTGGCGGAGAAGATGCAATAATACGGAGCTTCATAGTTGTAGTTCATATGATAATCCCCGGCCCAGGGAAAGAAGTCATCTGTTATGAAGTTGCCGAAAAGTCCCGGGGGAAACTGAGAATTTCCCATACACCCTGCCAGGTGATAAAGGCTTGAGTTATAATAGCTTTCAATAACCTTATCCTCAAGAGTTACCTTTGATGCGGAGAAGAATTCCTCCCATTTCTTCTGCGTTGCGAGTTTATCCTTGTCATAATCACAGTCAGAAACTATGCGGAAGGCTTCATTTGTGTAGTCTGCGTTATCAAAGCTTGTCACAACGGAGAAGCAAAAACGTGTGATGGTATTGCCGTCTGTGTTTTCTGCGGATATTTCCTTAAGGCAGACCGCAACGGCAGTTTCCATAGTCACTTCTTCACCGCAGAACTTTCGGGAACGGTACTTTATACCGTCCTGCTCACAGCAGGTGTTTTGCGATTCGCAGGTGTCGGGAACTTCAATATCCACAAGGGGAGTTTCATCACTTTCCTTTACCTTGATTTCAAAATAAACAAGGCTTTCGGGAGCAACAAAAAGCTCCATTTCCATATTGCCGAATTCACATTCAAGAAGACCCTTGTCGAAATATTGCTTTATATTGTAGGTTGATAAATCAACATTTTTTATACGCAGATTACCAACGGTCTTGATACCGCCGTCCTTGTGAGTGCCGGGACTGAATTTCCAGAAATCGCACTTTGATATGTGAATGATGAGGTCGTTTTCATCATTATCAAAGACAATGCCAATGTCACCGTTACCGCACATTGCACCTGCAGGAATTTTATATATAACCTTGCCGTCAACTGTGTTGACAGGAGGTGTTGTTATTTCATTATAATAAGTATTCATTGCATCACCAACTATTAAACATTATAACCCTTTTTTGGGCATAGTCAAGGGAAATCGCTAATTGACAAACCTTTTGTTGACAGTTATACTTGAATTGTAAATACTCTTCAAAAAGGAGGAATAAAATGAGTTACGATGGTTACAAATGGTACGTTGGCGTGCCCCACAGCCACACAGTTGCATCTGACGGCGGTCTTACACTTGACGGGCTTGTTGAAAAGGCAAAGAAAAATAAGCTTGATTTCCTTATGATTACCGACCACAATGTGAACTGCAAGAATTTACCTGCCTATGACGGAATTACTCTCATTTACGGTGCAGAGCTTACAAAAGAGGGCGGTCACTGTAATATGTGGGGTGTCAAGGATGTTATTGACCAGGAGGATTACGACACCTGCGAAACCTATGAGGACTTTTTGCGCGTTAAAGATGAGGCGAAGAGACGAGGTGCAGTAATTTGTATGAACCATCCTCATTGTAAGCAGTGTCCGTGGCGTTGGGAAAAGAATGCTGCAGACGTTGATGTGCTTGAGGTGTGGAATGCACCCACTCACTTTGATAACCTTGAGTGCACCGAGTGGTGGCATCAGCAGTTGAGAACGGGCTACAAGCTTCCTGTTGTGGGCGGTAGTGACTTCCATAATGACTATTACGGCATAACAAATCTCCTTGCCTGGCCTGCAACCTATGTTTATGCAAAATCAAGCTCACCCGAGGATATTCTTGATGCTATTGTAAAGGGACACACAACAATTACTTTTGCTGTGGGAACAACCTTTATTGATATGGTAAGCGGTGACTCAATTATAGGTGATACGGTAAGGCTTACCGATGAAACAACGGTAACAATAAACGTTAAAAAGCTTCGCAGAAACCATAAGCTTATTGTGTTTGACAAGGATGGCGAGTGCTTTACATATACTGCAAAGAAAACACAGGATTACACCGTAACTCTCCCCGTTAAAAAGGACGGCTTTATCTGTGCGCACGTAGTATTTGAGCCCGGCTTCATTTACAGTAAGGTGCACGATTTTGCAATTGCGTCACGTATCCCCGAGCAAAAGGGAATGAAGCTGCCTCCGTTGATTTTTGCACAGAGCGGCGCAATGTATTTTGAGAAATAATAAATATATCTGAGGATTAATTTATGAAAAACAAGGATGTTTTACAGCTTGTGTTTATACGTCACGCTGAGACTGATTATGAGGATTGGGCAGGGCGTGACCCAAGTGACGGAGAACTCACTCCTGAGGGCGAGGCGCAATGTGATATCCTGGGTCAGCAGTTGAAGGATGTTGACTTTGACGCACTTATAACCAGCTCCTTATTGCGAGCCTTTAAAACTGCCGCAGGTGTGGGCAGGGCAAAGGGTAGCAAGCCCACATTACATATCTGCCCCGAAATAATTGAGTGTGGGTGTACCCCCGGATATTATGGGTGCAGTCAGGAATATCTGTCAAAAATTTACGGCAACACGAAGATGTGCGACAATATTTTCGGTGGTACGGAGTATGACTTCTGCTGTGAGGGTGTACCTGCAAACGATTTACGCGCACAAAAATTCATTGATTATCTCCAACAGAAGTTCACCTACGGTCAGCGTGTGGCAATTTTCAGTCACCACGGTATGCTGGAGTACCTTATACCCACGGCATTAGGTGTCAAAACACGGGACTTTTTCTTTGCCCTTGATAACATCTCCGTTACGGTTGTGGATATCTGCCGTGACGGCAACAGGGTTTTGCGCTGTGTAAATAAAAGCGGGTTTTAACATCATGCACACAGAAGAAATATAATAAATAACGGCAGATGAGTGGTGTCATCTGCCATTATTTTTTACTCATTCATAAGCTCAATATATTTTTTCATCTGTTCCTCGGTGGGGGTATAATCGGTGACGGAGCAGCAGGGGATTGTGGGCTCTCTGCCGTCGGAGTAGTAGAAGGGTGAGTCTGTGTCCTTCAATAACTCCTCGCGTGTTTTGTCGTCGCGGTAGTCCGGTATGTAATATGACTTGCCGTCATTAAGAATTGAGCGGTGTGCAAGGATTGCAACGGCAGACATCTTAACGGCAGAGTAAATATCAAAGGGGAAGTCGGGTTCTTTTTTTGCCTCGATACAACGCAAAAATTCTCTTGCAATCAGGTAGTCACCACCACCGTGACCGCTTTGTTTGATGAATTCCTCGTCGGGGTCATTCCACTTGGGGTCATAGAGGTTGTTTTCCTCTAATCCCTCGGGTATGCACCAATTGTTGTAGCGGAGCATAACCTTGTCACCCATACCGCGCAGGTTTTCAATCTGTCCGTTTACACCACATATTCTGTAAGAGTTACTGTGAGCGCCGAATGAGGCACAGCCTGTAAGCTTGAAAACAGATTTATCGTCGTTGAGTGTGGTGATAATGGCGGCTCTGTCACCTACAAGGCGACCTGTTGCCTCCTCAGTAAAGGGCTCAAAAACAGGTGTGGCAGAAACGCGTACAGGTGAAGCACCTGTTGACCACATAATCGGAGCAAGTGAATGGGTGATGTAATATGAGCGCGGCAACAAATTACGCCAATGCTCGGGATAATAACAAAACCATTTGAAAAAGTCAATATAATCATTCCCTAAGGGGTGGTTGTACTCACCCTCGGCATAAATGATTTTGCCAAGAGTACCGCCATCGCAGACCCTTTTCATTTCACGGTTAAAAATCATATTGGGGTAGTTCTCTGCAAGCATATAAATCGAATCGGATTTTTCGTAAGCCCGAAGAAGCTCTACGCCCTCTGCAAGGGTACTGTTGCTTATGCACTCACAAAAAACGTGAATGTTTTTCTCAAAGCATTTTATTGCGAAGGGAGTATGCTCGTGGAAAAAGTTTGCGATAATAACCGCATCCAATTCAAGCTTTAAAAATTCGTCGAAATCCTTGTAAACAGGCAATACTTCGCCAAATTCCCTGAGCCCTTTTTGGGCTCTTTTTTCATCAATTTCGCATAGCGCAACAATTTCACAACCAAGCAATCTGAAATTTTCTGCAATATTCAACCCTCGGTTCGCACCGAGAACACCTATTCTGAATTTTTTCACAATAATCACCTCGCGATATGATGTGAATATTATACAAAAAACAGTGTGTTATTTCAAGTGATAAGCGAGCCGGGCTCGATTTGACGGAAAAGACTTGAATAATAAAAATGTGTGTGATACAATGTAATGTGATTTATAATACATAGTATTGATAATATGTGAAAGGGAAAATGAGCTTATTATGAAACAGATAAAAACTTTGCGCCAGTTACAGTTAGTGAGTATTTATATTTACAAAGACCTTCTCAGAGCCTGTGAGCAAAACGGTATAAAGCTCTATCTGCTCGGAGGCACATTGATTGGTGCTGTAAGACATGGTGGCTATATTCCCTGGGACGATGATATTGATGTTTGTCTTTCTCGTCCGGATTTTGAAAAGCTTATGAAAGCTACAGGTGGCAAAATCAGTGACAAATGTCGCATTATAGACCCTGCTGCGGATAAAGAATACAAGGGTGTTGTGCCTGTTGCTGTATATGAAAATTCGGAAGTGCTTTCAAAGCAGTTCAAGGATGATGAACACCTTAAGGTTGCCATAAGTATTTTTATCTACGATGGTGCACCTAAGAGTAGCATAGGAAGGCTTTTGTACTATACAAAGCTGTATATTTTACGTGCAGAGCACGCTTGCTGTCGCGCGGATTTCAACAATGTGAACACTCGTGTTGCACGTATTGTTGGCCCTGTCCTGGCACCGTTTTTTAAGGAGAAGAATGTATATAAATACAAAAACCGTATTTTAAAGCATCAGAAAAAATATCCGTACGAAACAAGTGAATATGTGTCGACAAATACTGACAGCCTTTCTCACAAAGAGGTTTTCCCGAAATATACATTTGAGGACAGCACAGAACTGTACTTTGAAGGAATAAAAAGCTACACCTTCAGCAATTATCATGAGCAGCTTACAAAGTATTACGGTGATTATATGCAGCTTCCTCCTGAGGAAGCGCAGAAGCCAAAGCATAGCTTTGACGCAAGGATAGAGGATGACTTTATTTTTGAGGAGACACAGGTAAATGAATAAGAAAAAAGTGTTGCTCATCAGCAATTATTTTCATTTTGCAAGTGAAAAAGCCAGTAACAGGTACCGTGAATTGGGTGAACTGCTGAGTAAGGAGCCGGACATTGAACTGGAGGTAATCACATCCAAATTTTATCAGAGGACCTATGAGTACAGAAAAAATTTGGATGAGCTGGCTGCAACAGCTCCCTTTAAGGTGACCTTCTGTGATGAAACACCTTATTACAAAAGCATCTGCCTGGCAAGGTTAAAGGCGTCGATGTGCTTCGCTAAAAGTGTGCTTAATTACATTAAGTCACAACCAAAGCCTGATTTGATTTACCAGGTTGTTCCTACCGTGGACGTTGCCTATGCAGTGAGTAAATACGCAAAAGAGAACAATATTCCATTGGTTATTGATATTCAGGACCTTTGGCCCGAGGCATTTAAAATGGCTCTTCCCATACCTGTTGTAAGTGATATTTTGTTTTCACCTTATTTGTTCAAGGTGAACGCTATCTACAAAAGGGCTGACGCTGTTTGTGCCGTTTCGCAGACCTATGTGGACAGAGCACTCAGGGTGAACAAAACCTGTAAAAAAACTGAAGCGGTTTATATTGGAATAAATCTTGATGTTTTCGACGAGAATGTCAGAAAAAATCCGCCTAAAAAGTCGGATAAAATTACACTTGCGTATTGTGGCTCGTTATCAAAAAGCTATGATATTCGGCTTGTAATTGATGCTCTTGCAACTATGGATAATGCGCCTCACTTCCTTGTTATGGGTGGGGGTAACGATTTGGAGCCCCTTAAGGAATATGCAAAAAGCAAAAATGTAGACGTAACCTTTACGGGCTTTTTGCCTTATGATGAGATGTGCGGCTTGCTTTGCGGATGTCAGATGACTGTGAATCCCATTCTGGGCGAGTCTGTTGCCAGCATAATTAATAAGCACGGGGATTACGCCGCAAGCGGACTACCCGTTATTAATACGCAAAGCAGTAAGGAATATTGCGATCTTGTTGAGGAATATAATATGGGCTTTAACTGTGTGCAACAAGGTCCTGAGGCATTGGCAGAAAAAATAAGTTTATTAATGAATGATGCAGAGCTTCGCAGACAAATGGGCGCAAATGCCCGTCGTTGCGCAGAGGAGAAGTTCAATAGAATAAACACATATCCGGCTATAGTAAAGCTGATTAAAGAATTATAAAGCGGTGATTAATATGTTACAGTCTGTATGTGGTCATATATTAAAAGAAATTTTTATAAACGGCAATTTTAATGACCGTGTTTTTATGCGGAACTGTGGCTGTACACCTGAAGAAGTAGAATCGGCTCTTGATTTTTTACAAAAAGAAGGTTATCTTACCGCTGATTTTAAGTTAACTGAGGTTGCCGAAGGTGAAATTAAAGCTCATACACCAAAAAGTGCCGTAATCCTTGCGGCAGGGCCGGGTATGCGAATGGTACCCATCAACAATAAAACACCCAAGGCTCTTCTTGAGATAAACGGACAACCCATTATTGAGCGTACAATAAAGTGTCTGTTGGATGTGGGTGTTGATGATATTACAATCATTACCGGCTTCAAACAGGAGAAATTCAGCTATCTTGCAGGAAAATATCCTGTAAAGCTTGTGAACAACGAAAGCTTTGCGGAGCTTAATAATCTTCACTCACTTAAGCTTGTTTTAAATAAACTCAGCAATACTTATATTATACCGGGTGATGTTTGGTGCGGTATAAACCCGTTTTCTGTTTATGAGCCAAATTCCTGGTATATGGTTGGTAACACAGTTGACAACGAAAGCTGTGTTCGTGTGGATCGTAATAATACTCTTGATATTGTAGACAAAAAGTATGGCGGAAATACAATGATAGGTATAGCATACCTATCAGCAGAGGATTGTGGATTTATCTGCGAGAAGATAAAGCTTTTTGCTGCAGACGAGAAATATAATGATGCTTTCTGGGAAAGCGTACTTTACAAAGGTAAAAAAATGATTTTGCCTGCACGAGTAGCAGACAGCAGCAAAATTGTGGAGATAAATACATACGAGCAGCTTCGCGAGCTGGATGGTACATCAAGCAATTTGCATTCTTATGCGATTGATGTTATCGCCGGTGCATTGAAAGTGGATACCGCCGACATTACTGATATTACTATGCTGAAAAAGGGTATGACAAACCGTTCGTTTTTGTTTTCCTGTAAAGGTAAAAAATATATTATGAGAATACCGGGCGAAGGTACCGACCAGCTTATAAATCGTTCACAGGAAGCAGATGTTTATCACACAATCAACGAATATGCCCTTTGTGACAACGTGGTTTACATAAACCCCGAGAATGGTTATAAAATAACCGAGTTTTTTGATGATGCGCGAAATTGCGACCCCTTGTGCTATGATGATGTGCGCGCATGTATGAAAAGACTGCGTCAGTTTCACGAAATGAAGCTAAAAGTCGGACATAATTTTGATTTGTTCGGACAGATAGAATATTATGAATCCTTGTGGGACGGTGCGGATTCTGAATATAAGGATTATAAACAGACCAAAGAGCGGGTTTTTTCTTTGAAAAGTGTGATAGAAGCTTACGAAACAGATAAAACCCTGACTCATATAGATGCTGTACCGGATAATTTTCTTTTTGTCAGCTGTGACGGTAAGAGCGGAATCAGGCTGATTGACTGGGAGTATGCAGGGATGCAGGACCCACACGTTGATATAGCAATGTTCTGTATTTATTCTATGTATGATAAAAAGCATGTTGACAGAACCATACGAGCATATTTCCCGGAGGGCTGTCCCGACGAAATATATACAAAGATTTATTGTTATATTGCGATTTGCGGATTATTATGGAGCAACTGGTGTGAATATAAGCGTATTCTGGGAGTTACCTTCGGTGAATATTCCTTATGTCAATATAACTATGCAAAAAAATATTATAAATATGTTCAAAAACGTATAGCAGAAGGAAAAGGGCCTAAAAAATGAATTGTGTTCAAAGAGCAATAATAATGGCGGCAGGCTTTGGCTCGCGTATGCAACCGCTGACATTGCACACACCCAAACCTCTTATAGCGGTGAACGGTATACGTATGATAGACAGCGTTATAAATGCCTTGCACAAAAACGGTATTTATGAAATATATGTGGTTGTAGGCTATCTTAAAGAGAAATTCTTGCCTCTTGAAGAGCAATATGAGGGACTCAAGCTTATTGAGAACCCCTATTACGATACATGTAATAATATCTCATCTTTGTATGTTGCACGCGAATATATTGAAAATGCCATAATTCTGGACGGAGACCAGATTATTTATAATGACGAGATTTTATCTCCGTTATTTGAGCGCTCGGGATATAATGCAATATATACCGACGAGCACACCGATGAGTGGTTATTACAGGTAGATGACGGAATAATTACTTCTTGCAGTCGTACCGGTGGAAAGGGAGGTTGGCAATTGTTCAGCGTTTCCAGATGGACGGAGCAGGATGCAAAGAAACTCAAAAATCATCTTGAAATTGAGTTTTGTCAGAAAGAAAACACCCAAATTTATTGGGATGATGTCGCATTGTTTTGTTATCCGGATGAATATCAGTTAGGTATTCGACCGATGAATTATGGCGATGTTGCAGAAATTGATTCAATAAAAGAGCTTATAGAAGTTGATCATAAGTACAAAAACATTATTGACGGAGGAAATGACGTATGATAAAAAACAAAATATCAGAAAAATCAAAAATAGACTGGCTGATTACACTTGTGCCGTTATTATTGATTGTGAGCTTAGGTGTGATTTTCTTTATTTCACCTGACAAATCCAACGAAATAATCAGTCAGATACGCTACCTTTTGGGTGACACTATGGGTGTGTATTATCTGATTATCGGTCTTGGAGTGTTCCTTTGCTCATTGTTTGTCTCTTTCTCAAAATACGGAGATATTGTATTAGGCGGACAAAATGAAAAGCCTAAGTATTCATTCCTTGCATGGGGCTCAATGATGTTTACTGCAGGTCTTGCTGCCGATATTCTTTTCTATTCATTTTCTGAATGGATTTTGTATGCAACCGATCCTCATATTGCGGAAATGGGCGGTATGCAAAAATGGGCAGGTGTGTTCCCGTTATTCCATTGGAGCCTTATTCCTTGGGGCTTTTATCTGATGTTAGCAGCGGCTTTTGGCTTTATGTTGCATGTGCGTAAAAGAGAAAGACAGAAGTATTCTGAGGCATGCAGACCTATTCTCGGTAAGCATACTGATGGGCTCGCGGGCCGTGTAATTGACTTGTTGGCGGTTTTTGCTCTTCTGGCAGGTACTGCAACAACCTTCAGTCTGGCAACACCCCTTATGTCAAATATTATTCTTGAGCTTTTCAACATAGAGGTAAACCGCACAATTATTGATATTATAATACTTGTTGTGACCTGTATTGTTTATACATATTCTTTGTTGCACGGCTTCAAGGGTATCAGCATCCTTGCAAAATCGTGCGTTTATATGTTCTTTGGCTTGATTGCATTTGTTTTGCTTGCAGGCGGAGAAACACGGTATATCATTGAAACAGGTGTTGAATCCCTGGGAACAATGATAAATAATTTCTTTGAATTATCAACGTTCAGTGATCCTCAACGAACAACCTCATTCCCTCAGAACTGGACAATATTCTACTGGGCTTATTGGATGGTGTGGTGTGTTGCAGCTCCGTTCTTCATCGGTACAATTTCCAGAGGTCGTACTGTGCGCCAGACAATTATGGGCGGTTATGCTTTTGGTGTAACCTCAACTCTTGTAAGCTTTATTGTTTTGGGAAATCACTCTATGAGCAAGCAGATATCCGGAGAGGCGGATTTTATTGCCACATATACTGCAAACGGTGATTTGTATCAGGTAATTATTGATATGATCAAATCACTACCTCTTGCACCTGTAATGTTGGTAATTGTTTTACTTACAATGATAGCTTTTTATGCCACATCATTTGACTCAATTGCCCTTATCGGCTCTTGCTACAGCTACAAGAAATTAGGGGAAAATGAACAGCCTCACAAGGGTGTACAGCTAATGTGGTGTATATTACTTATACTTCTTCCTATAATCCTGCTGTTTTCTGAAAGCTCTATGACAAACCTTCAGTCAGTAAGTATTATAGCGGCATTCCCCATAGGTATTGTTATTGTTCTGATAACCGCAAGCTTTATTAAGGATGCACGTAAATTCCTTCAGGAAAAAAATGCTGAGAATAATAAGGCTACAGACATTTCAGCGGTCGCTGAAAAACAATAAATTCCTGCTACATCCGGCAGATAGGAGCATTTTATGAAGGTGCTGGTGATTTCACACAATCCGATGTCTGTTCGTACAAGCATCGGAAAGACCTTGGTTTCTTTATTCTCTTCTTTTGAAAAGGACGAGCTTTGTCAATTGTATATAAATGCCGGTAAACCTGAACGTGATATGTGTTCGTCCTGTTACAGAATCACCGAAAAGAGTGTTCTTAAGGGAATATTTACCCGTAGAGTGTACGGCGGTGTTGTAACAGGGGAAGACACTCCTGTGGTTCAGAATGCTCCGGTGAGCAAAAAAAGCAGCGCAAACAGAAACAAACCGTATGTCGATTTGTTGCGTGATACTATGTGGGCATTATCGCCGTGGTATAACAAAAAAGTGCGCCGATGGGTAAAGGAGCAACAACCTACCTGCATTTTTGTTGCGATAGGAAGCAACAAGTTTTTATATAATATGGCATTGAAGATATCAAGGGTGTTTTCTTTGCCGTTATATACATACGTTTGTGATGACTTTTACACTATGAAGCCACCTAAGGAATTATTGGGTGGTTTATGGAGCTGGCTTTTGCGCCGCAAGACCCGTCAATTGTTAGGAGCATCCTCAGGCATAGTTTCTATCTGCTCTGAAATGAGTGAGGTTTATCAAAAGGAGTTTGGTGTACCTGCTACAACGGTAATGACCGGTTCGAATTATGCTTTGGCTGCAGAGCCACGTGTAAGTGATAGCGTGGACACCTTCAGATATTTCGGTAAAGTAAGCCTTAACCGATACAAATCCTTATCCGCGATAGGAAAAGTCCTTGACCTGATAAATGAAGAACAGGGCAAGAATTGTATTTTAGATATATATTGCGGAGCTGTTTCACCTCAGGAAGAAAGAGTCTTAACACAAAGCAAAAGTATAAAGCTTAACGATTTTATATCAGGGCAGGAATTTGAGGATACTTTCTTCTCGTCGCAAGTACTTATTCATATTGAATCCTTTGATGAGGAATCCGTTGACAGGGTGCGCCACTCTGTTTCTACAAAAATTGCAGACAGCTTGTCCTGTGGAATTCCTTTGTTGGCTTATGGTCCGGGAGAGGTAGCATCAATGGGACATTTGTTGCGTAATAAGTGTGCCTTTGTAGCAACAGATGAGGCTTGTTTAGAAAATGTGATAAGGGGATTGCTTAAGGAAAAAGACCTTCGCGAGGAAGTGGCACGCCAGGCCTTGAAGACAGCAAGGGAGTTTCACGATCCTCAAAAAGCAAGTGAAAGAATCCGCGAGTTTATGATTTGAAAGATATGAAAACACCTGTATGCATGCTGCTTGCAGGTGTTTTATGTACTTTTGTAATAACAGCGCTTAGGAGCACGAAGATGAAAACCAGCCAAAAAATTATAATTATAATTACGGGAATTGCCATTCTGGTTGCAGGTATTCTGTGCCGACAGGAGTTTTTCCTGATGATTCCCTTGTTCATATCACTTTTTGTAATGGGCTTTCAGTCGGAGGCTAACAGACTTGGTGCTCTTGCCGGTGCAATCAATTCGCTTGTTTACACCGCGGCATATATTTATATGGGTGTTTACGCATCTGCCGCATCTGCGTTGCTTTTCAGCTTCCCCATTCAGCTGATGACATTTTTCACGTGGAAGAAAAAAGCATATAAAAAGACAGTTGTTTTCCGCAGAATGTCAACGAAGATGCGAGTGATTTCCACAGTTTGCTTTGTTGCTATGTGGACAGCACTTGCAGTGGTTTTCGTTAAATCGGATTATGAGTACGCAATCCTTGACAGCGGTACATTCCTGATGGGCTTTATAACTCCCGTGCTTACAATGCTTGCTTTTATTGAATATACATATCTGTGGCTTGTGTCAGCGGTTGTGGGGCTATTACTTAATATGCAGATGGTTGTAAATGACTACAAGGAGACCACATACCTTATTTACGGTGTATATGCACTTTATTGTGTGATATGTGCATTTATAAATGTCCGAAAATTCTACAAAGAGCAGCAGTCACAGCTGCAGAACGAGGTTAGGGAATAATATGAAGAAAAAAGTTGTTGCAATATTTCTTGCGGTAGTAATAATTCTGTGTGTGGCAGGTGTTGGTGTGAAAGCATATCTTACCTTTCCCGGATATGAAATGACCGAGTCCATAGCCTTTGCACAGTCCCTTGGCAGAGGATGGAATCTTGGAAATACTCTTGAAGCCTGCGAAAAGCACTCCACCGAAAAAGCAGGACTTGAAACTGAAACAATGTGGGGTAACCCCTATACCACAAGGGAGCTTATTGCCTTTGTAAAGGAATGTGGCTTCCAAAGCATAAGAATCCCCATTACATGGGCACAGCACCTTGGCGGTGCTCCTGATTACACCATTGACAAGGTCTGGCTTGACCGAGTGAATCAGGTTGTGGATTGGGCTCTCGAATGCGATTTGAAGGTTATAATAAATGTTCACCACGATGATGCCTTCTGGCTTATAACCGACATTGAGCACAAAGATGAAACAGAGCTTATTCTCACCAAGGTGTGGGCGCAGATTTCAGAAAGATTTAAGGATTATGACGAAAACCTTGTTTTTGACGTAATGAACGAGCCCCGCGTTGAGGGGGCAGAGGGTGAGTGGCAGGGCACTGAGGAATGGCGTCAGATTGTAAATAAACTGAATTTTTCTGCCCTTGAAACCATAAGAAACAGCGGTGGCAACAATGCACAAAGGTATGTTATGATTCCTACCTATGCCGCCAGCGGACTCCCCGAAAACATTGAGGCATTGGAGCTGCCTGATGATAAAAGAGTTATTGTTTCCGTTCACTATTACTACGGCACGGCTCACCAAAGCGAGTTTCCCGATGCAGAGAAAAAGTGGGGTGTCTTCCGGAAATTGGCGCTTCACAGAACCTTCCGAAACCTTCACGATGCTTACATAGCCAAGGGCTACGGTGTGTGCAAAAGTGAATTTGGCTACACAGACCGTGATAACCTGGAAAACCTTGCATATAATACGAAATTTTACGTTGAATTAGCGGAAAAAGCAGGCTTTTCATGCCTTGTGTGGGATAACGGTGAGTCCTTCGGCATTATCGACAGAAATAATCTTACCGTGCTTTACCCCGAATATCTTGAAGCAATCACAAAATAATTTACAGGAGA
Source organism: Acutalibacteraceae bacterium (assembly GCA_045532945.1). Classification (GTDB taxonomy): domain Bacteria; phylum Bacillota; class Clostridia; order Oscillospirales; family Acutalibacteraceae; genus DTU089. The sequence continues at coordinate 16,668 of JAZSGZ010000028.1, forward strand.
GAATTTTATGCTTGCTAAGATTTATGATACAGAAATCAACTATAACTATAGTGATAAATATGGTTTTAACAGATATCCCGACGATATAATGAGGGAGTATGTCCAATCCGTAGAGGAGGGGCTTGATATTGAAAAGCACAGAGATTTTTTTGAACAGGTTGCCGCTATGGAAAACGGTGCAGAAAAAACTGCTCTCAGTGACAAGATTTTTGAAATCATTTTAAATGCAGATTTAAGACCTGATTATAAATATAACGAGCCAAACGAGCTTGAGGGCATCAGGAATGCACGTCAGGAGTATAAAATAAAGGGTGATATGCCCGATAAGGACGTTCTCCGCAGTAAAATTCTCGGTGCGTGGACAGGACGCGCGGTAGGTTGCCTTCTTGGTAAGTCTGTGGAGGGCGCAAGAACGGATGAACTTATCCCACTCCTTAAGGAATCAGACAATTACCCCATGCACAGATATATTCTGAGTACAGACGTGCCACGGGAAAAACGCTCACAATATAAATTCTATTTCAATGCACCTGCCTGTGCAGATGTGGTTGACGGTATGCCTGTTGATGACGACACAAACTACGTTGTGCTTGCGCAGAGAATTGTTGAACAATTCGGTAAGGATTTTAAGAGTGAAGATGTTGCAAATGCCTGGATGAGATATCAATCTGTGTTTTCGTATTTCACCGCAGAACGTGTTGCCTATGTGAATTTTATAAACTGTATTGAGCCACCTGCATCTGCTATGTATAAGAATGTGTGCCGTGAGTGGATTGGTGCACAGATAAGGGGTGACTATTTCGGATATATAAATCCCGGCAAGCCTGAGACAGCGGCAGAAATGGCGTTTAACGATGCCCGTATTTCTCACGTTAAGAATGGCATTTACGGTGAAATGTTTGTGTCCGCTATGATTGCCTGTGCCGCGGTTACTGATAATATAGAGGATATTATCAAGGGCGGTCTTGCACAGATTCCTGCAAAATCAAGACTTTATGAAGCGGTAACAAAGATAATGGAGGATTACAAGAACGGTGTAAGCCTTGAGGAATGCTATGATTATATTCACTCTGCGTATGATGAGCACACAGACCACGGCTGGTGCCACGTTATTTCCAATGCTATGATTGTTGTTGCCGCACTTCTCTACGGTGAGGGCGATTTCGGCAAATCAATCTGTATGGCGGTGCAGACCGCGTTTGATACAGACTGCAACGGCGCAACAGTCGGCTCAATTCTCGGTATGCGCGGTGGTATCGATTGCATTGATGATTACTGGAAAAAGCCCGTAAACGGCAAAATCCACACCTCAATTTTCGGTGTGGGAACGGTAAATATTGAGGATGCGGTTGATAAGACGATGGAGCATATTGAGATGTAAAAATCGTTGATTTTTACATCAGTGATATTCACCTTGCGGTGAGTAATATTGCTGTCGCAGTGATATCAGCTAACTCTGGCGATATTGTCCTGCGGACAGTTTCGGAACTGCGTTGCGATTGTAATGCTTCTGTAAACAGTAAAACCATCGTAGTGAACGCGTTTACGCGTTCAAAAATCAGCCAAATTCAAAGATAAATATGAAACTATAACGCAGTTGGCGGTCCTACCTCTCTTAAACCGGAGAGGTAGGACCGCACATCAACTTTTTGGTTCTATTTTAGTTAATTTTTGCAACAGCAATATAATGCTCGGAAGCGTAGCTTCCCCGAAATTTTGTATTTACTTATGATTCTGTATGTAATACTTATAGAATTTCACGCAATCTGCAACCTCTTTTACACCGATACTTTCGTTGGCGGCGTGCATAGCGGCAAGCTGTTCATTACTCATCTTAATGGGGCAAAATCTGAGACAGTTGTCGGCAACCTCTTCGTAATGACGGCAGTCTGTACCGCCTGTCATAAGGTAGGGGATAACACCAGCATCGGGGTAACACTCATTAAGGCATTTCTTAAGATAGCTGAATTCCTCGCCCTTGTAGTCAACTGTGTTTGAAGCGTTACGGGCGTGGATGATTTCAAACTCAAGGTCGTATTTGTCGGCATATTTCTTAAGCACCGCCAGAGATTCATCAACGTTCTGGTGGGGTGATGTACGGAGATTACATACAATGTATGCTTCTGAGGGGATAACGTTGGGTGTGTGTGAGCCCTCTGCCATTGTACAGCAGAAGGTTGTTTTTACAAAGGCATTGCACATAGGTGAAACCATAGGAAGAACCTTTGTAAGAAGACCCTTGAACAGCCACATATTACCGAGCACCATTCTGAGAGGGAAGCCAAGGTAGGGTGCGGCTTCGTCAAGCATTGCATAAACAGCGCCTGAAATCTCCGCCTTGAAGGGCTTGTCTTTTTCTATATCTGCTACAAACTTTGAAAGTCGTGCAAGGGGAGTGTTGCTTCGGGGTGTTGATGAATGACCACCCTTTCCCTTTGCGATAACCTTAAGGTCAATGTAGCCCTTTTCCAAGAGACCGATTGCGGCACACCAGCCCTTCATTGTGGGGAGCTGATCCTTAAGGATAGCACCGCCCTCGTCCATTGCAACGTCAAGGTGTACACCCTTTGATTTAAGATAATTAACAAGCTTGGGTGCGCCCTCGCCTGAGATTTCCTCGTCAACTGCAGTTGCAAGATAAATGTCACAGGGTGGCTCGTAGCCCTCGCTGAGCAATTCTTCAATAGCCTGGAATTCTGAAAAAACTGTTGATTTGCAGTCCATAGCGCCTCTGCCGTGGATGTTGCCGTCAACTATCTCACCCGAGAAGGGGTCTTTTTCCCAATTGGGCTCATCTGCTGTAACAACATCCTGATGCCCCATAAGGAGAATACCGTTTCTCTTAGGGTCCTTACCTGCCCAGCGGAAAAGAAGGTTGCCTTCAATCTCGGTCTTTTCCAGCTTTGAAAAAATAAGCGGAAAGTTCTTTTCCATAACCTTGTGGAGCTTGTAAAACTCTGTAAGGTCGGTGTTACCGCGTAAAGAAATCGTGGGAACCTGTACCATCTCTGAAAGAGCCTTGGCGTATTTATCTGCCTCATCCTCGGTGGGGTTAATGGCAGGAGTGTTTGTGTTGGGCTTTGCCTTGATTTTTACCGCCTTAAGTGCCGCAATGATAAGGAGCAACACTATAAGTGCAAGAACAACAAGCAATGCAATGCCGATATACTTCATATTTATCATTTCCTTTCGGTGTAATCCACGGGAATAATTATACTACCAAATTTTAAATAAGTAAATATTTAGTTGGTTTTTATTGGCTATATTTATTGTATCATCTTTTGTGATATGGTATATTTAATTTATGACTATGATTGAGAGGGGTGTTCCCTGTGGTTAAGGTAATTGTTGACGGCAAAGCTTTATATGCGGAGAGAGGAACTCTCCTTTCGGAGCTTCTTATGAAGTCGGGAATCGGGGCAGACCACCCCTGCGGCGGTAAAGGTGTCTGTAAAAAATGTCTTGTTACCGTTGACGGTAAGGAAGAATTGTCCTGCCGATATGAAATTATGGGTGACATTGAAGTCAGCCTTAGGTCAGATGATATTGAGTCACAGACCGGGACGAAAAAAGAGAGCGTATTAACAGCGAATATGTGCTTTATGCTCGACCTTGGTACAACCACCCTTGCACTCGCCCTTGTTTCACTTGATAATAAGAGTATTGCAGATGTAAAATGCAGTACTAACTCACAAAGGTCCTTCGGTGCGGATGTGATATCACGAATTGAGTATTGTACCAAAAACGGAACGGAGAAATTGCAAAAAGCCGTTATAAACGACGTGAACAAGATGATTGCAGAAACGGGTGTTGAAAAGAACTTACCCTTATACCTTGCGGGAAACACCACAATGCTTCACATATTCTTCGGCAAAGACCCGTCATCCTTAGGTGTAGCACCCTACACACCGCAATTTCTTGAGAGTGTTACGGCAAAGGGTTGTGATTTGAATCTTCAGAGTGTTTCGGTTGTAAATGCTCTGCCGTCGATACATTCCTTTGTAGGCTCGGATATTGTAGCTGGTGTCAATCTTGTTAATGATAATGTGGGTAAAAAATACAACTTGCTTGTTGATTTGGGCACAAACGCAGAAATAGTTTTGTTTTCAAAGGATATAATTTACTGTACCTCTGCCGCGGCAGGTCCCTGCTTTGAGGGTGCAAGCATTGCTTGCGGTATGAGTGCTGTTGACGGTGCAATCTGTGAATTTGACGAGGGGTATAAAACTATCGGTAACAAAGCCCCTCGTGGTATTTGCGGTACGGGACTTGTGGACATTATTGCCACACTTCTGAAGAAAGGCAAAATTGATGAAACAGGCTTTATGGCTTGTGAGCAATTCAATATTACAGATGGTGTTTTTATAAATCAAAGCGATGTAAGACAATATCAGCTTGCAAAATCTGCTGTGTTTTCAGGCGTTATGGCTTTAATTAAAAAAGCAGGAATTAACTTTGACAGTATTGAAAATTTATATATTTCAGGCGGTTTTTCTGCAAAAATCAACGTTATTAATGCAATAAAAACAGGTCTTTTACCCAAAGAACTAAAGGATAAATGCAGGGTGCTCAATAACAGTAGCCTTTTAGGTGGTGTAAAGTACATCTGCAATAATGATAATCTTGATGCTATTATTAAAAAGGCGGAGTATTGTGATTTGTCGCTTGACGGTAATTTTTCAGACCTGTTTATGTCGAATATGGGTTTTTGATTGACAATTCGGAAAGTTTAATATACTATCTTTTTATAGATAAAATAAGGAAGGGATTGACTTTATGAAAAAGCTTACAGCAATCTTTATGTCACTTGTAATGGCATTTACACTTTGTGTACCTGCTTTTGCTGTGGATGATTATGTTTACGAAACAGATTATGACGGCAACCCCGTTATTATCGTAAGGGGTATTGATTTTGCAGGGCTTACCTATGCTGACGGAACAAAGGCTCTGCAGGTAAACGGTGGTCAGATTATTTCACTTTTATTCAAATCTTTCTGGGGAAGTCTTACTCTTCAGGGTGAGGAAACAATTGCCGACGGTATTTTTGAGGTTGCAAAGGGAATATTTGAGCCTATTGCACCTGACCGTGAGGGTAACGCAACAAACGGTGTTTCTATGGTACAGTATCCGGGTCCTGTTTCAGAGCACCCCGACCTTCTTTATTCACTTACAGACGGCGCCGAGCCCGGTATAGTAAAGACCGCGGTTGAAAAGTACGGTCCGCAGAATACATATTTCTTTACCTATGACTGGCGCAAAGCTCCCGAGCAGCTTGCAGAGGAGCTGAGCTCCTTTGTTGAAACCGCAAAGGAGAACAGCGGTAAGGACAAGGTTAACATTATATGTGCATCAATGGGCGGAATGGTAACAACTGCATATCTTCACTACTACGGCTCTGACAGTGTTGAATCCTGTGTATTTCTTTCAGGTGCACACAACGGCACTTACGTGTGCGGTGATGCTCTTAACGGCAGAATTGTTTTTGAGTCACAGGTTCTTGTTGATTTTATAAATTATTCAGCAGGGGATAACATTATGCTCAAGCTGTTCTTTGGCTTGTTCAAGGCTTTGGGTGCTGTGGATTTTCTGACCTTTGTTATCAATGATACGGTTCAGACAAGCTTTGACAGAGCAAATGATGTGATGCTTCGTGATTGTCTCGGCACAATGTGTGGCTTGTGGGCGCTTTGCCCGGACGAGGATTTTGAGAGTGCAGTTGAAAACATTTTCGGCGGTCACGAGGAAGAGTATCCTGTATTGCTGGAGAAGCTGGAGGAAACAAAGAGCTTTGTTTTCAGTACACAGGAAACCCTTACAAAAGCAATGAACAACGGTACAAAAATATCGTTTGTTTCAAACTATAATCAACCCCTTATTCCCATTTATGAAAGAGCAACGGTTAACGGAGACTCCGTTCTTGAAACAGAGCTTACCTCAAACTTTGCAACAGTTGCAGACTTTGGCAAAACACTTTCGCTCGATTACCTTGAGGGTAAGGACAGAGAGCTTGTTTCAGATGACAGAGTGGTGGATGCTTCAACTGCATGGTTTGTTGACAATACCTGGTACGTGAAGGATGCTCCCCACGTTGCGGCTGATTACGGTACAGGGTTCAGCGATTTTACCTTCACACTCCTTGAAAGTCCTGTTCAGCCTACGGTAGATACCTTCCCGGAATATCCCAGATTTATGATAGCCGATGCTGAATTGAATCTCAGAGCACACTAAGGTGAAAAGAGTTATCCGTCTGAAAATTTTGTCGGTTTTCAGGCGGATTTTCATTGTGATTTATATTTTTATGTGTTACAATAATTGAAATTTGTTGTTAGGTAGTGATTATTTTGAATTCAGAAGTTATGCAGGTATTGTCCTTTGTGTTCAGCACGCTCGGTCTTATATCAATGATTGTTGCGTCACTTGTCAAGGGCAAGAGTATGAAGGTCATTCTTGCACTTGTTTTCTGTGGCAATTTCTTCTTTGCAGTCAGCTATCTTTTTGGCGGTCAGGGCATCAATGGTGCCGCATCCTGCTTTGTTGGTGCTGCACAGTCAATTATAAACTATTTCTTTGACTCTAAAAATAAGCCCATTCCCAAATGGCTTGTTGCAGTTTATGCCCTTGCGTTTATTGCTGTAAACCTTATTGTTGGCGGCTTCAGCGGGCTTGGCTTACTGGCTATTATTGCAAGCCTTAGCTTCATTTTGTGCATCGGTCAGAAGAATGGTGCAAAGTACCGCTTCTGGACTATTGTAAATGTTGTTTTATGGTGCGTTTACGATCTGATTTCAGGCTCTTACGGTGCGCTTACAAGCCATATTCCCTTGTTGGTGTTTACTGTTGCGGGTATGATTATCCACGACAGAAAAAGCAGAAAGACCGAAGAAGCTTCAGCGGAGAAATAAGCTATGGAAAAGAAAAAGCCTGTATTATTGCTTGATTTATATCTTATCCGCCACGGTCAGAGTGAGGGCAACGTGCGTAGCAGCTCCGAGGGGCTTTCTCTTTCGGAAAGAGAGGACCCACCCCTTACAGCAAAGGGTCAGCGTCAAGCACACCTTGCGGGTGAGTTTTTGTCGGACGTGGTGTTTGACACCGTGTTTGCAAGCCCGCTTATCAGGGCTGCACAGACAGCAACGGAGATTATAAAAGAGCAGATTGCTCACAAAACTCTTGAAATTCTGCCACACATTATTGAGGCTGGGATTGAGGACGAATATAACGACGGTCTTGACAGAGTTGCGGAAATGAATCCCGATATCACACTTGCTCAAAATCTGCCCGTTGACACACCCCTTATTATGCACACGCGCTCTGATGACCCCGACGGGCTTTTTGCAAGGGCACGTGTGGCAGTTGATTATCTTTTAAGGAGATTTAATAAGGGTGAAAAGGTTGCCCTTGTAAGTCACGGAGCATTCCTTACATACATAGTGTTTGACCTTATGGGCTTTGATGGTAAGTTGCCCATTTTCGACGTGAATTTCAAAAACACGGGTATAACAAGAGTGCTTATTTACGAAAAAGGCACAAATCCTTACGGTGACGTGGTTTTTGATTATATAAACAGTACAGAACACCTTTTCGGTGAATGATAGGAGAAATTATATGATGGATAAATTTGCTCGATTCAGATATCAGCCCTGCCTGCCTTTAGGTAAGGACGGCAAAAGAGTTACAGCCTCAGCGGAACACGCTCAGCTTTCACGCAGAGCCGCAACTGAGGGTATGGTATTGCTTAAAAACACAAATAAGGCTTTACCACTTGCTAAATCCGAAAAAATTGCACTTTTCGGTAAGGCAACAATTGAATATATCAAGGGTGGCGGCGGTAGCGGTGATGTGCATTGTCCCTATATCCGCAACATTTACGAGGGCTTTAAAATGAAGGGCGTGTCCGTTTACGAGCCCCTCATTGATTTTTATAAAAAGCACGTTGAGGAGGGACAGAAAAATGTTCCCACTCAAAAGGAAATAGACGCTATCTGGAATATTGTTAACGCTAACGATTTCTTCACAATAATCGAAGAGCTTGAGGGTAAGGACCGTGACCAGGTTACTTATGAAACCTTCCAGAGTATGCACGTTAAAGAAGCAGAAGTACCCGACAGTCTTATTGAATCTGCGGCAGAATGGGCAGATACAGCGGTTATTACAGTAAGCCGTTTTTCAGCCGAGGGTGTTGATCGACGTGCAAATGGCGGTGACTACTACCTTTCTGACCTTGAAAAGGACCTTATTGACAAGGCGTGCAAGCTTTTCAAGAAGGTTGTTGTTGTAATTAACTCAGGCGGTATCGTGGATTGCGAATATCTTGAGAATAACGAGAATGTAAAAGCCATACTCTTCTCCTGGCAGGGTGGTATGGAGGGTGGTGCAGCTATTGCGGACATCCTCTACGGTGATGTTAACCCCTCCGGTAAGCTGGTTGATACCTTTGCAAAATCCTATGATTATTATCCGGGTATCGAGGATTTTAACAAAAACTTCCTTTATCTTGATTATAGCGAAGATATTTATGTCGGTTACCGCTATTTTGAAACAATACCCGGTGCAAAGGAAAAGGTCCGTTACCCCTTCGGCTACGGTCTTTCGTACACAACCTTTGACATTACAGGCAAGGTTTGTTGCGAAAGCGAGGGCAAAATCGTTGCTGTATGCACGGTAACAAACACAGGTGACGTTGCAGGTAAGGAGATTGTTCAGCTTTATTACAGCGCACCTCAGGGTAAGCTGGGTAAGCCTGCTATCGAATTGGGCGCATTCAAAAAGACAAAGCTTCTTGCCCCCGGTGAAAGCGAAACAGTTGTTTGCTCATTTGAGATTAAGGATATGGCAAGCTTTGATGATTTGGGTAAAATAAAAAAATCTGCTTATGTCCTTGAACAGGGTGATTATAAATTCTACCTCGGTACGTCGGTAAGAAATGTAGAGGAGCTTTCATTTACATACACAGTGGGAAAGGACACAGTAACAGAGCTGTGCTCCGATTGGTGCAAGCCCTTTAAGCTTGAAAAGAGACTGTTATCAGACGGTACCTATGAAGCATTACCTATGGGTGAGGAGCACTATTTCTACGGCATTAACGAGCCGGTGAAATCGACTGCACCCGAAAAGCCTGTTATGTTTGATGAAATTGGCAAGAGCATTTCTCTCGACGATTTCATTGCACAGTTTACACTTGAAGAATTGATGGACTTTGTAGGCGGTAAAGAGCCTACAGGTGTTGCAAACACAGGCTGCTTCGGTGGAATGAAGCGCCTTGGAATTCCCCCCATTCCCACAGCTGACGGTCCTGCAGGTCTTCGTCTTGACCCCGAAACAGGTATTCCCACTACAGCGTGGCCCTGCTCAACTCTTATTGCCTGCGCCTGGGACCCTGACCTTGCCTACGAGGTAGGTGTTGGCGGTGGCTCCGAAATCCGCGAAAACAACATCGGCATCTGGCTTTCACCTGCACTTAATATACACAGAAATCCCCTTTGCGGCAGAAACTTTGAATATCTGTCCGAGGACCCTCTTGTTTCAGGTAAAATTGCCGCCGCACAAATGCGCGGTGTTCAGTCTCAGAAGGTTGCCGTTTCAATGAAGCACTTTGCCTGCAACAACAAAGAGGCTAACCGTATGGGCTGTGACTCACGTCTTTCCGAGAGAGCTCTTCGTGAAATTTACCTTAAGGGCTTTGAAATCTGTGTTAAAGAGGCAGACCCCTGGACTGTTATGTCCTCATATAATCTTATCAACGGTCAGCACACCTCCGAAAGCTACGAGCTCCTTACAGGTATTCTCCGTGACGAGTGGGGCTTCAAGAATATGGTGACAACTGACTGGGGCGTAAAAAATGACCCCGTTAAAGAGGTCAAAGCCGGTAACGATATGAAAATGCACGTGGGCTATCCCGAGGACCTTATGGCAGGCTACAAGGCAGGAGAGCTGACAAGGGCAGACCTTGAGCTTTGCGTAAAGAGAATACTTGAAATGACACTCAAAATGGCGGAATAAGCTTTAAATGCAAAATGCAGAATGCAAAGTGCAAAATTAAAGGGGCTGCGCCGCAATTAGATATAAAAAAGCTACGAAAACTTTTACGGTTTTCGTAGCTTTTATTTTGTGATTTAATTATATAAACATTTTCTTCGCAAGCCATGCACGGACCTTTTTACTCTTGTTGGCATAAGTCCAGAAGAACACAAGTGCAAGACAGCATATATCACATATAAACACGATTTCACCGCTTACAATGTGCTTGTTGAGCATAAGCGCGGCGCCTGTAACGGTAAGGATTATTACAAGGTCAACGAATATGTGAAGCACAAATGAGGTCCAATGGCGTTTTCTCTGCCTTGCCCAGTACAAGAAATAGAGAGCACAGGCAGATACAATGGAAATGGTGGGTAGTGCAATTCCGATATACCACTTTTCACCGCCCATACCCATAGCGTGGAATACAAGCACATACAGAGCAGTTGCAATGGTGTTGAATGCCCACATCAGGTAGGGTCGTGGCTTCTTGGTGATAAAGGGGAAAACAAAAACTATCCACACAAGGGCACTTGCAGACAGCACATGCACAAACCACAGCTTGTCCTCCGTAAAGAACAGCCCAAGCAATGTACAAACGATATTCGGTATAAGCATAATGTAGGATACAATAATTGCAACAAACTTTTTCTTAACTGCATCAACCTTTACCGGTGTTACGGCAAAGGGTGTGGGAGCAGATGTATCAGGGGCTTCGTTAGGGTTATGGATGGGTGTGTTGCAAAGCACGCATTTTGTGGCACTCTTGTCCAGCTCCACACCGCAATTAACACAGTATGACATAATCTTTTCTCTCTATTCTCTGTTACTTTCGATTTTTACGTGGATACCCATTTTTACAAGCGAGGTAAAAAACTCTCGTTCAATGTCAGCCTCTTGTAAAATGTTAGCAAAGGTGAAAACAAGGTTGTCACCAAGGGTTGCCATTCCGCAGCGGGCGGCTGTGTGCAGACCCGGTCCCGGGGTGAAAATGATTTTCTCCATATGAGGTAACATTTCCTCAGGCAATTTCACCGGCCCTAAGTTTGATAGATAGGCGGAGGTCATTTTCTCTGCCGTCAGAACAGTTGCAATTGTGAGAGCAAAGTCTTTTATGGGCAGGGGCATAACTCTCAGCGCGGGATTCTTTTCAAAATGCAGATTTTTCGTGATGGTTGCATTTATCTTCTTTTCGTCACGGGCAAGTCGGAGCTGTAATGCGGACTGTTGCAGAAGCTCCTCAAATGAATACTCACCCAGCCTGGGGTCAACGGTTACCTTAAGGCAGATTGAGAAATTTCTGAGAGTTTCCGTCGGATAAACATTTCTTAAGTTTATGGGTACTTGTACCGCAACGGGCTTCAGCCGTTTGCCTTCCTTTAACTGCCGTTTGCAATGTATATCAAGAAGAAGTGCTGTAAAAAATTCCGTTACGGTTACACCGTAGGACTTTGCCAGCTTGTGTACTGCCGCAAATGACATTGTTCCGGAGGTAAGGTTTACGCTGTGCTTCGGAACACGCGTGCCTGACGGGATATAGGTTCGGGGATCAACTACAGAAGCGTTGCCCTTTGATGTTGCAAATTTGGGGAAGGCATCCTCAAGCTCGTTTTGTCGCGCAGGCTCGTGAATATCCTTTACAATACCGCCGTAAGGAATATTGTAACCCTTAAGTCTGAGATATTCTGCAACAAGCGTAAATGTGAGTGTTGCATTGCCGTATCCGTCTGTTATAGCATGAAAAAGATCAACGGCAATACGCTTGCCATGGTAATATACTCTGAAGAGAAAACGGTCGGATTCCTTATATTTGACTCTGTAGCAAGGGTTCTGGATATCTGCCCTTACTGTAGGTGCAGGCAGAGGATTTTTCTCCAAAAAGTACCAGAATATTCCGTGGCGCATTCTTACACCGAGCCCGGGAAAGCGGGGCATAATGTTGTTGAGTGCTTGTTGGAGAAGCTCCGGGTCCACATCCTCCTTCAATTCCACCGAGCAACGGAAGATATTTGACCATTTACCGCTGTTCTGACCGGGAAACAGAATACCTGCATTATCGAGCTTTAACCATTCGGGGGGCTGAAAACCTTTCTTTTCCGCCATCAGAACACCTCTTTTCGCATTAAATCATAATAATTATACACACAACTACGGTGTTTTGCAACCATTATACAGTATTAAATATTTTATCAAAAAAATCAGGGGTGGTTATATCATAGGGTCTGTTAAATCTCCCTAAATCATAAAGAGTACCGTTGGGAGAGATTTTATTTACAGCTTCCCGACAGGTCAGGGTGATGGTGAAGCCGTTATTTTTTAATATTTGGTCACACAGATTGTTTTTTATACCGTATGGGTAAGCAAATATTATCGGTTGTTTTCCCGTGAGCTTAACAAACAAATCGTTGAATTTGTCAAGGTCATTTTTGATTATGTTACAATAAATATCGTCACTCTCACCGTAAAGCTGTGAAATACCGCGACGGTTTGTAAGTGAATGGAGATTGTATGTGTGACAGCCTATTTCCACGAGAGGATTGTCGTTCAGCATTATGATATCCCTTTCCGAAAGGTAGGCATAGGTGTCGTTCGTTTCGCCGTTTTCAGTATATATTTCCACAAGAGAGCCGATAATATTTACGTTGGCAGGATAATTGTATTCTTCAAGTAGGGGCACAACCTTTGTCAAAAAGCTTTTTTCACCGTCATCAAAGGTTATAACTATCGGATTTGGAGGCAGTGGCACGCCGTTTTCCACGTAATCACGGAGCATAGCAAATGAAACGGGGTTTATTTGGTTTTCTTTCATATATGCAAAATCCTTCTTCAGTGTATCAAGGGGAATAATATATTTCCCGCAGCTTTTTGAACTGATGTGTACCTGATGGTACATAATTATCGGTATGACAGCCTGAGATTGTGAGAGAGCAGTTACATACGGGGAAACAGCGTTAAGACAAGCCCCCATAAGCATTATACCGCACAGAAAAACAGAAATTAATGCCAGCTGGCGAAAGCGAAAAATCCTGAACATATATATCACCGATGTAAATATATGAAAAAATTTTTTGATTTTTGCAAACAAATGTTTGCTTTTTCTGAAAAAGTGTGATATTATAAACTAAACACAGAGAAAATTTGTTCGGGAGATGATTTCGTGGAACCCATTAATGATACACAAAAGCGTATATATGAATTTCTTGTAGAGCGTTCTCAGGACGGTGTACCGCCATCAGTTCGTGAGATTGGTGCTGCAGTTGGTCTCAAGTCCACTTCGTCCGTTCAGGCGAATCTGGATGCTCTTGAAAAAGCAGGATATATTATGCGTGATCCTATGCTCAAGAGGTCTATAAGAATTCTCGGTCAGGCAGAGAATATTACCCACGTACCGCTTCTCGGTACTGTTACTGCAGGTCTCCCTATTCTTGCCGTTGAGCAGATCGAGGGGTACATTCCTTATACAGGCAGAGTGTCAAGGGACAAGCCCTTGTTTGCACTCACCGTTAAGGGTGAGAGCATGCTGTGGGCAGGTATTCTCAACGGTGACATCGTTATCGCGGAGAAAACACCCTACGCTGCCAACGGTGAAATCGTTGTTGCAATGATTGAGGACGAAGCAACCGTCAAGAGGTTTTATAAGGAAAACGGACATTTCCGTCTTCAGCCTGAGAATGATGAGTTTGAGCCGATTATAACCGACGAGGTTGTTATCTTAGGCAAGGTTGTTGCTTTATTCAGACAGTATTAATATTAAAAGGCAGTTTATTTCAGGATAAACTGCCTTTTCTATTGCTAAATATAATAACTTTTGATATAATTACCACATATTTATTTGTGAGGTAACGATATGATATTTTTTATAATTATTCTTATCGCGCTGATGGTTGGCGGAATGACCGCCGCAAAAAAGGGCGAGTTCTTTGAGGACTATTGCTCACCGCAGAACACGGGTACAATAAACGGAATTTTCTCCGTGCTTATTTTCCTGAGGCATGTTTGTTCTTATGTTAGTTTGGATGGAATCTGGAACGAGGCTTTCTTTTCTTTCGATAACTATATTGCTCAGCTTGTTGTGGCAACATATTTGTTTTATTCAGGCTTCGGTATTATGGAGTCATACAAAAAGAAGGGCACACCGTATATAAAAGCTATGCCTTTTCACAGATTATTTAAAACATGGTACCATTTTGCGATAGTTATGGTTATGTATGCCGTTGTTTCCATCGGAATAAGGGGACTTGAATATTCTCCTAAGGAGATTATATTGGCATTTACAGGCTACACAACTCTCGGTAACAGCAACTGGTATATGTTTGTTACCTTTGCACTCTATATAATTGTTATAATTGCATTACTGATATTTCGCAAATCAAAGCTTCTCGGTGTTGCAGGAGTGCTTGTTCTTACGGGACTGTTTGCGTATTGGGAATTTAAAATCGGTCTTGGCTCCAGATGGTATAACACAATTATGTGCTTCCCGGCAGGCATGATTTTTTCTCTTTGCAAGCCATATGTTGATAAACTGTTGATGAAAAATGACGTCATATGGTATGGTGCTTTTTTAGCTTTGTTTGTTGCGTTCGGATATTTTTCACAGAATCGTAATGATTCTTTGATTAATTACAATTTATTTGCAATCTTCTTTGCACTTACTGTTACTGTAATGATGATGAAGGTGCAAATCAGAAGTACGGTTCTTGACTGGTTCTCACAGCACATATTCTCATTCTTTATTCTTCAGCGAATTCCGATGCTTGTGTTACGCCACTATGGATATGCAAAAGAACCTTACTTCTATATAATAATGAGCTTCTTCCTTACGATTGTTATGTCCGTGTTCTTCGATGCGGCAATGGATAAGCTTGATTCAATTATATTTAAACCGCGCAAGAAAAAAGAGCTTGCAGAAAAATAAAAAAATACTCGTTCAGCCCACGGTTGAACGAGTATTTATCTTATGTACTGATTATAGCATAAAAAAAGCAAAAATACAAGACTTGAATAACAAATGGTGATGTAGTAGAATTGCAGATACTGATGTACAGTGAGGAGGTTTTGCTTTGCTTTTAAATGATATGTATTCAGAGCAAATTAAATACTATGGTGTCCGAGAGTTCCTTGACAGCGAAATTGAGCGCCTTACTGCCCTTATAAAGGAATATAAGGATGATATTAAGGAGCAGGGTGGGGACTTTAACAGGGACAATCCCATAGGCGGTATGTATTCGGGAATGGAGCTTACGGAAATTCATTATGAAATGGAAAAGAAGATGCTCTATTCACAGGAGGCAAGTAACGATATCTATTTTTATAATAAGCTCAGACTTGCCCCATACTTTGCAAGGGTAGATTTCAAAGCAGACGGCGCACTTAAGGAAAAGAGTGTCTATATCGGTTTGCGTACTCTTCAGAATCCGGATACTTTTGAGATGTATGTATGTGATTGGCGTGCTCCGATAGCATCACTTTTTTATGAGGATTTTGACGGTAAAGCAAGCTTTGATGCGCCACGTGGCAGGATGTACGGCGATTTGCTCCTTAAAAGGCAATATAAATTTGAAAACGGTGAGCTGAAATACTACGTTGACAGCGACATCAAGATTGACGATGATATTCTCCGCGAGGTTCTGTCGTCCTCGTCGGGTGAGCATCTTAAGGTTATTGTCAACTCCATTCAGCGTGAGCAGAACAAGGTTGTGCGCTACTCCGACGGAGAAAACCTCCTCGTTCTCGGTCCTGCAGGTAGCGGAAAAACTTCTGTTGGCTTCCACAGGCTTGCATATCTTCTTTATCGCAACAGGACAGAGCTTGCATCCTCAGAAATCATAATGTTCTCAAACAACGATATTTTCTCAAGCTATGTTGCTGATATTATACCCGAGCTTGGCGAGATGCCCATTAACTACGCTTCATTTTACAGCATTTTTGCCGCAGAGCTTCCCACACTCAATGTGGGGGATTACTATGCCCTTGCAGACGATATCATAAGCGGTAACAAAGACAGGCTTTCCTCTGCTGCCGTAAAAATGAGCGAGGATTTTCTCGGCTTCCTTGATTGCGGTGCAAACCACGTGGAGCCCGAGTTCTCCGACGTAACCGTTCACGGTAAAACCGTTATTTCTGCGGAACAGCTTTTGCAGAGATTTATTCAGGATGATGAAAACTCACCCAAGGCAAGGGGGGAGCGTCTTGCCGCCTTTACTCAAGGTGTTATTGATGAGTTTTTTATGGAGAATCAAAAGGATATATACAAGGTTATCGATGAAGAAACATCAATCGATGAGGATACATCAAAGCTTGTGAAGAAGCTGCGCCGTGAGGTAAAAGCACAGACCGTTGAAATGATAAGGACCGCTGTTCTTACCGACCCGTGGAAGATTTATATCAGGCTTCTTCACGAATATGCTGAGGAAACAAACAATCCCCGTCTTCTTGATACACTTGACAGCCTTAAGCGTGGTGTTGTGGAGTTTGAGGATGCTTTGGGTATCGTTTACGTGAAAACCATACTTGGCACCTCTGCGGTGCTCCTCGGTGTCAAGCACATTCTTATTGACGAGGCACAGGATTTATCCTACGTTCAGCACGCGATTATAAAAAGAATGTTCCCCCGTGCGAGGGTAACACTTCTTGCAGATACAAATCAGGCACTGATTGAGGGAATAAACACGGTAGATGAAGAAGCTCTTGCAGATATTTACTCCGCAAAGACAATGAAGCTTCATAAAAGCTACCGTTCAACAGAGCAGATAAATGACTTTGCTCTCGGCTATCTTCCCGATGATAAAAAATATGAGATTTTTAAGCGTCAGGGTAGTGAGGTAAGTACCCTTTCAGGTACCGAAAAGGATTTAATCAATATAATAAAGGAAGAAAGCGAAAAGGGAAAAACCCTTGCTGTTATCACAAAAACTGCAGAGCAGTCCCGACGATTGTATAAGGCGGTAAAAAAGCTTGTGGAAAATATCCGCCTTTGTGATAACAAGTCCTGCGAGCTTTCAAACGCACCTGTTATAATGCCCCTGGCACTTACAAAGGGTCTTGAATTTGACAGCGTTATTATTGCAGATGAGGAAAAATGCTTCTCAGCTGACGGAAATGAAAGGTTTATGTACCTTGCATCCACAAGAGCACTTCACAGCTTAACAGTATTTGAATATTAAAAAATATCCGTTGAACCATCGGTTCAACGGATATTTTTTAAGCATTTTTGGCTATTTCGTTGTTAATTTTTTCTCGTAAATTCAACAACCATTCCTTTTCGTGGGGGTATGTGGTAAAGCTCAAGGGTATATCAAGGCCTTTTTCAATAAGCTTCAATACATAGTCACGGCTTGTAAGGGCTTCTAAAAGCTTCAGCGCTCTTACATCCTGAAAAGCATCGGCAAATACAAGGTGTCTTAATGAATTAAGGGGTACACCGCCCTCACCGGGGTAAACAACAAAGCTGTCTCCCGAGGGGAAGCTGCCGCCTGCATCTGTTACCTTGTATGGGTCGATGGGGTGCTTTGAATACTGGGTATACCAGAAGTTGTGACCCCATTGCAGGAAGCCTTTTGCGTTATACTTATAGAGCAGAATACCAAGCACCCTGTTTCGTATTGATGGTTGGGCAAACATTCTGTTAGGCAGATATTTATTGGTCTGGGCACAGCAGTAATATGTCCAGAAATCCTTGACCTCAGCCTTGAAGATATCTGCTTCGTCCTCGGTACATACGGGAGTTTTGATAAGACCGCTTCTGTAATAGGTGATGTCAGAAAGCGCATCAAGAGAATTGAAGTCACTGAAATATTTTTTTACAATGTTGGCAGCTTTTGTATATTGCTCAACTTGTTTTTCGTTAGGCTCGTCGGAAACGTGTACCCAACAACGCTCCTTTATTCCGAGGGCTTCTGTTTCCTCTCGCAACGCAACGGAAAACTGTGCAAGGAAGTTGGTGTATTCTTCGCCTGATGCTTCGGTTTCCCAACCGAAGATACGTTTAACCTCACCGTCAACCTCCGCCATAATTTTGGGAGCGTGCTCTGCACCCCACTGGGTAAAGAGGTGTGAAATCTCAAATGCTTCAATACCGTTTTTGAGACAAATCTCAACATATTTTCTGAAATTTGTAAAATCAAAGGAATAGATGTCACCATCTTTTTTAACGCCTACAAGCTGGAAGGTGGGGCGTTCACCGCCAACCTCTGTGTCAAGAGGGGGAGTGAACACAGGAGTAAGAAGCATATTCACACCGTGGTCTCTCGCATTTTTTATAAAGCGGTCTGCAATTACCCAATATTCCTCGGAGCAGGGTTCTACACCGTAATATGTGCAAAGGCAGTCATTGTGAAACCAGTTAGTGAACAGAAAATCCTGCTCGGGGAGTTCTTTGTCAACAATATTCAGCTCGAATTCTTTTTCGGTAACAACGTCACCTGCACAAAGCTTAACAGTAATTGTGTTTTTACCTGTAACTTCACCTGTGGGCTTGTGTTCAAACCAGAGCGCAGACCATTCACCCTTGGTGAGTGAAGCCTTGCCGTCAATGGGCATAAGCAGGTCGGGGAATTCCTTCCTGTCTGCAGAGTAGTGGAAGTTATCGGAATCCTCATACTGTGATGTACCTGAGGGGATATTCTTTACCTCATAAACTGAAATATTGTCCCTGAGGGTTGAAATTACGTCAACTGAAACTTCTGTTTCACTATCACTTTCGGGTAATATTGCAATCTGGAAAGAAAAGCTTTCGTTTTTAAGCGAGGAAAAGGCTGTAAACTCGTTTTCGTTAGGCTCCGCGTCCTTAAAGACCTTGGAAAGGGATGATAATAACAGGGTTTTCATAATTATTTCTCCTCTTTTTTATCCATGGTGCCCTTTTTCTTGAGAATGATAAGGGGAATAAATACAAGTGCGGCAACAACTGCGCTGTAAAGGAACATTTTTGCGTCGGGCACAGCTAATTCGGTTATAACCTTTTCACCGGCAACGATGTTTTCCTGTGTGTAGGTTGCACCGGCACTTCTGCAAGCATAGTCACCGATAGCGGGACCAACAACCATGGGAATAAGCACGAAGAAAATCATACGGATACCCTGGAAAAGACCTGTTTTCTCGGGGGGTGTGAAGTCACGGATTGATGCACCGAACTGAATTGTGAGAATAAGATATCCGATAAATGTGGGTGCAATACCTACAAGCAACGCGTACATACTGTTTGATGTTGAGAGAATAATAAGGCCCAATATAAGAGCTGCTACGGCAGGGAAGAAAGCAAGAAGCTTTTTCTTTGCGGCAAGCTTCATAAGAGCGATAACCCCTGCTAAGAGAACGGCAACGGCAATTACGCCCATAACGATAACTGTGGGGAGTGATGTGCTTAAAAGACTCTGATTTGCAGGATTTTCAAGGATAACGTACTGAAGATATACGATAAGATAGGGGAAGAAAACCTGGAATGCACAATTGAAAAGGCACATTGCAACAAGAATGAGATAGAGTGTGGAGTTTTCCTTGATAACAGAGGGCTTGAAGCCGTAGAAAAGGTCTGCCCAATAGCTTGTTTTCTTTTCCTCCTTTACAACGTGTTCAGGCTCCTTAAGAGTGAAAAGACCGATAACACCTGCAAGGGCAACCAACAGACCGAGGATACCGAAGAAAAGCTTGTAGGAAACAAGACCTGACTGAGTAACAGTACCTGCACCCATAACGATACCCGTTGCAACGAAGCCTACGATTGTAAAGGCGGTTTCAACCTTGGGCCTTGTGGTGGGTGTAGTAATATCCGTTACCCAGGCGTTAAATGAGGAGTCGTTACTTGTGGAGCCCATAAAGGTCATAACCATATCCATAACGATAACTGCCCATACTGTGAAGGTAAGGATTTGTGCGGCGTCGGATAAACCGAAAATAGCGGAGACATTTTCCTTGGTGATAAAGCCGAAGGTTGCGGTAATACCACCCCAGAGAATATAACCGATGGAGATGAAAACCTTGCGGTTTTTCATTCTGTCGCTGAAGGTACCCATAATGAAGGTGGTCACAACAGCGGTAACTGCAGAAAGAGCAACCATTCGGCTGACAGCGGTGGAGGGTTCCATCGCACCTAAAACGGCTTCCTTCGTGGCGGTCGCATAAACTTCGTTATAGAGGAAGGTGTTGAAATACATATTCTCCAGATTCCAAGCGATACCGCCTATAAGACAAAACAAGCAGACGTTAAACCAATTAAGGGGAGAGAGCTTGTCTGTGCTGAGCGGGCTGATTTTCTTCTTGCTCATAAAAGCACTCCTAACATATTATTTTACTAACCCATTATAAATATAAAAATAATATATGTCAAGAACAGCCTCGTGTGTATAAATGTGGAAAGATGTGTCAATAATTTTAAAATAAAAAGACCTTGAACAGTTTACAAATCAATTGTAATGTGATATCATAATTCAGTTAAAAATACTGAAAGCACAGTTGAAGGGAGGGTTTGTTACGGAGCACACACTTGTACACCTTACAGCGCAAAAAATGCTGCATAAGGCACTTAAATATGTTGATAAAGCACCCGAGGAAAATCTGCTGAAGATTCTCGACGTTGCGGAAAAGCATTTTAAAATGTTCCCTGCGGATAATTTCAAGAAAATGAAAGCCGCACTTAATGACAAGGAAAATGTTTACGTGGAGCTTGCCAAGAATATTCTCAGAGATGTTGACCGCGACCTTGTGGAGTCCTTGCTTATCACAATGGGCGTGCATGCAGGCTATTACGGCACACGTACAGTAAGGGCAAACCGTGACAAATATAATTGCAATATTCCCTTTACCATTCTTTTTGACCCCACAAGTGCCTGCAATCTTAAGTGCAAGGGTTGCTGGGCTGCAGAGTACGGCCACAACTCACAGCTTTCCCTTGACGAAATGCGAAGCATAGTTAAACAGGGTAAAGAGCTCGGCACACATTTTTATATGCTTACAGGCGGTGAGCCTCTTATCCGTAAGAAGGATATTATAACTCTCGCTTCTGAGAATCCCGAGTGCGGATTTCTTATTTACACCAATGCAACACTGATTGATAAAGCCCTTTGTGACGATATCAAGCGTTGCGGTAACATTACTCTTGCCCTTTCAATTGAGGGTGATGAGCACAGTAATGACAGCCGTCGCGGTGAGGGTGCGTACAAAACCACTATTGAAGCAATGAAGCTCCTTAAGGCTGAAAAAATTCTTTTCGGTATTTCAGTTTGTTATACCTCAGAGAATGTAAGTTATGTTACCTCCGATGAATTTATTGATAAAATGATTGCTTCGGGAGTAAAATATGCTTTCTATTTCAGCTATATGCCTGTCGGCAAGGATGCGGTAAAGGAGCTTATCCCCACGCCTACACAGCGCAAATATATGTACCTTTGGATGAAGAAAATGCGCAACAGTCACACGGGAAAACCGCTTTTTGTTATGGATTTCCAGGATGACGGTGAGTATGTGGGCGGATGTATTGCCGGCGGCAGAAACTACTTCCACATCAATTCCAACGGCGACATCGAGCCATGCGTGTTTATTCATTTTTCTGACTCAAATATCAGAAAAGACACACTTTTCGAGGCACTTAACAAGCCGTTGTTTATGGCTTATCGGAAAGGACAGCCCTTTAACGACAATCATCTTATGCCCTGTCCTATGCTGGAAAATCCCCACATTCTCAGGGAGATTATAAACTCAACCGGTGCCCGATCCACAGACTTTGTGGAGAAGGAAACAGTTGAAGAGCTTTGCGGCAAGTGTGAGGATTTCAGTAAAGCCTGGGCTCCTGTGGCAAAGGATTTGTGGGATAACAATCCCCATCCGAAGACATTTACCCAGTATTATAGGGATACCCCCGAAGGTAAAAAAGAATAACGAACAAAACCGACGAATTTGAATGTTCTCGTTTTCGTCGGTTTTATTTTTTTGCCAAAAAAGAAACGTTTTGTTAACAAAAAAGAACCTATTTGGTTGTTGATTTTAACAATAATGTTGCGGTTATTTGTCTAAATTGTAAACAAGTGCCGAATTTGTTTGTGCAACATTGACGAACCAGGCTTTGAATGGTATAATACGACACAATATAAAGGAATACATATATAATGTAAATTTCTTGAGAGAAATAGAAAGGTGAGACCATGAAAAAAACAAGAAAAATTTTGTCATTTGTGCTTTCTGTTCTTGTCGCCGTAGGCAGTATGCCTATGGTTTACACAGCAACAGCGGCATCAGATGCAGTCGCCTTTGCCGCATCTGACAAGGGTACGCTTGATAACCCCACAAAGCCCGTAGCGGCTTCAGGTGTTCTTGAGAGGGAAGACCTTTATAAAATGAACATCAACTCACAGAGTACATCGTACACATTCTATCAGACTAAGAACGACGAGTACTTCATTTACGGACAGACTCAGGGTCTTCAGCATTATTATGAAACAAGTGTCAGCTCAAGAACACTGACCTTTGAGAGTATAGGTTTTTATGAGGGTGCATCCGAGATGAACGGAAACACCGAGCCTATTGAGGTGTCTGCAGGCTTTGGCAGATGGGAAAGTCCTGTTATAACCGATAACCCCACAAGCGATTTCCTTGCAAAATACTATGTTTCAAACCAATGGAAATCAACCAACACAAATGCAGGTGAGGTAGGCTCAAAGCCGGAGAACTTTGTTCTTGGCGGTGCATGGACTGATATCGGAGGTTGTAAGGTTTACACCTGGCAGAACGACGTTATCTTCAAGGGTAATTCTGCTGATGTTACAGGTGAAATCAACACAGGCTACTATGAACAGCTTAAATGGAACTGGGTAAGCAGCGATGCATCTGCAGCGTTTGACCTTCGCATAGGTACAACAATCAGGGTGCTTGATGCACGTAAGCTTGCCAAGGAAATTGAAGAGGCAGAAAATGTTCTTGAAAACCCCGGTAATTATACACCTGAATATATTTCATCTGTTGAGGCTACACTTAATACAATTCCCGACGATTTAAGGGATTTTTCTGTTGTTTATGACCAGAGCGTTATTGATAATTATGCAAAGCTTCTTGAGGATGTGAGCCTTAACTCTGCCGATTACACAGAGTACAACGAGGTGTATAAATCACTTAAGGGCATTTCAAATGAAAAAGGCGCTTTCACCGACGCAAGCTTTGATGCATTCAAGGCAGAGATAAACAGAATCAACACAAATCTCCCCAAAAACCTTGATAAAACAAAGCAGGCAACTGTTGATGCGGCAACTCAGGCACTTAAGGATGCTTATGAACTTCTTGTGGCAACTGATATCAGTGAAACTGAGGATTCATATTATTTTCAGGGCACAGATAATAGCGGTAATGTAGATATCACCGTTAAAAATGTAAACCTTAAGTTTATGCAGACAAAGGATAATCAGCAGTTTGCATTTACTCAGAGCTGGATACTTAATAGAACAGGTGGTTCAAACAAGAGAATTATTTACCGTGTTACAATTGACGATACATACCCATTGTATTGCGGAGATACTTCGTGCCAGAGTATTCCATCTATTACAGAGAACAAAACATCAGAGTTCCTTGCAAGAATGAGCTCAGGCTACACAACATTAACTGCAGATGATGCGGATGGTACATCATTTACCGCAAAAGAGTTTACTACATGGGCATCCGATGATGGTCTTGTTTCCAATGGTATGTTTAATCACGAGGTAGGGCTTGAAGAGAAGAGCTATACCGCAACAGTAACACCCACATTTGTTGGTAACTCTGCTACAGAGTCAGGTGAAATAACCTCAAACTTTGTACAGAGAATCGGTTATAAATATTATACAGGTCTCTTCCAGTACAAATATCGCCACTTCCATGTTAATTCAACGGTTACAGTTACTGATGTGCGACAGCTTATTGGTGCAGTTGAGGATGCAAAGGAAACACTCAATAATCCCGGTACTCATTCTGAAGGTTATATTACAGCTCTTGCAGCGGCTGTTGATTCAGTTCCCGTTGAATTGCTCCGTGGCGTTGAGTACTACACTCAGGCAGAGGTTGATAGGCTTTATAACGATATCACAACAATTCCCGAATCAGTTGCAGATTATTCTGAGTTTGTGGAAGTCTTCGAGATGATGACTTCACTTAACAGTGAAAAATATACGGAAGACAGCTATGATGCCTTTATTGACGAAATCTATGCAATCAACCAGAATCTTTCCAAAAATCTTTCTGCAGATAATCAGGCAACAGTTGATGCGGCAGTAGATGCACTTTATGCTGCATACAACAAGTTGGTTTCATGTCATCTTAACGATGATAATGTATTTACTCAGGACGATATTTCAGAGACAGGTAACAGTCCCTTTGAGTTTACCGTTGCATCAAATGAGTACAATTTTATGCAGACTGTAGACGGTCAGAAGTTTGCAATCAGAACAGACCTTACAGTAAGAAACGGCAAATCACGTTATAACTGTAACCTTCTTTCATTCAAGTTCTCAGATGTAAGCGCTGACAAGGTAGACAATATATGCGGCGGCAGAGCAACACCTGACGCTGGCTGTCACAACGGTGAAAATGTTCTTGAAAACCAGTCAGCACTTGTACTCAGCGTGGTTGAGGGAGTAAATGTTTACAGTACTGCAGATGATGCGGGTGATATCGGTGAGCATACTACATGGGTAAACACCGAGGGAGTTGCTCTTTCAACCAACGGTGTTCTTAATAATCCCACAACTCTTTCAACATCGGATTCTTCTGCTTATGCAGAGTATTATTACACCGGTGCAAGCGGTAATCAGGAGACAATTCAGCCCATTGATGTTAAGTATGCATTCCGTATCGGTTGGTCATACTACGAAACCGTTCTCGGTATTACAGGTGATACTGTTCGTCGTCACGCACATATTCCCGTTACAGTGAAAATTACTGACGCACGTGCGCTCCACACTCTTTACAATCAGGTTGCTGACATTCTTCAGGGCGAATCTGATAAAAACTATACATTTGACTCTCTTGTAAATCTTTACAATGCTTACACAGCAACAGATTCAAAAATGGCTAACGGTGACGAGTACTATACTCAGGATGAGGTTAATGCTGAGTATGCTGCACTTAAGTCTGCCTTTGATTCACTCCAGGAGGGTGCAGATTACAGCGACTATTTCAAGGCTTATGTTGAGGCTCAGGAAATTATCAATTCCGGAAATACAGATTCAAGAGGCAACGCACTCTATGATGAGGAAACCTATACAAAGTTTGTTGATATTGTAACAACAACAAACAATGAGCTTGATAAAAATCTTTCCGCAACGGAGGAAAATCAGGCAACAGTTGATGCTGCAACCAACCGTATAAATGAGGCTCTTACAGCACTTAAACAGGGTAAGCGTGCAGATTACTCTGCCCTTAACGATGCAATGACAGAGGCTGAGAAAATTCTCAGTGCACCTGAGGGAACATATACACAGTCAACTCTTGATGCACTTCGCGAGGCATATAACAATGCAACCGCACTTGACAAAACCTTACCTGCAAGTGAGCAGGCAACAGTTGATGCAGTAACATCTGCTCTTGAGGCAGCTCTTGCAGATGTAATGTACAAGGCGGATTATTCAGAATTTGATGATGCCTATTCACAGGTTCAGGATATTGTAAATAATCCCGACAATTACTCAGGTGCAACAGTTGAGGCAGCTCAGAAGGCACTTGAAGAAGCAGATAAGCTTAATAAGGATTTGCCCGATACAGCAGATAACCGTGCTGTAATCAAGGAAGCAACAGACAAACTTAAAGAGGTTCTCAACAATGTTGAAAACAGAGCCGATTATGACGAGTTTAACTCAGCTGTTGACAGCCTTGAGGAAATTGTAAAAAACCCCGATAATTATACTAAAGAAACAGTAGATGCAGCCCGGAAAGCTCTTGAGGATGCCGAAAACTTTGACAAAACACTCGGCGAGTCACAGCAGGGTGTAGTTGATGAATTCACAAACGGCCTTAAGGATGTAGCAAACAATGCTCAGACAAAGGCAGATTATACAGACTACAACAATGCAAAGTCTGAGGCAGATAACCTTGTAAATGACGATGGCAACGGCAACCCTGTTTATGACGAAAATGCTTTCAATGCATATAAGGAAGCTGTAGAGAAGGTTGATAACGCTCTCAACAAGGACCTTTCTTCAGATAATCAGGCAGTAGTTGATGAAGCAACTAAGGCTCTTACTGATGCAAAGACAGAGCTCGAAAACAACAAGAAAGCTGACTACACAGATTTCAATGCTGCAAAGGACGCACTTGAAGAAATTGTAAATGCTCCCCAGGGCACATATACAGATGAAACTGTAAAGAATGCACAGGATGCTCTTGATGCAGCAAATCAGATTCCTGCTGATATGGTTGTTGGTGAAAACAACGCAAACCAGAATATTATTGACCAGGCAACCCAGGGTATGCAGGCAGTAATTAATTCTGCTGAAAAGAAAGCGGATTATACTGAATTCGACAAGGCTGTTGAAGACCTTGAAAGCATTGTAAATGCTCCCGAGGGAACATATACAGATGAAACTGTAAAGAACGCACAGGATGCACTTGACAGTGTTGCAGGTGTTGATAAAGACCTTCCTCAGTCAGCACAGGGCACACTTGATGAAATCACATCAGGTCTTAAGGATGTAGTTGATTCTGCAGAAAAGAAGGCTGACTATACAGAGTTTGATAAGGTTGTAGAAGACCTTGAAAACATTGTAAATGCTCCTGAGGGAACATATACAGATGAAACTGT
Source organism: Acutalibacteraceae bacterium (assembly GCA_045532945.1). Lineage (GTDB taxonomy): Bacteria > Bacillota > Clostridia > Oscillospirales > Acutalibacteraceae > DTU089. The sequence goes on from JAZSGZ010000028.1 coordinate 43,435, forward strand.
AAAGAATGCGCAGGATGCACTTGATAGTGTTGCAGGTGTTGATAAAGACCTTCCTCAGTCAGCACAGGGCACACTTGATGAAATCACATCAGGTCTTAAGGATGTAGTTGATTCTGCAGAAAACAAAGCTGATTACACAGACTACAACAACACAAAGAGTGAGGCTGACAGCCTTGTAAATGATGACGGCAACGGCAATCCCATTTACGATGAAGAGGCTTTTGAGGCATACAAGGATGCTGTTAGCAAGATTGACACCACTCTTGACAAAGACCTTCCCGAGTCAGAGCAGAGCAAGGTTGATGAGGCTACAAATGCTCTTGACAATGCCTTGAATACACTTGAGTCTAGCAAGTATTATACCGTAACATTCCTTGATGCAGAGGGAAATCTCTTAAGTGCAGAAAGATTTGTTTCCGGTGCAGTGTTCGGCACAATTGTTGCACCCCAGCTCCCCGAAAGCACAGATGAAATCGCAGTTGTTGGCTGGGCTTATGAAAACGATACTCTTGCAGGCGCAGAGGATGTGCTTACATCAGACGTTACCGTGAAGGTAGCGGCTGAAGACAAGGTTCTTAGAATCTTCAATGAATCAGGTCTTTCCTTTGATGCTGAAACAGGTTACATTGTTACTGAACTGCGTTCTTTGACAGTTGCTGACGTACTCGCAAAGTTTGATAATGATGCAACTCTTCTTACAGTCGCAGACTTTGAGGGTAACGTGCTTTCAGCTGATGATTATGTTGGTTCAGGTGCAGTGATTACACTTTCTTCAAAGTATACAAATACTGTTTATGAATCAAGAACCTTCGTTATATACGGCGATGTTACAGGTGACGGTCTTGTAAATGCTGATGACTATGCCGTTGCAAGAAGAGCAAATATCATTCCCGGCTCATATAACGAAAGCAATTACTACTTCTTTGTAGCAAACGATGTTGCAAAGGACGGCTATATTGATGCTCTTGATACTGCATACATCAATCTTATGGTTAAAGGCTATAAATAAGGTCTGAAATCAAATATTAACGGAGTGTTACCGAGGTCTCGGTCGACACTCTGTTTTTTGTTATTCTTACACATAACTTTGCTGTTGATTTTGTACCTTTGACTATTTACAAGAAATATTTTTCTATGTTATAATGTAATATATATCACTATATTAGGGGAGTGTAGCCATATGGAACGTAAAAGCGGTGTGTTGATGCACGTATCTTCCTTGTGGGGTGACTATTCCTGCGGAAGCTTCGGTAAAGCCGCACGTGAGTTCGTAGACTTCCTGTCCTGTGGCGGATTTTCCTATTGGCAGGTGTTACCCTTCGGCTTGGTCGATGAGTGTAATTCACCTTATAAGTCATATTCAACCTTTGGCGGTAACCCTTATTTTGTTGATTTGGAAATTTTCGCTGAGAAAGGGCTTGTTACCCCTGCGGAGTTAGAATCTGCAAAGCAACAAACACCCTATTCCTGCGAGTTTGACCGTCTGAGCCGTGACAGAGTTAATCTCCTTATAACCGCATCACAGAGGGTGTCAGCGGAGTTAAGGGAAAAGATAAATGAATTTATTGACTCCAACAAGCACCTTTCGGATTTCTGTATATTTATGGCACTTAAGAGCGCAAACAACGATGCAGAATGGACCGAGTGGACCACCGGTGACTTTTCACCCGAGGTGGAGTTTGGCTGGAGATTTATTCAGTATGAATTTTTTGCACAATGGGCACAGGTTAAAGAATATGCTAACTCCAAGGGTATAAAGATAATCGGTGATATCCCGATTTATGTCTCATTTGATTCATCAGATGTTTACTTTAACCGCGAAATTTTCCTTATGGATGATAACAATCGCCTTACGGACGTGGCAGGTGTACCGCCGGACTATTTTGCCGAGGACGGTCAGCTGTGGGGCAATCCTCTTTATGATTGGTCTGCCCTTGAAAAGACGGACTACCAATGGTGGAAGGACAGAATTGCAGCTTCTCTGGAGCTGTTTGACGGTGTTCGCATAGACCATTTCAGGGCATTTGAAAGCTTCTGGGCAGTTGACGGCAAGGCAAAGACCGCCCGTGAGGGTAAATGGGTAAAGGGTCCCGGGATGAAGCTTATAAATGCACTTAAATCCGTAGCAGGTGACAAGCTCATCATTGCGGAGGATTTAGGTGACATTACAAAAGAAGTAATTGAGCTTGTTGAAGAAAGCGGTTTCCCCGGGATGAGGGTTTTCCAGTTTGGTTTCCTGGGTGGCGAAACACCTCACAAGCCCCATAATTACATAAATAATTCCATAGCCTACTCGGGCACTCACGATAACAACACGCTACTCGGCTTTCTGTGGGAAACTCCCATGGATGTAAAGCACGATATTATGCGATACTGTGCTTGTGACCCCGACAGATGGAATGAAGACGGTTGCTCTGCGATTATCCGCACAATTATGGGAAGTAACGCAGGTCTTTGCATATTCCCCGTGCAGGATTTATTGGGCTACGGTAATGATACCCGTCTGAATGTGCCCGGCAGGGCAGAGGGCAATTGGCTCTATCGCATTACTAAAGAACAGTTGAACATTATCGATACCCAAAAGTATAAATATTATAATTCAATTTACGGAAGGTAAGCTATGGCAGATTTAAAAGATATTACATTATTTTTGCTTGATATGGACGGCACAGTCAATCTGGGTTATGACCCCATTGACGGAGCAAAGGAGTTTTTGGAAACACTCCTCAGGCAGGGCAAAAACTTCATTTTCCTTACAAACAATTCGTCGAAGAGTAAGCTTGACTATGTTGAAAAAATGCGTTCTCTCGGCTTCCCCTGTGAGGAGGAAAATGTTTTCACGTCCGGTATGGCGGCAGGAATGTTCCTGGAGGAAAACAAAAAAGGCAGTAAGGTTTATGTTTGCGGTACCCGTTCACTCGTAAATGAATTGGGTAATTACGATGTGGATATTGACCCCACAGGTGAAAATGCCGACACAGTCCTTCTTGGCTATGATACCGAGCTTGACTACAAGAAAATACGCACCGTGTGTGACCTTCTTGACGGCGGTGCGGATTACTACGCAACCAATATTGATATGGTTTGTCCCATCGAGGGGGGCAGATATCTGCCTGACTGCGGTAGCTTTGCCAATATGTTTGAACAGGCTGTCAAAAGACGTCCCCGATTCCTCGGCAAGCCTGACCGTACAATGATTGACATAATTGCAAAGTCACATGGGGTGCCTTATGAAAATATTGCAATGGTAGGTGACCGTATTTATACCGATGTTAAAACGGGTATAAATGCAGGTGTTACTTCTGTTTTGGTTCTTTCGGGTGAAACCACCATGGAGGACTATAAAAAGTCAGACGTTAAGCCGGATTATATTCTGGATTCCGTTAAGGATATACTTGATTCAATAAAATAATGGAGGATACTATGAGAAAATTTATATGTATTTTAACTGTTATTACACTTTTGTTTTCAATGGGGGCATTCAGCCTTACTGCAAATGCACTTATCGACACCACGGTTGTCTATGGCGATCTTAACGGCGACGGCAAGGTTGATTTGAACGATGCCCTCGGAGTTCTTGAGGTAGCGGCAGGTCTCAGCTCCATTACAGATCCTGCGGTTGCAAAGCGTGCCGACGTGAACAGCGACGGAGCTGTTACACTTTATGATGCCCGTCAGGTGCTTCGCGGTTGTGCTGATTTAACAGAGCTTCAGCCTTCAGGTGCATTCAGCGGCTTTCAGGGTGATGAGTATTTTCAGTCTCCTGACCAGACTGTTGCCATTTTCAATACATTTCTTAATAATGTAAAAGTACAGAAGCCCGGCTTTATCCGTAGCGAGGATGTTGATGTTATCAACTTCGGTATTAAAGAGCTTAACTTCGTAGGTATCAATTTCGGTAACTCTACAGAAAGCGTTTCAAATATGATTCGTGATAGGATTGTCAGGGAGTCCGAGCCTGAGATGGCACAGACCGTGCTTAAGGGTCAGAATTGTGACAATGCAATGTCCGCAGAAAAAGAAACCTACGTTTCAAAGCTTGATCAAAGCGATGTTTACGGTATAAAGGCAGATTATAACGAGGAAACAGGTATTATTACTATTGAAATTGCCCTTGCAGACTGCGAAATTGCCAATGTGAGCCAGACTGCTTACGCAGATGTCTTCAGTCCTGTTATTCTTCAGGAGAATTCCGAAAGCGTGGTAGAAAACATTTTTGGTGCAAATACATTCGAGGATGCACGTAAAAAAGAGCTTAAGAATGCGGTGCTCAAGGTTGTTCTTGACAGCGCCACTACACAGATTTTGTCATATACAACAAGCTATGAAACTCATATCTATCTTGAGAATTCCACCTTCGGTATCAACTCAACTCTTTCTGCAAAAATGAAGGGTGTTGAGTATGCAACAAGAATTAATGTTTCTTACGGCGATTTCCAGTGGTAATTGGTTTTGAATCAGCGGGGCTTGGTTTCCCCGAAACTGAGGAGTGTATATTATGAAAAAGTATGTTTTAGCACTTGACCAAGGAACAACATCATCACGTACTATTGTCTTTGACAAAAAGGGGCGTATCGTGTGCAAGGCTCAATATGAGTTTGAGCAGATTTACCCTAAGTCAGGCTGGGTAGAACACAATCCTTATGAAATCCTTGATTCACAGTTAAGGTCATTGAGCACAGCGCTTATGCAGGGAAAGATTGACCCTAAGGAGATTGCTGCAATCGGTATTACCAATCAGCGCGAGACCACCATTTTGTGGGATAAGGAAACAGGAAAACCGGTTTACAATGCTATTGTGTGGCAATGTCGCAGAACTGCTCCTATATGCGAACGGCTTAAGGAACAGGGGATTGAGGAGTATGTGAAGGAGCACACAGGTCTCCTTATAGATGCTTATTTCAGCGCAACTAAAATTAAGTGGATTCTCGATAACGTGCCCGAGGCACGTACACTTGCTGCTGAGGGCAAGCTCCTTTTCGGTACGGTTGAAACATGGCTCATCTGGAATCTTACAGGTAAACAGGTTCATATTACAGATTACAGTAATGCTGCCCGTACAATGCTCTTTGACATTGAAAAGCTTTGTTGGGATGAATATCTTTGCAGTCAACTGGGTATTCCTATGAGTATTCTTCCTGAGGTAAGAGAGTGTAGTCAGGTTTACGGCTATGTCAGTGAAGATGTACCGGGTCTTAAGGGTCTTGCAGGAATACCGATTTCAGGTGCAATCGGTGACCAGCAGGCGGCACTTTTCGGTCAGGCTTGTTTTAATGCAGGTCAGGCAAAGAATACATACGGCACAGGCTGTTTCCTGCTTATGAATACGGGTGACAAGCGTATTCATTCCCGGAATAATCTTATAGAAGGTATAGCATGGGGTATCAACGGCAAGGTTACTTATGACCTGGAGGGTAGTGCCTTTAATGCAGGCTCAGTTATAAAATGGCTTCGTGATGAGCTTCGGCTTATTTCCGAGCCCAGCGAATGTGACTTCCTTGCAGAAAGCGTAAAGGATGCCAACGGCATTTACCTTGTACCGGCTTTTACAGGACTCGGAGCTCCTTATTGGGATATGTATGCCCGTGGCTGTATTGTCGGTCTGACACGCGGTACAAATCGTGCTCATTTTGCAAGGGCGGTTCTTGAAAGTATTGCATATCAGGTTACAGACCTTGTTGAGGCAATGCAAAAGGACAGCAATATTATACTGAGTGAGATGAGAGTTGACGGTGGCGCATCAGTAAGTAATATTCTTATGCAGATTCAGTCAAATCTTATTTCTTCAAAGGTTAACCGTCCCAAGTGTGTTGAGACAACTGCTCTCGGCGCCGCATATATGGCGGGTCTTGCAGTCGGCTTCTGGAAGGATTTTGATGAAATCGAGAAGGTACGTGAGGTTGATCGCATTTTCGTTCCTGCTATTGACAATGACTCGCGCGAGATTATGCTCAAGGGTTGGCGCAAGGCAGTAGAGCGTTCAAAGAATTGGGAAGAAGTATAAACATATATAAAGGTTTAATCTTGGTTTATGGATATTTTAATAGTAGTTTTAGGTGCAATCAGCGTGGTTTTAACCATTGTTTGCACGGTGCTTGTGCTTTCTCTTAAAAAAGGCAAGGATAACGATGCTATCTATGAGGAATTTCGTCGCAACAGACAGGAAATGGCACAGGCAAACAAAGAAACCCGTGTTGAAACAACTGCAGCATTGGGTAAAATAGAGCAAAAGCTTAATGATATGGTTAAAGAGAATTACGAAAGCCGTATTAACCTTACAGAAAAAATAGGTGAATCTCTTAAATCCATTCAACAGCAGAACGCCGAAAGCTCCGACAGGCAGACAAAGGTTATCGGTGAGTCCATTTCAAGGATGCAGGAAAGCAACGAGAAAAAGCTCGAGCAGATGCGACTTACCGTAGATGAAAAGCTGACCTCGACTCTTACAACCCGACTTGATTCTTCATTTAAAACTGTTTCACAACAGCTTGAAAATGTATATAAGTCCCTTGGTGAGATGAAGGAGCTTTCACAGGGTGTTACCACTAATGTAACATCCCTTAACCGTATTCTTACAAACGTTAAAGCCCGCGGTACCTGGGCAGAGGTACAGCTCGAATCTATACTCGACCAGACAATCCCCGGACTTTATGTCAAGAACTATTCACCCAAAAACAACGCAGAGCGTGTTGAGTTTGCCATAAGATTTCCAAACAGCGACAAAAAGGGTGAGGATATTTACCTGCCCATTGACTCTAAATTCCCCCTTGAGGACTATGTAAGGGTGTGCGATGCGGCAGATAATGCTGAACCTGACGCACTTAAGGTTGCTCGTAAAGCTCTCGAGGACAGAATTCTTGCTGAGGCAAAGGAAATTAAAAAATACATCTGCGTACCGCAGACAACGCCCTTTGCGGTACTCTACCTTGCAACAGAGGGCCTCTATGCAGAGATTGCTTCATCAAAGAGCGGTATAGCCGAAAAGCTACAGGCTCAGAATGTTATGGTTGCAGGCCCCTCCACAATAACGGCACTCCTTAACTCCTTTGCTATGGGCTTCAAGGCTATGGCTATCAATGAAAAGGCTGACGAAGTCAGGAAGCTCCTCGGTGCTGCAAAATCGCAGTACGATACCTTTGGTACAGTTCTTGAAAAGGCAAAGAAGAAAATAGACGAGGCAGGCAAAACACTTGATGAAGCCCGTCATCGCAATGAGATGATTCAGAAAAAGCTCAGAAACGTTGAGGAAATCGAAGCCTCTGAAGCCAGCAATATACTTGAATTGCCTGAATAAACAAAAATCCTGTGAGTGCAAAGCTCACAGGATTTTTTAGTAAAACCCCCACAGGAACACCTGCGGGGGTTTTATCATAAACTATTGTAGTGAAAGGTCTTAAACTTCGCCTACGCCACCCTCGTCGTCATCCTCGGGTTCATCGGGATTTACGGGAGGAATAACGGGGTCTTCCGTGCCTTCGCCCTCACCGGGGTTTTCAGGGTCAACGGGAGTTTCTGTACCTTCGCCCTCACCGGGATTTTCAGGGTCAACAGGTGTTTCGGGCTCGTCAGGTGTCTCTTCCTCAGGGAAGCCTGTGATTTCAACAGGGTCGGAAATGTTTGAAACCTCACCGCGGTCTGTAGACCATGCTACGATTTTGTAAGAGTATGTGCCGTTTGTTTCAATTGTGTTGTCTGTTACAACATAATCCTCTTCTCGTGTTTCAAGACCGCTTAAATCAATGGAACCTACCTGAGTCCAGCTGTCTTCAATTTCGGGAGAGTTTGTACGGTAAATTCTGTAGCCTTCCGCGTTGGTTACGGGAGACCAGGAAAGTTCAACGTACTTGTTCTCTGAACCGATTGCAACGGTTGCTTTTACATTTGTAAGTGCATCAAGGTGAGAAAGGAGAGTAGTTGTCTTGTGCTCAGACTCTGATTCGGGTCTGTCTGCTACAGGAGCAACAGCTTTGATTTTGTAAGCGTATTCCTTGTTGGGTATCACTTTGTTATCAACGAATGAAAGCTCACCGTTAATTGCTTCCTCGTTAGTAAGTGTTCCGATTTCTTCCCAGTTAAGGAAGCCGTCATCAGATGCTCTCAAAACAATGTATTTCTCTGCGAAGTCAACCTGGAGCCAGTTGATACGTGCTGCGTAGAGGTTGCCTTCTGTTGCATTATCAATTGAAGTGATAACCGTAGCTGCAAGGGGGTCATGAGGACGTCTGATTGTAACAGATGCCACACCGTTAACCTTGCCGCCTACTGCGATATTGATTGTGTAGGTGTAGGTTTCACCCTTCTCAGCAGATGTATCTGTGTATGAATAATGGTCAGATGTAAATCCACCGATTGGAACAGCCTCTTCTGTGCCTGTTGAACGTGTGATAGTGGCTTTTGAGAATCTCTCACAGTTCCAATCGAGCTGAATGCCGTCGTCTGTTGCAGTTGCTTCAAGAGTAATCTCTGCAAAGTTACCGACTGCAGTTGATTTTGCGCTTTCGAGTTTACCGATAACAGTTGAAACTGCATAGTAGTATGCTGTTGTTGATGCACCCTCTGATTTGTCTGTGTACATCTTATCAGATGTGTTTGTGAGCTTCTCCCACTCTGCGCCGTCCTTAGCCATTCTGTAAACGTTGTAGGAGTCTGCGCCCTCAACAGCGTTCCAGGAAACACGGGAGAACTGTGATTGAACATTGTTGATAGTAAATACCTTTGTGATAGTGGGTATTGTGATTGCGGTAGCTTCCTTAATATAGAAAGCACTCTGACTACCTGTGTTGTTAAGAGCACGTACCGCATATTCATAGGTAGAACCATTCACGACGGATGTATCAAGATAATGTGTTTCAGTAACCGTCTTCTGGTATGCCCAAGTGGAGGTTCCTGCAGGACGTCTGTAAATATTGTACTTGGTAGCACCGGTAATTTTGCCCCATGAAACAAGGATTGCAAGTGAATTATCATCTGTCTCAGTTTGTGCAACTGTAAACCAAGGCTTTGCCAGGCAGATACCTGAAGTGCCGTTTACTTTGAAATAACTGAAGATATTTGCTTTGTCATAAGCACGTACCGTGTATGTGAGCTTGTCACCACTTGCTTTTTTGCAAGCATCATAGAAAACGGTTGTTTTAGCGTCCTTGATGTCCTTTACTGCTTCCCATTTGGTTGCATTATTGATTTTTCTGTAAACAACATAGCCAGCGGCACCGTTTACTGCATCCCATTTAACGATTGCACGGTAGTTTTCATCAAATGTGAGGGGCTTGAGTACAGGGGCAGCAAGATATTTTGCAGTAACACCCTTTGCGTTGTAGCCGCCTGCGTTAGTGTCGGAGAAAGCTTTCACTGTGTAGGTGTAGCTCTTGGTTGATTCGGCAGTTTTGTCAATGAATGACTTTGCCGTTGTCTGTCCGAGATATTTCCATGACTTGCCGTTAAGACGATATACGTAGTAGCCCTTAACGTTTTCGTTGCTGTTTGTCCACTCAATTTTCATACCGCCGTCATAAGAGGAGGCTCTTTTGAGTGTGGGTGCCTTGATATAGTCAAAGTCAACACCGTTGTAATTATATGCGCTTACTGTCTTGCCGTTGTAAGCCTTTACTGTGTATGTGTAGTTCCAGTCTGTGCTTGTTGCAGCCTTATCTGTGTAAGAAACGGTTTTGCCGTTTTTGATTGTAGCAATAAGTCTCCAGTTATAATCACTCAGGTTACCACCCTTGCGATAAACATAGTAGCCCTGTGCACCTGCAACTGCATTCCATTTAATAACTGCATTGCCGGCAGTTCCTGAGCCGATAACGGATATTTTAGGCATTGAAAGGTACTTGATGGTAAGACCCTTTGTGTCGTATTTGCTTACGTACTTACCATCTCCGCACTTTACTGTGTAGGTATAGCTCTTGCCGCTTACTGCTTTGGTGTCAACATAAGAGGATGCGGCTCCGGCAAGTGTTGTAAGATATGTCCAGCTCTTGTCCCCTGCAGCCTTTCTGTAAACGTTGTACTTGGTACCTGTGGGTAAGGTTTCCCAGGTAAGCTTGGGTCCTGTGGCTGAGTTCACAAGTGATTTGAGCTTGACTGTCTTTGAGGACATACGGTCGATGTTTATCTTAAATGTGCTGAAGGATGATGTGTCAACTGTCTTGGTTGTAGAGCCATCCTTAGTGGTCTCAACGTAAGTATAGCACCTTCCGTAGTATGTTCCGCTGACTGTGGTTTTGAAGTCCCATTTGATTTTAAGGGGAGTGTTGCCTGCAGTTTCGGAAAACTCCTTTGAAAAGCTTCTGATTTTTGTCTTGTAGCCGGAATCAGAGAAAATTTCAACTGCATAGTGTGAATCGGGCTTTCCTTTGCTTATCTGCATAAAGTAAAGAGTTCCCTCATCACCCTTGAAATTGTACTGCGAAATCTTTGCGCTGAGCTTTGAATCTGTGGGCACAGCCTGTCCGTATGCACAATTGTAGTTGGCGACCTGGTTAGCCGCAAATGCAACTGTACACAATGTACCCATAATCAACAGAACAGCAATGATTGAAAGAACAATCTTCGCAGAAAAACGCTTCTGTGTCATATAAAAACCTCCTGAGTTAAATATACATAATCGAGTATATTATAATATAACCGGTCCTATAATTCAATAACAAATTGTGAATTGTTTGAAACTAAAAAGCAAATCAAAAGAGGAAAATTGGCAATAATTGTTGACAGTTGAACAAGCGTTCAACTATAATAAGGGATGAAGGAGGTGTTTTTATGGCGAGGGCAAAATGTGATTGTTGTGAGCTTCATAAGGAGGCAGTAGAAAAGGCGGCGTCTTCAATGCTCCCCGAAACACGTTTTTACAGGATTTCAGATTTTTTCGGGATATTTGCAGACAGCACGCGCATAAAAATACTGTGGACATTGGATAACGGGGAAATGTGCGTTGGTGATATTGCAGTTGTTTTGTCAATGACGAAGTCGGCAGTATCACATCAGCTCAAGGTATTGAAAGAGTATGGTCTTGTGAAAAACCGCAGACAAGGAAAAAACGTTTATTACACTCTTACTGACAGTCATATAAAAGATATCATAGAAAGGGCGGTTGAGCATATCAATGAGCAATGAGCATCATTCTCATCATCACCATCACCATCATCACGGGCAAGGGTCTGACAAAAAGATATTGACTGCATTTTTTTTGAACTTGTTTTTTGTTTTTGTGGAGATTTTCGGAGGATTTTTTACAAACAGCTTTGCAATTTTGTCCGATGCGGTTCACGACCTGGGCGACTGTGTTGCCATAGGCTTTGCTTACTTTATGGAAAAATTGTCAAAAAAAGCTCCTGACGAAAAATACACATACGGGTACAGACGATACAGCTTGTTGTCAGCGGCGGCAACGTCTGTTTTGCTGGTTGTGAGCAGTATCTTTGTTGTATGCGGTTCGGTTATGCGTCTTGACGAACCACAGGAGGTCAAAGGAGGCTGGATGCTTCTTGTGGCAATTTTCGGAGTTATTATAAACGGGACAGCAGTTTTTGTTACTCATAAAGGAACAGGAGCGAATGAGCGAGCGGTCAGCCTTCATATGCTTGAGGATGTGCTGGGCTGGGTAGCTGTTCTGATAGGAAGCGTTCTGATATATTTATTTAAATGGTATTTTGTTGATGGCATACTTTCTCTGTGTATTGCCGGGTTCCTGTTAATTCATTCGGTTATCAATATTAAGAATGTGTTTGCAATACTGCTGGAGAAAACACCCGAGGGCTTTGATGTGAAGGGATACAGAGACAGCCTTTATATGATTGAGGGTGTGCAGGATATTCATCACCTGCATATATGGAGTCTTGACGAGGAGCGGATTATGGCGAGTCTGCACGTAAGACTATGTGAGGGCTCAGATATAACCGATTATGCACGAGTAAAAAAAGAGGTGGAAGAGCAAAGCAAGGAAAGAGGCATAGGTCATTTGACGGTGCAGATTGATATTAACGGACAATGTGAACACGAGAACTGCGGGATTTGATTTTTTATAAACACTTACCAAAAAATGCCAACCATTTTTGGTTGGCGTTTTTTCTGTTTGTCATTGCATTTTAGCACAAATGATGTTATTATAAAGTGTAACATGGATTACTGTATCGAGAGGTGAACTCACACGGAAACAAACAATCAATTGTGTAAAATGGCATTCGGCAATTTGCCGGAGGAAAAACGCCAACGTATTTTGTGTGTTGCTCGTCAGGAGTTTGCCGAAAACGGCTTTGAAAACACTTCAATTATGCAGATCGCTAAGAAATCAGGCATCAGTGTCGGAGCGGTGTATAAGTACTTTGATAATAAGGAACAGCTTTTCAGCTATATAATGCATGACGGTCTTTCTACACTGGAGGATATGCTTATGGAGCTGGCTCCGTCGGAGGAGGATATCCTCATTAAAGCGGAGAAAATAATCCGTACACTCCTTGCATTTTCAAAGGCTCAACCGGAGCTTGTACAGCTTTACTGCTCACTTACCACCGGAGGAAGCACGGAGTTCCTTAATCAGCTTTCACAGCGTATAGAAGCGGTTACGGCTTCAATTTATACCCGAACGATTGCCGTTGCACAGGAAACGGGCGAGGTCCGTAAGGATATCAACCCTGCGTTCTTTGCCTACCTTCTGGACAATGTGTTTATGATGCTGCAGTTTTCTACCGCATGCCCGTATTATAAGGAGAGGTTCTTCATATATACAGGTAAACAGGTGGAGGATAGCGACGAGCTCATTGTTGAGCAGACATTGTTGTTTTTGAAAGCGGCATTTAACTTTAAATAATACAGGAAAACAAAAAGAAAGGTGATTATTATGAAGAAATTGTTGTCAATAGTACTTGTTATTGGTATATTGATGTCCGTAATGAGCTTGTCCGTATCAGCGACTGATACAGCACTTACTGACGAAGAAAAGGCTGATATGATGACTTCTATGCTGAGAGCGGATGTAGACGGAGACGGTGCGTATTCCACACAGGATGCAGCAAAGCTTTTGCGCGCTGCAGCAGGCATCGAAGAAACCAAGGCAGAATATGACCTTGACCTTGACGGTCAGGTATCGCTTCTTGACGCACAGAAGATGCTTCGTGTTGCTGCTGATCTTGATAACGTTGTGGATGATGAAAAGCTCTTCAAGCTTTTTAATGAATCAATTAACTCTGTAAAAAGAGTGAAACCCGGCTTTAGCAGAACAATAACTGTTGTTTTCCCTACAATTAAGGTTACTACAACAGGAGCGCCTGACAGCCAGCTTAATGTTTCAAATATGGAATACAGAGATTATGTCAACACTCTTGTGAAGGTTATGAATTCATTTCCCTATAATACTATGCTTGATGCCGATATGAAGGCAGAGCTTGAGGCTATGAAAAAGTCTGCCGTTGATGTTTATCTGCCCCAGACAGAAGTGAAAAATGTTGCGGCTACATCAAACAGCCACTATACACATTTCCCTGTGAATAATTTAGGTTGGTCAAGCAAGCTGGTTATGGATGATATCAAATCAATCAAGCAGAAGGTTGCTGACGGCAGTATTGTAATTACAATCACTCTCGATAATTATACGTACGGCAAGGGAGAGTACCCGACAGGTTCAGCAGGCTTCAGCGAGAGACAGAAGCTTACCTACGGCAAGATCTTTAATATTCCTGCATTGGACGAGAGCGATGGCTCTGTTGTCAACACAATGGCATTCAAAAACGGTGTTGTTGAGCTTAAGCTTGATTGTGAAACCGGCAAGGTTGTTGAGGTTGATTACAGCTATTCATACACATCGAGCATTACATCTCCCAAGGCAGAAAACTCAAATCTCGTTATGAAAACTGTAACAACTGCAGATACAAACGAGAATTATGTTATGAAATAAAGGTGCATTTATGGAAAAAGTAAAGGTTACAATGGAAAACGGCGGTGAGTTCATTATTGAGCTTTGCCCCGAGCAGGCACCAATTACCTGCGAAAACTTTTTAAAGCTTGTTAAGAGCGGTTTTTATAACGGTCTTACTTTTCACCGTGTTATTGACGGTTTTATGGCTCAGGGCGGTGATCCCGAGGGTACAGGCTGTGGCGGAAGCGATGAAAATATCAAGGGCGAGTTCAGAATCAACGGTGTGAACAACACACTTTCACATACTCGCGGTGTTATTTCTATGGCTCGTTCAGCTAACCCGAATTCTGCAAGCAGTCAGTTCTTCATCTGCTATGGTGACTGCACCTTCCTGGACGGTCAGTATGCTGCTTTCGGTAAGGTTACTGAGGGTATGGAGGTTGTTGATGACTTCCTCAAGATTGACCGCAGAATGAGCTTTGGCGGTGAGCGTTCAGTACCTGTTGAACCCATTGTTATGAAAACAGTTGTTACTGTTGAATAATTTTTAAAAAATATAAAGAGAAACGGAGATTAAAGCAATGAATACAAAAGTTGAAGGCATTCTTCACAAGCTGTATGGCACAACTCCCGGCGGAGACGGCTTACAGCCTAAAGAAGCATTAGCCTATGGTGTTGCGGGCTTCGGACAGAACTTTATCTGTACCATTATCGGCTCATACCTTACAATTTTCCTTACTGATGCACTTCTTTTCGGTGCTGAGGGCGTTACAATTGGCTCGGTAGCAGGCTCAATGGCAGTTGCCTGGCTTATGCTCGGCACACGTATCTTCGACGCGTTCAATGACCCGATTATGGGTAGTGTCGTTGATAAAACAAGAACAAAATGGGGTAAATGCAGACCTTACCTTAAATGGATGGCTATCCCCATTGCAATTATGACGATTGCTTGCTTCCTCCCTGTGTTCCAGGAGAAGGCAACCTCAACATTTATTATTGTTGGTATTATTTACGTTATCTGGTCTGTTGCCTACACAATCGCAGACGTTCCTTATTGGGGACTTTCCACTTGTATGACTAACGATACGGTTGTTCGTGGCAATCTTCTTACAGTTACCCGTCTTCTTTGCACATTAGGTGCAGGTATTGTTACTGTTTTTGTTCCCATTATTACAGGTGCAGTTACAGCAAAATACAAATATACAGATGCGGATATTGCGACAATTATGGCTGACAAAGGCGTTGACGCAGAAACTGCAAAGAACTTTATCGGTACTGTTATTGCAGGCCAGGAAAGTGCCAATGCAGAAACACTTAAGTGGACATACTTTATTGCAGCAGTTGTTCTTGTTGTAGCTGCTGTGCCTATGTTCTTCTATGGCTTTAAGCACACAAGAGAGCGCTTTACTGCAGACGATAATCCTCCCAGCTTCGGTCACAACCTTAAGCTTCTTTTCAAAAATGACCAGCTTCTTCTCATTGTTGTTTCCGGTATACTCGGTGGCGCAAGAATGGTTTATACATACACCGGTGGTCTTTACTTTGCAAAGTATGTTCTCCAGAATGAGGGTATGTACAGCCTTATTACACTCCTTGTTGTTCCCGGCGGTCTTGTGGCTTCTCTTCTTGTTCCGTGGATGTCAAAGAAATTCACAAAGAAGTGGGCTTACGTTGCAGTGCACATCTTCGGTGGTGTTGTAATGGCAATTATGTACTTCGTTGGTTATGATGCTCCCTGGAAGCTGATTATTGCAGCTATTGCCCTTGTTCTTCTCGGTATTCCCCAGGGTGTCAACAACATCATCACTTATGCTATGATTGGTGACACAGTTGACTACCTCGAGTGGAAAACAGGCGAGCGTGGTGAGGGTATCTGCTTTGCTATGCAGACTCTTATCAACAAAATCGGTATGGCTGTTGGCGCATTCATCGGTGTTATCTCTTTCACAGCCGCAGGTATTAACTCTGAGACAGGCTTTATTTCTGCCGAGGGTGCACAGACACTCTGGAACATGCTTGTTCTTTCAGGTGTTATCAGTATGTTTGCTTGCGCGGTTCCTATGTTCTTCTACAAGGTTACTGAGAAGCGTCAGGCAGAAATGGTTGCAGAAATTGCTGCAAGAAAGAAATAATTTAAACAAAATAACAAAATCCGATTCTCTGTAAAAGAGAATCGGATTTTTTGCGTTTTGTTTTAGGAATTAAAGGTTAAGAAAATCCTTTCTGCACTGCTCCTGAAGTGAGAAGCGTTCAACGATTGCCCAGAGGTTTTCGTCTGTGATTGTGTTGATTCTCTTACCGCTTGCAGTTGCGAGCATATAAAGCTGTGCAGCCTTTTCAACTGTTTCAATAAGTCCGAAGGCTTCGTCCATATCCTTGCCCACACCGTAAATACCGTGGAGACCCCAGATAACAAGTCGGAAATCCTTCATCTTTTCAGCAGTTGCAATACCGATTTCGTTATTACCGCAAACCATCCAGGGAAGAACACCGATACCCTCGGGGAAAACAACGATACACTCTGTGCACATCTCCCAGAGAGTATGAGTGAGCTTCTGCTCGTCAAGCTCGTGGATGTGGTTCATTGCAAGTGTGTATGTGGGGTGTGAGTGCATAACAACTCTGTTCTGAGGGTCAACCTTAAGTCTTGCCATATGGCTCATAAGGTGTGCAGGAAGCTCGCTTGTAAACTTGCCACCGTCAGCGTAGCCCCAAAGGAGCTCTGCAGTTGTGCCGTCCTTAGCAATACGGATAATACCAAGGTTTGTTTCGGGGTCAACCTCAACATTCTTGAAGTATTTGCCTGTACCCGTTACGATGAAGATTTTGCCGATAAGCTCAGTTGCATCAAAGCCTGTGGGAATTTCACGGATTACGTTGTTAAGGTCAAGGTATTCTTTGACCTGCTCCTCTTCAAGCATAAAGCTGATGTTACCGCCGTTTCTTTCGTCCCAGCCCTGACGGTACATATTGGCTGTTGACCTTTTCATATCTTCAACGAAGGGTGCTGTTAAAATGTTTTTCATACTCTTTTCACCAAAACCTTTTCTTCATATTCTTTAATTTCTGCAAGATAGTCTGCTTTTATACCTTCTCTTAAAAGATATTCTGCCCAGATATCACCGAAGGGTGCAGTTTTTATTTCCTCCTGCATTACCATAAGGTCAGTGAATTTACCGTCCTTCTGTAAATCCTTCATTTTGTCGTGGGGAGTAAGCAGAGCGTTAAGAAGTGCTTTTTGCACATTTCTTAAGCCTGTTACCCAGGCAGATATTCTGTTAATTGAAGCATCAAAGTAGTCTGTTGCAATGAAAACTCTTTCAAGAGCATCGTGAGCAACAATTTCCTTTGCAATTTCCTTTGTTTCATCGTCGTAAAGCACAACGTGGTCAGAGTCCCAACGTACACCGCGTGTAACGTGAAGAGCAATTTTTTCGTTAAAGAGCAACAGTGATGCAATTTTATCAGAAACAAGCTCTGTGGGATGATAGTGACCGTTATCCATAAGGGGAGTGATGTTGTTCTTTGTGGAGTAGGAGAGTGTAAACTCTGCGGAGCCTACGGTGTAGCTTTCAAGACCAATACCGAAAACCTTGCTTTCAAGGGTTACGTAAACCTTTGATTTATCGTAGGGTGTGCTGAGAATTTCATCAAGTGACTTTTTAAAGCGTGCACGGGGTGAAAATCTGTCAGCAGGAATATCCTTGTAGCCGTCGGGAATCCAGATATTCATAACACAGGGTACACCTGTTTCGTTTGCGAAATATTCTGAAATCTTAAGGCACTGAATACCGTGCTTAACCCAGAATGCACGTACTTCCTCGTCAGGGGATGAAAGTGTAAGACCGTCCTTCACCATGGAGTGTGAGAAGTAGGTGGGGTTGAAGTCAATACCCATACCGCGTTCTTTTGCGTAGTCAACCCACTTTTTGAAGTGCTTGGGCTCAATAGCATCTCTGTCGGCAAAGTCACCGTCAAAAATAGCATAGCAAGCGTGCAGATTCAATTTCTTTTTGCCGGGAACAAGTGAAAAAGCCTTATCCAGGTCTGACATAAGCTCTGAGGGAGTAGATGCCTTGCCGGGGTAGTTGCCTGTGGTCTGAATACCACCTGAAAGACTCTCCTTGCTGTCAAAGCCAACGACGTCGTCACCCTGCCAGCAATGAACTGAAATTGTAACGTCCTTAAGTGTGTTAAGAGCTTTTTCGGTATCTACGCCAAGGCCTGCGTAAATCTTTTTAGCCTCATCATATCGTGACATATACTAACCTCTTTTCTGAAGTTTAAACATACAAATTTAGTATATCTTTGATTTGTCTAAAAGTCAATGATTTACGCTTCTCAAAGTAACAAATTTTTTTCTTTTTCATATTATGCCTTGTAACATAATATTGCGGAGGGTATTGTATGACAAAAACAGTTTTACCTGTATCATTTTACTTCGGCGCAAATAACAAGCAAGGCTATTGTTCACTGTTTGAAAATACTTATAACCCCTATCAGGAGGGCAATCACCTTATATTAAAGGGAGGCCCCGGCACGGGTAAATCAACCATAATGAAGCGAATTGCCGAAAAGATGGAAAAACGTGGCTATTACGTTGAGAGGGGTTTTTGCAGCGCAGACCCGAATTCACTTGATATTGTACTTGTGCCCGAAATCAATTTTTCCATAGTTGACGGCACATCTCCCCACACAATGGACCCCACACTTCCCGGGGTAACAGAGCACATTGTTGACCTGAGTGTTGCCTGGGATAAAAAATATCTTAAGGGTCACCTTGAAGAAATCGGTGAGCTGACACTTGCTAACAAAAGTCAGCACAAAAAGGCGGCGGACTATATGATGTTAGCCTCCACCATTGAAACACAAAACGTGCTTTTGTGTACACATCATATCGACAAGGAAAAGGTTGAGCGATATGTAAAACGTCTCAGAAGCCGAATAATACCTGACAGAGCAGATTATAAGCCGGGTGAGGTTCGCAAGCGTTTTTTGTCTGCGGTGACACCGGAGGGTGTTGACATGCGCCACGAATCGGTTGTGGCTCTGGCAGAGAGAATAGTGACAATTGAGGATGAATACGGTGTGATAGCTCCATTTATTATTGAAAAAATAGGGGATTATGCTGTAGAAATGGGCTATGATATATATAAGTGCTGTTGTCCCTTGTTCCCACAATTCAAGGCGGAGCATATTATAATACCTGCGTTGAAAATTGCCGTTGTAACAGAAAACTCCTACCATTATTCAATAGATGATGAATCGAAGCGTGTACACGCAGGGAGATTTATGAATAAAGAGGGGATTGATGCTGTAAAAGAAAAGCTCCTGTTCGGCAAAAAAGCCAAAAAGGAGCTTATAAACGAAGCTGTAAAGAAAATGTCCCTTGCCAAGGATTTACACGACAGACTTGAGGAGTATTACATCAAAGCAACGGACTTTGATACTGTAAACGAGATTAGTGAGAGGATAATATCTAAAATTTAAAATTATAAATTTAAAATTTATCATTTAAAATTAAAATCGTCGTAGCCCCGATAATTTTGCATTTTGCATTAAAAAAGCTGTCCGGTTAAATTCCAAACAGCTTTTTAACATTCTCTGTAGCAGTATCGGTGATTTCTTGTGGGTCAATACCCTTGATTTCACCGATTTTTTCTGCCACATATTGAATATATGCAGAGTTGTTACGTTTGCCTCGCATAGGTACAGGTGCCATATAGGGGCAATCCGTTTCAAGTAAAAGTCTGTCAAGGGGTAGCATCTCTGCAACCTCAACCGGCTTTTTAGCATTTTTAAAGGTTACCGCACCACCAAGACCGATATACATACCAAGTCTTAAAACCTCTTTGGCAGTTTCAACACTACCCGAAAAGCAATGTAAAACACCCTTAGGCTTGTGTTTTTTCAGTATGTTAAGAGTATCCTCGTGGGCTTCTCTGTCGTGGACGATTATTGGTAAACTGAGCTCTTTTGCAAGTAAAATCTGCTCTTCAAAAACCTTTTTCTGCAAGTCCTTATTATCCTGACGCCAATAATAATCAAGGCCTATTTCGCCTATGGCAACACACTTTTTGTCCTTAGCCATTTGGCGGAGAGCTTCTATATAATTCCCGGGGAGATTATCAACCTCCTCGGGGTGAATACCGCAGGCGAAATAGATATAGTCATATTCCCTTGTAAGCGCCAGAGATGCTTTGGAGCTTTCAATGTCTGCACCGCAGTTTATAACACCGCAAATGCCCGATTCCTTAAGGGAATCGAGCATATCCTTGCGGTCATCATTGAACGCTTTGTCTGTGTAATGTGCGTGTGAATCAAAAATATTGTTCATATTAAGCTAACTGTGTACCTGCAGGAAGACCGTCCACAAATACAACCTTTACGTCTTCCTCGCTGATTTCTCCTGCAAGAATCATACCGTGGCTTTCCACACCGCAGAGTGTACGGGGTGCAAGGTTTGCAACAACAATAACACTCTTGCCGATAAGGTCCTCGGGCTTGTACCATTTTGCAATGCCTGATGCTACTGTACGGGGGTTCTTTGTGCCGTCGTCAAGTGTAAGCTGAAGGAGCTTCTTTGCCTTCTTAATGGGCTGACAGTCTGTGATTCTGCAAACGCGAAGCTCAACCTTTGCAAAGTCATCATACTGAATTTCGGCAAGTCCTTCGATTTCGGGCTTTTCTTCCTCAACTGCGGGGAGAGAAGCCTCGATTTCTGCAAGCACCTTTTCCGCATCAAGACGTGAGAAAAGGGGAGTGGCTGTGCCAACCTTGTCACCTGTCTTCATTGCACCGAATGTTGCAAGAGAGTCAAGTGTGTTAACGTCTGTGCCGATCTGCTCAAGGATTTTGTCGCTTGTTTCGGGCATAAAGGGCTTGAGAAGAACTGCAATAAAGCGGATACCCTCAAGAAGGTTATAAAGAACAGTACCGAGTCTGCCTTTCTTTTCCTCGTCCTTGGCAAGTGCCCAGGGCATTGTTTCATCAATATATTTGTTGCAACGCTTTGCAAGGTCAAGCACAACTGAAAGTGCATCACTTACCTTGTAGGTATCAAGAAGATTTGCAACCTTGTCGAGTGCTCCGAGAGCCATCTCCTTAAGCTCGTTGTCAAGCTCCTCGGTGCAGTCTGCTGACTGAATAATACCGTCAAAATATTTGTTGCTCATAGCAACTGTACGGTTAACAAGGTTACCGAGAGTATTTGCAAGGTCGGAGTTGAAACGTTCAATAATTGTTTCATAAGTGATTGTACCGTCCTGTGCGTGGGGCATTTCGGAAAGAAGGTAATATCTTACCGCATCAACACCGAAGCGGTCACAAAGGTCGTCGGCATAAATAACGTTACCGCGGGATTTACTCATTTTGTCATTGCCTGAGAGAAGCCACGGATGACCGAATACCTGCTTGGGTAAGGGCTCACCAAGTGCCATAAGCATAATGGGCCAGTAAATAGTGTGGAATCTTAAGATATCCTTACCGATAATGTGCACGTTTGCAGGCCAGTATTTTTTGTACATCTCTGTCTGATTGTCAGGGTCGTAGCCAAGACCTGTGATGTAGTTGAGAAGTGCATCAACCCACACGTAAATAACGTGCTTTTCGTCACCGGGGAAGGGAATGCCCCACTTAAAGGTTGAACGTGAGATGCACAAATCCTGAAGACCGGGCTTGATGAAGTTGTTAATCATCTCTTTCTTACGGCTTTCGGGGTAGATGAAGTTGGGGTTTTCCTCAATATATTGCTCAAGCTGCTTCTGATATTTACTCATTTTGAAGAAGTATGCTTCTTCCTTTTCCTTGCGTACTTCTCTGCCACAGTCGGGGCATTTGCCGTCAACAAGCTGGCTGTCTGTGAAGAAGCTTTCGCAGGGCACACAGTACCAGCCCTCGTACTCGCTCTTATAAACATCGCCTTTGTCTATGAGCTTTTTAAAAATCTTCCGGACAGATTCCTCGTGCTCTTTGTCAGTTGTGCGAATAAATTTATCATAGGTTGTGTTGAGGCAATCACAAATATCCTTGATTTCACCTGCAACCTTGTCTACATATTCCTTGGGAGAAACACCTGCCGCAGCAGCGTATTCCTCAATCTTCTGACCGTGCTCGTCAGTACCTGTCTGGAAGAATACATCATAGCCCTGCATTCTTTTGAAGCGTGCAAGTGCATCGGACAAAACAATCTCGTAAGAGTTGCCGATGTGGGGCTTGCGTGATGTGTACGCAATAGCAGTTGTGATGTAATAAGGTTTGTTGTTCATTTTAATTATCTCCTTTAACAAGCTCTCGAATGGGAGAGTTTGTTTTAATATGTGTATTTATTCGGCTTTTAATTCAAGCTTTTTCTTGCCGATACCTTTAGCATCAATGGTAACTGTGATGTCACCCTTTTCGCCTGTTGTTCTGATCCAGAATGCTCTGTCACCGCCGATAAGGGGGAACTCTGTGGGACCGATAACCTTTGCGGGGCCTTTGACGGTAACCTTAACAGAGCTGTCTGCAAAGGGAACTCTGTTACCGTTCTGGTCAAGGGCTACCATCTGGATGCGTGTTGCATCATAGGTGTCACCCTCCTTAAGAACAAGTGAGTCTGCCTTAACGTCAAGTGAAAGGTCAGTAACTGCTGTCCTGAGAACTGTTGCAACACACTCGTCGTTTTTATAACCTTCAAATTTATAGGTAATCTGCTCATTACCCCAACCGCCGATATATTTTGTAACAATGTCAAACATACGGTTGAAGGGAATCTTGCCCACTACCATTGCGGCTCCTGCCTTAATGAATTTTGAAGGGGGAAGTTTCCACTGCTTTGTCTGTGCCGCCACAAGGGTATCGGTAAGTAATGCAGCTGCCTTGGGATCAAGACCGTCATCCGTTACAAGGGAATCACCGATAAAATCGGAAGCAATCATAGGGGGATGGGGAAGATTCTTGAATTTTGAAGAATCGGGGTAAATTGTACTTGTATATTTGCCGTTTTTATAAAGCTTTACGTAGTCACAGTTTGTGAATACCCATACATCACCGATTGTTCCGCCGGGGTGCTCACCGATATCCATTGCAGATGTAACCTCAAGGTAAGGCTTATCCTCCTGCTGTGAGCGATAAACTGCCGCACCCATTTTGGGTACACGGAACATATCTGTAACACCGTGGTAGCAGATTCTGTCACCACTACCAAAGTCCTTGTGGGTGTTGTAGTCTGCCATACACCAGCCGATAGCACCGCTTGTACGCTTGTTGCCGTATGCGGAGTTGAGAACCCTTGTGTGGCGGAGGGCGTGCTCTGCACGGACACCCTCGTTGTCAAAGCTCTTTGTGGGGAACATGTGGCCGTTGTGCTCTGTTACAAGGTAAGGCGCCTTGAGACTACCTGATGCAATGGCAGGGGGTAAAAGGTTTATTGCACCGCCTGAGTGAATAAAGTCGTTCATTGTGTAAACGTCCTCAAGCAGGTGGCTGAAGGGCATATTTCTTACACCGCCTGTCTGACGGGTATTGTCAAGCTCCCTTGCAAGGGCATTTGTCTGTGCGTAAAATTCGTCACAATCAAGACCTTCGTTGACACGAACACCCCAAAGGATAACTGACGGGTGGTTTCTGTCGCGAAGAACCATTCTGCGCACGTTGTCAAGGCAGATGTCACGCCATTCACCCTCGCCGAGATACTGCCAAGAAGGCATTTCGGTAAATACCAAAAGACCGATTTCGTCACAGCGGTCAAGGAAGTGAACGCTGTTGGGATAGTGTGAAGTTCTTACAAGGTTTACACCTAATTCGTATTTGAGCAGGTCTGCGTCTGCCTTCTGAACGCTTGCAGGCATAGCGTAACCAACATAAGGGTAGCTCTGATGTCTGTTAAGACCGCGGATTTTGATTTTCTTGCCGTTGAGGTAGAAGCCGTCCTTCATAAATCGGCATTCTCTGAAGCCGAAGCGTACCGTGATTTCATCAGAGTCATTGAGCTTAACTGTGAGTGTATATAAATTGGGACTTTCAATATCCCACAATTTAACGTCCTCTACGGACCATTTTGCATTTATAACTCTGCCCTTAAAATCGGTTGATTTTTCACCGATTTTCTTTTCGCCGTCGAAAAGTGCAAAGGTGAGTGTACCCTCTGTGCTTTCGGAAAGAGTAACGTCAATATCCATTACCTTTTTGGGCTGTAAAACATTAAGAGTTCTTACAAAGGCATTGTCGATGTATATATCTGCAACCTCTTCAAGCCATACCTCGCGGTAAATACCGCCGTAAACAAGGTAGTCAACAACGTTGCCGAAGGGAGGAATTTCGTTGCGTTCGGTTGAGTCAAGCTCAACTACAAGCAGGTTGTCCTTTGCTTTTACTTTGTCGGTAATGTCAAAGGTAAAGGCATTGTATGCGCCCTTGTATTCACCGATAAATTCACCGTTGAGGTAAACCCTTGAATAAACAGCGGCACCCTCAAAGTGGAGAATGTATCGCATATTCTTATTCTTCTTAACGTCGAAGCGTTTACGGTAACAGCTTACAAACTGATATGATTTTTCATCAAAATAGTTGAGGGGCAGTTCTTTGTTGGTATGGGGAATGTCAACAGTTTGGAATTTGCTGTCGTCATAGTCCTTTTCAACCATTTCTGCCGAGAAGGTGGGGTTGTACTTCCAATCAAAGTTAAGAGAGTATTTGTTTCTCATTTATAACACCCTTTCAAATCTGGTTATCATTTCTATTTTATACTATTATAATAAGTATGTCAACAAAGCGTCTTTATCATTGGCAACTTTTTCTTCAATAACTGCATCCAATAGCTTGTTAAGAGCTTCCCCCACGTTTTCGCCTGTAATTCCCTTTGCGATAAGGTCATTTCCGTTTACAGCAAGTCGGTTTATGGTACAACACTCATTGTTGCTTTCGATTTCTTCCAACCACCTGAGAGTCTGTGCAGTACCCTTGCTTATATCACGGTAGCTTTCGCTGAGTGCACCGCGGTCACTTTTTTTGATTGTTAAGAGTGTGCGGATATCCTCGGGAGTTTTTGTACGAAGGTGGCGTTTCAGTTCAATTTTGCTTTCGACGGGTTCAAAATCGTGGTAGCTTACAAGGAATGAAACGCGGTTTACGGTCTTTTTGTCAAATTTTAATCTTGTCAGAATATTGCGTGCCATTTCTCCGCCTACGGGTGCGTGATTTTTAAAGGTGCTGTCACCCTTGTCGTTGAGAGAGTGTGTGGGTACCTTGCCAAGGTCGTGCAAAAGCATAGTAAGACGTAAAAGTCTGTCAGGGGGAATAGTGTCCACCGTGTGGCAGATATGCTCCCACACGTCATAGGCGTGCTTTTTGCCGTACTGCTTGAAATTCACCGCAGGTGCAATTTCGGGAATGAATACCGAAAGCACGTCGGGGTATTCCATAAGGATATTAAAGGCGTTTTTACCGCAGACAAGCTTTGTGAGCTCAACGTTAAGCCTTTCAGCGGAAATGTTCTTAAGTAAATCTTTATTACGGTGGATTGCTTGTGCAGTTTCACTGTCAATTTCAAAGCCGAGTGTAGAGGCAAAGCGTAATGCTCTCATTATACGAAGGCCGTCCTCGTTGAAGCGTTTATCAGGGTCACCCACCGTTTTTATTATACCATTATATATATGGTCTTGTCCGCCGTAAAAATCCACAACTCCTGTTTCGGGATTGTAGGCTATTGCATTGACTGTGAAGTCTCTTCGTGCAAGGTCGTCCTTAAGCTTTCTTGTAAAAGTAACGTTGTGGGGATGACGGTTATCCTCGTATTCACCGTCAATGCGGTAAGTTGTAATCTCAAAAGGCTTTTTGTTCATAATAACAGTAACCGTGCCGTGCCTGATGCCTGTTTCGATTATCCTGAAATCCTTGAAAATCCTTGCTGTTTCTTCAGGTGTGGCATTCGTTGTGATGTCCCAGTCACCGGGAGTTATACCCATCAGACTGTCACGTACTGCGCCGCCCACACAAAAGGCCTCATAGCCCGAATCCTTGAACAGGTCAAGTATAAGAGAAACCTCCGAGGGAAGATTAATTGTCATAACAACACTCCGTAAATCAGATATTAATAAGTACAGTTATATTATGGTCTTTTTGGGTTTTTATGTCAACAAATAATTACAAATTGATATTATTACCCCTTTTTGTGCACTATTAAAGGTTACAGTTTGTAATTTCTGCAATTTTTACAAAAGTAATAGTGGTTTTTTTGCAAGTATACCAATATTTTCCACAAAATATAGGTTTGTGTTGTTTTTTGAGGACGAAAAGTTTGTGGAAAGTAACCAAAAAACACTTTTTTAAAAATTTGACTTTTTATTTTTGATGAGTATAATACAAATTGCCATAGGATAACTGCGGCATTTTTGTTGGCAGTATTGTGTTGAACCCAGGCAATTCAGCACGTTATTGTTGATAAGTATGCCTACAACGGCAACATATTGGTTCACCCGTAAGAGTGATAAAAATCAATAAGTTGCTTGTCTAAGGAGAAACTTTTATCATGACATTTTCAAATAAGGGCGAAAAGGCAGTCTCTTCCGGCATCAAGAGAGTAATTCTCTTGGTAATGGCAGCAGTGTTCTTCGTATCAGCAACAGCCTTCGCCACACCGCCTGCAATGTACAATGTTACAATTTATGACGGTGACAACGCTGTTTCAGTTATGACAGCCGAGACCGACGCTCAGCAGATTCTCGTTAACGAGGGTATAACGGTGAGCGAGGCATACGGCGATACAGTCAGCTTTGTGAATTTCACAGGTAAGGACGGCAGCGCAATTATTATCAGACGTGGTGTTAAGGTTACAATTCAGAGCTTTGACGGCACAACACATACCGTGCACACATCAGGCACAGTAGCTGACGCTCTCAGCGCAGCAGGAGTTACTCTCACAAAGGGTACTGCTCTTAACTACGCATCTACAGAGCTTCTTACAGATGGTATGATTATCGAGATTTATGACATCTATGATGTTACAATCAAGGTTGACGGCAAGACCGTAACCAAGTCAGTTTCGGGCGACACAGTAGCCGATGCACTTCAGCTTGCAGGTATCAAGCTCGGTGAGCAGGATTATACAGAGCCTGCACTTGATACTGTCCTCAAGGATGGCATTCAGGTTGAAGTTTTCCGTGTTACAGTTGAGAAACGTACCGAAAAAGAAGATATCGATTTCGAAACTAAGTCAATCAATACCTCTACACTCTATAAGGGTGAGGAAAAGGTTGTTACAAAGGGCATCAAGGGCTCAAAGGCAGTTGAATATGAGGACCGTTTTGTTAACGGTGAGCTCGCAGAGTCAAAGGTCATATCAGAGAATGTTCTTGTTCAGCCCACAAATGAGGTTGTTCAGGTTGGTACAAAGGAGAAGCAGACTCTTGCTCCCTCGGGTGCTGACAGAGATACAATCAAAAATGCACAGACAGCATCAAAGCCTGTTTATGCAACAGAGCTTCCCATCGGCACACCCATCAGTGAGCTTAAGGTTCCTGCCAAGGTTCAGATTGGCTCAAACGGTCTTCCTACAAGCTATAAGAGTGTGAAGAATGCCAAGGCTACAGCATACTGTGAGCCCGGCGGACTTACCTCAACAGGTGCACGTGCACAGAACGGCTATATTGCTGTTGACCCCAAGGAAATTCCCTACGGTACAGAGATGTATATCGTTTCTGCAGACGGCAAATATGTTTACGGATATTGTATCGCTGCCGATACAGGCGGATTTATCCATAGCGTTGATAACACAGTTGACCTTCATATGAACACAGAGGAAATGTGCAGACAGTGGGGCAGACGTGACATTGTTATCTACTTCTTATAATTAAAGAAATATTGAAACCGACAACACAGCGTTGTCGGTTTTCTTTTATTTGTTCATCTTTATACAGGCTGTAACACAGCGCACCTCAGCAGCACCGTTGAAGAGAAGTATTTTTGTGCTTTCGTTCAGAGTGACACCTGTAGTTTTCAGGTCGTCACACAATAAAATCCGCATATTTTCAATACTGCAATTTGCTTCTTCGTTGTATGACAACGCTCCTGACAGATTACCTGTGCGCAGGTGCGCGGGCAAAGAGTGTTGTGTTGCAGTAGGAAAATCCTTGTTAATGAGCTCGTAACACGGGAGCTCCAATTCATGGGCAACGATTGTTGCGAGACGCTTCGCTTGATTGTATCCTCGCTTTTTTATATCAGATTTGTGAGATGGTGTAAAAGTGACACAATCAAAGTCATAACCCGAATACCGTGTTTTTACACATTCTGCCATTTCCTTGCCCAGATTTTCTGCGATAGATAAATCGTTTTTGAATTTCAGAAGATAAATTGCCCTTTTGGGACCCTCCTCGTAAAAGAAGGGGGCACACACGCTCATATAAAACGGTGCGCTTTTGCAGATACAATCTTTTTTCGGTACACCGCATTTCGAACAGATATCACCCTCTATACGACAGGGATTCTCTTTACATTGAGAGCAGAGAGGTTTTCTTATGTCGCACACATCACCGCAAACAGCACACCTTCGGGTGAAAATAATATTCTTGAAATTGTTTGCAATGTCCTTGAGCTTCATCAATTATCATCCTTAAGAAAATATGCAAGGGCAGAATAACGACGTGCTTTTCTGTCATTACGGGTCATTTGATATATTGTTTCCCCTGAACCTACGGAAACAAGCAAATCACGGGCTCGTGTGACCGCGGTGTACAGAAGGTTTCTGTAAGCAAGGTTAGGCACAACCCCCGCAACAGGAAGAACTACAGCCTTGAATTCACTTCCCTGACTTTTGTGTACGGTTATAGCGTAGGCAAGCTCAAGCTCGCTGAGGTATTCGCCGGGGATAACGGCAACTCTGCCGTCGAAGTCAACTGTCACAACGCCTGATTTCGTGTCAATACTTGTGAGTGTACCGATATCACCGTTGAAAATTCCTGTGCCCTTATCAACAGGAGATTTCCACTCAATACTGTAATTGTTACGCACCTGCATAACCTTATCCCCCTGTCGGAAAAGCCTGCCTGCCATAATCAGCTCGCTTTTGGTATTGTCAGCAGGATTGAGAGAATTCTGTAACAGCTTGTTAAGGTTCTGCGTGCCTGTTTCACCTTTCTTTGAGGGGCATATAACCTGAATATCGGTTATCGGGTCCCAGCCGTAAGCATTTGGTAAGCGCTGTGAGCACAGGTCTGTGACAGTCTGTGCCGTAAGTGATGGTGAAATACGTTCAAGGTGGAAATAATCCTTGCCGTCGTTTGTAAGGTCAGGGCATTCACCTGATACAATCTTGTGGGCGGTCGTTATAATTTTGCTTTCCATTGCCTGTCGGAAAACCTGTGTAAGACGGACAACGGGGAGCATTTCTGATTCTATCAAATCCTGCAGAACATTACCCGCGCCCACAGGGGGAAGCTGGTCGCTGTCACCCACAAGTATAAGACGACAGCCTAACGGTAAGGCATCAAGTAAATTTGCAAAAAGGTGAATATCAATCATTGACAGCTCGTCAAGAATAAGTGCACTGCAATCAAGAGGGTTCTGAATATTACGTCTGAAAACAGGACGGTCATCTTCATCCCACTCCACTTCAAGAAGTCGGTGGATTGTCTTTGCTTCCATACCCGTAACCTCGCTCATACGCTTGGCGGCTCTGCCTGTGGGTGCCGCAAGAGCAATGTCAAGGTGCTGTTTTTCAAAAATATTTATAATACCCTTTATGGCGGTGGTTTTACCTGTACCGGGACCGCCGGTTAAAACGAGCAGACCTTTTTTGGCGGCAGTTGCTATTGCAATACGCTGCTGCTCCTCGTATTTGATGCCGTTTTTTTGCTCGATACGGTCAATCCAGTCTGCCAGCTGAGGTGCACCCGGTGGGGGAAAACCTGCAACTATGTTGATTCTTTCTGCAATTTTTTTCTCTGCAAGGTATGCAGAGGGCAGGAAAATAAAGTCTCTTTTGTCCAGGGTGGCGGTCTTTAACTGACCGATGTTTATAAGGTTGTCTATTGCTATATCAATTTCATCCTGAGAAACCTCAAGTAAATCTGCGGAGGGCTTTAACAATTTTTCGCGTGGGATACAGGTATGACCGCGATTAGAAGAATTGTAACGGCATACATGTAGAATACCCTCGCGTATTCTGTGGTCGGGGAGCGGCTTTTTCGGTAATTTACTCTCGATACCTTCTGCCCTTTCGAAGCTTATGCCGAGACCCATTGAACAAAGCATATATGGGTTTTCTTCAATTTTCTCCACGGCATTGATGCCCATTTTCTTGAATATACGCACACACTCGGCAGGGGAGAAGCCGTATTTTTCCAGTCCGAGCATAACCGTTCGCATGGCATACTGTTTTTTGAAGTCCTCACCCATAGCCTCTGCCTGGTCTTTTGAGATGCCTTTCAGTGAAGCAAGTCTTTCAGGCTCGTTTTCAAGTACATCGAGAGTATCCTCACCGAAGTGCTCAACAATAGTCATTGCTTTTTTGGGACCTATACCTCTGATGACACCGCTTGCAAGGTATTTGTATATCTGTTCGGTTGTTTCGGGCATACAGCGAGTAAAGCCGGTAGCCTTAAACTGCCTGCCGAACGAAGGGTGTGTGGTATAGTTGCCTGTAAGATTAACCGTTTCACCTGCCGAAACACCGGGTAAAACGCCCACGACTGTGAGAAGCTCGTTTTCCATAGCAAGGTCAAGGACGGTAAAGCCGTTTGCCTCGTTCTGAAAAGTGACCTCTTCAACTATACCTGTAATTTTTTCCTCATTGAAATCCATAGTGTCACCAACGGTAAAAATAATACTTTTATTCTACCATATTATCAAAATAAATGGTATATTTTTGGTACATATTTTTAAAATAAAAAATTGAAATGACTATATGTATATGATAATATATATTTGTAAAAATTTGCTCTCGGAGGAATAACTATGAAGTATATTCTTGACAAAGAAAATCATCACGATTTTAAAAAGGTAGAGGCAGGCAGGCTTGCCCCCAGAGCCTATGCCATTCCGCACTCCAAAAAGAAGGATGCACGTAAGGCGGATTACAAAACAGAGCGTTATAACAGCGATCTTGTACGCATCTTATCCGGTGAGTGGGAGTTCAAATATTATAAGAAAAAATCGGCTCTGCCCGCTACACTTGATACTTCAAGACTTAAGTTTGACAAGGTAAATATTCCCTCCACCTGGCAGCGTACAGGCTATGAGCCTCCTGTTTATCTTAACACTCCCTACGGCTTTGACGGCAGAGTGTTTGGCCTTGAATGGGGCAAGGGTGTAAAGCCCCCTGTACTTCCTGAGGATTTCTCCTGTGGTGTTTACCGTAAATTTATCGACATAAGTGACCTTAATAAGACATATATTCTCACATTCCTCGGTGTTTCACCCTGTGTTGATTTATACATCAACGGCATTTTTGTGGGTTACGGTGAGGCATCACACAACTCCTATGAATTTGATATTACCGAGTATGTAAAAGAGGGCGCAAACGAGGTAGTGGTTGTTGTGTTCAAATGGTGCACAGGCTCATATCTTGAAGCACAGGATATGTTCAGAGAAAACGGCATTTTCCGTGACGTGCTCCTCTATGAATATGATAAATGCTACATTAACGACTTTCAGGCTGTTCCTTCAAGGAACGGTAAAAAATATGACCTCAACATAAATGCCGAGGTTCTCGAGGCATACAAGAACAGCACCGTTAAGGCAACTCTTTACGACGGAAATGAGGTTGTGGCAGAGGGCGAGGCAGCAGCATCTAAAAAAACAGCCATTTCCTTCAAGAAGCTCAACGTTGAAGAGTGGAGCGCAGAAATTCCCCGACTTTATGAGCTTACAATTACTCTCTATAACGGCAAAAAAGAGGCAATGACAATCCGTCAGTACATCGGCTTCAAGAATATAGTTATTGACGGCACAACCTTCTATTTTAACGGCAAAAAAATTAAGCTCAAAGGTGTAAACCATCACGATACCCACGAAACAAAGGGTTATTGTGAGGACTTCCTTGACCTTGAAAAGGATGTTCGCCTTATGAAGGAGTTTAACGTAAACTGTGTAAGAACATCGCACTATCCGCCCGACCCCTTCTTCCTTGAGCTTTGCGACCACTATGGTTTGTATGTTGTTGACGAAGCAGATATTGAAACTCACGGTCTTTGGAATCTCGACTGTGACGAATCACTTATCAGCCACGACGTTAAGTGGGCACCCCGTTATATGGACAGAGTCCGCAGAATGTATTTCCGTGACAGAACTCATCCTTCAATCATTATGTGGAGCCTCGGTAACGAGTCACAGGGCTACAAATGTCACGATAAGTGCTATAAAATGCTTAAAGAGCTGGGCACCGATATCCCTGTACACTATGAGGGTGTTACACACACCAAACGTCAGCATTATGATGTGTATTCGCAGATGTACACACATCAGGACGATATGAAGGCAATTGCACGTCGTAAGCACGGCAAATCCTTCAATGAGGTACCCTTCTATCTCTGCGAGTATTGTCACGCTATGGGTGTCGGACCCGGTGCTCTTGAGGAGTATATGCAGATATTCTACTCTGACGACATATTTATGGGTGGATGTATCTGGGAATGGGCAGACCATTC
The DNA here is from genome assembly GCA_045532945.1 of Acutalibacteraceae bacterium. Taxonomy (GTDB): domain Bacteria; phylum Bacillota; class Clostridia; order Oscillospirales; family Acutalibacteraceae; genus DTU089. Next base: position 75,907 of record JAZSGZ010000028.1, read on the forward strand.
CGTGCTTCACGACGGAGACGGCTTCCCTTACAGATACACCTACGGTGGTGACCACGGTGAGGTTGTACATGACGGTTGCTTCTGTGTTGACGGTCTTTTCTATCCTGACCGTACACCTCACACAGGTGCTTACAATATGAAGGTGGTTTACAGACCCCTGAGAGCAACAAAGCTTTCAGGCAATAAGCTTACCATTCTTAATACAAACAGATTTAAATCCTCAGATGATATTGAGGTTTATTGGGACTATCAGGTAAACGGTGAGTCAGTAAAATGCGGTAGCTTTATGACTGCTATTGCTCCCGAAAAGGAAGCTACATATAAGCTCGATTTACCAAAGGTTGACTATGATAAGAATACTTACCTTAATCTTACATATCTTCAGGGTGATTTTGAGGTTGCAACGGAACAGCTTACTCTTTCCGAGGCACAGTTTATTATGCCTTCACTTGAAATGGGCAAAATTTCAATGACCTCTGACGGTGAGAAGATTACTGTTAAATACCCCGATGGTGCCATTGAGTTCTCTGAGGAAACCGGTGAGGTGCTCTCATACAAGGCAAACGGTGTTTCCGTACTCAGCAAGAATCCTGTTTCACACAAGGGCTTCTTACTTAACTTCTACCGCGCATACCTTGATAACGACAGACGCGTTGGTGAGGATTGGGCAGAGCAGGGTATTTATAATCCCCGGATTGTCCTTGAGGATTTAAGTGCCGAGGTTAAATCAGGTGTTGCATCCGTAAGCGAGTACGTAACGGTTTACGGCAAGGAAAAGCCTATCTTCAATGCAAATATTCTCTATATCATCGGTGCAAACGGTATCCTTGATATTGAGGTTGCGGTTGCTCCTGTTGAGGATGGCGAGGTTATCGAGGATATGCCCCGTGCAGGTATTACCTTTGAGGCAGACAAGAAATTCTCCGCTATCGAGTACTTCGGCAGAGGCGAAAAGGAGAACTATAACGACTTTAATGCTCATGCACCCGTTGGACTTTATAAATCAACTGTTGCAGAGGAGCACGAGCCATATATCAGACCTCAGGACAACTCAAACCACTCAGATGTGTCATACCTTAAGCTTATGAGCGACAAGGGCGAGGAGATACTTATCTATTCTGATAAGAAATTCAACTTCAACGTTCATAACTATACACAGGAAACTCTTCGCAAGGCTGACCATTGGGAGGACCTCTGTGACGAGAAAACAACATTTGTTACTCTCGACGGCTACACAAGAGGTACAGGTACAGGAAGCTGCGGACCCAAGACGCTACCTGAATATACAATTGACACATCAAAGGAGCTTACATTTAACTTTGTAATTGTTCCTCAGAAGAAAGGATAAGACAATGAGTCTTACATATAGCTTTATTGATTTTTCAGACAAAAGTTTTAAAGATATAATCGCACTTCGCCGCGAGGTTTTTTGCGGCGAGGTGGGTGAAAAATCCACTTATGCTAAGAGTGAGTATGACGAATGTGCAAAGCACGTTGCGTATTGTGTGGATGGTGCTGTTATCGGTTGCGGCAGCGTGGCTCATATTGGTAACGGTGAATACGAGATATATAAAATTGCGGTTAAAAAGCACTACCGCAAATTCGGCTTAGGTAAAAAGCTTTTTGGTATGCTCAAAGACTACGCTGTTGAGAACAGGGCTGAAAAGCTTACTGCCGTGTGTCGTACAGAAGCCCTTTACTTCCCGGAGAAAAACGGACTTGCAAAGTGCGGTGTGCCTGTTGACGGCTACGTAAGGTGTGAGAAAAACCTTGCATTTCAGGGTGCTCGTTGGGTACAGTTCGGTGGCGAATTCTACTCTGTGATTGCTCGTTGTGATTTTGATGCAGACAAAAAAGCTCCCACAGAGCTTGTTGTCAGCGGTCTTGGTTTTTGTGATGTTTACATTAACGGCAAATGCATAAGTGACAGAGTTCTTGCTCCGGCCTGGACAAACTATGTGAAGTCCTCCACCGAAGAAATGGAGTATCCCATTTTTGACACAATGACAAACAGAATTCTCTATGAAAGAATTGATGTGTCAAGGTTTATTAAAAAGGGAAGGAATACAATAGTTTTTCATATCGGCGGTGGTTGGTTTACTCAGCGCGAGTGCATCAACGAGGGTGTGAAAGCCTATGGTGACCTGATGCTTTGCTTCAAGCTTACTCAGGGCGACAGAATTCTTGCCAAGAGTGACGGCTCCCTTAAATACAAAAAGTCTTTTGTGCAAAGAGCAAACCTCTATTACGGTGAGGACCACGATGCCCGAGTGGGTGGTTATGATTTTACCGATGTTTCTGAATGTACGGACAGTTGGGCAAATGCTGATGTAATAGCAGACCCTCTTTCTATTTTGCAGGAGCAGGATTGCCTGCCTGACAGAATTGTAAGAAAGCTGAAGCCTGAGTGCATATTCAGAAGAGGGGACTATGCAATTTACGATATCGGCGAAAATATAACAGGCTATCCTGTTATTGAGTTTATTGATGAGGCATATATCGGTGAAAACTGTACAATACGCTTTGCCGAGGAGCTTAACGAGGACGGCACACTTGCATTCCACTCTGCAGGCGGTGAATTCCGTATGCAGAAGGACACCTTTGTGCACGATAACAAATGCAAGGAATATTATCCCCGTTTTACCTGGCACGGTGCACGCTACTTTGACGTGCTCGGCAGGGTAAAGGTGAAGGAATACCGTGTGAGTCATACTGATATGAAGCCCATTGTCAAGTTCAGGTCATCAAATGATACACTTCAATGGATTTTTGATGCTTACATAAGAACACAGCAAAGTAACGTTCACGGCTGTGTGCCCTCGGATTGCCCCCACAGGGAGCGCCTTGGCTACACAGGTGACGGTCAGCTGACCGCAGATGTGGTAATGACCTGCTTCGATGCGGAAAAAATGTATCGCAAATGGATGCAGGATATTGCCGACTGTCAGGATATATATACAGGTCACGTTCAGCACTCTGCACCGTTTTACGGTGGTGGCGGTGGCCCCGGAGGCTGGGGCGGTGCAATTATTATTGTGCCATACACCTTCTACAAGCACTACGGTGATAAGGCTGTGCTTGAAAAGTATTATCCCAATATGCTTATGTACCTTGATTATCTGCAGAGTCACAGTGACAATGGTATTGTGATGCGTGAAGAATTGGGTGGCTGGTGCCTCGGTGACTGGTGCTCGCCCAAGGACAGAAACCTGATCCCCGAGCCATTTGTAAACACATATTTCTACCTGAAAACCCTTGCAATGACTATCGAAATTGCAGAGCTTACAGGTAAATCATCCAAGGAGCTGAAAGCACGCTATAAGGATGTCAAAAAGGTGTTTATGGACAAGTATTACGATAAGAAAACATCAACCTTTTACGGTTCTGTTGAAGCTTGCGATGCTTACGGCTATGACCTTGGCTTCGGTAATGAAAAGACCCTTGAAGCAATTGTCAACAAGTATGAAAAGCTTGGTGAGTTTGATACGGGTATCTTCGGCACGGATATCCTTCTTCGCACCCTGTGTGAAAACGGACACAAGGACCTTGCCTTCAAATTGCTTACCAATGAAAAGGAAAATTCCTTCTACAATATGAAAAAACACGGCGCAACAACCCTTTGGGAAAACTGGGACGGAGCACATTCTCACAGCCACCCTATGTTCGGCGCAGTGGTAAAATATCTTGTGGAATATTTTAATGAGATATAAGAGAAAACCCCTTGTAATCGTGTTGATTACGAGGGGTTTTAAATTTATTGGAAACTTTTTTCATTTTACATATTGACAGAATTAACAACAAAGTGTATAATGCAACCATAAGATGACAGACGGGAAGTCTTGGTGAAAAAGGGGTATGAATTATGGTTTGCAAAAAGTGTGGTCATCATTCTGAGAATTCTTACGGTGTTTGTCCGTTTTGCGGTGAGGTTGTGAAAAAATCAAAGAGCTTCACAGCAGGCATTATTATGCTTACGGTCGGCATCTGCTTTGTTATAGTAGCTACGGTTGTTGTGTGTGGTGTGGTTTTTTCATCTACCCGCAAAATATTACCTCGTGAGGAGCGTTATGAGCAAACAGGTGTATATAACGACGTTACTCATCCCCCTCTTCAGGCGGAGCCCCTGCCGCAGGCAGGTTATGAGCTTCGCTCTGAGCCCTTGCCCGAAAGCAAGCAGAAGCTGAAAGACGAGCCTATTCCGCAAACCGAAAAAGTGCTTAAGAAGGAGCCTGTAAAATCTGTAGCGGTAAATCAGATGGAGGCAACAACTGCAAAGTCAGATAAATCCGTTGTAAAAACGGAAAAGGAAAAGATTGTTTTCTCTAATGGTATTGGCGAAATAAATGGCAAAACATACGCTATAAGGTGTGTTGGCAAACATACCTCGGGTGAGTGTTATTGTGGTGCCGGTGTATATGACCGGTTGGATGCTGAGAATTCTGCCCAAACAATTATTCCCGCTCTTCCTCAGAATTTGAAAAAAGATTCTTTGGCTTTCGGTTCATTCTGTTGTTATGATGGCTATGTTTATTATACTGTTACAGAATGTGGTACAGGCCCTGTGAACGTAAGTCTTTACAGATGTAAATCGGATTTCACCGGTGTAGAGTGTATTGCAGAGTGGGTTTTCAATTATGATGGTGAGAATGATTTTGACAAAGAAATCTACAGAAATTTTGTGATTTATGATGATACTTTATATATGAACAAAGAAGGTTATTCGCTTGATCTTGAAACTAAAAAATGCGATATGCGTGAATATCCTGATTTTACAAGCTATACCGGTAAAAATTATGAAAATGGGGTGTATATGTACGGCGAAAAAGTTTTTGTGTGCGATAATAACAGTAATAGCATAGTTATGTATGAATCGGGTAGCCGAAAAGAGCTTGTAAGTGACCTTAATTACAGTTTTGGTGTAGATGGAGGATATGTGAATGGTTATCTCTATTATTCAGAAATTGTTGATGGTGGCTATGCTGAATTACGCAAAATGAATGTTACAACAGGTGATACAGAAGTTATACATAAGGCAAATGTCGGCGGAGGCGGAGGTCCCTATTTCTGCTTTTAACTTGACGAAACTATGATTTAGAAATTATAATATAGAATAATAAAACCACAAAAAGGGGTAAACGGTTATGGCTGAAGAAAAGAAAAACCTTCCTGAAGAGGAACAGGCTGCTGAGGAAAACTCAGCTGTTACAGAGGCGAAGGAGACCGTCGAAGAAAAAGAAGAAGCAACTCCCGAAGCTACAGTTAGCGAAGAAAAAACAAAGCCTAAAAAGAAAGGTTTTGTTATAGGTATATGCCTGGCCGTCGTTGTGCTTGCCTTAGGTGCTGTAGCGGTGCTTTCAATCCTTGGTGCACAGCAGAAGGGTCCTGCGGAGACACAGGCACCCGTGACAGAGTCAACCGAAGTATATGAGACGGTTCCGTCGGCTTCTGTGGCGCAGTCGCAGTTGGATAAGGTTATGTACTCCTCACAGGTTGGTGAGGTCAACGGCAAGCTGTATGCAGTTGTAGGCATAGGTACGGAAAGGTACGAGGGCTATTACAGACAGGCAGCCGAAAAGCCGGTTATACCGCAATTGCCTGTGGAGACTGAGGGATACATAACTTCATTCGCGCAGTATGGTGACTATGTTTATTATGTTGTCACAGAGGATGATAATCAGCAGTCAACCTACACTGTTTACAGGTGCAAAACAGATTTCACCGAAAGCGAACAGCTTTTTTCACAAAGCTCCTACACTATGGAGGGCTCCGTGGGAATATACGGCACATTTGTGATTGACAACGGCAAGCTTTTCAGCACACCGGTAAGCTTGGGTGACGAGGAGTCCCGTCAGTATAAATGTGTTGACCTCACTACAAAAGAGGTTACGGACATAACTCCTGAGGATTATAACAAGGCCTTCGGGGCAGAGGGTGAGCAAAAGGTTGACATCTATGGTGGCAAGGTGTTCCTTTCACAGTCCGGCTGGAATAAGGGAGGCAAAACCTTTGCTTATATGATAGACGGCAACAAAAAAATCCCCCTGACAGACGAAGCGATAACAGATGAGTTCTGCGGAAAGACCATTGTGGGCTATGCGGACGATTGTGTGTATTATACGGAAATATTTAATGCCCCCGTTGACGGTGCTAACGGCAAGCTGAAATGCTATAACCTGACAACAGGCGAGATAAAAATTATCGACCAACGACTTATCGGTGGTGATTCCAATTACTTCAAAGTGTATGAGGAAATCGTTGAGGGGTAAGAAAAAATAAAAACATCGTGTTTCTTGCATTTGCAAGAGACACGATGTTTTTTATCGTTCATCCTTGAAAACCGAAATCAAATCCTTAATAATGCGTTTTTGCTCTGAACTAAGAGTAAGCCAATTATCGAACATTTTTCGCTGCTCGGGCGATAGGTATATGGGCATTTCCTCATCAGAATCCGAAAAAAATTGCGATAGGGTAATTCCTAACCCTGCACAGATTGCTTCAACCGTAGGTATTGTGGGTGCAGTATTACGCACGAAAATGTTTGATATTGTACTTTGTGATAACCCGCTGAGCTTTGCGAGACGATATTCTGAAATATTTCGTTCTTTCATAAGGTTGCGTATTCTTTCTTTTGAGTCCACAATATCACTCCTTTGAGTTTACTTTACTATTAAATTGAAATAGTTTGTAGTGGGGATATGTATTGACATTACTACTCTATAGAGTTATAATATGACTAATAATGAGTAGTATTTTGGATAGGTGTAACTTTTTTGTTTTAGGTAGGTGATTGTATGTGAAAAAGAAAGGAATTGTTATTGGCATATTTGTAACTGTAGTTATTGCTTCAGTTGTAGCTGCTATTGTTGCAGGGTACATCACCAACAGTTCAAAGCAAACACCATACGAGCATTTGCGCGACAATGGATACACAGGTACCGAACAAGAGTTCTTCGATTCTTTGTTGAAAGAAGAAAAACTTGCCGGTGATAGTGAATACATAAAAACAGCGTATGATGAAGCTACAGAGAAAGGATATAAAGGTTCTAAAAATGAGTGGCTTGAAACACTGGGCGCCAATAAAAACAATGCAAATGCATATGGAGGAGATAACTCTGTGTATGATATGGCTGTTCAGAATGGTTTTTCAGGTACTCCTGAAGAGTGGGTTGAAAGTCTGAAAGAGCCTACAATAGAAAGAGAAAAGAATAAAGAGGATAAAAAAGAAGTCACCGATAGTCAAACAAAATCTTCTATGGCGGACACAACGTCAGCCCCGGTTGATGATATTCTTGATGTTTTAGAAACAGCACCAAAGCCAGCCGAAGATGAATTTACAGTTATTTTCAGGAATTATGATGGTTCTGTATTAAAAACTCAGAATGTTGTAAAAGGGGAGGAGGCAACCCCACCGTCTACACCGGAACGGGAAGGTTACGTGTTTATTTATTGGGATAAAACCTTTGATGATATTCAGAATAATACTATTGTGAACGCTGTGTTCGAAAAAATAACAAAGCCTACAATTATTGTTGACAGAGTTGATGTTAAATCAGATAGCAAAATAGCTGAGGTTAAAGTGGCTGTTAAGAATAACCCGGGTATTTCATCATTGAATCTTAAGGTTGATTATGATGAATCGTTAATATTTAAGAAGGTGGAATACAATAACGATTTAAAAGGTCAATCAATGAAGCCGGGGCAGGAGGAAGGTCCCGTCACACTTACTTGGGTAAGTCCTTTTGAAGATGTTAATGGTGACTGGACTTTCGCAACACTTTATTTCGACATAGCAGAGGATGCAACAGGTGATTTGCCTGTTAATATAACTTATAACACGGAAAATGTTTACAATATGAAAGAAGAAAATGTTTATTTTGATGTTGTGAATGGTGCCGTGGCAATAACAGAATAATTTAGGAGGGGTATTTTGAAAACAAAAAAGATTTTTTCGATAATCCTGTGTTTTGTTTTGGCAGTATGCGTGATACCTACCGCGGTAAACGCTGCCGATGGTATGGAAATCAAAGTTTCATCAGATGAATGTCTGCCCGGTGAAACAGTTGTTATTACAATTGATTTAATTAATAACCCGGGAATATCGTCGCTTAAACTTAAGGTTAATTACGATAATGATTTATCATTACAGAGTGTTGTTTATAACACTGCGATGGGCGGACAGACAATTCAACCACAAAAAATGGATAGTCCTGCAACACTTATGTGGGTTAGCCCCTTTGCAGATTATTCGGATGATGTAACTTTTGTAACACTTACATTTAAGGTTTCGGAGAATGCAACGCCTGACTCAGTTGCAGAAATCGGTATTACATATGACCCAAATGATATTTACGATATGAGCGAAGATAACGTAGCTTGTTTCATAACAAACGGAAAAATTAATATCGGGTCAGTCGGTGGTAGTGACGATGAGTATATTGCACCAACAGAAAACTCAAAAATTGACTATTCAAAAAAACTGATTTTTTCAGATGTTTGGTGTGAAACAGATATAAGCAAAATGGTAGATGAACTTGGAGAAGGTACTGTTGAATTCGTACCAAATTCATCTGGGTTTATTGGTACAGGCTCAACTGTTGTGCTTAACAAAGGTGAATCTGTGATAACATATCAGATTGTTATTGCAGGTGACGTTAATGGTGACAGTGTTTGTGATGCTCTCGATGCAGCAATGACGAATCTGGCAATTTCAGAAAACGTTGAATTATCGGATGTAGCAAAATGCGCGGCTACTCTTGTTGTGGATAAAGAGGTTGACTTGACTGATTATCAGAATATTGTTAACTGGGTTGTTTCAGGTAAGGTTGAATTAAACAAAACATGTACAGTTTCCTTTGCTGATTATGACGGAAGTGTGTTGAAAACAGAAACTGTGAAATCAGGTGAAAGCATAACACCACCAACAAATCCCACACGCGATGGTTATGCTTTTATAGGTTGGGATAAACCAATTGACAATATTATAGGAGATACAGTAATTACCGCAAAATATCAGAAGCTTTCGGGTCCTGCTTTTGTTATTGAAAGTGTAACAGCACATCCGGGAGATGAAAATGTTGCGGTTACAATTTCACTTGCAAATAATCCTGGTATAGCTTCAATCGGTATGTATGTAAGCTTTGATTCTGCATTGACTCTGACAAACATTGTTTACAATACAGCTATGGGGGGGCAGGCAGTTCCGCCACAGAAATATGTGAGCCCCGCAAAGCTTACATGGTTAAGTCCCTTTGCAGATGTTGAAGGAGATAAGGTTTTTGTAACACTGTACTTCAATGTTTCAGAGGCAGCATCAGGTAATTTGCCGATTGAACTTACGTATAACGCAAATGATGTTTATGATATGACGGAAACTAACATCAGCTTTGATGTAGTAAATAATTCGATTTTTATTATCAAATGAAAGGGGATTCTGAATGAAGACACTTAAAACAAAGCTCATGGCAATTGTTTTGGTATGCTTAATGGTAATGAGTATAATGCCTATGTTCGTTTTTGCAGCCGGAACAATGAACATTGAGGTTGAACAGAAAAGTACTTTACCCGGTTCAACTGTAAGTGTAAACATTAACCTTAAAAACAATCCCGGTATTGCTTCGGTGAAATTAAAGGTAGCATATGACAGTGTGCTTACCCTTGATTCTATTGAGTACAATTCCGAGATGGGCGGTCAGAGCTTGCCGCCTCAGACAATGGCAAGCCCAATAACCCTTACATGGGTTAGTCCTTTTGCAGATTTTGTTGGCGATACAACATTTGCAATATTGACATTCACTGTTGCAGAAGATGCGCCTACAGATTATAAGGCAAACATCACAGTTACATATGACCCTAATGACATCTACAATATGGCGGAAACCAATATCGATTGCACAGTTGTAAATGGTTACGTTGATATTATTGCAGGTGTTCCCGGTGATATCAACGGGGATAAGTTGTGTAACAATAAAGATATCACCAGAATGTTCCAGTACCTTGCAGGTTGGGATGTTATAGTTAATGAAATTGCCCTTGATACCAATGGTGATGGAAGTGTTAACAACAAAGATTTAACAAGATTGTTCCAATATATTGCTGATTGGGATGTTGAAATATTTATTGGTACAGATACTGTTAAAAAATGTGCACATAATTTAGTAACATATGCATATAATGCCCCATCATGTACTGAGGCTGGTAACAGTGCATATTGGCACTGTACACTTTGTGGCAAATACTATAGTGATGCAACAGCTTCTTCGGAAACAACCCTGGAGGCAACGGTGCTTTCAAAAACAGGTCATACACTTGTTATAGACCCAGCTAAAGCGCCTACAAAAACCGAAACAGGTTTAACAGAAGGTTGTCATTGTAGTACTTGTGGTTATGTAGAAACAGAACAAACAGTTTTACCTGTTTTGACAGGTTATGCAATTACATATAACATTGCTACAGGTAGCAGTTCTGATTATATTGCTACACAGAATTTAGATGCAACAATTAACGAGAGTAAACGTCAGTATTTCAGTGATGAAGGCTTGATTGATTTGCCGGAAATCACTCTTCCTGGTTATCAGTTCCTTGGTTGGTATACAGCACCACCCGAAAATAATAATGCTGTCCAGGTTACTGAAATCAAAGCCGGTTCGGTTGGTAATTACACATTGTATGCACACTGGCATGAGTATACATATGATGTTACTTATAAGCTGTACCAGACGCCTCTTGGCGAGATTACAAACGAAAAATATTTACACTATTCTGTAAGTAAAGGTCTTGCAGACTTACCTAACCCTGAACTTTACAACTATGAATTCTTGGGTTGGTATTCCAATGATAATGACGAGGTTACTGAGATTCCGGTTGGTTCAACAGGCGATATTACCTTGAACGCCTATTGGACAAGTAAGAGAAATCTTGCGAAAGCTACAAAAACATTAGAAGACCCGATTGTTATTGAGAATAGCGATGAAGGTGTAATTTATTTTGCATATGAACTTGGTACAATCGAAAATGTTCCGTTATCAGCTAATATTTGGACAATTCAGAGTGTTGCAGGTTTGGCTCAGCAAAAATCAGAAACCGTAAGCACAACAATTTCTGAAACAAGAGCTCAAGAGATTGCTAACACAATTTCTAAGACAACAGTTGATTCTGCATCATGGACATTATCAAATGATTGGACTAATGTTACGTCAGTAACTGAAGAATGGGCAAAGCAAAATGGTATGACAGTTGAAGAGGCTAACTCAATTACAAAGAGCGAATCAGGAACATACAGTTTTACATCTTCTAACGGTGGTACAAGTTCAAAGGTTACTACAAATGGTACAAGTACACTTAAATACGGTAGTCAGGATTATACACATGGTAATGCTGCAGAATTCAATGCTAAAGTTCACGCAAATTATACTTCAGAAGTGAATGCGAGCGTTGGTATTGATGGCATTGCAGAGGTTGGTGGTGGCAGGAAGTTTGAAATTGGTGGTGAAATCGGTGGTGGCTACAAGCAAAGTCAAGAAACGACTGAACGTAGTGGTTCAGACAAGACTTCTGTAAAGACTACTGTTGACACTGGTGAATCAACTTGGAACAGTTCGTCAACATCATCCAGAACACAGGAACAGAGCCAGAGTTCTTCGGTTTCAAAAGCAATGTCAGAAATTATCAGTAGCACAAAGGGGTATGGTCAGTCATATTCTAGTGGTGGTGAAAATAGTGAAAGCAAAGAGTTTAGTGCAACAGACAGCCAAAGTGTAAACTCATCCTCTACATTAACTTATTCTTCAGCTGAAACAAAGACAACAACCACAACATACTCTACCGACGGAAAGAGCGATGGTTGTTATCGTTTGGTTATTGCCGGTACTATTCATGTATTTGGTGTTGTTGGTTACGATGTTGCTACAAAATCTTACTTTGCATATACATACAACGTTGTAGATGACGAAACATACGAATTCTTAGATTATTCACCAACACTTAAGTTTGATGATTATGAGAATTCTGCGTTGGCCTTTGAAGTTCCATATGAAGTTTATGAATATGTGAATAGTCAGACAGTTATGACATCAGGCTTAGGTTTTAAAACAAATACAACTAATGGTACAGCTACTGTAGTTAGCTATGTTGGTACAGAAAAAGACGTTGTTATTCCGTCATATTTCGCATCAGGCAATACCGCGTATAAAGTAACAGGTTTGTCGGCAAACGCTTTTGCAGGCAAAGACGTTGAGTCTATAGTTTTAAGTAACTATATTACTGAATTATCTGACGGTGCATTTAAGAATTGTACAAAACTTAAACAGGTAACAGGTTTATTCACTAAGATTGGTAACGAGGCGTTTAGCGGATGTTCTTCTCTTGAGAAGTTCAATGTTTCCTCTATAGTAAGTGAAATTGGTGAAAATGCATTTGTTGGTGTTGGTGAGCTTTATGTTAAAGCGCTTGACAAGGAGCTTGCATTAAAAAAAGCAAAGCTTCAGAATCCTTCTTTGAATAGTGAAGCTAACGCTACTGAGTTACTTGCAGCCGCATGCAATATAACACAAAATCTTGTGGATTCTGCTGTGAATTCTGGCGCACAGAATATTGTTCTTGATATTTCATCAATTATAGAAGGAACAGTGTTAACACTGAATGTTCCCAAAATCGAATCCTTTGAGTTGCGTGGCGGTGCAAAAGCGTATGATGACCTTAAGGTTGCTTCGAAGGCAGATACAACTACACTCAAAGAAATTACAATCCACAATTGCACAAGAATTCCTTTGGAAATTTCTTCAAAAACACTTAATCTGGAAGCAGCTTCTGTAGAAAGCAACGGCTTTGTATTGTTGCTTTCTGAAGATAATCCTACAATTTCACTTGTACGAGATAGCAGGCTCTCTTCAATCGAAGGTGATGCTATGGTATGCAGTAATCCTGTCATCGTTTCTGAAATTGTTGATAACGCTGTAGGTACATTAGATGTTTCAGGTAACGTATATGTATATGGTTCTGTTAGTGGCAAGGATTTCTTAGATGTTTCAAACGGTGAAATAATCTATGTTACTGCCGAAGAATTTAGCAACTATATTAAGGGTGTATATAAAGTATTCTTTGATGCTAACGGTGGTCAGGTTGGTACTGCTGAAATGTCTGTTATTTATGGTTCTGCATTCGGTACACTCCCAACTCCTACTCGCGATTACTACACATTTAATGGTTGGTATAAGGAAGATGGCACAGCTGTTACGGCAGAAACAAAAATGACAGAGGCAAAGGATATTACTCTTGTAGCTCACTGGACACTTAATGATGCTTCAGGATGGGTTCTCGCGTCAGAGGTACCCGCAGGTGCTGAAATCGTAAACCAGAAATGGAAATACAACCTGAAGACAGATATCACATCAAGTAGTAATTATGTTGCAGGATATACACTTTACAATACAACATGGGCATGGAGTAGCTATGGTGCATGGAGCGGTTGGTCAACCAGTGCTGTTTCAGGTAGTGACTCCAGACAGGTTGAAACCAAGACTGTTACAGACCGCGCAGGTTATACAAACTATAAGTACTATGTATATCGCACAAGCGATGGTTGGGGTTATGGTACTAAGAACTATAACGTAAGTGGTCATGGTGCATGTACTATATATGATGAAATAAATATTACGTACGCATTACCTGTATATGACTCTTCTCTCGGCACATATGGTCCTTATAACAGTAGTAAGTTCTCACATAGCGGTGACTCATATTGGTTCTCTGGTGGTTCTTGGTGGGTTGACCCAGTAACACATACTGAATATCGTTATAGAGACCGTACTAAGGTTTATACTTACTATCACACAAAAACAGAAGCAAAAGAAGCTTATTCTGACCCAACTGGTCAAGCAAATGTTTCAAATGTTGTTAAATGGGTTCAGTATCGTGCGAAATAATTAATAGTAGAGAAATAGTTGGTCTATAAATCATATTATCCCCCGAAACCTCGCTTTCGGGGGTTTTTCCTGCCTTATTGTCTATGTTTACCAAAAAATTCTATACTGACATATAGGTTTTTTCTGTTAAACCTATGGAAATATTGAATTTATTGTGTTACAATAGGCGGTGGTTAAATATACCTATTTAAGATTTTTAAATTTTTTGGAGGTAAATTATGAGCAAAAAATTCGTTTATTTGTTCTCAGAGGGCGACGCTTCTATGCGTGAGCTTCTCGGTGGTAAGGGTGCAAACCTTGCTGAGATGACCAACATTGGTCTTCCTGTTCCTCAGGGTTTCACAATCACAACAGAAGCATGTACTCAGTACTATGAGGACGGCAGAAAGATCAACGATGAAATCCAGGCACAGATTATGGAATTCATCGACAAAATGGAGGGCGTTGTCGGCAAGAAGTTCGGCGACAAGGAAAATCCCCTTCTCGTTTCTGTTCGTTCAGGTGCTCGTGCATCAATGCCCGGTATGATGGATACAATCCTCAACCTTGGTCTTAACGAAGAAGTTGTTGAAGTTATGGCTGCAAAGTCAGGCAACGCTCGTTGGGCTTGGGACTGCTACAGAAGATTCATTCAGATGTATTCTGACGTTGTTATGGAAGTTGGTAAGAAGTCCTTCGAACAGCTTATCGACGAAATGAAAGAGGCTAAGGGCGTAACTCAGGATATCGAGCTTACAGCTGAAGACCTCAAGGAGCTCGCAGGTCAGTTCAAGGCTGAATACAAGAACAAGATCGGTAAGGACTTCCCCTCAGATCCCAAGGAACAGCTTATGGGCGCTGTTGAGGCAGTTTTCCGTTCATGGGACAACCCCCGTGCAAACGTTTACCGTCGTGACAACGATATTCCTTATTCATGGGGTACTGCTGTTAACGTTCAGGCTATGGCTTTCGGTAACATGGGTGATGATTGCGGTACAGGTGTTGCTTTCACTCGTGACCCCGCTACAGGTGACAAGGGCCTTATGGGTGAGTTCCTTGTAAACGCACAGGGCGAAGACGTTGTTGCCGGTGTTCGTACTCCCATGCCCATCGCTGAGATGGCTGAGAAATTCCCCGAGGCATTCGCAGAGTTCACAAAGGTTTGCGCTATCCTTGAGGACCACTACAGAGATATGCAGGATATGGAGTTCACAGTTGAGGCTGGCAAGCTCTATATGCTTCAGACAAGAAACGGTAAGAGAACTGCAAAGGCTGCTCTTAAGATCGCTTGTGACCTCGTTGACGAGGGTATGATCGACGAGAAGAAGGCTGTTGCTATGATCGATCCCCGTAACCTTGATACACTTCTTCATCCTCAGTTTGATGCAAAGGCACTTAAGGCTGCAACTCCTGCAGGTAAGGGTCTTGGCGCATCTCCCGGTGCTGCTTGCGGTAAGGTAGTATTTACTGCAGAAGATGCAGAGGCTTGGAACGCTCGTGGCGAAAAGGTTGTTCTTGTTCGTCTTGAGACATCTCCCGAAGATATCACAGGTATGAAGGCTTCTCAGGGTATCCTCACAGTTCGTGGCGGTATGACATCTCACGCAGCTGTTGTTGCTCGTGGTATGGGTACTTGCTGTGTATCCGGCTGTGGCGAAATCAAAATGGACGAAGAAAACAAGCAGTTTGAACTCGCAGGTAAGGTTTACCACGAGGGTGACTATATTTCAATCGACGGTTCAACAGGTAACATCTATGACGGCATCATCCCCACAGTTGACGCTGAAATCGCAGGCGAGTTCGGCAGAATCATGGATTGGGCTGACAAGTACAGAACTCTTAAGGTTCGTACAAATGCTGACACACCTGCTGATGCTAAGAAGGCTCGTGAGCTTGGTGCAGAAGGTATCGGTCTTTGCCGTACAGAGCACATGTTCTTCGAGGCTGACAGAATCGCAGCATTCCGTGAAATGATCTGTGCTGACACAGTTGAAGAGAGAGAAGCAGCTCTCGATAAGATTCTTCCTTATCAGCAGGGCGACTTCGAGAAGCTCTATGAGGCTCTTGAAGGCAACCCCGTTACAATCCGTTTCCTTGATCCGCCTCTCCATGAGTTCGTTCCCACTGAGGAAGCTGACATCAAGATTCTTGCAGATGCACAGGGTAAATCAGTTGAAGATATCAAGGCTATCATCGCTTCTCTTCACGAGTTCAACCCCATGATGGGTCACCGTGGCTGCCGTCTTGCAGTTACTTACCCCGAAATCGCTGCAATGCAGACAAAGGCTGTTATCCGTGCAGCTATCAACGTTCAGAAGGCACACGCTGACTGGAACGTTGTTCCCGAAATCATGATTCCCCTTATCGGTGACGTTAAGGAGCTCAAGTTCGTTAAGAAGGTTGTTGTTGAAACTGCTGATGCTGAAATCGCAGCTGCAGGCGCAGACCTTAAGTACGAAGTTGGTACAATGATCGAGATCCCCAGAGCTTGTATCACAGCTGACGAGGTTGCTAAGGAAGCTGACTTCTTCTGCTTCGGTACAAACGATCTTACTCAGATGACATACGGCTTCAGCCGTGATGACGCCGGTAAGTTCCTTACAGCTTACTATGACAGCAAGATCTTCGAGAACGATCCCTTCGCAAAGCTTGACCAGAACGGCGTTGGCGCACTTATGGAAATGGCAGTTGCTAAGGGTAAGGCAAGCGGCAAGGCTCTCCACTACGGTATCTGCGGTGAGCACGGCGGCGACCCTGTTTCAGTTGAGTTCTGCCACAAGATTGGCCTCAACTATGTATCATGCTCACCCTTCCGTGTTCCGATTGCTCGTCTCGCAGCAGCTCAGGCTGCCATCAAAGGCTAATAGCAAATAATAAAATGCTGACCTTCGGGTCAGCATTTTTTATTTGCGCCTTTGATGAGTTGTATTCGCCTGACGGCGAGTGATATTTGCTTCGCAAGTTTTATGGGCGAATACAATATCACTAAAGCCGAAGGCTTTAATATCACTTTCGCTTTGCGAAAATATCACTCCGCAGAAGGCGGAATATCACTAAAACAAAACTAATTCCTAACTGAATTAAGGATGAGCAAATAATTAAACGAATCCTCATCGAGAAATCGGTGGGGGTTTTTGCATCTATTGAAAAAATTGAAAAGGATGCTATAATAAAACATATTAAATAGTGAGTGAAGATGGGTGCTTATAATGAAATTTAATGATTATTGGAAATTACCTAAAGATGCTAAAAAGTATTTCTCACCAAAACAAGAAAAGAAATTGAAAGAAAAATATGGCATACTCTACACACTTCATACAATTCTTTCAGTTGTTATAGTAATAGCTCCGATTATTGTATTTTTCTTGAATATGCCCGAGAATGTGTTGGAACCTACAACTCAAACCAGTAATTTATTAGGCGCGGTTGGTGGAATGGTTGGTATGGTAGGTTCAGCGTTAATAGGGGTTGGGATTGTAAATGTTTTTATGCTTTTCGTAAAACAATATTTAGGTCATCTAGTAACAATTATAACTATTGCTACAGGTGTGGTATTATATTATTTTAGTTTATTTATATTTTCTTTTGTTAATTAATTTCCCCACTTTGCTAACTGCTGGACAGGCTGCCATCAAAGGCTAATAGCAAATAATAAAATGCTGACCTTCGGGTCAGCATTTTTTATTTGCGCCTTTGATGAGTTATATTCGCCTTCGGCGAGTTCTATTGCTATGCAGTGATATTTACTTCGTAAGTGATATTGCCCTTCGGGCAGTTAGAAAAGCGAATACAATATCACTAAAGCCGAAAGGCTTTAATATCACTTTCGCTTTGCGAAAATATCACTCAGACGAAGGAGGAATATCACTCAAAACTTGTTGCCGATAGGCAACATATCGCATACGAGCAAAGTGAGTATATATCGCATTTGACTTCAGGCAAATATATCGCGTTTTGCTCACAAAACATATCGCCCACATAATCGGAGGAGATTTTGTGTCTGTTGCAATAAGGTCGTTTTTGTATTATAATTATAAAAAAGGTGGTGCAGTATGGAACAGCTGATATGTAAATCATTGTTATTGAAAATAGGCTTAATAACAGGTGATAATTATAGTGAAACGCTCGACAAAATGTTTCTTGAAGATTTGGATAATGAAATGATTTTAGAATTACAAAGTTATCATTACGATGTCGATACCACCTTTGATATTTTACAAAGATATTGGGAATACGAATTCAAGGATTTTTCTGTTGATATTTTCGGAAAGTGTTTACTTGAAAATTTGAAAACGGTATATCAATCGAATGGTTTTTCAATAGAGGACTTTGGAAGGAAATGTTATTTATTATGGAAACATTTGCCTAACGAATTAAATACAATAGAACCTTTTCACACTTTAAGCTATGCTGACGACCCATTGTCTTGGGGGGACGAAGAACAGGCAAGAAAAATATATGAAGAATTTTTTGAATTCTATAAATAATCTCCTACATTTCTTCGTCGCAGGACAGGCAGCAATCAAGGGATGAAGGAATTAAGTTAAACCCCAGTAATATCAAGGGTTTTGCGACTTCTCCTACATCAGTTGTAGCTGTATAACGGCTATTAAATGTGCAATCAACTCCCCATATTCGAAAGAATATGGGGAGCTTTTGTGTAGACAGGATAAATTTAAAGTGGTATAATTTCCCCGAGGTGATTTTGCAAATGACAAACAGCAAAAACAAAAGTGTAATAAAGGGCATACTTTTGTATATTATTAATGTACTTTGCCTTTCGCCAATAATGATTTATGGGGGGCAAAATTTTAGTGTTGATTCATATGGAATTGCCTTGGATTACAAAGAACATATAGAAGCCTTTATCGGCAGTTATCGTTGGTTTGGTGCATTTGTCTATAAGCTGTACTATGACATATTTAATCATAACCCTATATTGGATAGCACGATTGATTGTGTTGTTTATATAGCCTTTGTTGCAGCAATTGTTATATGTCTGTCTTGCTCAATTTATACGTTGCTAAATAAGAAAAGCACATTAACCTATGTGGCAATAAATCTTTCGGTTTTGGTATCTGTATTGAATGTTTGGTTTTGTGATATTTTATCTTTTCCAGAATGTGTCTTTATAACTGCAATAGGTGTATTTTTATGTTTTTCTGCATTAATAGTGTTTATTAAAAATCCTAATATAAAAGGATATATATTATCAGCACTTCTTGTAATTCTTTCAACAGGCGTTTATCAGCAATTTTTATTTGTATTCACAATTTATGTTGTTGCAATATGCAGTTTTTATGTTATAAAAAATAAAGAAACAACGCTTAAACAGTTATTCTTAAGATATATAAAACCTGTTGCACTAATAATTTTGAGTGGTGGATTATATTTCGCTATAGGTAAAGTGACTCAGTTCGTTTTTGATGTTGAGCCCAATAGTCGCGTCGCTTTGTTAATATCATCAATCATAGAAAACTGTTTTTATTTTGCAAAAAATCAACACTCATACCTGAAAGGTAGAGGCTTTTTCGACTCGGAATTGCTTACTATGTGTTTCTTGGCTGTCGGCTCAATTTGGTTTGTAATTACAATTGTTGATTGGAAGAAAAACAAAAATACATTAAAAACAATTGTTTTATGGTTGTCTTATGCAGCTGCGTATATATCAGCCTATGCACCGGGTATTTTATCCACTTCACATGCTGCCCGTGCAATGTTTGCTTTATTTGCAGTATTTTCGTTGTTTGTAATTGGAACATTAGTTGTAACAGATAACAAATATGTTAAAGTAGCACTTTGTGCAATTCTTTGTGTAGTTTTAGTGGCAAATACCTCTGTTTTTATTGAGAGAGAAATCAATCAAAAAAAACAGAATGAAGCTGATAGGATATGGGCTGAACAAATAATAGAAAACATGGAAGAATATGAAAATGAATATGAAGAAATAAAACAGATATATTACTGTTATGATAGCACAACGGATATAGCTGTTTTTTCAGAAACCGCAGTTTACCAACGATATTCATTGGAAGCCATGATTAACTATTATTCAGATAGATGTTTCAAAGCAAAGGAAATGAGTCCTGAAGAAAAAGAAAAATATTTTGCTAATAAAGAGTGGACCGAAATAAATACAGAAGAACAGATGTTTTTTGTTGGGGATACATTATTTTTGTGTTGTTATTAAGCAAAATCATATATTATTCTCCTACATTTGCTCGTTGCAACACAGGCAGCTATCAAGGATTAATTCTTAACTGAATTATTCGGAAAAGCAAATAAATAAAATCTCCCCATCGAGTAATCGGTGGGGCTTTCTATGTCTACGCAGAGTAGGTTGCAGTATGGATGACAAGGCAGTATAATTGTTTGTGAGGTGACTTATATGGATACATATATAACGGGAGCAACTATCAAAACCTTGCGTGAAAAAAGGGGGATAACACAAACACAGTTGGCAGATATACTTGGCGTCAGCGGCAAAGCGATTTCAAAATGGGAAACAGCAAAGGGCTTACCCGATATAACGTTGATTGAGCCTTTGGCAAAAGTCCTTGGTGTTTCGGTGATGGAATTGATGTCGGGAGATACTATTATAAATAAAAATATCTCTTCAAATATTTTATTCTCCAGATTTTATGTTTGCCCTTTGTGTGGAAATATTATACGAACTACGGGTGACACTCTTATAAGTTGTTGTGGAATTACGCTCCCACCACTTGAGACAGAAGATATTGATGATAATCACGAAATAACTATTGAAAGAGTAGAGGATGAGCATTTTATAACTATAAGTCATTCTATGAGTAAAGACCACTATATCTCGTTTATTGCATATTTAACAACTGATAGAGTGCAGTTTGTAAAATTTTACCCTGAGGGTAATGCAGAAACTCGTATGCAATTCAGAGGCAGGGGATATTTGTACATTTACTGTAATAAACATGGGTTAATGAAAAAGAGAGTTTAAATACAGGCTTTCCCCACTTTGCTAACTGCCCCACAGGCAGCTATCAAGGATTAACGGAGAACTTCTTTAAGTTTGCCGAATTTACTCTCACAATCGAGGATGCACAGGAACATGCCTATTCCATATCCCCGGCAAAGCGTGTAAGAGGCTGGCGAGATATTGAAGTAAAACTCTATATTTAAAATAAACTCCTCATCGAGAAATCGGTGAGGAGTTTTTGCGTGTATGGGTATTGAGATTGTTAGTAGAAATATGATATAATAAACAAAATAGATACAAAAGGGGTCGTTTATATGTTTGAGAAAGTAAAAGAAAAAGCTGATAATATCATTATAGACGCTCAAAAGAAAAAGCAAGAAAAACAACAACGTGATATTGAAAAAGAAGAACATAAGGCTCAAAAAAGTCTTGAAAAGGAAGAGAGAAAAGTCAAAAGAGATTTTGAAAAAGAAAAAAGAGATGAAATACGCTCATTAAAAAAGGAGCAGCGAGTTGCAGAACAGCAAAAGGCTGATAGTGAATACAGAAAAAAGCAATTAGCTTCTCAAGAAAGAGATGCCAAAAAGAAACAAGAGCAACTCCAACGTGAAAAAGACGAAATTGAGATTGAAAAAAACAGGTTACTTTCATTGGATGATAAAGGGCTGAAAGTAGAATTTATATTAGCAATGAAAGGCTTGTATGGGAAAATTGAAAGTCTTGAATTTTCATTAGACGATTTGCAAGGGGAAATTTCTGATATTAGGTCAGATATATCTGATTTAGACAAATATATTGATGACTTAAGTGATCAAATTGACTCTATTGAAAGTAGTATTTCCGATGAAGAAAACAATAATTATGGTGATAATTATTGATAAAGGAAGATGAGGAATGAAACTAGCAGATAAGGTATCTTATACATATATAAAACGTATTAAGAAATGGATGGAATGTCCTGTATGTCACAAGAAAATGACATTTAATAAATCAAAAAAATCTTGGTTATGTAATAAGTGTGCATACGAAATATCAGAAAAAGATTTCCTTGATGATTTTGTTTTTTGGTTTTGTGATGAGTGTAACACTTATTTGAATTGTCAAAAAGGTTTTGATAAAAAGTCCGCTAAGCATATATGTCAAGAATGTGGATATGAAAACGATACTACCTTTGATAATATTAAGGGTAGCTGTATAGACTGCGGAAATATTCTTGCAAATCAAAATGCATATTTGTGTGACGATTGTAAAAAGCAAAGAAAAGAAAGAGCAAAGGAGTGGTTAGTTAAAGCCGGAAAAGCTGTTGGAACTACAGTACTTTTAGTCGGTGGTGCTTATTTGGCGTTAAGAGCATCCGACAATGAAGATGAGTTTGAAAACTGGGTTAACAACGCTTCTCACGATGAACTATCTGATGCTTATGAGTTCGAAAGACAGGAATGGATAAAAAACGGTTATAACAATGGAACTGGAGAAAAAACTCCAAGAATGAACAGACTTAATGATGAAATCAGTAAACGAGTGGCTGAAGAATGGGAGAATAATCCCAATCGCAACAGAGACCCAAATTACCGATGGACTGATGCTAATAGATGGGATAAAGATTAATATATTATTCCACACATTCGACAAAACACAAACCTCCTTGTAAAATGGTACCAAATACAAGGAGGTCATTTTTTGTAGTATTTACTTCAATCTGTAATAGCAAGTAGATTTTCCTGTGCCTTCACGCATTAGTTCACCCTCGGCAACAAGTTTCCTGAGAGAGCCTTCAACGGAGCTCAGACTTAATGATGGGCATAACTCACGGATGTCCTGTTTTGTGAATCTGCCAATTTTATTCATTGTTGCTTTTCTTACAATTTCAACAGCAGGTAACTTTTCTTCAATGATATTAAATCTATCTTCAAAATCTCTGTATGCGGCAAGGATAGTACTGAGAATATATTTTATAAAAGGAAGCGAATCCTCTGCACCTTCGTGCCATCCATGCTGTGAATCGTTCAGAGCGTTATAATATAAGTCTTTATTCTTAGCAACTTTAGCTTCAAGAGAAATGTATTTACCGACATAAAAACCGCTTCGGTACAAAAGCAAAGTAGTAAGCAGTCGGCTCATTCTTCCGTTTCCGTCATTGAAGAGATGTATGCACAGAAAATCGTGAATGAAAATGGGTATTGCAATAAGAGGTTCAACTTCAAGATTGCCTATAACTCTGTTGTACTCCTCACAGATTTTATCAAGAGCCTCAGGTGTTTCGAAGGGAGATAAAGGTGTGAACAGTATTTCAGTATGACCGTCAGGATAAGTGGCACTGATAAAATTGGGCACATTTTTGGTCTGTCCGGCAAAGGGATTGTTCATATGGCTGTACATCATCTTGTGCATCTGAAGAATGTAGTTTTTTGAAATAGGGATGGCATCAAAATTGTCATGTATCAGACTAAGTACATCACGGTAGCCTGCAATTTCTTGCTCATCTCTGTTTCTTGGTGCAGTCTTTTCTTCTACGAGCTGTTTTATGCGTGTATTTGTCGTGACAATTCCCTCAATAGCATTGGAAGCTTCTGTACTCTGTATTTTTGCAATTTCAACTAATCTTTCAAGTTCATCGGGTTTTTGCTTAAGATAAAGCTCCTGTTTTCCGGCTTCTTTATATATAGCGGCAATAAGTCCGAGGATTTCACTGTCCCATTTGCAGTTTTTTATAGAAGAATAATTAAACTGTCGCATAACCGTAATCACCTTTCTTTCCCTTAAAATATACTAATATTTAAGGGAAAAGTCAATAGGTAAGGGGAGAATTTCAGAATAGATGCTATACTAAAGTATGCCCACATATTAGTATATTTCACACATTCGACAAAACACAAACCTCCTTGTAAAATGGTATTACCAAATACAAGGAGGTCATTTTTATGTTTAATAAGAAAACCAAACTGAAGCTCACGGACTTTGAGTGTAACCTGTTAGGGGGCGGAATGAATGAGTTTCGCAATATGCTTCTCTCGGATGGTATCCCCACAGAAGATGTTGACGGCGGTTCTCAAAATCATCAACAAAGCAGAACGGTAGGGGGATGATGCTATGTCAGACTTCATCTATTGTAAGTGCATTTTCCCATTTGAGTACAACATTATTGTTTGATGCTCGCTTGCCTTTTTTCAAATAGTTCAGAACTGTGACACCGTTTTCGATTTTTGCATTAACTGCTTCAAAGTCTGAAAGGGTGCTGTCAGTAAATAACGGCTTATCGTTTTTATCAGCAACAATGGGAGCAACAACAAGGCTCAGCTCATCAATAACATCTGCTCTCTGAAAATATCCGTTTACGATACTTCCGCCCTCTAAGAGCAGAGTATCACATCCGATAATATTTTTAAGCTTGAAGAGTGCAAGCTCAACATCGATTTCGGTTTCGCCTGCGAATATGTACGGGATTTCCATACTTTCAAGATAACCTAAATATCGTTCATCTGCCTGTTCTGTCAGTACCTCAATAATCTGTGCACCGTCATATCCCGGGTCACCGTCAGGGTCGATAATTTTATTCGACTTCCAACCAAGCTTTCCTTTCGGGTCAAAAGCAACGGCGTAAAAGCCGGTCATATCGTCAAGAATAAAATCCATCTTTAAATCCATATCGTGACGCACGGGCTCATATTCTGAAAGGTCAGGATAATATCCACCTGTAAAGCTGCCTTCCATTGTGACTCTGCCACAGATAAATCCGTTTGATTTCAAGTTACGGTTAATCTCGTAATAGGTTTCGCAAGCAGCTGCACATCCGGGATTCCCTAAAAAATCACCTGTAACCTTTCCGTCAAGAGAGGTTACCATATGGCAAATGATGTATGGCCTGTTCATATTCACACCTCATAAAATCAATGTTTGTTAAAATGAATTATATCACATTATTAACACAACTTTCAACATAAGCAACACAACAAGTATTTTGCCTGCAGGGTTATTTTTATTGCAAAGCAGAAAAGAAAATGTTATAATGAACAATGTGCAAAAATCTATTCTTTATGAAAAAAGAGGATGTTTATGAGGATTTTAAGTTTATTTCTTGCAGTATTTTTAGCAGCCTCCTGTATGCTTATACCGGTTTCTGCGGCAGATGATGTCGAAAGCGGTATTTCTGTGGCGTCAGACGGTACAATAACAGCTACCTCCGATGACGGGGTTCAGTATGTTGTTTTTATGGTTACAAATATACATTACAATGACCTTGAGGATTATGTTTCGGAAATGGTTGATCTTCATGGCGAAATAGATTCCTCTTCCGACAGAATGTATGCATTTGGCGTTGTAGGACCTATGTGCATTACTCAGTCTATTGAGCAGATGAATGAAGAGGTTAATACTGTTTTTGCACTTGCAGAAAAATATAATGTGCCTGTATTTTTCCAAATGGACGACTGCACAAACTATGCTACCAATTTCGGAGACGGTGCAACTATAGATGAAGCAGGTAATAAATTTTATAACGACCCCGAAATGTGCGAATGGATTGCTTTCCCCGAAGAGGGTGAGGAATGGGGCGGTCAGAAATACGGTATGCTCCCCAGATGGCATTGTAACTGGAGCGGTACTCCCTTTGCTACCGCAGGCGGATTCCCTTGCTTTAACTCCCCGAAATACCTTGCCTGGTATGAAAAGCAGGTAACAGAAGGCTTCATAGAGCCTTTGGTTGAAAATTATGAAAGACTTAAAAAAGAAGGTAAATCATATCTCCTTGCAGGTATCAATACCGGTTGGGAAACACAGATACCCGATTATACCGATAAAACCTATGCTTCTCTCGAAGAATTTGAAAAAGCGCAATACGGTATGCATGCGCTATATAATTTAGGCTATGATGCAGAATCTATTTTTGATGAAGCAGTAAGCCGTATGCTCAGTGAAACAGAGGTTATAAGAGAACTTCTTTATGAGGTTATTGCAGATTATATCGAGTTTACTTGCAAGATGTTTTATGATGCAGGTATAGAAAAAAGCAAAATATTCTCACACATAGTGTCAGTTTCATCTTACTTCGGTGGTTGCTCAACAGAGTATCCCCCGACAGATGTGTGTATTAATGATTATTGTACTCCCGGTTGGACAATGAGCCCAAAAACCTGTCAGTATAATCTGGCACAGTTGGAAAAAGAGCTTGGTGTAAACGGCAGAAATGAATATGTTAATGCAGAGGGCTACGCCCATTATGATGATGTTGCAACCTGCACAGCATATTTTGAAGAAAGCCTTTGCGGTAATGCGAAGCTTATAACTGTTTTCGGTTATGACCAGGCAACAGGTACCTATGGCTATCAAAAAAGTCCGGATTTCTATTTCGTTAAGGTTGTTAGATCCTGGCTTGCACGTGAAATAGGTCCTGATTATACCTGGGCAAATCGTCCCAGTCTTGTTGCAAAGGTTAACACCTGCAAAACATGCGGAGGTACATTATCAAACGGCTTCTGCCTTACAGACAACAGCCATTATGATGTTCCGTTCAAGGATGACAGCGGATTTTATGAAATAGAAAACGCAGGTAATCTTTACTGGTTTATGTCTCAGGTTAATAATGGTAATAATGCTATCAATTGCAGACTTGTGGCTGATATAAGCGACAATGTGGATATTTATGATTCTGAAGGTAATCTTAAATCTGAAAATTTCCGTCAATGGACTCCCATTGGTAAAAAAGCCACATTAAGCAGTAACAGTATTGCTTTCAATGGTGTATTCGATGGTCGAGGTTACACTCTTAAGAATTTTTATAATACTTCAGGCGACAATTACACATCGTTTATCGGTTACCTTGGCAGTAGCGGTGTAGTCAGAAATACAAATATCAGTTTATCATATTTTGCTGGCGGTAACTATGTCGCAGGACTTGTTGGTCTTAATGAAGGTACAATTCAGAATTCAAGTAGTAGCGCTAACGTAGTGGGTTCATCATATCTGGGCGGTATTGTAGGTAGTAACTCCGGTACAGTAAACAGCTGTTATACTGTTGGCAGTACCATCGGAGAGGGTAGTGGTTTCCTGAGCTCCTCGTATTATGTGGGTGCTGTATGCGGTAACAACAGCGGAACAGTTTACAACTGTTATTATCTTAATGGCTCTGCCACGGCAAACGACACAGCACAAAGCGGAATAGGTGCGTCAAGATGGGGTTCTTCATCAGATGATTCAGGCAGTACTATCTCAAAAACTATAGATCAGTTCACTAACGGTGAGGTTGCGTACTTACTTCAATCTGCAAGCGGTTATCGTATATGGGGTCAGAAAAGCAATTTGCCGGGCTCGCTTCCCGTAGTATCAGGTAAACCTATGCATGTAGTTGCAAAGTATGATTCCGGTATCGGTTATTCTGTAGGTAGCTTGTGCGATTTGGATTCAGACAGGTCTATCGGAGCTTCAGATTATCAAATCTTTATCAATATAATTGTAAGTGGCCAAAACACAGCGGATACTATGGAGGACAGCGTGGTTTTTGCCAGAGCAGACCTTGATGGCGACGGGGTGGTCGATGCCCTGGATGCAACTCAGGCACTCAGATTATATTACGGCTATCAGCACATAGATGTGTATGCTGCCGGTGACTTTGACGGAAACGGTGTACTTACACACGAAGACGAAACAAACATAAAACAAACCGTAACCAATAAAATGGTTGTAGGCAAATCATCAATTATGGCTTGTGATTTGAATGGTGATGGCATGACGGATGGTCATGACCTGGAGGAGGCCTATGGTGTTTCTGCCGTAGATAATTATGTTTATTTAGATACAAAATACGGAGATAACGAAAGACATTATTTCGATTTATATATCCCCAAGGATAAACAAGTTGTCGGTATAGTTCTTCTGCTTCATGGTGGCGCCTGGATGTATGGTGATGAAAATGAATTTGAAGCCCGACTTGAGCAGCTTGCCACAGAGGGATACGCAGGTGTTGCGGTAAGGTACAGATATATTGATGAAAATGTAAATCTTACCGATATAATGGATGATATTGATCTTGCTATGGCTCGTGTTAAGGAAATCGGAGATTCTCTCGGAGTCGAAATATCGGGCTTCCTTTCTACAGGCGGTTCTGCAGGCGGTCATTTAGCACTTCAGTATGCTTACTCACGTGCAGAAACCTCACCGATTGCCCCCAAAGCCGTTGTAAGCTATTGCGGACCTGCAGACTTAACAGATGAATACTATTACTACAACGAAGATCTCCAATTAAATAATGGTCTTGGTGATGAAGAATATGTAGCTACTGTGCTTGGTTATGCAAGCGGTTATCCTCATAACTACGCGAACCGTGCAGATGCAAAAGAAGCATTGAAGGTAGTTTCACCTGTTTATTACGTCAACGAAAAGACTGTTCCCACCGTTATAAATCACGGTATGAAAGATAATATTGTTCCATATAGAAATGCAGTTGATTTAGATGCAAAGCTTACCGAATACGGAGTAGAGCACGTTCTTAATTCTTACCCTAACTCGGGTCACGGATTAGAGCTTGATGCAGATAATATGGCTCTTGCAGAACAGCTTCTGTGGGAATATATTTACAAATATCTTGATTCTGTCAGTATATAAAAATAAGTAGCAGGGGCTGTATTTACAGCCTCTGTTTTTTTAAAGCACCAAAGATTGTTTTGACATTGATTATATGTGGTTGATATGATAAAATATGAATAAAAATGAAGTGGTTAATAAAGGAGTAAGCGTTGATGAAGCACATACTGATTTCTAAAGAGAAAAACCAATATATTGCAAATCTGCATTGTCATACTACACTTTCGGACGGCAGAAAAACGCCTGAGGAAATCCGCGATGCATATAAAGAACAGGGATACAGCATAGTGGCATTTTCTGACCATGATAATTATTTTGATCATAGCGATTTCTGCACAGAGGATTTTGTTGCAATTAATTCCTTTGAGGCGGATATCAGCGATAATATCGTGAGCAGCAGTCAGTTCAGAAGATGCTATCACCTCAATGCGTTTAATATAAACGGAGATAAAGAGGTTACGCTCCCTGCCACACCTGACTACAGAGATATGAATGCTGTAAACGAATATATACGTAAGCTTAAAGAAATAGGCTTTATAGTTGCATATAATCACCCCTACTGGTCAATGCAGTGCTTAGATGACTATCGTGATTTAGAGGGCTGCAGTATTCTTGAAATATATAACAACTCTGTTTTTATTGAGGGAGGAGATGATGGGCAGGAGCAGGTTTATGATGAAATGCTCCGCAACGGAAAGCGACTGTTCTGTACTATGGCAGACGATAATCATAATGAATTTCCATTCGGTGATGTGCGTTGTGACAGCTTCGGGGGAAAAACAGTTTTCCTCTGTGACACACTCAGCTATGAATCAGTAATTTCTGCTATGCAGAGCGGTTCGTTCTATTGCACTCGCGAACCGAGGATTTTTGAACTGACGTTAGAGGATGGCAAGGTTCACGTTGAATGCTCGCAGGCTCAGCGTATAGCGCTGTCTACTGCAGGCAGACGTTCCAAGGCTTTACACGCTCCCGTGGGCGAATATGTAACTCAGGCGGATTTTCAGCTGGAGGATGAGGATGTATATTTCCGTATTGAAGTAATCGGTCCCTCAGGGAAAAAGGCGAATACAAATGCATATTTTGTTGAGGATTATAAATAATCTGAAATCAATCGGGAGATTTTTATGACTAAAGTATTTGAAAAGCACGAAACCTTGTTTTGCATATTACTGATTATCATATATATCGTACTTAATTCTGCTTGTGTTCAGCACTTCGGGGATACAAGCCTTGTTGGTTTTATTGCCAATACGGTATTGTCGATATGTCTGATTGTTATAGTGCTGGTGTTGAAAAGAACATCATATTATGGGCTGACAACGGTTAAAAATGCGAGGCAATATTTATATTTTATCCCCTTGTTCTTCATTGTTACGGTTAATTTGTGGAATGGGGTTAATATAAATAAACCGTCTAATGAAATATTGCTTCATATCTTAACAATGCTTAATATCGGCTTTATTGAAGAGATTATTTTCAGAGGCTTTTTGTTTAAGATGATGGAGAAGAATAATGTTAAAATCGCCATAATTGTTAGCTCGGTTACTTTTGGGGCGGGACACATAATCAATCTGCTCAACGGTGCGGATTTGATTCCCACCTTACTTCAGATATGTTATGCAACTGCAACAGGGTATTTGTTCGTTATTATTTTTCACAAAAGTAAATCACTTGTTCCGTGTATTGTAACTCATTCTTTGGTGAATTCTCTTTCCGTATTCAATATTGAAAATACTGTGTCATTATACATAGCTCCTGCATTTTTGACAGCAGTTCCGTTGGTGTATAGCTTTTATATAAATAAAAGAATTAAAGAATAACATTGTGCTGAGGCATAAAAGCTTTGTGGAAAGCTTTTGTGCCTTTGTTGTGTCTGCAATTTGCACATAATATTGCCTGCGGATTTGTTGGTTTTCAACAAAACATAGAATTATTTTTTATCTTTCAAATATCCTTGAAAATCGTTGCTTTAAGGCATATAATCAAGCAGTATTTTAAAAGGGGTAGAGTGGGTAAATTATGGAGAAGAAAAAACAACCGATTTTCAAACCGAAGTTAATAACTTCACTTAAGGGCTACAGCGGTGCTCAATTTGGCAAGGATCTGACATCGGGTCTTATTGTTGCCATTATTGCGTTACCGCTTTCCATAGCACTGGCACTTGCTTCGGGTGTTACACCTGAGCAGGGGCTTTATACTGCAATAATTGCAGGCTTTGTTATTTCAGCGCTTGGCGGCAGTCGTGTGCAGATTGCAGGACCTACGGCGGCATTTGCTACTATAGTTGCAGGTATTGTTGCAAAAAACGGCTTTTCGGGTCTTGTCCTTGCAACACTTATTGCAGGTATTTTGCTTGTGCTTATGGGTGTTTTTAAGCTGGGCAGTCTTATTAAATTCATACCATATACAATAACAACCGGATTTACAACAGGTATTGCGGTTACTTTGATTATTGGTCAGCTTAAGGATTTCTTTGGTCTTACCTTTGTAAATTCACCTATTGAAACTGTTGAAAAGGTTGAGGAGGTTGTTCATCAATTTCACACCTTTAACCCGGAGGCATTTATAATCGGTGCGGTTTCACTTGCGGTGCTTATAATCTTTCCCAAGCTTATCAAGAAGATACCGCCTTCAATTTTTGCCATAGTTATTTCCGCGGTGCTTGTAAAGGTGTTCGATATGAACGTAAACACCATAGGCTCTCTTTACACAATTTCTTCTGCTTTACCTACTCCTTCAATCCCTGATTTCTCTTTAGAAACGGTTAAAGCAATTATGCCTGATGCATTTACAATTGCCGTGCTTGCGGCGGTTGAGTCACTTCTTTCCTGCGTTGTTGCCGACGGTATGACCGGCAGTCGTCACAATTCCAATACCGAGCTTATTGCTCAGGGTGCCGGTAACATAGCATCGGCACTCTTCGGTGGTATTCCCGCAACAGGCGCAATTGCACGTACGGCGGCAAATATTAAAAATGGCGGCAGAACACCTGTTGCAGGTATGGTTCACGCGATTGTGCTCCTTTTGGTGCTTGTTGTTCTTATGCCCTATGCGGCACTCATACCTATGCCTACGATTGCTGCAATCCTTTTTGTTGTTGCTTACAATATGAGCGAGTGGCGTGAGTTTGTGTCGATTATCAAAAAATCACCTAAGAGTGACACGCTTATTCTTGTTGTAACCTTTGTTCTTACAGTAGTGTTTGACCTTGTTGTAGCGATTATTGTCGGTATTATTCTTGCAACGGTAATGTTTATGAAGCGTATGAGTGATGTTACTGATGCACACGGCTGGGTGGAAATCGACGAAAATACCGACGATGCATCTATCCGATTCAAAAAGGTTCCCGAAAATGCAATGGTCTTTGAAATTACAGGTCCCATTTTCTTCGGCGCATCAACAAAAATAGCCGACGTTATCAAAAATGCAGACAAGCCGGTGCTTGTCCTCAGAATGAGAAGCGTTCCTGCCATTGATGCAACAGGTCTGCACAGCTTTGAAACTATTATCAGGCTGTGTGAAAAGCAGGACAAAACCCTGATACTTTCTCACGTGAATGAACAGCCTATGAAAACCCTTGAAAAAGCAGGGTTGCTCGACCATATTATCCTCGCAGATAATATCGACGAGGCGTTGATGAAGGCTGAGAAATGCTGATGATAAAAAACTGCTATCCTTAGCGGAGTGTTCGTAAGGACACTCCGCAGTTTTATTCGCCTTTCGGCGAGTTTTATTGCTTCGCAGTGATATTTGTCTTGCGACAAGTGATATTGCCTTCGGCAGTTTTCGGCGAATAAAATAACAATGAATCCGCAGGATTCAATAACACTATTGTCTAAAGACAAAAATATCACTCTGCCGTAAGGCAGAATAACACTTGATAAAAATTAAATTTTAATAGCGCACTTACTCACCACCGGAGGTGTAAGTGCAAAAATGAGAGGTAACACGGTTTTATCCGTATTACCTCTTTTTATTTATTTGCTATTCCGAATAATTAGAACCTAATTATTTCATTTCAGCAATTGCTACCTGTCCAGCAGTTAGCAAAGTGGGAAATTTATCTTTTATGTGTTCTTCCATTCTCTAATCTTTTTAATATTAGAAGCACTTAAACACCAAATAGTGTATTTCTTATTACCAATAGTTTTGATGGTAATTTGGTTTGATGAACCTACCCGACTGTATCGACGAACCGAATTTATAGATTTAATATGTTTTTTATAAAAAGCACAACTTCCTGCCCATATTAGCCAATCGTCCGAAAGATACAGAGTAGACTCCAAATGTTCAGCATTTGCATCTTGAAATTGTATGTCATAAATCTGTTCTTGTTCTTTTATCATCTTTTTGAATCTTATCGTATACAATGACGCAACAGCAACGCTTAGCGCTGCCAAAACGAAGGGAACAAAAGAAACGATTGTATCCTCTGGCACAACATCGTAAAACAAGGAAACAACAAACAAAGGAATAAATACAATAACGGCGCAAAAAAACGCCAATTTAATATTTCGTTTGTGATAAATTTTAATATATTCTTTCACCCTTGCGCCCTCCTATATTTTTCGAATTTATTATAACATAGAAACAAAATCTTTTCAACAAACACAAAAATCCCCTTGGATTTCTCCAAGGGAATTCGTTTAGTTATTCACTTTCCGAATAATTCAGTTAAGAATTAGTCCTTGATAGCTGCCTGTGTCGCAATTCTGCTTGGTTGGCAGTTTACCGCCAACCACAGAAACAGAACTGTTTTTTCTTCTTTTACCCTCGGTTTTCATATGAAGAGGGTCATTGGGGTCGCCGTCAAAGCGAAGATACCAGTCGAAGCCGTCTTGCCTTACTACAATCTTCACCACAAAGGCCTCAATCACACTTTCGGGGATGTCTTTTTCATCCGCATTTGTGTACTGCTCGAGAGCATATTGAAGCACCGTCAGCTTGTCCCTGTAATCTGTAATTACAGGCTCTTTGTTAAGCTTCAGCTGAAGCTCTTCGATTTCGGCTGTCAGCTTTGCAATCTCTTCTTTAACCTCGGCAGTTTTCTTTGTGTAAGATTCTTTATCAATTTCACCCTCTGCCCTCATATCAATGAAATTGCTGAGCTTCGTTCTGTGTCTTTCAACCTCTTTGCACTTTTTCTCTATGATAGCCCCATAATCCACATCATCCTCTTTATCGTCAATGTGAGCCTCGAGCATTGAGTTGGCAAGAGCCAGCACCTTGTCCTTTTCAGAAAGATAATTGCGGAAAATATAGTTTGCCATCATCTGCAGCTTCCACTCGGGAATCATAGGCACACGGCAGATACCCTCAAGAGGCAAGCCCTTTTTCTTTCGGCTCTCGTATGACCCGGTACGCACCGAGTCATAGCACTGATAACCGATAATGGATTTATCTCCCTCTTTTCTCCAGAGCTTCGTATTGAATCTGTGACCGCACTCGCAGATGAGGAGCTTTCCCCATACTGTTGTTCTCGGTCTTTTGCCTGTTGTACTTCTTCTGCCTGTATTAAGATTTTTCATCTGAGCTGTTTTACTTGCCATAATTAATTGCACCCTTTCAAATTGTTCTTCAGTAATAATCGGCTCGTGTCTACCCTTTACCTGTATCAGGTCAATCTCACCGTAATTCTTTATCTTTTTCTGTGTAAGATAGTCGGGAGTGTATTCCTTGTGATAGGTTATGATACCGCAGTAGAATGTGTTTTTCAGCACATGGCCTATTACGGTTTCGTACCACCTCGTTTTACCCATTGCGGTTTTTCTGCCTTGGCGTTCAAGCTCTTCCTTTATCTTGGTAAGTCCGTTGCCCGCAAGATACATATCATATATGAGCCTGACCGTTTCCGCCTGCTCCGGGTCGATAATGAAATCCACCTTTTTCTTATTGTCGGGCAGAAGCTCCTGATGTCTTCTGTAGCCTAAAATGTTTCCGTTGCCGTAGAATGTGCCGTTGTTCATCGAGGTCTGCTGACCGCTTTTCACTCGCACCGAGGTTTTACGGCTTTCATCCTGTGCAAGAGTCGCCATAATGGTAAGACGAAGCTCTCCGTCACCGTCAAAGGTTTTGATGTTGTCATTTATGAAGAACACCTCAACGCCCTTTGCCTTCAGATCTCTTGTGTACTGCAAAGTGTCAACGGTATTTCTCGCAAATCTTGATACCTCACGGGTTATTATCATATCAAACTTTTTCTGCTTGGCATCACGAATCATTTTCATAAACTGTGGTCTTTTCTCGGCAGAGGTACCCGTGATACCCTCGTCAATATATCTGCCGACGAGTTCCCATTCAGGTCTTGCCGCAAGGATTGGCTCATACCAATCCAGCTGATTTTCAAGAGCCGAAATCTGTGCCTCGTGCTCCGTAGAAACTCGGGCATAGATTACAACTCTGCGCTTTCCGAAATCAGAATTTATCATGCACATTCCCCCTTTATCTGATTGTGATTTCCTTTTACAAATTCGGTTTCATCAACAATGTCCGCATATTCACTTAAAATATTGCGGAACATATACTCGGGAATCTTCCCGTCCCTGAACAACTGCTCAATCAGCTTCAAAGCCGCAAAGCAGTAGTCAGGATTTTTACTTAAATCATTTATATCAATTTTACTCATATAATTCCTCCTATACAAATGTGTGGATTACCGTGCGTCTCGGTCACGGCTTCGCTGTCGCTGAAGATATTTGTAGTAATGCTCGCAAGCCTTCAGCACAAAATCTTCAAAGTCTTTATCCTTAACCTTAGGTGCAATTTTCTGTAGCTTTTCAATGGGGACTTTGCACATAGGCTTCTGATTCGGTTTTTCTGAAGCAAGTGTGTTTTCGATACTTTCGATAGTGAGTGTGCCTTCATTGAAATCCTTGTGCATGTGCCACGCTTGAGAATACGACGGTGTGCAGTCCAGCTCCTCAATTACACGAAGCAAGTCATACTGCATCTGCTCATCAAGGAACGAAAGCTCAACACCCACTGATAAAGCAATTTTATCTTCGTCCATCATTTCAAGCAGTTCGGGAATGAGATAAGTCAGACGGATATAACGATGAATCTGTCGTTCACTCTCATTTGCCGCTTCACTTATTTGTGTAACGCTCCACTTCTCGCCAAGTTGGCGAGAAGTTTGTCCCTGATGATTAAGTGCTTCAAGCTTCAGCTTGTAAGCAAACGCCTTTTCGGACGGCAAGATATGCTCTCTGTGAAGATTACTGTCAACGAGCATAACTGCCGCTTCATCACGGCTTACGACATAAATTAAAGCAGGTACTGTTTCTAGCCCTGCTTTTACTGATGCTCTGAGTCTGCGATGCCCTGAGATAATCTCATACTCATCGTCTGTGTTTTCGAGTGGTCTTACAACAATCGGTGAGATGACACCTTTCTGCTGAATGCTATCAATCAGAGTGTTCATCTCTTCATTGTCTAAAACCTTATAAGGATGTCCCTCAAAGGGACGGATTTTTTCTACCGGAATGTTTACCGGTGATTTCAAATTATTATTCATTTATTTTCCTCCATAATAATATAATCTTTTACTTTCTTTTCTCTGCCTGCGTTCTTCTTCTGCAAGTCTTAAATACTTTTTCACAGAAAACTGTTTAGTACCGAAATACTTATCAAGATACTCGTCTGATGTCATTTCACGCTCGTACACTGTATCTTCTGTGGCATTATCTTCATTGCATTGAATCATCCTACATAATTCTTCCGGATGCATACATATCACCTCCCGTCATAATCTTTTTCTTTGTTCCTCTGTCTTTCGGGGAAATACCATTCACGGATAAGTTGTTTTTCCGTTTCAAGCTTCTCCTCAAGTGCAGGACTGTCTTTTATAATTCTTTTAGCGAGCTTTAATTTTTCCCGAAGCTTACCGATTTCAGCCGTTAAAAAATCCCGACGGGCAATAAGGTCTTCCTTTGCCGTCGGGTCATTACATCTTCTTATCTGATTGTAGATTTTATTGCGCTGACTTTTCAGCTCCTCAATACGAAGCTCTGTCTTTGAAATAAACTTATCAACCTCTGCAAAATCATAAAGCTTTTCATTTATTGCAAGGTCAATCTGGTCCTGCATAAACTCAATCCTCGGAGACGAATATTTCATCTTGGGTGTGAACGGGTGCGGGTTGCAGTTATTCTTCTCGGCTATTGCTCCTGCAAAAAGTAAAGCAAGAAACAAAAGTGAAATAACAGGAGCACCAATTACGGCACCACCCACAATCAGTTTTGTAAAATCAGAAACCATTCGGTTGAAATACTCAGGATGTCTGTAACACTCTCTTGACTCTTTGAACTCGTACCCCTTGTAATTGAAAACAAAGATTTGTCTTTGCAGAAAGTCATTAGCATATAAATAATTTCTGAAATTGTTGTTTGCAGTAAATTTATCCTGAGAGTAAATCCGTTCTCTGATTTTTTCATAGGTGTAAATTTCACCGAGGGTTGAAAGATTAACAGCGTGCTCATCATTGCGATAAGCTATCTTTCCATTGTCAAACCAATAACCTTTCTGTGTCATAATTCTGAAGAACTGTTTTTCGTTTGCACTTCTCTCAACTGCATAATCAATATCGTCACGCATATAATCGTATTTTGTTTTAAAGCCTTTCTGCATTGCTTTATAAATGTTATAGGGAATGCGTCTGCCTTTCGGCTTTTCAATTACAGACAAGCCGTGTTCAAGACAGACTGCATCACTTGTTTTTCTGAAAAGCTGATACATAGCTTTGTTTTCATTCATCTTTCTTCCGTCAGTCATTGAAACAGAATTAATGACTATATGACAGTGAACACAGTTTGCATTTAAGTGAGTTGCAACAATCATTTCATAATCCTTACCCCACATTTTATTTGCAACCTCCATTGCAACCTGCTGTGCTTCTTCGGGTGAAACTTCACCGGGCTTGAAAGAAATATATGCGTGATAAGCAACAATGCCTCCCGTCTTTCCATACATTTCTTTTGTATCAATCATCTGTCGCGCAGCAATATCGGGGTCACAGTTGATGCCTTCAACGAGTAACTTCTGCTCGTTTTCGAGATTTGTTTTATCATCATCGGCTGCATAGTGAAGCGCATCAATCAGGTCTGAATATTTCGAAAGGTCTGTTTTATTTTTGTTTGATGCGTAGTCAACAACCTGTGAAAGATTATTTCTTACCGCCCAAATTCTTGTTACAGCCATTCCCGATTCGCTTCCTTACCTGACTTGAAATATTTTGCGATGTCACTTTCAAGCTTTCTGACTTCATTCAGAACATTTTTGCATTCATCAGCATCAATATATCCGATTGAATTTGCTTTAGCTGTAAGCTGATTAAGGTTAGTACCGACTCTGCGAAGCTCAATAATAAACTGCTTATAATCAACAGGCGGAGCCTCAACCAACCTTTTACCGAGAATCAGTGCACGGATAAGCACGCTTCTGTTTACTCTTAATCTCTTACAGAGGTTTTCAAAAATTTTATTTTCTTCTTCATTGAGATACACATGAAAGTCTATATCTCTTGTTCTTTTACTCATAGGAATTCTCCTTTCTTATAAATAATATTTTTTCTGTGTTGTAAAAACGGATGTTTTTACGGAATTGAGGATACAAATCCAATGCTTGCTAAACTTCGGACAAAGTAACATTAATCACAACGCAAGCGTTGGTTTGTCCTCGTTTGATTACCGACCGGAAATAAGATTTGCTTCTTATCAGGTGCGTTTCTGATTTTTAAGATTCTTACTGTTCCGCTTTCCGTTTTCGGATTGAGCTTTCTTGGTTTCCTCGGATTGCGGTGGCAGTATCATAAAGGTGATACTTTTAAGCTTCACCGCCGCACGAAGAAAACCGGGTTCTTCATCATCAATGATATATACTGCACCCGGAACATTTTTGTTCAGCTCAAGAATTGCTTCGTTAAGCTTCTTGGTGTAGCTTTCAACCTGAATTTCATCGTCGCCGTTTTCAAACCACAAATGAGTTTCTTTAGCCTTTGACATTTTGCTTCCCTCCTTTCAAAAATTTTAAGGTGTGTTTTTTGAGCATTTTTCATCGGAATACCTTCCGTGTTTTTTGTACATTTATCGGATAGATTTTCTATGAACGATGATTTGTTCATAGAAAAATTTCTATCGGCTGAATGCAAGTTCCGATAAAAAAAGGCCAACTGAAAAACAGTTAGTCTTAAAGCTCGGTTATTCGTTTCATCAATGCTTTGTCACCCGGCAGTACGGACTCGAGAAAATATCTACAGACAATGCGACTTGGTGTAATGAGCTGAGGACAGATGTGAGTATCACCGTCATCAAGTAACAGACAGTTTTCTTCATAACAGTTACAGCACTGCGTTTTAATAAGTGTTGATACTTTCTCAAATAACTGCGGGTTAAGTTTTAATTTTTGCATGAGGCTTGCCTCCTTTCTTATAAATTTTGGATATAAAAATACACCCGTCATAATCTGACGAGTGCTATGTAAAAATGTTTAAGTTAAAAAATGTGACGCAGTATTCATATATCGGAATTCTGCATTGGTGGGGGCAGTTATTATATAATCAGGTTGTGTTGAAAGTTGTGGTTTAGTTATGGTATAATTAGTTCTGGAAATAGAAATTTGTAGAGGATTGATAAGATGCAACATAATATTGAATTTTGGAACGCATTAGATGAATTGGTGAATAATTCAGAAATAATAATTGATAGACCAAAAGGGACTTCACACCCCAAGTATCCTGATTTCATTTATCGAGTTGATTATGGATATTTGAAAGATACAAACTCTATGGATGGTGCAGGAATAGATGTGTGGGTTGGAAGCGACGAGAAAAAGGTTGATGCAATAATGTGCATTGTTGATTTAATGAAGAAAGATTCAGAAATTAAAATATTGATTGGATGCACGGAAGAAGAAAAGGAAATAGTATACGAAACACATAATGAAACACAGTTTATGAAAGGTGTTTTAATACGTCGATAAAATCCAATTTGGAGAGGTGCTTTATGGTCGAGATGTGGGATGCATATGATAGGCAGTTTAATAGAATAGAGACTGCTACATTAGTAAGGGGAAAAGCCGTTCCTGATGGTATGTATCATTTAGTGTGTGAAATAATTGTTAAGCATAATGACGGAACTTATCTGCTTATGCAAAGAGATTTTGAAAAACATTTAGGCGGAATGTGGGAATTAACGGCAGGCGGTTCTGCATTGAAGGGTGAAACACCAATGGAGTGTGCCGTCAGAGAATTGCGAGAAGAAACAGGCATCGTATCTTGCAATTTGCAAGAGCTTAAAAGAATTATACATGATGGACACCATTCTCTTTATGTGGAATATTTATGTATTACTGATTGGGATAAAGATGCCGTTATTTTACAAGATGGAGAAACAGTTGACTATAAGTGGGTAGATAAAACTGCACTTTTAGAAATGGGAACAGATGCTCTGGCATCATCTAGGGCATTAGAGATTGTTAAGGAATTAAACATATAATTTCCAATTTGTAGATCAAATATTTTAGGGAACAAATTGTACTTATTTACAGTCAGTTTGTTTCCTGAATTTTTATTAGGAACTCCAAAACAGATAATATTTCAAGTGACCACATTGGTCACTTGAAATTTATGAACATAAAAGTGGTAAAGGGTCACAACGCCCCTTCACCAAAAATCCAACGCAGTCTTCATATATCGGAATCTTCATTTGTGGTGGCAGTTATTAAATATTTCCACACAATTGAAAAGCGTTAGAAATATGTGATATAATCAAAAAAACGAATGGAGATATATTTATGATTTACTGTACGGGCGACACACATGGCGATTGGACTAAATTCTCCACAAATATATTTCCTGAACAAAAGGAAATGTCGCGTGATGATTTTGTAATTATTTGTGGTGATTTCGGATTGTGGAATGATAACAACGAAGAAAAATATTGGCTGAAATGGTTGAATGACAAACCGTTCACAACACTTTTTGTTGATGGCAACCACGAAAACTATACACGTTTGAACAGTGAGTTTGAAACTGTTGATTTTCACGGCGGTAAAGCACACAAAATTCGTGATAATATTTATCATCTGATGCGCGGCTATGTTTTTGATATTTGCGATAAAAAGATATTTGCTTTTGGCGGTGCAAAAAGTCACGATATTAATGACGGAATTCTTGACTCTGCTGACTTTAAAACAGAAAGAGAATTTAATGAAGAATATAAACGCTGGTCAAAAGCCAATAAGATGTTTCGTGTAAACAACATTTCTTGGTGGAAAGAAGAAATGCCAACCGAAGAAGAAATGATCTTCGGATTAAATACGCTTGCCGAACACAATTATGAAGTTGACTTTATAATAACTCATTGTGCTCCCCAACAAGTTGTCGCAATGTTTTCAGGCGGTTGTTATAAATCCGATGAGTTAACTGAGTATTTTGATATCGTTAATGAAAAGGTTAAATTCAAAAAATGGTTTTTCGGACATTATCATGACAACAAACAAATAATGTGTGATTTCGTCATGCTTTACGAACAAATAATCAGAATTGCTTAAATCAAAATCAAACATTTAGGGAACAAATTGCACTTGTTTACAGTCAGTTTGTTCCCTAAATTTTTATTACGGATCGAAAAAGAAAAATCAGACCGATTGAAAAATCAACGGTTGCTTTGTATCCGTTGATTTAACCGTAACACTTCACTCTCAAAACACCTTCCGTTACGGTTGTAGTAAGTGGAGAAAATACCACGTACTATTTACGTAACATTATACCGTTACAGTTATGGTACATGATACTTTTTATCAAGTACCACATCCGTAACGCAGTATTGATAATTTATCGTTACATTTATGGTATGTCATCGTTCTGACGACTTACGCTATCCGTAACACGCTCTCGGTAAGCTTTTTGTCTGCATGCACTACTGCAGTATACAGCACCTGCCCTCTTTGGTGTAAAGGTGTTCCCGCAATTTTTGCATACGGTGTTTTCACGCTTTGCCAATCTGCTCTTTCGTCTTACATGCTTTGTACCGATATTATCAAATCTGCACTCATAGCAAAACTTTACACAGTGAACCTGAGTGAAATACACCCGTTCACATCCCTTGCAGTTAATCCTCCTGACGGTTGCATACTCGGTTGCTCTGCCCGTAACCTGAAGATACCAGAGATATTTAAGGTCTTCCTGATTATCGTATTCATATTCAGCATGTGTCATTTTTATGTTCTCCTTTATTGATAGTTTAGTGATTAGGAAAACTACTGTGTTAATCTCTTTAAGCTGCTTGCCGAAAGACGAATAACCTTGTGTTTTCCTCCTCTGATTATTTAATGTAGAAAAAATCAAAAATCATACAGAATCACGAAACAGTAAAAAACGATGTGCGAAACAAGGCTCAAAGCCTTATGTATCAAGGAGTTTCAGCACATATATATTTTTTAGTACAATATTCGAAACAAAGATTTTTATATAATTATCTTTAAACCCCATAAAACGAAAAAACTACCTCGCAGGATGACTATTCCTTGCGAGGTAGCTTGCAATTATAATGATATTAACATATCTCTCAAAAAGCAAAGTCCGTTTTATTGGACAGTAAAATTTGTATAATGACTATGGACTATGATATAATTTTTGTCAGGAGGTGGTAAAGGATGAATGACAAAGGCTTTTTCTATGCTGATTACAGTGTCGGTAAAGTAACCGTCGCATCAAAAACAGTTGATGCGGGACAATATACGGTTGACCTACTCAATCAGTATTACAAGGACGATACTGCCGCAAGAATATCTGTTTTCAGAGCCGAGAATTGGGAGCTTGAAGATACGCTCTCCAAAGGCTATTTAAATCCCCGACTTTTTGTTGAAGCCGTAACCGTAATCAACAATATATTTACTGCCCTGCCAAAGCTGAAACCTTTTAATCTGATTGACATTGAAAAAGAAAAGAAAAGAATTACAAAGCTTTTCACCTATGAAAATGCTGAAATATTAACTGAATACTTTCATCGCAAGGGTAAGCTTCAGAATATCAAAGAGGAATACATCATCCTCGGAATACTGCCGCCCGAATACGATAAGGACTTTTTCACTCAGGCAGAAAAACTGCTGAACGAGGTAAACACAACTCTCGGTTTTTACGATAACCTCGGTGATGATATTACTCTTGCGTTCAATAAGCTCAAAAGGTTTGTGTCAAGACTTGATGAATTGGAGAAATTCAGTAAAGAAAATCTGTCACAGCTTGCCACCGACATTTTCGGTGAAAAGGTTATTCCCGTCAACACGGAATATACATCGGATAGCCTTGTCGCCCGAAGGCTGTATTTCAACAGCTTCTACAGTTTTATTGTAACGGATTTATTTGAGGGAATACAGCACGGTCATTATCCTAGGCAATGTGAAATCTGCAAAAAGCATTTTCTTATGCTGACTGCAAGACGGCAGAAATACTGTAACGGCTATGCACCTTTTAAGTACAAGGGTAAGCGGGTTACCTGCAGAAGATATGCGGTATATATAAACTTAAAAGAAAGATGCGAACACGACCCCGCCCTGAGAATTTACAGAAACCGTTGCGGCTCAATCAGGGTAGATAAAAGCAGAGGCAAAATCACTCCTGAGTTTGCAGAGCTGGCAACAAGGCTGGCCGAAGACAGAATGTACCGTGCGGTGGAAGAAACAGAATATGAGCTTACCCAATACCCTAAGGATATGGAAAAGAAGAAACTGTATGAGGATACGGCAAAATCAATGAAGTAAGGAGGCGTCACCCGTGAGAGAATGGCAACAGGATCTTGTGATGTACAGAATAACACCAGCTCCGCCGAAAATGGAGCTTCAGGAATACATTGAGCTTTACTGCAAAGAGAAAGATGAAAAATACTTTCTGTGGTTTCTTCATTATTATGAAAACACGCTCAACACAAAGGTTATGGGTTGGGTACAGAACTATGCAATGCCCGGTCATTTTCAGGATATGAAGCAAGCCTTCATTATAGGTATGTGGAAAGCCTTACAGGAATATGGCCTTTCACGGGATATACCTTTTGTGAAATTCAAGGAAAACACGGCAAAACGTGAGGTTCACGAGTACATCCGTAAAATGAGACGGGGCTTTACGGTGCAAAGCTTTGATGAAGATTTAAGGCTCCGCAAAGCAATGCGCCTGTTTTATGAAAATGAAGAGAAAACTGATGATGCAACAATGCAGAAAATAGCAGAGGAAATCGGTGTAGCAAAAGAAAAAGCAGAAGAAATTATCCGTTCCGGTTTACAGAATACACAGTTTGTTGAGTTTTACAGACAGTACGCTGACGAAGACGGAGAAGAAAGCCGTGAAGAGGTTGCTTCTGATGACACCTCCCGCCCTGATGTTCTTTGTGTTAAATTTGAGCGTGCAAATCTTGTAATGGATATCTTTGAAGATGCTCTAAACTACCGTGAGCGAGCTTTGGTATCGGAGCACCTTGCCTTCTGCCGAGACTGCTATTCAACCGAGATTCCCGATTATGAAAACCCTGACTACAAAGGAAATCCCACCTACAAACCACGCAAGCCTAAAACCTTTGAAGAATTAGCCTTCGACCACAGAGTTTCATCCCCCGCAACAACAGATTCAAACTACAGAAAAGCACTTAACAAGATGAAGAAAAAGCTGCTTGAAACAGGATATGATTTTTAAGAAAAGGAGCTGAAACTATGCCCGAC
This sequence comes from Acutalibacteraceae bacterium, assembly GCA_045532945.1. Taxonomy (GTDB): domain Bacteria; phylum Bacillota; class Clostridia; order Oscillospirales; family Acutalibacteraceae; genus DTU089. Next base: position 120,040 of record JAZSGZ010000028.1, read on the forward strand.
CTTAATGATTTTTACGCATTCAAAATGACATCTTCCGGTGGTGGTTCAGGTGGAGGTAAAAACAATAATTCAAGTGGTGGAACAGGATGTAGTACAACGCTGATTGTTTTAGCCGTTATTGGTTGGGTGTTGTGGTTTATCGGGAAGTTTTTGACCTGAAATCCTTGTAATTATTTACAAGGATTTTAGCTATTTATTGTACTTTTTGACAAAATTTGATTTTTAAGCGTTACATTTCATTGTTTTAGTCATCTATATATAAGAGAACAAGAAAAATGCTGAAATCTCCATATTTTTGCTGAAATATATTGAGCAAAATCGTTTTTTGTGCTATACTAATTTATTATAGTAAAGTCATACTAACTATTTTAAACGAGGTGTAACATGGCTGCAAGTTATAAGAAGTTATTTAAACTACTAATTGACCGTGATATGAAGAAAAAAGAACTCGCTGAAAAAGCAGGCATCAGCATTGCCACCATTACAAAAATGGGCAAAGATGGTGCCGTTGTATCAAGTGATGTTCTTGTGAAAATATGTACAGCTCTTGAGTGTACAATGGATGATATAGTAGAAATAGTGCCTAGCAAATAAGGCTTCAATCAACTTTTAGAAAGGAATAGATTATTATGTTAGGTGCGATTATTGGCGATATAGTCGGTTCCAGATTTGAGTGGAATAATAATAAAACAAAGGACTTTGACTTTTTAACATACAGATGTCGTCCAACCGATGACAGTATTATGTCACTTGCTATTGCAAAGGCAATTCTTATGTCAAAAAGCAATGATGAACTTGGTCAAAATGCTATTAATTACATGCAGGAATTAGGTAATAAATATCCGGATGCAGGGTATGGTGGAAGTTTCGCTTTTTGGCTTACAGAAAATAATCCTAAGCCATATAACAGTTGGGGTAATGGAGCTGCAATGCGTGTAAGTGCGTGCGGTTTTGCTGCGACATCTTTTGATGAAGCAAAGATACTATCAAAACTTGTAACAGAAGTTACCCACAACCATCCTGAAGGAATAAAAGGAGCTGAGGCTACTGCTGTTGCGATTTATATGGCTAAGAGTGGTAGCAGCTTACTTGAAATTCAGGATTACATAAATAAGCATTATTATAAAATTGACTTTAAGCTTGATGACATTCGCTACGAATATACTTTTGATGTTTCATGTCAGGGTTCTGTGCCCCAAGCTCTTGAAGCATTTTTCGAATCTACAAGTTTTGAAGATGCTATAAGAAACGCAATTTCTATTGGTGGTGACAGTGATACAATTGCAGCTATAACTGGCGGTATCGCAGAAGCTTACTATGGAATTCCTGCTGATATTAGAAAACACGCGTTAACATTTCTTGATGAAACACAGCTCAATATTTTAAATGAGTTTGAGAGTAAATATGGTATGACTACAAATAAAAAAACAAAAACAGGGACAAGAACTGTTAAGTTTAATCCTGAAAAATCTACCACTTCTTCACGAGAGCAAGCAATACTCGATGCTGTAAATAATGCTGATGAAGCAGATAAAGATAGCGTCGAATGGAAAAAAACAACTAGTAATATGTTATACAACCACTTGTATGAGTGTTGCAATATACTTCGTGGACCTATTAATCAAGATGAGTTTAAGACATATGCTATACCCATTCTGTTTTTGAAGCGAATTTCAGATACCTATGATGAAGAATCTCAACTTGCAATTGAGGAATACGGTGATGACGTTGCCGACTTCGATGAAGATGAGATTCATAAGTTTGTAATTCCTGATGGTTGTCATTGGAATGACATTCGGAACACGAATGAAAATATAGGTGCTGCAATTGTAAACTCAATGATGAGCATCGAAAGAGCAAACCCTGATACTCTGCAAGGTCTTTTCTCAAGCTTTGATGATGCAAACTGGACAGATAAAACAAAACTCTCAGACGAAAGACTCAGAGATTTAGTTGAGCATATGTCAAAGCTCAAAGTCGGCAACAATAATTACTCTGCTGATGTTATGGGTGATGCTTATGAATATCTCCTTAAGAAGTTTGCAGACTTATCAAAGAAAAATGCAGGTGAATTTTACACTCCTCGTTCAATTGTTAAATTACTTGTAAAAATTCTTGCACCAAAACCCGGTGACACTGTTTATGACCCTGCCTGTGGTACTGGTGGTATGCTTATTGAAGCCATTCGTCAAATGAATGACACAAAAGCTACATATGGTCGTATCTATGGACAAGAAAAAAATCTTGCAACATCTGCTATTGCACGAATGAATCTTTACTTGCACGGCGCAATGGATTTCAAAGTAACGCAGGGAGATACTCTTCGTTCACCTAATTATATGCACAGAGGTGAATTAAGAACTTTTGATTGCTGTATTGCAAACCCACCCTTTGGGCTTTCAAAATGGGGTGCAGATCAGTTCTTAACTGATATTTATGGTAGAAATATCTGGGGATGTCCTTCTGATTCCAATGCTGACTTTGCTTGGTTGCAACATCTTGTAAAATCAATGGATCCCAAAACAGGTCGTTGTACAGTTATACTTCCTCAGGGCGTTCTGTTCCATGGCGGAAAAGAGGGCGAAATCCGTCAAAAGCTTATTGAATCTGATAAGCTTGAAGCTGTAATAACCTTTGTCGGTGGCTTATTCTATGGTGCAGGAGTTTCAGCGTGTGCATTATTCTTGAACAACAATAAACCTGCTGACCGTAAAGGTAAAGTTATTTTGATTGATGGTTCAACAATTTACACACCACAACGAGCACAAAACATCATGACAGATGACGACGTTGAGCGTGCTTATAAACTCTATGCAGATTATGAAGATGTAATTGACTTGGCTAAAGTTGTTACAATTGAAGATATTGCAACTAAAGATTATACTCTTTCAGTTAACACATACATTGAAAAAACACAGCAAGAAACCGTTGACCCCGCTGTGGTAAGACAGCAGTATTTTGAAGCAGTTGCAGAAGTTGCAGCAGCAGAGGCAAAACTTATTGAATTATTAAAAAAGGAGGGCTATATCAATGAGTAACAGAATAACACTTGATGAATTAAAGTCCTACCTTTGGAACTCTGCCGTTTTGCTCAGAACAAATATTGATGCAGGCGCATATAAGCAGTACATATTTCCGTTGCTTTTTTTTAAACGAATTTGCGATGTATATGATGAAGAAACTCGCTTAGCAATTGCTGAATATGGTGATTCCTACACAGATTTCAGTGATGATGAAATTCACACATTTGTAGTTCCTGAAGGTCATCACTGGAGTGATGTTCGTCAAGTTTCTGAGAATGTTGGCCTTGCGATTGTTAATGCTTTTCATGCTATTGAAAAGGCTAACATCGACCAGCTTCACGGTGTTTTTGGCGACGGTGCATGGACAAACAAAAATCGTTTGCCGGATGCGCTGCTTAAGGACTTAATTGAACATTTCAGCAGTAAAACACTTTCTATTGAAAACTGTCCGGAAGATGAACTTGGTCAAGGGTATGAATATCTTATCAAAAAATTTGCGGATGACAGCGGTCACACAGCACAGGAATTCTATACCAACCGTACTGTCGTTCATCTTATGACGGAAATATTAAAGCCTCAACCCGGTGAATCAATATACGACCCTACTTGCGGTAGTGCCGGCATGCTCATTTCTTGTATTGCCTATCTTAAGAAACAAGGTAAAGAATGGCGTAACGTTAAGGTTTTCGGACAGGAAATCAATCAACTTACATCAGCCATCGGTAGAATGAATTTATTTCTTCATGGTGTACAGGATTTCAGAATCGTTAATGATGATACACTGAAATCACCTGCGTTTATAAATTCTGGAGAATTACAAACCTTTAATCTTGTTTTAGCAAATCCTCCATATTCTATAAGCCAGTGGGATAGAGATGCTTTTTCTTCCGACAAATATGGACGTAATTTTTTGGGTGTACCAAATCAAATTAGAGCAGATTTTGCATTTATTCAACATATTCTTAAAAGCATGAATCCACAAAATGGACGATGTGCCATATTATTACCTCACGGGATTCTCAATAGATATGAAGAACAAAGCATGCGCAGAAGAATGGTAGAACTTGATTTGGTGGATTGTGTAATCTCTATAGGCAGAAATTTATTTTATAACTCTCCTATGGAAGCGTGCATTATAATTTGCAGAACCAACAAGAATTTAGTTCGTAAAAACAAAGTATTGTTTATAAATGCAGTTGATCGTGTAAATAAGAAAGGAACAGAAGTTACGCTTTCCGATGAACACATCGCAGAAATTGCAGAAGCATATGAATCATTTGAGACTAAGGAAGGATTTTGTAAAGTTGTATCCACCGAAGAGATATTGAAAAACAACGCATCTCTTAGCGTATCGTTGTATGCCACTAAAACTGACACTACCGGCAATGCTGTGATATCTCCTGAAGAAGCTGCAGAGGAATGGGCCAGCGCAAAAAGCAGAATGCATGAAGAGTATAAGCGTTTGTCTGATTTGATTAAGGAGGTGTGATATGAAAGTAAAACTTGATGATGTTATTGCTCGTATCACAGGAAATGTTGATAGGTTTAATACAGATTTAGAATACTATGTCGGCGGAGAACACTATGATTACGCAAGTATTGCTATTTATAACAAAGGACTTCTTAAAAGTGAGAAAGGATCGACATTAGGCTTTAAGTTTCATTTCCCATTCAAAAAAGGCGATACTCTTTTTATGGCCAGAAACCCGCACTTAAAGAAAGCTGGTATGGTTACATATGATGGTATTTGTTCTGACGCGAGTTATGTACTGCGGACAAAAGACCCTGAAGTGTTATTGCCGGAATTTCTACCTCTTATTATTCAAAATGATCTCTTTTGGGCTTTTTTTGAAGCTAACAAAAGCGGCTCGGTAAACTATCTGATGAATTGGAAGGAAATGCGCAATTATGAATTTGAACTTCCAAGTATTGAGCGTCAAAAAGCTATTGCCGATATGATTTGGGCTGCAGAAAGAACACGAAAAGCCTATATTAAACTAATAGAAGCTACAGACGAACTGGTGAAATCGCAATTTATCGAGATGTTTGGAGATCCAATATTGAACGACAAGGAATGGAAATTTGCTAAACTCTCAGAAGTAACAACAATAGTCCTTGGAAGCACCCCGCGAACCAACAAAGATGAATATTGGGGTGGCGATATCAAGTGGATCAGTCCTGCAGAAATTACTGATGATGCGTTTTACATTTTTGACACGGTCAAACATATCACTGAACTTGGTGTAAAAAGTGCCGGCTTAAAGCCTTTTCCTGCAGGAACAGTACTCTTTTCTACGCGAGCCCCCATTGGCAAAACCGCTATAGCGGGATGTGAAATGTATTGTAATCAGGGATTTAAAAACTTTATATGTGGATCAGAATTGAGACCTGTTTACTTGTATTATTTATTGAAAATGAAAAGAGATTATTTTGAGGGGTTAGGAACTGGCACCACGTTCAAAGAATTGTCCCGTGGTGCAGTAGAAAAAATATCAATTTCCGTACCTCCACTGAGTCTACAAGACCAATTTGAATCTCTTTTCAATCAGAGCGATAAATCAAAATTTGAACTCAAGCAGGCAATTGAAAATATATCAAAATTAATGAAATCTCTCATTCAGCAGGATTTCAATCAGTAATTTAACAAAATAATCAATTTAGCGGTGGTAGACGTTGGTATCAAAGGAGATACTTATGAACAAAAATATCATTGCTAAGATAAAAAAAGAAATGGAACCTCTGTTGACGGATGTTCAAATGGAACATTTAGTGAATGTGTTGGATAGTTGCATCGAAGCTGAAGAAACATCAAGCAATAGCAAAAACATTGATATTGTTCAGCTGTTTCTTGCCGCAAAACGCGTTGAAGGATGCTCGGAAAAAACTACTCGTTATTATGATTCAACAATAAGAAACGTAATATCAGCAATAAACAAGGATGTTTTTGATGTTACAACAGATGATTTGAGAGTTTATTTGGATGAATATCAATCTAAAAGCGGTGCAAGTAAGGTAACAATTGATAATATTCGCAGAATTCTTTCAAGCTTTTTTGCTTGGCTTGAGGATGAAGATTACATTGCAAAAAGTCCGGTGAGAAGAATACATAAGGTTAAAACTTGTAAAACAGTAAAAGAAACATATTCTGATGAATCACTTGAGCTTATGCGCGACCACAGTGAATGTGTCAGAGATTTAGCAATCATTGATATGTTAGCTTCGACTGGCATAAGAGTTGGAGAACTTGTCAGGCTCAATAGAACTGACATCGATTTTGAAAACCGTGAGTGTGTTGTTCTTGGTAAAGGCAATAAGCAAAGACGTGTTTATTTTGATGCTCGTACTAAAATTCACTTACAACGCTATTTAAAAAGTCGCACTGATGATAATGAAGCACTTTTTGTATCGTTGCAGAAACCGTTTAACAGGCTTTTAATCAGCGGTGTTGAAATACGATTGCGTGAATTAGGCAGAAAACTTGAACTTAACAAGGTTCATCCTCATAAATTTAGGCGCACATTGGCTACAATGGCGATAGATAAAGGTATGCCAATTGAGCAAGTGCAACAATTACTCGGCCATCAAAGCGTTGATACCACACTGCAATATGCTATGGTTAATCAAAATAATGTAAAACTATCACATCATAAGTTTATTGGTTAGAATTTAAAAATTACAAACGAGTCGCAATTTATCGAGATGTTTGGTGATTTACGAACTAACTCAAAAGGTCTCAAACTTAAACCTTTGTCGGAACTTATCTTGATAGAACGAGGAGGTTCTCCAAGGCCAATTGAAAAATATATCACTGATTCTCCTGACGGAGTCAATTGGATTAAAATTGGCGATGCTACCGAAGGATCAATATACATCACGCAGACCAAAGAGAAGATTATTCGCGAAGGCACAAGAAAGTCACGATACGTACAGCCAGGAGACTTTTTGTTAAGTAATTCAATGAGTTTTGGACGTCCATATATTTTAACAATAGATGGATATATTCATGACGGATGGCTTGTTCTTCGAGACAATGATGAAATTTTCAACAAGATGTTTCTTCACACACTTCTTTCCAGCGATTATGCGATGGAATCATTTGCATCAATGGCTGCAGGAAGCGTAGTGAAGAATTTGAACAAGGAATTGGTTGGTAAATTAAAAGTTCCTGTACCAGATATAGCATTGCAAACCTCGTTTGCGATGTTTGTTCAACAGAGCGATAAATCAAAATTTGTCGTTTCAAATCGCAATTTATCGAGATGTTTGGAAGTATTACAGAAACAATCCCGCTTGACGAATGCTGTACAATTCATGCGCGGATTGGATGGCAAGCTCTTAAGCAAGATGAACACCAGGCAACTGGCGATTACATGTTGATAACTGGAACTGATTTTGTGAATGGTCGAGTTAACTACGACACTTGCGTCTATGTATCAAAAGAGCGATATGACATGGATACCAAGATTCAGCTTCAGAATGGAGATATCCTTATAACTAAGGACGGAACCATTGGAAAAGTGGCCATTGTTGAGGATTTACCTATGCCAGCAACGCTTAATGCGGGGGTGTTTGTTGTAAGACCAGATGGACGATTTAATGTCGATTTCTTCTCATACCTCTTTAAGGGACCAGTTTTTGAAGAGTTTGTGAAAGTGGCTAAATCTGGGTCAACTATAAAGCACTTGAATCAAGGCAAACTTAAAAATTATCCGATTCCAGTGGCACAACCAGAAAAGCAAAAGGTTTTTGCTGAGCTATATAAACAGAGCGATAAATCAAAATTAATTATTGAAGATACAGAAAATTTAGTCAGGAGGATACTAAATGTTTACGGAATATGATTTTGAAAACATGGTGTGTAAAACGCTATCCCAGAATGGTTGGAAATACATACCCGCAGAGGAATTACCAAGACAACATTCTGATGTTCTTGTTGAGTCTATGGTGAAGTCTGCCCTCATCAGGCTTAATCCTGTTATAGCAGAAGACCCTTCAAGAGCTGATGAGGTTATATATAAGCTTCGTACACTTATCCTCTCTGCACAGGCCAATAACCTTGTTGCAGCTAACGAAGAATTTAAAAAGCTTGTATTTGAAAACAACTCATTTCCTTTTGGTGAAAACGGAAGAAGTGTGTCTATAGATTTCTTTGGAACATTAACTCCTGAAAGACTTGCCCTCAACGAATATGTTGTTACAAATCAGTGGGTTTATCCTAAAGCCGAAGGCGGTAAAAGACTGGATATAGTCTTACTTGTAAATGGTTTTCCTGTTTCAATTGGTGAGCTTAAAACACCTGTTCGAGAAGCTATTTCATGGATGGATGGTGCCGGTGATATTCTCGCTTACGAAAAAAGTATTCCTCAAATGTTTGTTACTAACATTTTCAACTTTGCATCTGAAGGTAAAATGTACAGATACGGTTCAATTAATGCACCATTAACTGTTTGGGGACCATGGCACACAGAAGAGCATAAGAGTGAAGGTACATTGCTTGATGTGCAGTATGCACTTACAGATATGATTAAGCCTGAAATCATTATGGATATTTTCAGGTTCTTCACCCTTTTCGCAACGGATAAAAAGTACCGAAAGTATAAAATTATCTGCCGTTATCAGCAATTTGAAGGTGCAAATGCAATTGTAAAGCGAGTTGTTGAAGGAAAAACAAAGCAAGGTCTTATCTGGCATTTCCAGGGTTCAGGTAAGTCATTGCTTATGGTTTTTGCCGCTCAAAAGCTCAGAATGATGCCCGAACTTAATGCGCCTACAGTTGTAATTGTCGATGACCGTATTGACCTTGAAACACAGATTACAGCAACATTTAATGCATCTGATATACCTAACCTTGCAAAAGCAACAAGTAAAGAAGCTTTAATCGACTTTTTCAAAACAGACATGAGAAAAATCCTTGTCACAACTATTTTTAAGTTTGGTGAGGTTGAAGGCGAACTGAATGCCCGCGATAATATTATTCTTATGGTAGACGAAGCTCATCGTACACAGGAAGGTAATCTTGGCGAAAAAATGCGTGCAGCTTTACCGAATGCTTTTTTCTTCGGGCTTACAGGTACACCTATAAATAAACTTGATAAAAATACATTCCGTACTTTTGGTTCAATTGATGATAAGTCAGGCTACCTCAGCAGATATTCATTTGCTGATTCCATCCGAGACGGCGCAACACTTCCGCTTAACTTTGAACCTGTACCTGTCGAACTTCATGTCAATCAGGATGTTGTAAATGAAGCTTTTGATAAATTGGCTCGCGAAGCAGGTTTAACCGCGGCTGAGAAATCAGACGTTGCTAAGCGTGTCCGTATGGAGGCTATTATGAAGTCTCCTGAAAGAATTGCAAAAGTATGCGAACACATCGCAAACCATTTCCTTACAAAAATTGACCCTAATGGCTTTAAGGGACAAGTTGTTTGTTATGACCGTGAGTGTTGTTTACTTTATAAGAAAGAACTTGATAAATATCTTGGTGAGTATGCAACAACAATCGTAATGGACACAAACAATGATAAAGAAGATAAATACAAAGAGTGGCGCAGGGACCGTGACCAAGAAGCAAAAATTCTTGATAATTTCCGTGACCCACGCCATCCCTTGAAACTTGTTATTGTTACATCAAAGCTTTTAACAGGTTTTGACGCACCTATTCTTCAAGCAATGTATCTTGATAAGCCAATGAAAGACCATACTCTTCTTCAGGCTATTTGTCGTACAAATCGTGTATATGGTCAGGAAAAAACTAACGGTTTAATTGTTGACTATATTGGTATTTTTGACGATGTGGCAAAAGCTCTTGATTTTGATGAAAAGAGTATTCAAAAGGTAATTACTAATATTGAAGAAGTAAAAAAAGAGTTCCCGAAGCTTATGGAAAAATGCCTGATGCATTTCATTGGCGTTGACCGTACTATTGAAGGTTGGGAAGGCTTAATGGCAGCGCAGGAGTGCTTACCTACAAATACAGAAAAAGACAACTTCGGTGCAGATTATCGTGTAGTTAACCGCGCTTATAACGCACTTTCACCAGACCCGTTCCTTGATAGATATCGTTATGACTACAGATGGTTATCAAAAGTTTATGAGTCAATCAGACCCGTCGATACAAGAGGGCCGTTAATTTGGGCATCAGTAGGTGCGAAAACACTTGAACTTGTTCATGAAAATATAGATGTTGAAGGTGTAAAGGAAGCGACTGAAGCAGATATTCTTGAGCTTGATGCAGACTTAATTGAAGGATTCATTGAAGGTGCTGAAGGAGCAAAGAAAAAAGCTAAAAAAATAGAAATCGATCTTGTTGCTAAAATCCTCACACACACTAAAGATGAACGCTTTATAAAACTTGGAGAGCGTCTTGAAGAGCTCCGTGAAAAACATGCACAAGGTTTGATTACAAGTATTGAATTCCTTAAACACTTGCTTGAACTTGCAAAAGAAGCTGCACAGGCGGAGCGTGAAGTTGTTCCTGTTGCAGAAGTTGACAAGGGTAAAGCAGCTCTTACAGAATTGTTCAACGGTGTTAAGAATTCAAATACTCCGGTTATCGTTGAACGCATTGTAACTGATATTGATGATATCGTAAGAATCATTCGTTTTGATGGCTGGCAAGATACAAACGCAGGTAAACGTGAAGTCAAGAAAGCACTGCGAAGTGTTGTATCAGTAAAATATAAAATCAAAGACAAAGATGTTTTTGATAAAGCGTACAACTATATTGAAATGTACTATTAAGGAGGATGACTCTGAATGATTGATAAGACCAGATTACACCTTATACTGAATGAATATAAAAAGGATTTTCCTAAACTGTTTTGGACAAACAAAACTCAAAATGAAAAGTATAAGTGGGTTGCTGTAAAGCATTTTCAGGATAACTGGGATATTGAAGCTCCAGATTTTTTAGAAATGTTTACTGAAGCAACTGCAAAAACAGAAAATCTTTTATCTTCTTTGAATTATTTTCCAAGAGGAATGATGATAGAGTTTTGCAAAGCGGCTCCCGAAGAAGTTAGAAAAATGTTCAGAGCTCTTTTTGACGAAAACGTCAGCGTCGTAACTCGTGTTGAAGCATTCATTAGAGATTCAGAACATCTCCGAGTAAAATATCAGCCGGAAAGCGGCTGGAAATCGCATTACCAGAATGCAAACTCAATCACTACATATCTTTGGCTTAAATATCCGGATAAATACTATATTTATAAATACTCTGAATGTAAGTCTGTCGCTAATGAGCTTGATAATTCGTATAAACCAGCAAAAGGTGCAAAGCCCGAAACATTGCTCGGAGCTATTAAGCTTTATGACGAAATTGCAGAATATCTTGCAACCGACAAAGAGCTTGTAAATTTAGTGAGTGAACATATTGATGATACTTGTTATCCTGACCCCAAATTCAGAACACTTGCCATAGATGTAGGGTTTTATATAAGCAGATATTATTCACAAGGAGAAAAACCGTCTATGGAAAAAGTTGACCACGCTTGGTATGTTGGCGCTGTGATAAATAACATTGATATGTTAGAAACCTTTGTATCAGAAGGTCGTTGGGAAAATGGTTACAAAGACAAACACACTGATGAAGTAAAAAGCATGAAACCAGGCGACAAAATCGCAATAAAATCTGCATATACCAGAAAAAATGTTCCCTTTAAGACAAATGGCACAACAGTATCAGTAATGGGCATAAAAGCGATAGGCACTATTACAGGTAATTCAGGTGATGGACGAAATGTTAGCGTTAAATGGGACAAGGTTTTTGAACCAGTAAAAGAGTGGTTTTTCTTTACAATGCGAAACGTTTTATGGCATGTAGAACGCCAAGAAGATAACTGGATGTATGGCGCACTTCTTGATTTTACTTTTGCAGACGCTGAACAAGAATATGATAAATTTCTTGAAGTCCCATTTTGGAAAGATAGATATGCAGTTGAAGAAGAAGTTTTAGAAGATATTTATTGGCCTTCTCTTGAAGAGTATAACCCTAATTTGTCAAAGGAAGATTGGAAAAAATATATCCTTGAGGTAGAACTGCCGAATCACCCTTCACCAATGAAAATGCTTAAAGCTATGATAGAGTTAGGTGGAGAAGCAAGTTGCAAACAACTTGCTAAAACATACGGTGGAACACCAAATGTCTATATTGGTTGCACAACCAGTTTCGGTGGCAGGGTAAAAAAATATTTCAATTTACCTGATTTCACTAAAGGTGATAGGACTCGCGTTTATCCCATACCGTTTTTAGGAAGAAGCGGAGAGGACAACGATTGGATTTATCGTATTCGTCCAGAACTTTTTGAAGCTCTTAACGAAATAGATTTGTCTAATATTTCCCCATATTACGATGAAGAAACTTTTGATCCCTACACAAAGGCCGACTTCCTTAAAGATGTATATATTTCAGAAGAAAAATATGACACTTGTGTATCACGTTTGAAGAACAAGAAAAATCTTATTCTTCAGGGCGCTCCCGGTGTCGGTAAAACCTTTGCCGCACGTAGACTCGCCTGGTCTATAATGGGCATTAAGGACAATAACAGAATTGAGTTTGTTCAATTCCATCAGAGCTACTCCTATGAAGATTTCATCATGGGTTACAAGCCCGACGGAAACGGATTCAGTTTAGAAAACGGTATCTTCTATGATTTCTGTATCAAAGCAAAAGAATACCCGGATAAAGACTACTTCTTTATTATTGATGAAATTAACCGTGGTAACATGAGCAAAATCTTCGGTGAACTTCTTATGCTTATTGAAAACGATTACAGGGATATGGAGATTACTCTCGCCTATGACAAAAAGCCGTTCAGTATACCTGAAAATCTTTATATCATTGGTATGATGAACACAGCTGACAGAAGCCTTGCTATGATTGACTATGCTTTAAGAAGACGTTTCAGTTTTGTTGAAATGACACCGGGCTTTGATTCGGAAGGATTTGAAACATACCAAAGCACTGTTAACAATAATACATTTGGAAAATTGATCGGCAGAATTAAAGCACTCAATGCCGACATTGAAAACGACGCTTCATTAGGCAAAGGTTTCTGTATAGGTCACAGTTATTTCTGTAACCTTAAAGAAGACTGCTCAGATGCCGTTTTAAAAGAAATTGTTGAATATGATATTATTCCTATGTTGGAAGAGTATTGGTTCGATGATGAAGCAAAGGCTAAAAATTGGAGCAACGATTTGAGTGGTGTATTCAATGGCTAATTCCAATGTTTTAATCAGGAACATTTATCATATGCTTGCCTATGCTTTCAGGGTTCTGAAACAGGCTAATTACAGTCAGGTTGCAACTGAAGAATTTGAAAATATACATAATCTGTTTGCAGCTATACTGTCAAAGGGTATCTCACAACAGCTAAAGCAAGGCCTCTATAGAGAGTATGTTGATAAATATGATAAGCTTACTGTTCTTCGTGGAAAATTGAACATTCAAGGTACAATTAAAAACCGTGTTAAGAATAGGCAGAGACTTTCTTGTGAGTTTGACGAACTTTCGGAAGACAACATCTTTAATCAGATTCTGAAGCTTACTGCAACCATACTTATAAAAAATCGCAATGTCGATTCCGAATATAAATCCGAGCTCAAAAAGTCATTGTTATATTTTGGCGATGTCAGCGACATTTCAGTTTCTCTTATAAAATGGTCAACACTCAGATTTCAGCGTAACAATCAAAGTTACAAAATGTTGATGAATATTTGTTATCTTGTAATAGACGGCTTGTTGCTCTCAACTCAAAGCGGAGAGTATAACATGGCAACATTCATTGATGACCGACATATGCACAGTCTATATGAAAGTTTTATAAGGGAATATTATCGCTACCATTACGGTAATGAAGTTAGTGTTTCTGCCTCGTTTGTTGACTGGGATGTACCTGAAGGCTCCGAGGGTATAGAACTCTTACCTAAAATGAAAACTGATATAACCTTGCAAAAAGGAGAAAAAACTTTGATAATTGATGCCAAATATTACGGTCACACCATGCAGCATCATTTTGATTCAAATACTTTTCACTCTGCTAATATGTATCAGATTTTTACTTATGTCAAAAATTTCGACAAGGAACAGACCGGTAATGTTTCAGGTATGCTTCTATATGCCCGTACTAATGAAGCAACACAGCCCGATAATGATTATGTTATCGGTGGCAATAAAATCAGCGTTAAAACACTTAATTTGAATTGTGATTTTGAAATTATAAAAGAACAATTAAATACCATAATAATTAATTCTAACTTGCTTTAACTAATAATGTAAATGCAGTTATATTTGAAAATAGATTTATAGTATTTTGGAGCTAAAGGAGGCTTATTTATGAGCCGATGTTTATACAACAGCAGTTTTAGAACATTCTTAAACACAGATGACAATTCAATATTCGGTTTGTTGTGTGAAAGGTATCATGGTGAAGCTCTCACTACAACACGAGAATCATGGAAATCCGAGATTGCTATTATGAAAGATGTCCTTAACAACTTTGCTGACAAACA
>JAZSGZ010000036.1:0-3866 GCA_045532945.1 Acutalibacteraceae bacterium
AGAGGTGCCCGTTGTTGTCTTGGACATAAGCAAAGAGGAAGCAGATATTATCCTTGTTGACAGTAACCTACACCGTGAGCATATTCTGCCCTCGGAAAAAGCCTTTGCATACAAGATGAAAATGGATGCTCTTAAAAAGCAAGGAAAACGCTCGGATTTAACTTCGGACCCAATGGGTCCAAAGTTGAGCTCTGCAGAAAAAATCTCACAGGATAGCGAAGACAGTGCCACCCAAATCAAAAGGTATATCCGCCTGACTAACCTTGAAAAGCCGATTCTTAATCTTGTTGATGAGGGCAGAATTGCAATGCGACCTGCGGTTGAAATCTCATATCTTACCCCCGAAGAGCAGATAATGATTTTTGAAACCTATGAGAGTGATGAGGTTACGCCCTCACTTGCACAGGCACAGAAATTGCGAAAGCTCTCTGAACAGAATCAGCTTAATGCTGATACGGTGTTAGCAATTTTGACAGCACCGAAACCCAATCAGGCAGAGGCTATTAAAATACCTGAAGAACGTATCAACAAATTCTTCGGTAAAAATTACACTAAGCAACAGAAAGAAGAGCATATCATAAAAGCTCTGGAATATTATCACAAACACCTTCAACGTCAGAGAAACAGGGATGCGAGGTGAGATAATTGAAAGAGATATTTCCCGATAACAAAACAATATTCGTTTTACCGCCTGAGCCGATTGATGAAAACGAGCTTTCAAGCATTTCAGATATTATGGCTTCCCGCAGTGAAGAAGCAGTTGTTGACCGTAGCAAAATACGCCGTTTCGGTGAAGAAACCTTTCAAATGAAAATCGGTGGTACAACCTATGAGGTTTCTACGCACTTCAATCCCAAAGGCAGACAGTGTATCTTTGAACAGTTCAAGGAACTGATATTGTCTGAAAAATTATTGTAAATCACACATTTGAAAAAAGACAATCGGACATTGTAAAATGTGAATATCCTTGCGATGTCCGGTTGTCGGAAAGGAGAATATTTAATGACAACTGCAACAAATATTTCAGGACAAACAATAAATGATGAATTAATTACGGCTCTTTACTGCCGTCTTTCAGTTGAAGATATAAAAGATGATAAATCCAAAAAGAAGAACGGCAGAGAAGATGCGTCAAACAGTATATCCAATCAGAAACAGATTTTGCTTGACTTTTGTAAAAAACACGGATACAAGAATACAATGTTTTTCATTGATGACGGTATTTCGGGTACAAGCTTTGACAGAAGCGGTTTTAACCAAATGCAACAAATGGTTGAAGAGGGTAAGATTTGCAGAATTATTGTAAAAGACCTGTCACGTTTTGGTCGTGAGCAGGTCGAAGCAGGCAGATTAACGCAAATTGTATATCCGTCACTTGGTGTAACTTTCATTTCAATTCAGGAAAATGTAAACAGTTCCACAGGTGACGGTATGGAGATGTTACCGTTCTATAACATCTTTAACGAATGGTATGCCGCACAAACCTCAAAGAAAATCCGTGCTGTATGGCAGTCAAAGGCTAACAACGGTAAACGAGTATCTTCTACAGTACCTTTTGGTTATGTTAAAGACGCAACCGATAAAGAGAAATGGCTTATTGATGAACCTGCGGCAGAGGTTGTACGCAAAATATATGATTTGTGTCTTGCGGGACGTGGTCCTCTGCAAATTGCTCGTATATTGGAAGCGGAAAAAATATTACTTCCGTCAGCATATTATGAATCTGTCGGCAGAAAACATTCAAACCCTGTTCCTGCAAACCCTTACAGATGGGACCAAGCTACTGTTGTTCACATTCTTGAAAACAGACAGTACACAGGTTGTGCTGTAAATTTCAAGACCACTACTGTAAGCTACAAGGTTCACAAGAAAATCTATAATGCAAAAGAGGATTATCAGATAATACCTGATATGCAAGAGCCGATTATCAATGAAGAAAAATGGTTAAGGGTTCAGGAACTCCGTGAAAACCGCAGAAGAAATACTGCAACGGGAAAATCAAGTTTATTCTCGGGCTTAGTTTATTGCTATGATTGCGGTGCTAAATTACACTTCTGTGCAGCTAAAAGTCTGAATAAGAATCAGGAGTTTTTCAGATGTGCAAACTACAAGGACGGCAGAGGCGGAACCTGCAAAATTCATTATATCCGCAATATTGTGCTTGAGAAAATTGTACTTGAAGCTATACGAAATTTAGCAGAATTCATTCGCTACAATGAAAAGGTCTTTTTGTATATGATTGCAAAGCAGAATGATGCCATGAGAAAAGCAGAGTATGAAAAGCTGAAAAAGACTGTTGCTGACGGTGAGATCCGTATAAAAGAGTTAGACCGTCTTATTGAAAAGGTTTACGAAGACAATGCTCTCGGCAGAATGGATGATGACAGATACCGAAAGCTTATGGCAAAATATGAACGAGAGCAAAAAGAGCTTACCGTAACTGTTTCGGAAGGTCAGGAAACATTGAAGTCTGCTGAGCAGAAATCTGTTGACTTAAGGTTGCTTCTTCGTACTTTTAGAGAAATGACGGATATACAAGAGCTTACACCGACACTTGTCAATTCACTTATCGAACGTATTGAGGTTCATAACAATGACAAGTCAAGCGGTCACTGTTTTGTAAAGGTGGATATTTATTTTACAGGTGTCGGAATGATTTGTATTCCAACCGAAGAAGAAGTAATTGCCATGATGGAAGAAGCAAGAAAGAATCCGCAAGAATACCGCATTGTAGCTTAACAAAGAGAAAAACGGTGCAACCCCAAACGGGGTTACACCGTATCTCTCAAAAAACATCCTTATGGGGCGCGCCCATTGGTGTGCTTCTATTTTGTGTTTATGTAACGGAAATCAAGCCTCTAATTTTAGTCATATTCTGAAACAAATACGACATAGTCACATCTTTGAGAAATTCATTGAATTCTATGACTTATACTTCAAATTTATAATTATTTCATTATATCCTTTTTCGGATTTTTAGGTTTTTCACTTTTAATTTCATCTATAAATTCCTCTATCATCGGAAATCCTCCCGCAGAGTGTCTAAATTCAGATAATGTCATACCTTTGTCGGGATCGGTTAAAAACTTAAATTGTTCCTCAATTGTTTCTCTATCTACTGCGCCAATATGCCATGCAACCATAACCGTTTCCAAAGTGTTAAGATATGTAATAACATGCCATCTTAATTCAGTAAGGATTTTGCCGTCCAACACATAATCCCCTTGTTCTTTGTTTAATGAGCACTTTTCACACTCACGCAAATCTAACGGACAAAATCTACAAACTTCCTGTTTTATTTCAGTTGATACTGTAAAAGGCTTATGTTTATATAACTTTCCACATTGGTCACGATTTAATTTTCTCGCAACTTGTTCAGCAATACAAGTATCTTTTTTTACTGAAAGGCACCAGTTCTCCATTATTCGCACAGTATTTTCGCGTCTTTTTTCCTCATGACCATTTTTAATTTGTTTCTTTAATAAAAAAATTTGAGGAATAATTAAAATAGCAGAACACAACATAATAATTAATTCAATTATAGATACAACAAGCATATTCTCTCTCCCTATATTTTTATGTATTATACCATAAATGTAAAAATAAGGCAAGTTTTTACAAAAAAATATATATAATGTTATTATATAACAAAAAAGAAAATAACTTGTCGAAAAACTATTGTAACTATATATTAATAAAAACAGCCATATTCTACAGGGCTTTATAAAGAAAAACAGACTTCTAATCGAACACTTTGGTTCAGATTTTGAAGTCTGTTCAGATGGCTCCCCCAGTTGGACTCGAACCAACGACCCTGCGGTTAACAGCCGCATGCTCTACCGACTGAGCTATAGAGGAATATTTAT
>JAZSGZ010000031.1:0-19515 GCA_045532945.1 Acutalibacteraceae bacterium
ACCTTCACGAAACGATTGAAAAAATCGTTGCCCCGATAAAGAAAAGAAACATTCCGCTTGCCGTTGTTTTCGGAAACCATGATTCCGAGGGTGAGGAAAAAAGACCGTTTATCCGCCGTGAAAATCATATCAATATTTACGCTGAATATGAAAATTTCCGCGGATGCTATAACGAAGAGGACGTATCGGGTTGCGGTAATTACAGCCTGCCGATTATGAGCGCAGACGGCAGAAAGGTTTCCTGGAATGTCTGGTGTATGGATTCAAACGATTATATCCGCGACGAAAACCACCGCGTAATTGAAGGTGAGGGTTACGGAATTGTCCACCCTGATCAGATCGAATGGTACGAGAAAAAGTCCGCAAAGCTCCGCGAAGAAAACGGCGGAAAGCCCGTGCCGTCAATCCTTTTTCAGCACATCCCCGTGCATCAGGAATTTGACATTTTTGATTTCCTTGACGAAAAGATTGAGGGAGCTGTTGAAAAGAACGGAAAATATTTGGTTGCTAAAGAGGGTGCAATAAGCGAAGGTCTTGTACGTGAAGCACCGTGTCCGCCAGAAACGGAGCGTTTACAGTTTGAAAGCTGGAAGAAGACGGGCGATATCGTTGCGGCATTCTTCGGCCATGACCACGTTAACACCTTTATTGCGGAGGTTGACGGAATAAAGCTTATCCAGACTCTCGGCGCAGGCTACCATACCTACGGCAAGGAGAGAGGCGGAAGGCTTATTGTTCTTCACGAAGATTCAAAAGATTTTGACACGAAGACACTCGTTGTTGAAAGAATTACACAGACAGATTTTGATTGATAACAGCAAAAATCCGCAGAGAATTTTCTCCGCGGATTTTGTCTTTGTTTTATCAGAAATTGTAGTTCGGCTTAACAATTTTGCCTGTTTCTGCAGATTCAACAATTGCGAGGCAGACTTCAACAGTCTTTGCACCCTCGATTGCACTTGTTGCAACGGGCTTGTCGTTGAGGATTTCGTCAGCGAAAACTTCAAATTCCTTAACGGCATTGTGGTTGTTGAGCTCGATTTCAATTGTCTGCGGATCCTGAGTGTCACCGTTTTCGTCAACTGTGAAGAGTGTCATTGTCGGTGATGTGTTGTCGCAGATGATTGTACCCTTTGTACCGTAGATAACTGTACGCATTGTGTAGTCACGCTTACAGCCTGTTGAAACGAAAACCTTACCCATAAGCTCTTCGTCAAATTTAAGAAGTGCACAGGTTGCATCATCATAAGGTACTGTGGGAAGGAGCTTGTGTGTGCCGTATGCAAACACCTCAACAGGGTCACCTGCAAGCCAACGGAGAAGGTCAACAGCATGGCAACCGCCACCGATAACGCCGTGACGCTCAGGGTCTGCACGCCAATGCTTACGTCCGTCTGAGTATTTGACAATATTCATATAGTCGTGAGCATACTCTGACTCAACAAAATAAAGCTCACCGATTTCACCTGATTCGATAATCTCCTTTGCCTTTGCAAATGCAGGAGTGAAACGGCAAATCTGACCAACCATAAACTTAGCATCAGATTTCTCGGTAGCCTGTACCATTGCCTCGATATCCTCACGGTTAAGTGCAAGGGGCTTTTCGCAAAGCACGTGCTTGCCTGCCGCAAGGAACTCGCAAGCAACCTGTCTGTGAAGCTGGTCGGGAATAGCGATTGAAACCATATTGATTTCGGGATTATTGAGAAGATCGTGGTAATCAGTTGTTCTCTTTTCCTCGGGAATATTGTATTTCTCGCCTGACTTTCTTAACACCTCGGGATCAAGGTCACAAATAGCCGCAACCTCTGCACCGTAAGCAAGTGCACCCTCAAGATGTGCATTACCGAACATAAGACCGATAGCACCAAAAACTAATTTCTTTTCCATATATATGTATCTCCTTGTAAAGCATTTGATATGATTTTATCACACCCAATTTTATTGTCAAGTATCTGATTGATTTTTTACACATTGCACTTGCTAAAAGGCTTGCATTTCTGTATAATAAGTTTATATGTGAAAAGGATGTGACGTCGTGAAATACATCAGTAAAAAAGAAAAGCTAAGCTTCTACTCAGGACTTACGGGTCAGAACATTGTTTATTCATTTATCGGAGGCGCTTTCTTCACCTACTTTATGACCGATATTGCTCTGTTTGATGCGGCGGTAGTAACCGTGCTGGGTCTTGTAATGAAGGTATGGGACGGTATAAATGACCCACTTATCGGCTCAATGGTTGACAAGCACGTTTTCAAATCAGGTGAAAAGCTCCGACCCTTCTTGAAATATACTCCCCTGCCCGTGGGTATTTTCACCGTGCTTATTTTCCTTGTATTCTCAACAAGCGAGGATATGCTGTGGCTTCGCATTGCATATTTCGTAATTATGTACATCTGTTGGGATATTGCATATACTCTCCAGGACGTCGCAATATGGGGCATTACCGCCTGCGTTTCCCCAAACTCCGACGAGCGTGATACGTTTGTTAAATGGGCTCGTACAGTAGGCTCCTGTGTTTACGGAATTTTCGGTGGTCTTATTCCCATGCTTATTGAATCCACAGCCCTTGCAACAAAAACATCTATGCGACTTGTAACTCTCATTTTTGCCCTCATACTCGGTCTTGGCGGCGCAATGCTCAGCTACCGTGCTTACGGTGCACAGGAGAGAATCCGTGTAAACGTACAGGAGCAGCAATCCTCACTCAGAGAGAGCTTCTCACTCCTTTTCAAGAACAAAATGCTCCTTTTACTGACTCTTTCCAACCTTTTCGGTGCTCTCGGCTTTGGCGGAAACCTTATGGTATATTTCTTCAAATATAAGATGCCCACCGACTTCCTCGGCGCAAACAGCTTCATAGGCGCACTTGGTCTTACCACAATTTACGGTGCTATTACCTACGGCCCCCAATTCATCGGTATGCTCTTTGCCGACAAGCTGAAAAAGATATTCAAGGGTTATGTAAATGCGCTCATATTTATGCAGGCACTTAACATTGTTACAAGGGTAATTGCCTTCGCAATCGGATACGAGGGCTTCGGTATCTGGGCAGGTATGATACTTATGGCAATCTGTTGTATCCCAATGGGTGCGGTGTCCATTGCACAGACATCAATTTTCTGTGACAGCATCGACTATATGGAATGGAAAACAGGCAAGCGTATGGAGGGTGTGGCATTCTCAATGCAGACCTTCTTCACAAAGGTTTCAAGCGGTATCACAATGGCGCTTACAACAGGTTCACTTGCTCTGTTGGGCTACAAAGCAGTTGACGATTCCGCAACTGTGTTTATCGGCACACAAACTGCTGCATTTGATACCTGGATATGGCCACTTGCAATGCTTACTCCGGCAATAGCAAGCCTTCTTTACATCATTCCCCTCCTCTTTATCCGCTACACTCCCGAAAAGAGAGCAGTTGTTGAAAAGGAGCTTAAAGAACGCAGAGAAGCAACGCAAAACGCATAATTAAATTCACGAAAGGTCGGTTTTGAACTGACCTTTCATTTTTTTGTTGTAAAATATCAAAATACTCATTTACTTACTAATTATAATGTGTTAGAATGGAAAAAATTATGTTCTGAAAGGATTTTCAAATATGCTTCTTGACAAAACACTTTATATCCCCGATTTGGGTGAGGTTGGTGCAGACAGCGGTTTTCACCTTCTCCCCGCAACCGAGGATGGCAGATTTGTTGCAGGTAAGAACGGTGTTGAATTTGTTGTTGCCACAGGTGATAACAAGGTTGAATTTATTTCATTCGGCACTCATTCACTTGCTTGTGTAAAATCTGCAATTGCTTACCCTACATATTATCCTGTTTATCCCGTCAAAACGGAGTATCCCCTCAACGCTGTGCTTATGGACCTTGACGGCACAACGGTACGCAGTGAGGATTTCTGGGTATGGATTATTGAAATGAGCACTGCGAGTATGCTTGGTAACCCCAAATTCCAGCTTGAGGATGCTGACCTTCCCTTTGTTTCAGGTCACTCCGTATCCGAGCATCTTCAGTATTGTATTGACAAATACTGCCCCGGTGAGTCACTTGAAAAGGCTCGCAATTTCTACTTCGAGCACACTCATCGTGAAATGGAGGAAATTATGGCAGGCCGTGGCAAGGACGGTGCATTCACTCCCACAGAGGGAGTTAAGGATTTCCTTCTTGAGCTTAAAAGTATGGGAATAAAAATCGGTCTTGTTACATCAGGTCTTTATGAGAAGGCTTGGCCCGAGATTCTCTCCGCATTCAAGACCCTCGGCATGGGCGACCCCAAGGACTTCTACGATGCAATCATTTCTGCAGGCTTCCCCCTCAGAAAGGGTAGCGTAGGTACTCTCGGTGAGCTTTCACCTAAGCCCCATCCCTGGCTTTACAGCGAAACCTCAATTGTTGGCCTTGGTGAGGCATTCGCAGACAGAAACCGTGTTGTAGGTATTGAGGACAGCGGTGCAGGAGCTTGCTCAGTAAGACTTGCAGGTTATTCCACAATCGGTATCGCAGGCGGTAATATTGAGTCAAGCGGTACAAAGGCTGTATGTACTCATTACTGTCAGAACTTTGAAGAAATAATGAAAATTATAAAAGGATAAGGAGATATATTATGGAAAACAAAGATAAGATTCAATGTCATTTTATATCAAACACCCATTGGGACAGAGAATGGCGCTTCTCCGCAAGAAGAACACAGTATATGTTAGGCTATATGCTTGATATGTTACTTGACATTCTTGACAAAAACCCCGAGTACAAGCACTTCCACCTCGACTCACAGACAATGCCTGTTCAGGATTACCTTGAGGTTTATCCCGAGAAAAAGGCAAAGCTTATGAAGTACATTCAGGAGGGCAAAATTGCTGTTGGTCCCTGGTTCTGTCTTCCCGATGAATTTACAGTTGGCTCGGAGGCACTTATCCGCAACCTTCTCCTCGGTCACAAAATCGGCAGAGAGATGGGCGGTATCAGTAAAACAGGCTACTCACCCTTCGGCTGGGGTCAGATTTCACAGCTTCCACAGATTTACGCAGGCTTCGGCATTAACTTTGCATCATTCTACCGCGGCATCAATGAGTATAAGGCTCCCAAGTCAGAGTTTTTCTGGGAGAGTCCCGACGGAACACGTATTTTCGCTTCACGTCTTGCAAAGAGACCCCGTTACAACATCTGGTACGTTGTACAGCGTCCTGTTTACTTTAACCAGACAGACGAAAACAACCGTGATATGCTCTGGAATGACAACAACGGTGTATTCAAGCTCATTGACCGTGACTGGAAGCTTGACTATCAGTACACACACCCCTTCTATGAATATCATAAAGAGAACGTTCAGGCCCGCGCCGAGCAGGCAATGAAGGAGCAGGACAACGACTGGACAACAAACCACCGTTTCTGGTCAATTGGTCACGACTCCTCCTGCCCCGACATCCGCGAGGTTGACCTTGTCAAGGACCTTAACGACGCTCTCCCCGAGGCAGAGGTATTCCACAGCACTCTTAAGGAAATGGAGCAGGGAATTATCGATAACTTCAAGTCAGATTCACCCGTACTTAAGGGCGAAATGCGTGACCCCTACACAAAGGGCAGCGTAAGTGAGCTTTGCGGTTGGATTCTTTCTGCAAGAACATACATCAAGCAGGAAAATTTTGACACAGAGCGCAGACTTATAAATTACGCTGAGCCTATGTCAGTATTTGCATCTCTCTCAGGTGCACCCTATCAGCAGGGCTTTATCGACCTTGCATATAACTACCTTCTCCAGAACCACGGCCACGACTCAATCGGTGCTTGCGGACGTGACGTTGTTTACGAGGATGTTATGTCACGTTACAGACAGGCTCGTGAGCTTTCAATGTGTGTATTCGAGCGTGCATTTATGGATATCGCAGGTGATATCAATCTTAAGACCTTCAGCCGTGATGATGCCGCTGTTGTAATCTTCAACCCCGCACCCTTCAAGAGAAACGAAACAGTTGACCTTCGTCTTGAGATCCCTGCAGAGTGGAAGGCAGACAGCTTCGAAATCCTTGACGAGGACGGCAACGCAATCAAGTATCAGGTGCTTACAACCAACAAGGCAAATGCACAGATTATCCAGAATCCCAACGATACTGCAAACGTGCTTCACACAGAGCAGTACCTTGTTGCGGCTGAGGTATCCGACATCCCTGCAATGGGCTACAAGACACTCAAGGTACGTCCCCTTTACAACGTTCGTGCAACAACTCCCGTAACACTTGTTAAGACAACAAACGTTATGGAAAATGAGTTCATCAAGGTTTCCTTCAACCACAACGGTACATTCAACGTGTTCGATAAGGAAGCAGGCAAAGAATACAACAACCTCGGTTACTTTAAGGACAGCGGTGAAATCGGTAACCCCTGGCAGCACGTTGCTCCCGAAATTGACGAAACCTTCACAACTCTCGGTGAGCAGGCAAGCATTTCACTTCTCCGTCAGGGTGAGTTTGAAACTACATACAAAATCACAATGCGTTGGGAGCTTCCCGAGAAACGCTCATTTGACGAGAAATCAAGAAGTGAACACAAGCTTCCCGTTGATATTGAAAGCCTTGTTACACTCCGCAAGGGTGCGAGGTTTGTTGAGATTGAAACAACAATCAACAACCGTTGTGAGGACCACTATCTTCAGGTTGGCTTCCCCACAGGCATTAAGGCAACTCACGCAGATTCACAGGGTCAGTTTGACGTTGTAAGCAGACCTATCGCTGCACCTGACTATTCACTCTATGATGAGCCTCCCATGACAGAGCATCCGATGAACTCCTTTGTTGACCTTTCTGACGGTGAGTACGGTGTTGCTCTTCTCAACACAGGTCTTAAGGCTTACGAGGCTGCAGACGATATTGACAACACACTTTACCTTTCACTTATCAGAGCTTATCCCCTCCGCATTTGCGTTACTAAGGATATGCAGAATTACAGCGATTGGGACAAGGGCTCACAGTGTATCGGTGTAAACACATTCCGCTATGCATTTATGCCTCACAAGGGCAACTGGGAATCAGCAAACGTATGGCAGGAAAGCGAACGCTTCAACCTTTACCTTACTGCCGCACAGATTGCTCCCACAGCACACGGTAAGAATCCCCTTACACACTCCTTCCTCGAGCTCAAGGACGAAAACCTCAACGTCAGCGCAGTCAAGAAGAGTGAGGACGGCAAGGGCTGGGTAGTAAGACTCTTCAACCCCTCCGACAAGGCTGTCAAGAACGCTATCCGTCTTAACGGTGGTATCGCTCCCATTGAGAAGCCTCAGTCACCCGTTGAAAGACAGCAGGCAGAATTTGAGCTTCCCGCATATTCAGGCAAAAAGTGGAGTGAGGTTAAGCTTGTTACTCTTGAAGAGCTTGATGACAAAACACTTACAATGAATGATGACGGCTTTGTTGATTTCGAAATCACAGGCAAGAAAATTCTTACATTCAAATTCATCTGAGTTATCTGATAAAACGCCCTGCGGATAATTTCCGCAGGGTGTTTTTGCATCTTATGTAATAAACAGCACCTTTATTGGTATAAAATATTACATATTTACTATTGAAAAACTTGCAAAAAAATGATAATATTTTGTAGAATACACTCGTTATGTGTGGAAATGTGCCTTATCGGAGGTATTTTAGTGACGAAAAAACAACGAGCACTTGAAATCTGCAAAATACTCAAGCAGGTTTTCCCCGAAGCTCCCTGTCAGTTAAATGCTGATACACCCTTTCAGTTGTTGGTTGCAACACGACTTTCTGCTCAATGTACCGATGCCAGGGTTAACCTTGTTACCCCTGCATTATTTGAGAAATACCCCACCGAAAACCAGCTTGCCGAAGCAGAGCTTAAAGATGTAGAAGACATCATTCACTCCTGTGGTTTCTATCACGGCAAGGCTCGTGACCTTATCGGTATGGCAAAAATGGTACGGGATGTTTATAACGGTACGCTCCCCGATACCATTGAGGAGCTGACAAAGCTACCCGGTGTAGGCAGAAAAACTGCAAACCTTATCGTGGGTGATGTTTATAAAAAGCCGGCTGTTGTTGCCGACACTCACGTAATCCGCATTACAAATCTTCTCGGTCTTACGGATTCCAAAGACCCCAAGCAGGTGGAAATGCAACTGAAAAAGCTTCTCCCACCTGAGGAAAGCAACGATTTCTGCCACAGAGTTGTTCTTCACGGCAGACAGACCTGCATTGCCAGGAGACCGAAATGCAATGAGTGTGCACTCAAAGATATTTGTAAACACGTCAATAAATAAATCAGGATGTTCGGAGGGACACAAATGAAAAGAATTATCAGTCTTGCCCTTGTTGCGGTAACATTGTTTATGCTTTGCTCATGTACCATGACCCAAAGCAACACACAATTGACAATGGGCATATTCAACAAAGTAGGGAATCTTGACCCTCTTTCTGCCTCAGGTGACGGCGAAAGAATCATTGCCACCAACTGCTTTGAGGGACTCCTCAGATTTGACTCGAAGGGCAAAATTGACCTTGGCGGTGCAACAGCATATTCCGTAAGCAAGGATAATCTTATTTACACCTTCAGGCTCAATCCTTCTGCAAAGTGGTACGTTTCAAAAGCCACACAATCTGTTCTCACAGAGGTAGGTCTTGAGAAATTCGATAACAGTATTACTGCAGAGGATTACATATTCGGTATCAAGCGCTTTATCGAAAGCGGTTATACTCAGCTCAACGCCATTAAAGGTGCCAAGGAATACGATGCAGAAGAAAGTCCTGAAATAGGTGTGACAGCCATTGATGAATACACACTGCAGATTACACTTTCACAGAAGGACCCTGACTTCCTTTACAAGCTTGCCACATTACCGGTTTACCCTTGTGAGCAGACCTTCTACGAGGCACTTGATAATATCTACTATTCAAATCCCTCCACACTTATCTGTAACGGACCCTATTACGTAAAAGAGGTGCTTGACACGGAAACCGTGCTTGAGCGCAATCCTGATTACACAGGCAAGCTCCAGATACAGAACAAATCCATTCTTCTGTATATTACAGGTAAGCGCAATGCTATGGAAACACGCTTCACCGAGGGAAAATATGACATTTATCACACTCCCTCCACAAGCAGAATTTCCGGCAACACCACATCATACACATCCATTGACTCAACCTGGGGTTTTGCTTTTAACTGCAAAACAAACGTAGGTAGCATTGCGGAGCTTCGGAACATTCTTCTCAGCACCATAGATTACTCAAAGCTCGAGGCCCCTGATTTTGCAACCGGCAAGGCAGACAGAATCATCCCCAACAACTACACCGTAGGCGATGCAAACTACTCTGATTTCTCCCCCGCAAAGCTTACATATTCCAAAAACAATAAAACCGCTCAGGCAAATCTTGAGGTTCTTCTTAACAGAACGGGCAAGGAGGCTTATACAATTGAGCTTTCTATCCCTGCTCCCATGGAAAAATCGATGAACAAAATCATTGAAAACTGGCAGGTTCTTTTTGAGGACAAAATCCTCTTTGACACAAGAATTTTTGACGTAGAGGATGTTGATAAAATTCTCTCAGAGGGCAGATATGACCTTGCTATTCTACCTCTCAAGCCCGCAAACAAAACCGCTTTCGGTATGCTTGATGCTGTTTCCGGTGCCCCCTGCAACTATACTGACAAGAAAATGACAGCTTACAGAAGCAAGCTCAAAACAACCAATGAGGAAAATGCAGCTCTTTGCGGTATTATGGAAAAGCACCTCGTTGAAAACGGTGTGTTTGTTCCCTTGTTCTTCTCAAGCAATGACCTTTATCTTGGTAAAGGGGTAAAGGGTGTTTACCTTGCTGACGGCGGAAGCCTGGTTTATCTGCACTCAGGTAACAAACCGGAGGCTGAATGAACAGAAAAAAGCTTATAATACACAGAGTTATATCCTTCACTCTGTTGCTCGCAGTTATGGTTACCATATACTGTCTGTCAGCACAAGACTCCACAGACTCGGCAGAGGCAAGCAACTCTGTAGTCTCTTGGTTATACGAATTATTAAAAATCGACTTACCCAACGGCACCGTGAGAACAATTGCCCACGGTTGCGAATTTGCCGCATTAGGCTTTCTGATGCTGAATGCACTGAGGTCACTCAGGAGTGACTTTAAAGTCGTTTCATCTGTGATCATCTCCTTCATTTATGCAATCACAGATGAAATACATCAATTATTTGTTCCCGGACGAGCCTTTCAGCTAACTGATCTCGCGGTTGACCTGACAGGCATTGTCCTTGGTACCACAGCATTTCTCATCTTAGTAAAAATTACAGAAAAAAGAAAAACCGTTGTTTCAGGTAAAACCTGAAACAACGGTTTTTTTATTAAAAATCAATTAATCATACTGTTTATTCTTTCCTCAGTAACCTTTGCCCAAGAATATTGCTCCATATATTTACCGTAAAACTTTGTATCCTCGGACTTACCCTTTTCAAGCAAGTCATAGTAATCGCACACAAACTTCGACTTGTCAATACTACGCTGATTCCTGTTATCAACCAGTATATCCAGAATACCCGCCTCTTCAAGAGATACGCGCAGGGATTTAAGCACTTTTCTAAAAAGTGACTGCACTGTTTCGTCGTACTTTCTGCCTTCCCAAAGGATTGAAATAGCCTGTTCAGTACTTACCACACCGCCGTTTCTGTCAATGAGCAGAGCAAGCAGTTCTTTTGATTTGGCGCTTGAGAACGCCACCGATTTACCGTCAACAAACACGTCAAAATAACCGAAGGTCTTTATGAATACGTGATTTTCCGCTACCGCATCCTTAACAAGAAGTGCTTTTTCATAAGCCCTTTTGATTGCACTTGCTTCATAAGGCTTCATAACGTAGTCAACAGCATCGACTGAAAAAGCCTCAAGGGCATATTCACTATATCCTGTGGTAAATATAATTCTCACATTCCTGCAAAATGCTTTGATTCGTTTTGCAAGCTCAATACCCTTGACAACGGGCATTTCAATATCAAGAAAGGCAATATCGACCTTATTCATAGCCACAAAGCTGAGTGCATCAAGAGGATTATTGAACTTTACTATTTCGTCGGTTATCCCCAACTCACGGCAGGTATCCTCGAAATCCTCAAGAGCCATTACTTCATCATCAACTACCATTATACGCATTTTGTTATTTCCTTTCAGGTTATATATTCTTCGGAATTGTAATGGTAACGGTTGTGCCTTCACCTATTACGCTGTTTATTTCTACTGTTGCATTCAACATTGTATCAAGTCTTTTCTTTATATTGGTAACACCAACGTGTGATCTGCCGTCATCAAGCACCTGATTCACATCATACCCTACACCATCATCACTTACAGTAACAATATAGGCTGTTTCTGTTTCTGTCGTGCTTATTTTTACTGTTCCGCCCTCAGGCTTCTGGTTGACACCGTGCTTGATGGCATTCTCCACAATCGGCTGAATCGTAAGTGGCGGAATAACAAAATCTTCAGTTAAAATCTCATACTCCGTTTTCAATCTTTCGCCAAACCGCAGCTGCTCAATATCAATGTAGTTTCTGACGTGTTCAAGCTCCTTTGTGAAAGCTATCGGCTTCTTTTGTGTAAGGGAGTCCATATTCGCTCTGAGATAGCTTGAAAACTTTATTATTGCCATCTCAGCAGTTTTCGGATCTTTTTTTGTCATATATTTAATTGTATTAAGAGCATTATAAAGGAAATGGGGTTGAATCTGACTGATCATCAGAGTAGTATTCAACTCACTCAATTCTCGCTGAAGCTCAGCAGTTTTCTGTGCCTGCTTGTAATATTCAAGGCTGTCCACAAGGTAAAGTACAATCATTAATGCAATAAAGAACATACAGGCAAAAGGCATTATGTAAGAAACCTCACCTGCGATAAATCCGTTAAGATACAGATTATCAATAACAATTGCACAGGCATTTATACAATAGAACACAAGGAACGGCACGGAATTACGAACCTTGTTTACAACTGCACCCGACAGCTTGTAAATCATAAATCCGTCAGCAAGATACGCTACTGACTGCAACCACATATATATAGTAGCAACATAAATCCGCTCATATACGAAGTACGGCACAAAAGCGCACAGAAGGAAAACCGCAGATATAAAAACAAGCGTGCCTTGTCTTATTTGCAGATTCAGTCTTATGTTAAGGTACATCAGCATACATAGCTTTATTATATATGTAGAAACAAATATCAGCGACGTCATAAACTCATAGTTCAGGTCACCGAAGAAAATGTGCGATACCATATATCCTTCATTTGAGATAAACATTCTGAAAACAAATATAACGCACAAAAGCAGCAACCAGAACTGGTTATCTACCTTCTTGCCTATAACGCACATCAGAGCAACTGCAACTGCAAAAAAACCGACCAAACCGATGATTATGTACCGTACAGCTACCGAACTGATTTCCATATGCTTGAAAGCGTGATACGTCGATATCTGTGGCAATGCCGTCAATCCGCTGGAAAATTCACAGGAGACCTCAATTACTACCTCGTGTTCCCCGTCATCAATGATTATGGGATTGGTATATGTATAAAAAGAGCTTCTTGAATCGTCCGGAATGCCTCGGTTCGAAAAAACACACTTACCGTCTATAAATACCTTGCATTTACCGGGAAGATTATTCACACTCACAAGCACAGACTCTGCCGAAGCAACATTTTCAATAACAGCTTTATAGCTTGCTTTTCCGCTATTGGAAAGTCTTTTACCGTTAATTTCATATGTAGTCCATGCAGAGGGAACATCTGTGTACAAATCAGGAATGGTCCGCTGACTTTTTTCCGTGACGATATGCTCGTCCCAATAAAACTCCCATTCACCTGCAAGTGATATAGGTCCCGTTTCACTTAAATTATATCCGTTGAGGTCTGCATGAGCAGACTTGAAATCGAAGTTATTTATGGCTTCGGGTTTAACATAGGATAAAAGGGGAAGAATTATACTTACAAGAACCGTTGCAATTATTATGATTGCACACAACGCACCCTGACTGAACCGCCTCGACAAGCTACTCACCCCTTTTCTTTTCATTATATTATAAAAGCGAGAATGAATCAATATGTTTTTGTGAAATATTCGTGATTATTTCGGGAATAACATCAATTTGTGTCTTCAAGTGTATTTTCCAATATGGAAAATCATCCTTTCAACTTCTATTCTTGAAATATAAAACATAGTATGGTAAAATATATAATTAGTTTAATAATGCATCAAAGGAGTGTTATTATGATTAAAAATGAGCAAAGACTGGAAATAATACAGACGTTAATTGATAACGGGGTAGAAATCCCCTGCTATGACGGAATTATAATCGAACCCTCCGTTACAATCGGCAAGGGCACGGTTATTATGCCCGGCACAGTGCTCTTAGGTGATGTTAAAATCGGAACATATTGTGTTTTGGGCCCCAACTCATATATTGTTGACTCAACTGTAGGAAACAACACCAAGCTTAATAACACACAGGTTTTTTCCTCACAGGTAGGTGACGGAGTAACCGCAGGACCCTTTGTGCATATACGTCCCAATTGCAAAATAGAGAACAACGTCCATATAGGTAACTTTGTCGAGGTTAAAAACTCAACGGTTGACTGTGGCAGTAAGCTTCCCCACCTGCTCTATGTAGGTGACTCCGATGTGGGCAAGGATGTAAACTTCGGCTGTGGTTGTGTAACCGTCAACTACGACGGCAGAAACAAATCACGTACAACCGTTAAAGACGGTGCATTTATCGGCTGTAATACAAACCTTGTAGCACCCGTTACAGTTGGCGAAAATGCTTTTACCGCTGCAGGCTCAACTATTACAGAGGATGTCCCCGACAACTCACTCGCACTTGCACGCACAAGGCAGACTGTAAAAAAGGATTGGGTAAACGTGAAAAAGCCCTACAAGCGTCAACACATAAAATAATTGGAGTAAAAAATGTTTAACAAATTCAAAAAATCAGGTGGCGACTCCACCTATGAATATCTTATCGTGGGTCTCGGTAATCCGGGCGCAAAATATGAAACAACACGTCACAATGCAGGCTTTCTGTGTGTGACACGCCTTGAGGACACATTGAGCTTCAAGGCAAAGAAGCTGAAGTTCCACGCACTTATCGGTGACACAAGAATAGGCAATCACAAGGTGCTTGTAATGAAGCCACAGACAATGATGAACAACAGCGGTACTGCCGTTAAGGAGTGTGCATCATTCTACAAAATCCCTGTGGAGAATATTATTGTAATATTCGATGATATTTCACTCGAGCCGGGTAAGCTCCGCATTAAGCGTAAGGGCAGTGCGGGCGGTCACAACGGCATTAAGAGTATTATTGCCCACTTGGGCTCGGAGAACTTCCCCAGAATCAAGCTTGGTGTAGGCAAAAAGCCCCATCCCGACTACGATTTGGCGGACTGGGTGCTTGCAAACTTCCCCAAAAAGGATATTCCCCTTATGCGCGAGTCAATTGACAACGCCTGTGAGGCACTTAAATACATAGTTGACGGTAACATTGACGGCGCAATGTCAGACTTTAACAGTTGAGGTTTTTATGTCCTGTTATTCAAAGCTACTGAAAAACTGTTCCGAATATCAAGACGTGCTCAGGTATGTCGAAAACAGTGTTGCACCCTCGGGTATAACCGGTCTTCCGTCTACACCAAAAGCACATCTTATCCATTCACTCTGCGGTGACCTTAACCGCAGAGCTATTGTGCTTTTACCCGATGAAGCCTCAGCCCGTAAATTCACTTCGGATATAAATGAATTTGCAGGTGTTGGCAAAAAGGCATATTTCTACCCTGCGAGGGACTATTCCTTCAACACTTCACAAGGACAGTCACGTGAATACGAGCAATTAAGAATAAAAACCCTTTGTGCAATTCTATCGGGTGATTACTCTGTTATTGCCTGCTCTGTAGAAAGCGCTTTACAGCTCACCATACCGCCCGAGGAACTGGAAAAACGCACATTTAAAATTGACTACGATACAGAGATTTCCACCGAAAAGCTTGTAGACACACTCTCTGCCGCAGGCTTCAAGGTTGCAGACAGCGTTGAAGGTCCGGGTCAGTATGCTCACCGTGGCGGTATTATCGACTTCTTCCCACCCGACTCCGATCAGCCAATACGTATAGAGCTATGGGGTGACAGCGTTGACACCATCTCAACCTTTGACCCCTCAACACAAAGGCGCACGGATTCTCTTGACCTCTGTGAAATCACGCCTGCAACGGAGATTATTTTTGATAACAACGCTGACCTGAAAAATAAAATAGAAGCCTTTATGTCAACCGTTTCCGGTAAAGGCTCACGTAAAGCAAAGGAGGTCCTGCAAAAGGATATTGAATTGCTTGATTCAGGTGTGGGTCTTTTGTCCGTAGACAAATACCTGTCATTAGCATACAATGAACCTGCATCAATCTTTGATTACTGCAAGGATGATTTACTTTTCGTTGCAGAAAGCGGTTCAGTTAAGGACAAGGCTGAAAGCACCTGCAAGTTGTTTACACAGGAGTTAAAGGCGCAGTTTGAAAACGGAGTTTTATGTAAGGGCTTGGATAATTTCACGCTCACATTCCCCCAACTGCTTAATATATACGAAAGCAAAAAGGCTTTTTACGTTGATACATTCCCACGAGGCACCTTTGACACACCTGTAAAGAGCCTTACATCCTTCAACGTTCAGCAGCTACCCTCGTGGAACGGCTCACTCGAAGTCCTTATGGACGACCTGAAGCCCGCCCTCTCACGCAAGGAGCATTGCATTGTTATAGCAGGCACGGAAAAGGCTGCCGATTCACTTGCAGAAGCTCTTAACACGGAAGATATCAAGGCTATGTGCTTCCCCGTTCCCCCTGCTGAATTCCCGAAAAACATTGTTTCAGTTCTTCCCGGCAGACTGTCGGGCGGCTTCCGTTATCCCAACGAGAAGTTTAATATATTTGCCTACAGCAGAGGGACTACCGTGCGTAGCGCACGAAAAAAACGCAAGAACTACAAAGCCGCTGATGCCATCCAAAGCCTTGAAGAGCTTTCAAGGGGCGATTACGTGGTGCACAGCGTTCACGGTATCGGTGTTTTTGAGGGCATTAAAAAGCTTGATGTATCGGGTGTAACAAAGGACTTCATTATGATTCGCTATGCTAAGGGCGATGCCCTTTACGTTCCCGTTACACAGCTTGACCTTGTATCAAAATACATCGGACCCAAGGATGATTCAGGCACCCTGAAGCTTTCAAGACTTGGCGGCAAGGATTGGGAGAAGCTGAAGGCAAGGGTAAAAACATCTGCCAAGAATATGGCAAAGGAGCTTATTGCCCTTTATTCTCGCAGAATGAAAATGCCCGGTTATGCTTTCTCACCCGATATTGATATGCAAAACGACTTTGAGCGCAGGTTTGAATACGAGGAAACCGACGATCAGATTCGTACTATAAACGAAATAAAGCGCGATATGGAAAAGCCACACCCAATGGACAGACTCCTGTGCGGTGACGTTGGCTTCGGTAAAACTGAGGTTGCACTCCGCGCCGCCTTCAAGTGCATCGCAGACGGCAAGCAATGTGCAATACTTGTCCCCACCACCATATTGGCATTACAGCACTACAACACAATTAAGCGTCGTTTCGAGGGCTTCCCCATTGAGGCGGAAATGCTCAGCAGATTCCGCACACCAAAGGAGCAAACCCGTATAATCAAAGCTCTGAAGCGTGGCTCTGTCGACATTATTGTAGGCACACACAGGCTTATTTCAAAGGATATTCAGTTCAAGGATTTAGGTCTTATCATCGTTGATGAGGAGCAACGCTTCGGTGTAGGTCAGAAGGAAAAGCTGAAGGAGGCTTATCCCGACGTTGACTGCCTTACACTTTCCGCAACACCTATCCCACGTACAATGAATATGGCAATGTCGGGCATCCGCGATATGTCAGTTATTGAGGAGGCTCCCCTTGACCGTTCTCCCGTGCAGACCTATGTCCTTGAGCACGATTGGGGTGTGCTTGCAGAGGCAATGGAAAAGGAGCTTCGACGTGGCGGTCAGGTATATTACCTGCACAACAAGGTTGAAACCATTGAACGTACCGCCGCGAAGATACACGAATTCTTACCTGATGCCAACATAGGTATTGCCCACGGTAAGATGAGTGAGGATGAACTGTCCGACGTATGGCGCGACCTTCTTGACGGAGCAATAGATATACTCGTCTGCACCACTATTATTGAAACAGGTGTTGACGTACCAAATGCCAACACACTGATTATTGATAACGCCAACCATCTTGGTCTTGCACAGCTTCACCAGATACGAGGCAGAGTGGGTCGTTCAGCCCGCAGAGGCTTTGCGTATCTGACCTTTGACCGAAACAAGGAGCTGACGGAAATTGCCACAAAGCGACTTACCGCCATAAGGGAATATACCGAGTTCGGCTCAGGCTTCAAGATTGCAATGCGTGACCTTGAAATCCGCGGTGCAGGTAATCTGCTGGGTGCGGAACAGCACGGTCACATGGAAGCGGTTGGCTACGATATGTATATGAAGCTTTTATCCGAGGCAGTTATGGAGGAAAAGGGCGAGGTTGAGAAAATCAACACCAAGGAATGTCTTATTGATATCAGGATTGATGCCCATATTCCCGAAAGCTACATTGAGAGTCTGCCTCACAGATTATCAATCTATAAGCGTATTGCCGATATCAAGAACGAAGACGATGCAAGTGACGTAATCGACGAGCTTATTGACCGTTTCGGTGAGCCACCTGCAAGTGTTGAGGGGCTTGTAAAGGTTGCCCTTATGCGAAACCTTGCGGCAAGCCTTGGTATATACGAAATAGGTCAGAACAACAACAGCCTTCTGCTTTACGTTGAGCAGATTGATATGAAGAAGGTTGCCGTGCTTGTAAAGGCTATGAGGGGCAGAATACTTGTTTCAACAGGCCCCAAGCCCTACATTACAGTAAAAAAAGCAAGCGGGCAGACACCCCTTGATGCATTAAAAGAAGCACTCGACTTACTAAGTCAGGCTCAGGAAAGTGAGAAAAAAGAAAATGAAGTATAATTATAAAACAAAAGGTACTTGTTCAAGAAGTATTCAGTTTGAGCTGAATGACGGAATTATAAGCAACGTTTCGTTTGAGGGCGGTTGCAACGGTAACCTTAAGGGTATTTCTGCACTTGCAGAGGGTAAAAAGGCAGAGGATATTATCGAATCTCTCCGCGGTATAAGATGCGGGTTCAAGTCAACCTCCTGCCCCGACCAGCTTGCAAAGGCACTCACCGAAGCACTTGCAGAATAATAAAGGAGTAATAAAAATGAAATATCTTATTTTAATTGCCGATATTGATGAGTTTAACCCCTGCAAGGAGTCAATGGGTGACATTGTAAAAAGAGAATATACCATTAAGCATATGCCTGCATTCGACTTTGAATATAACAACCACCAATGCACCGCAGTTTGCTTTGGTATAGGCAAGGTAAATGCGGCTTTAGGTGCCGCACTTGCTCTCAGCGAGGGTGACTATGACGGTGTTATAAACACAGGCTGGAGCGGTGCTGTTTCGGGTGTACTCAAGGGTGACATTATCGTTTCCGACTCTTGTGTAGAATGTGACTTTGACCTTACCCCCATCGGCAGATTACCCGGTCAGAAGCCCGGTCAGGCAGAGTACATATACAAGTGTGACAACGCACTTTATAACGCGGCTGTTTCAATAAAGGGCTTCAAGCACGGCAACCTTGGTACAGGTGACTTCTTCCTTACAGATGCCGAGAGAAGAAATAAATATAAGGAGCTTTTCCACATCAGCGCCTTCGATATGGAAAGCGGCGCCCTCGGTGCAGTTTGCTACCTTTTAGACGTGCCCTTCGTAAGCATCCGCAAAATTTCCGACGGCGCAGACGATGTCGGTGTGGATGATTACCAGAATTCGGTTAAAACCGATATCACCGCTTTCTCAGAAATCGTGCTAAGCGTTTTAGGGAATTTGTAATCAGGAACTCTGAACATTATAATCGCAAAACACAAAGTGTAAGGCTTCGCCTCGCTTTTAGTTTACCGCATATTTATTGAACAAATAACTGAATTAGAATAAAAAAAGTTGCAGAATGGTCTGCCTGCCTTCGAAGGCGGGGGGACCATTCTTGTATTATGTTGATGTTTTGTTTTATTAAATTCGGGTGAATTACTCTGTTTAAATAATATAGCTCGGGCGGAATGGTGGGTGGTTCTCGATGCGACAGCATTGTGGAATCGCAAGATCCCATCACAAACAACTAATTGTAAAAATCAACTTCATTTATACGTCGCACCTTCGGCACGATTTTAATTGAGTTTCACCCTTGGTGAAATCATCACTTCGTGATGAAGAACCTTCCGTCACTTGACATACAAGTATGTCAAGCGCCACCTTCCTTCGAAGGAAGGCTGAACAAACAGAAAACTTATAATCACACAGTAAGTTGATACTTGCGACAGCTTATAATGTTTG
>JAZSGZ010000010.1:0-8561 GCA_045532945.1 Acutalibacteraceae bacterium
AACACTGAAATCGAAGATTTCAATATCACTATGCCGAAAAGTGCATAATATCACTCTTTCCGAAGGAAAGAATATCACTTAAAGTTAAAAGCGCACTTACTCACCACTTTTAGTGACAGTGCAAAAAAGTAAGAGTTAATGTAGTTTTTGCTACATTAACTCTTTTTGACCTTTAGAGTACGACTCTAAGGAGTGGATTTTTTTTAATGCAAATTTCAAAATGCAGAATACAAAATTATCGGGGCTACGCCGTAATTATAAGACTTTGCATAATTCAATTGTTTACAAAATTAACCAATTCTTCACCCTTAAGACCCAAAGAATGTCCGACGAGTGTTTTGGTGTATGCCAGTTCGAGGGTTTTACCGCTTATATACATCGCACCGTTCTGCAGTGCATCTCCCGTCGATTCATAGGAGAAGGCTTCGGGATCGCAGGGTGCAAGGAGCACGTCAATATCTTTTTCCCTGCATTTATCAAGGAAGTAAAGCATTGAACTGCTTGTGTAAGCCCCTGTTTTTTTACTACGCCCTACACAGACCGCAGTTGTGTGGTATGTGTTATGAACAACAACTGAAACATTGCTCAGGTCAATACAGTCATAATCAAGACCCACATAAGGCACTACGAGAAGAACACCATCCCTGAGCGTTGTTAATTTATTTATATAATCCTGTTTTTCGCCAAAAGCAGCACCCTGCCAGGATGCGTTTTTCTTGTCGGAAATTCTGTGAGAATCACGGCTGAAAAAGTCGTCGCTGAAGTTGGCACATTGCTTAAGGTGTGCACCGAGGTGAACATAAATATTACCGTCGCTGTTCTCATAAACCGCATAAACATTAGGTTCTATGCCGTTCATTATAAGCTCAACGGCTGCACGGAAATTCACATTGCCGTTTGTTCCCTCACTATCAAGGGGAAGCTGTGCAGACACAAGGATTGTGGGGACGTTAAGATGTGTGAGCACCACGGAAAGCAGCGAGGAAGTATAAGCCAAGGTATCCGTTCCGTGCAGAACGATAATACCACAAAACTCCTCAGCAGAGCCTAAGTCCCTGAAATCTGTAAGTAATTTACCCCAGGCTTTGAGTGTCATATTCTCGCTGAGAATATCTGTTGATATGAGATAATCAAACTCAACATCACTATAAGGTGAATCACTCTCACGGAATATTGATGTTATTTTATATTGTGTCACGTCAGCCTGCGAGCTCCGCTCCCCTGCTGAATCCTCACAGGAGCAGATTGTACCCCCTGTGAGGATTATGAGAATTTTTGATTGATTTTTATTAAACGGCATAATAATACCCCTTAAAAGTTTTTCCCATTATACAATATACTATCATTTAAAGTCAAGAATCCCGGGACTTTGCAAAACAATGTAATAAATATACTTTATATACAATATTTATTTATCTTTTTTTAGTTGACATTTAGAAATAATTTTGATAAAATACTTCGCGAAGACCCTGCTTTTTCGGAAAGTCTGTCAGAGATAGTACGTCACGGGCTGAAAGCGTACTTCAGGTGAGTAGTAAGTCAGGCAACACTTCCTTGGTTTGTCACAAGTTAATAAAAGAGCGGATACGTTTTTTGTATCAATACGGGTGGCACCGCGGGTTATATACTCGTCCCGGGAATTATCTTGTATAATTCCCGGGATTTTTTATATTTTATTATTAGTATATTATTATCAGATACGGAGGTATAATTCAATGTACAGAACTCATCGTTGCAACGAAATCAGAGAGCAACACATCGGTAACGTTGTTGAGCTTGCCGGTTGGGTTGACGTTGTTCGTGACCACGGCGGTGTTCTCTTTGTGGATTTACGTGACGAAACAGGCATCACACAGGTTGTTGTTCACGACGAAACACTCCTTAAGGGTGTCAGCAAAGAGACCGTTATTTCTGTTCACGGCACAGTTGCCAAGCGTGACGAAAGCACAGTAAACCCCAAGATTGAAACAGGTCTTGTTGAGCTTATTGCAGATGACCTTAAGGTACTCGGTCTTTGCAGCAGAGACATCCCCTTTGAAATCGGCTCAAAGGACACTAACGAAAACTTAAGACTCAAGCACAGATTTCTTGACTTAAGAAATCCTGCTTTACACAATAATATTATCCTTCGTTCAAAGGTTATCGGTCATATGCGCCGTCTTATGGAGGAAAGAGGCTTCCTTGATATCCAGACACCCATCCTCACCGCCTCATCACCTGAGGGTGCCCGTGACTTCCTTGTACCCTCTCGTAAGCATCCCGGTAAGTTCTATGCACTTCCTCAGGCACCTCAGCAATTCAAACAGCTTCTTATGGTATCAGGCTTTGACAAATACTATCAGATTGCCCCCTGCTTCCGTGATGAGGACGCTCGTGCAGACCGCTCACCCGGTGAATTCTATCAGCTCGACTTTGAGATGGCTTTCTCAACTCAGGAAGAGGTACTTAAGGTTTGCGAGGATGTTGTAAGCGACATTTTCCGTACCTTTACAGATAAAAAGGTTACTGCTACTCCGTTCAGATGCATCCCCTATGCAGAGGCAATGGCAAAGTACGGCTCAGATAAACCCGACCTTCGTAACCCCCTTGTTATCTGTGACCTTACAGATATGTTCAAGAGAGTTAAATTCAAGCCCTTTATGAATAAACCTGTAAGAGGTATTGTTGCCCCCTGTAAGAACGAAAGATGGTTCTTCGACAAATCGCTCAACTTTGCTACAAAGCAGGCAAAGATGGCAGGTCTTGCTCACATTACTCTTCTTAATGCTGAAACCTATGAGTTTAAGGATGACCCCATTGTTAAGGTTATGACCGAGGAAGAGAAGCGTGAAATCGTTGAGGTTACAGGTGTTAAAGAGGGTGAAACAATCTTCTTCATCTGCGACACAGTTTCAGGCATTGCAGATAAGAACGCAGGTGTTATCCGTACCTGGCTTGGTAACGAGCTTGGTCTTATCAACAACGATTCATTTGAATTCTGCTTTGTTGTTGATTTCCCCATGTACGAAAGAGATGAAATCACCGACAAGATTATCTTCACACACAACCCCTTCTCAATGCCTCAGGGTGGTCTTGAAGCACTCGAGACAATGGACCCCTGTGAGATTCTTGCTTATCAGTACGACCTTGTTTGTAACGGTATTGAGCTTGCATCAGGTGCTGTAAGAAACCACAGCCCCGAAATTATGCGTAAGGCTTTTGAAATAGCAGGATACAGCGAGGACGAGGTTGAAAAGCGTTTCAGCGCACTTTATAATGCATTCCAGTTTGGTGCACCACCCCACGCAGGTATGGCACCCGGTGTTGACCGTATTGTAATGCTCCTTGCAGAAACAGAAACAATCCGTGATGTTATTGCATTCCCCCTTGACGGTACTGCACAGGATCAGATGCTTGGTGCACCCGGTGAGGTTACTGAGCTTCAGCTTTATGAAGCAAACGTAAGCATCCGCGGTAAGGGCGGTGCGGATATGATGGGCTCAGAGGGCTCTGACACATCAAACTTCACTGCAACAGTCAACTCTGCAAAATCAACTGTTAAGACTAAGGAGAGCAAGCTGAAGGACCTTGAGTCAGTTAACGAGCTCAGCTTTACTGCAGATGAGAAAAAGAGTATGCAGAGCATTCTTGACACAATGGCTAAGAATGAAGCAGACCTTTCTAAGATAGATACTGCCGACGTTGAAGCAATGGTTTACGTAAGTCCCATGACTAATGTGCTCCGTGACGATGCACGAAATCAGGCTTTCGAGAGAAGCGACCTTCTCGCAGGTGCTCCCCAGAGCACAGATGACAGCTGGCAGGTTCCCAGACTTGTAAAGTGAGGTGACACAG
The DNA here is from genome assembly GCA_045532945.1 of Acutalibacteraceae bacterium. GTDB lineage: Bacteria > Bacillota > Clostridia > Oscillospirales > Acutalibacteraceae > DTU089. The sequence goes on from JAZSGZ010000010.1 coordinate 3,835, forward strand.
GTGAAATATTATATTAACGAAATCAAAGCTACAGGCACAATTGCCGTAGATGATACACTTCTTGTAAAAGATATTCCTGCAACCGCAGGCTCAAGGATGCTTGAAAGCTTCAAGCCCTTATTCAACGCAGAGGTTGTTGACAGACTCCTCGGTGCAGGCTATGAGCTTTCCGGTAAGACAAATGTTGGCGAGTTTGGTCTCGACCTTCTTGGTGAGACATCATACTTCACGGATGATGACAAATCACTTAAGGGTGCTGCCGCATCACTTGTTGCAGACGGCAAAATAAAGGCAGCAATTAACGTTGACCTTAACGGCGCACCCCGTCGCGGTGCCGCGCTCTCCGGTGTTGACTTCCTTAAGCCCACATACGGCACAGTTTCACGTTACGGTGTAATTGCCTGTGCTTGCTCAGGTGAGACAGTTGGTGTTACTGCAAAGAATGCAGAGGCAATCAAGGAAATACTTGCTGTAATTGCAGGTAACGACAAAAAGGACGGCACAAGCCTTCCTGCAGAAAAATATGAATATTCTCTTTCCGAGGATGTTTCCGCAATGAAATTCTGTGTTATCACAGAGCTTTATGACAAAGCATCTGACGAGGTTAAAGCAAAAGTTGATGCTTACGTGAACGCACTTGAAAGCAAGGGTGCAAAGGTTGATAAGATTTCACTTGACCTTGTTTCTGTCGCACAGACAGCATGGCAGATTCTTATGGCTGCCGAGACAACAAACAACCTTTCACGCTTTGACGGTGTTAAGTTCGGATACCGCACACCCGAGTACAAGAACATTGATGAGCTTTATGTAAAGAGCAGAACAGAAAGCTTCGGTTTCCTTACAAAGGCAACAATCATTTACGGCTCAGACGTCCTTGCAAAGGACAAATACGAGGCTTGCTACGACAAGAGCCTTCGTTTACGTCGTGTAATCGTTGACAAGGTTAAAGAGATTCTTGCATCATACAATGCAATCATCACACCTGCTTGCAGTAACTTAAGCTACGAAAAATACGATTTAGCAGAAGCCTTTACAAAGGTTTTTGAGGAAAGCGTATTTACTGCTGTACCCTCTATAACGGGCTTACCCGCAATGGTAACGGGCGGCATTCAGCTTATTGCAGATTCATTTAAAGAAAGCACACTTCTGAGTGTTGCTCACAGTGTAGAAAAGGAGGAAGCCTGAGTATGAAATACGAACTTGTTATAGGTCTTGAAACTCACGTTGAGCTTTCTACCGATTCAAAGCTTTTCTGCTCCTGTGGCGGTCACTCAAGCCCCAAGGAGCCCAACGACTGTGTATGCCCTGCTTGCAGCGGTATGCCCGGTATGTTGCCCGTAACAAACAAGCACGCTATTGAATTGGCAGTTAAGGCAGGCTTTATGCTCAACTGCAAAATCAATCAGTACACAACTTTTGATAAAAAGAGCTACTACTACCCTGACCTTCCCTGTGCATATCAGATTACACAGTGGTTCAACCCCATCTGTGTTGAAGGCAGCGTTGACGTAAACGGCAGACAAATCGGCATCAAGCAGATTCACCTTGAGGAAGATGCGGGTAAGCTTGTTCACGATGAAGCAACAAACACATCATTCGTTGACTTCAACCGTACAAGTGTGCCACTTATCGAGATTGTAAGCAAGCCTGATTTCCGTTCATCTGAGGAGGTTATTTCATACCTTGAAAAGCTCAAAGCAAATCTTCAGTTTGCAGGTATTTCCGAGTGTGAAGAGGGCGCAATGAGATGTGACGTTAATATTTCAGTTCGTCCCGAGGGTTCAACAGAATTCGGTGTTCGTTCCGAAATCAAAAATATGAGCTCACTTTCCGAAATTAAGGATGCTATCGAATTTGAAAAGGTTCGTCACGTGGATGCAATTGAGCGTCACACAGAGATGCTCGTTCAGGAAACACGCCGTTGGGATGACGTGAAAAGACGTACATTCCCCATGCGTAACAAAGAAACTGCGGCAGATTACCGCTATTTTCCCGACCCCAACCTCATGCCCATCGTAATTGACGATGAATGGCTTGCCGAAATCAGAGCAAGTATGCCCGCAACCGCAGAGGAAAAGACCCTTCACTATGAAGAAATGGGCATTGCAGAAAAGGAAGCATCCGTTCTTTCATCCGACAGAAAGCTTTCCGATATGTTTGATACGGTTATTGCAATGGGCAGAAGCCCCAAGGTTGTTGCAAGCTGGATTCTTACCGACTGTATGGGTCAGATGAAGCGTCTTGAGCTTTCATCGCTCGACATTGATGCTTCAAAGCTTTCAAGAATAATCGAGCTTGTCGAAAGCGGCGAAATCACCCGTGCGGCAGGCAAAAAGGTTCTTTCCGCCGTGTTTGAAAACGATGTTGACGTTGACAAATACTGCGAAGAAAACAAGCTCAACGCAAAGGTTGACGAGGGCTTCATTCTTGAAACGGTCCGCAAGGTTATTGCAGAAAACGAAAAGGTTGTTGCCGACTACAAGGGCGGCAAAACAAAGGCTCTGCAGGCACTTTTCGGCAGCGTAATGAAGGAGCTTCGCGGCACAGGCTCACCTGATGTTATCAGAGCAATGCTTGAAAAAGAGCTTAACGGCTGATTTGATAAAAAGAAAAAAACGTGCAGGTTGATCGTACTCTCTGCGGTTTTTGCATATTTCTGTATACAGTGCAAACAATAATCAAAAAAGGAATTTTGAGGTGATTGTATGCCTGTAAGACAGGGAAAATACACTCTGATGCTGCCCTCTCTGCCGGGAATTGCGGGATATGCAGCCGTTGTCGGCAAAAAAGAGGGAGAAGGTCCTCTTGCAGAGGAATTTGATTATATTTATGACGATGGAACGGCAGGAGAGGATTCGTGGGAAAAGGCCGAAAGTGTTATTCACCGTGATGCGGTCACAAGGGCGATTTCAAAGGCGGGAATATCGTCGGGAGATGCCGATGTTATTTTTGCGGGCGATCTTCTGAATCAATGCACGGGAACAACCTTCGGAATAAGGGAAATGGGCATTCCGTTTATGGGAGTTTACGGTGCGTGTTCAACCATGGCACTTTCCATGGCAGCAGCGGCGGCGTGCGTTGACAGTCTGCTTGCACGAACGGCGATTGCCTCAACCTCATCGCATTTCTGCTCTGCCGAAAAGCAGTTCAGAATGCCGCTTGAATACGGAGGACAGCGAACTCCTACCGCACAGTGGACGGCTACTGCGGCAGGTGCGGCGGTTGTTTCAAAGGAAGAGTGCAAAGCAAAAGTTGAAAAAATTATCATCGGCAGAATTCAGGATTACGGCATAAAGGATTCAAATAATATGGGGGCAGCAATGGCACCTGCTGATGTTACAATAACACCATAGGGGTTCGCGGAGCGAAGAACAAAAGAAACACTGAATAATATTAGCTTATTTCATTATAAATCATATATTGCAATTCGGATTAAAAATCAGTTTAAACCTGAATTGTTGATAATGTGTTTCTTTTTAGCCGCTTTTTCCGATTTGGCGTATCTGTATACGCCTTGCATCGGAAGAAAACGGCTTCTTCATCTCCGCGAGATAATCCTGTAAAATATACGGCACACGGTTATCATACACAAACCGCCGTAAGAGGGGAGGTGAAGACAGGTCGGATATTTTTTCTTGTTGTGTATTGCGTTTACGGAAAATGTTGTTTATAATTAAAAGGCAAGAATAAAAAGCAAGGAGAAGCATCAATGAAAAAAGCGAACAGAATCTTATGCCTTTTGCTCACGGTTTCAATACTTTTCGGCTGCGTGGGATTTTTCTCTTATGCCGTTGAAGGTGACAAGAATTATTACTATCTTGATTCGGTAAACGGTGACGATGCAAACAGCGGAACAGATATAGACAGTCCAGTAAAAACCATTGGCGGACTCAAAAATCTTGATATCAAGGCAGGCACACATTTTCTTTTCAAAAACGGCGGTGAATATGAATGCGCCGCAACTCTTACCTGCAACGGAACAAAGGATAATCCCATAGTCATTTCGTCTTACGGTGACGGTGAAAGGGCGATTCTTTACAGCAACGAAAGAACAGAGGTTCTTCGTCTTTTTGACTGTTCATATGTGACCGTATCTGATCTTCATATCAAAGCTCCCAACGGTGGCGGTATATGGATTGATACATATAATCAGACCTCCGAGGGCATTGTTATTGACAATGTTTATTTCGAGGATATGCAGAACTATAAAGTTCACAGCCGTGACGATTTTTCAAACGGTGCCGCATCGGCAAGAGCAGCGGTTATGGTCAAGGGTCTGCCCGCAAAGTCGAGATATGCGGTCAATGACCTCACAATAAGCAACTGTGAAGTCTATAACTGCGGAAACGGATTTATGATATGGGGTTCATGGAATGAATCGCAGACACCCTGGTGTGAGGAAGAAGATATTGATCCTGTCTATAACAAAGGTCTGCTTATAGAAAAATGTTATTTACACGATATGGATGCAGAGGCGGTCGTTGTCGGTATGTGTGACGGCGCACTCGTCACTCATTGCAGGGCAATAAATTGCTGTCAGGGCGAGGGCGTTAACGAAAACGGAGAAATTGAATATTTCACCGCTGCAATGTGGTTCTGGGGAAGCAGAAACAGCATCATTCAGTATTGCGAAATCGCAGGTCAGAAGAATGTCGGCGACGGTATGGCGGTTGACTTTGATTCCTATACCCACAACTGCACTTATCAGTATATCTACTCCCACGATA
>JAZSGZ010000037.1:0-13777 GCA_045532945.1 Acutalibacteraceae bacterium
AAATAAAATATCCATAGTAGCTATTGCTACTATGGATTACATTAATGATATATATTTGTAGAGGTTGAAAATACGGAATTTTAGTTTTGACAATATAAAGCTTACAGAGCTTATTTGTAAAAACCGACCAAGAACCGACCAAATCCCACTACTTCCTACTGCATCCAACTGCAAAAACAACGAAAAAAGCCTTAGAATCACTAAGATTCTAAGGCTTTACTAGCTTGCGGGGAAGGGATTTGAACCACATGACCTCCGGGTTATGAGCCCGACGAGCTACCAAACTGCTCTACTCCGCGATATCTACTTGCCTCATCTCGTGAGTGCTTAAGCATTATAACACTATAAGTTTATGTTGTCAACCCTTTTTTATGCATAATTTTAATAAATTTTTATACAAAAAAGTTGCAGGCAAAAAGCGTGCAACTTTTGTAGTGTGGTGTTCGATTTGTTTTCTTTACTGTGCCTTGTAAAACTGTGAACCGCTGAAATAATCATAGGGTAGTCCCCAACCCCCATAAACCCAGTGTTGTTCAAAGTTTTGGGGAGAAATCACATTGTTGTTGATAGTAAGTGATGCACCCGGGTTAAGAACTATAGCCGCATCAGGACTTTCATCCATATATGTTGTTTGACCATCAAATTCGAATGAGTAAGCAGTTACGTGGTCAAGCGTTATGGTGTTTCCTGAAACGGTATAGTTTGCATTGCCCGTACAGTAGCCTTCCATTAAATTGAAGTAAAGGTATGCTTCGCCGTTTTTGAGTTCGATTTTACTGTACTGTGTTGAATCATTATTTATGTAATATACACCTTCCTCGGGAGAAGTGGCTTGTTGTGTGTCAGGTGTTTCCTCTTTTTTATCAGTTTTGTTGTTTTCTTCTGTTTTTATATTTCCTTGGGGTAACGTTGTAATATCTGATGATTCATTGTTGACTTTACCCGCAAGTAAAACTACAACTACCGCAAGAACAATAACAACCGCCACAAGTGAAATTATTGCAATAAGCATACCCTTGCTTTTCTTCGGTGCAGGGGATTGGGGCTGTGTTGCAGGGGTAGTGATGTTGTGTAAGGGTGTTCCGCAAACATTACAGAATTTCGCATCATCATTGTTTTCTTTTTTACAGTTGGGACAGGTTTTCATACTATCACTCCTTTCGTTTATTATATATCTGCCATTATTTTTTGTCAATTTCTGTCAGCTTTGTTTGCTTATTATATAATAATCATTTTAAATAGTGAGCTATATTTGTATCTTTTTTCGGTTGACAACATATTTTTAGTATGATATATTTATAGCAACCGATAGAGGTGCATTTTGCTATCAGTAGTCGCAATGCAGTAGCTTTGCCAAAGCTTTTGCGGTGAAAGGGGCAGGTGCCGAAGGCGATCTGTGGCGGAAGGTCGTTCTGGCAGTGGGGAATAATATCCGTACTGTTGTCACCCATCCGGGTGGAGAGCTATCTTGCATGATTTAATACCCATAGTGTATTTTTATGTGGATAGTTGCTTTTCGGCAGCTATTATTTTTTTGATAAACTGAAGGAGATTTTACGATGAAGAAGACAGTTTTCACAGGTGTAGGTACTGCTATTGTTACCCCTATGAATGCTAACGGTGTTGACTACGAAGCATTCGGCAGACTTATCGATTGGCAGATTGAAGAGGGTATAAATGCTCTCGTTATCGCAGGTACAACAGGCGAGGGCTCAACCCTTACAGATGCTGAGCACAAGGAAGTTCTCCGCTTTGCTATGGAGAAGACAAATCACAGAGTTCCTCTTGTTGCAGGTACAGGTTCAAATGACACCGCTTATGCTATTGAGCTTACAAAGTTTGCTTGCGAGCTTGATTATGATGCAATGCTCCTTGTTACCCCTTACTACAACAAAGCTACTCAGCGCGGTCTTATTGAGTCATTTACAGCTATTGCAGATGCTTCAACAAAGCCCTGCATCCTTTATAATGTTCCCTCAAGAACAGGCTGTAACCTTACACCCGCTTCTTGTGCAGTTCTTGCAAAGCACGAGAACATCGTCGGCATCAAGGAAGCAAGCGGTAATATTTCACAGGTTGCTGAGATTGCTGCGCTCACAAACGGTGAGTTTGATATCTACTCAGGCAATGATGACCAGATTGTTCCGCTTTTGTCATTGGGCGGTAAGGGTGTTATCTCCGTTCTTTCAAACATCCTTCCTAAGAAGACTGTTGAGATTTGCGATAAATTCTTCGCAGGTGACGTTACAGGCAGCTGCAAGCTCCAGCTTGAGCTTCTTCCTCTTATCAACTCACTCTTCTGCGAGGTTAACCCCATTCCTGCAAAGGCAGCAACTGCCGCTATCGGCTATGGTGAGAACTATGTTCGCCTCCCTCTCACAACAATGGAGCCCGAAAACGAGGAGAAAATGCGTGCTCTTATGAGAGAACAGGGTCTCAACGTTTAATTTTGTAAAGGTTTTATAGTTACTGTATGATTTGTTCTAATCTTGAAATAAAAAACAACGTTCTGTATTTTGGCGGCAGAAGTACGGTAGAGCTTGCTGAAAAATACGGTTCTCCCATTTATGTGATGGATGAACCCACCATCCGTAAGAATTGTCGAACTTACGTTGATGCCATGCACAAATATTTTGGCGAAAACGCAAAGCCTTATTATGCAAGCAAGGCTTGTTCATTCAAGAGAATGTACAGCATTGTTGAGTCTGAGGGTATGTGCGTTGACGTGGTTTCCGTCGGTGAAATCTATACCGCCAAAAGTGCAGGCTTCAATATGGAAAATGTCTGCTTCCACTCAAACAGCAAAAATGATTTTGATATTGAGTTTGCCATTGAGTGTGGCGTAGGCTCGTTTGTGGTTGATAACCGTGAGGAGCTTGATGCCCTTAACGAAATCGCAGGTAAGCACGGTATTAAGCAGCGCATTTTGTTCCGTGTTACTCCGGGTATTGATACTCATACATACGAGGCTGTTAACACAGGCAAGGTGGACTCAAAATTCGGCTTCCCTATTGAAACAGGGGATGCAATGAAAATCACCGAATATGCCCTTACCAAGGAAAATATCATCCTTGAAGGCTTCCATTGTCATGTTGGCTCACAGCTTTTTGAATCGAGCGTATTCATCCGTTCTGCTGAGATTATGATTAAGTTTATTGCCGACGTTAAGGCAAAAACAGGCTTCGAGGCAAAGGTTCTTGACCTTGGCGGCGGCTACGGTGTGCGCTACGTTGAAAGCGACCCTACAATCGATATTGAGGATAACATCCGTCAGGTTGCAGAGTACGTTAAGTCAGAGTGTGAAAACCTCGGTATTACGTACCCCGAGATTCATATGGAGCCGGGCAGAAGTATTGTTGCTGATGCAGGTATCACACTTTACAGGGTTTCTAATGTAAAGGTTATCGATGGCTACAAGAATTACGTTGCCATTGACGGTGGTATGACAGACAACCCCCGTTATGCACTTTATGAGTCCGAGTACACAGTTGTTACCGCTAATAAGGCAGAGGAAAGCACAGAATTCCTTTGTGACCTTGTTGGAAGATGCTGTGAAAGTGGAGATATCATTCAGCCTAAGGTGCTTTTTCCACAGTCAATCGGCAGGGGGGATTTGGTAGCCGTTCTCACCACAGGCGCATATAATTACTCAATGGCATCAAATTACAACCGCGTACCCCGTTTACCTGTTGTAATGCTTGACGGTGATAACGATTACATTGCCGTCAAAGGCGAAACCCTTGAGGATATAATAAGGAATGACGTATAAAATTACAGAGACACATTGGAAAATGTGCCTCTGTTTTTATTTTTTCTCCGCAATAAAAGCCCTGAAAAGGGGTAGGCAAGCATCAAAAAATGCCTTGTAACTTTCACAGTAATCTCTATCCTCTCTGTTTCGTTTGCATCCGCCTGCGCGACAGAGGGCGTAATACTTGCATTTTTTACATTCTTCAGGGTGTATAATACTTTCCTTTAAAAATTCAATTGCTTTTTCACTATGAGCCAACGTATCAAAATTTTCGCCGGCATCATTTATGTTACCAAGCAACCATTCATCGGTGCAGTAGAAGTCGCAGGGGTAAATATTGCCGTTGCCCTCTGCCACAAACTGGTGTGAGCAATGACCGCACATACCGCATTGCTCCGTGGGATTACCTAAGTAAAGGTGAACAATGTTGTCGAAGTAACGTATGCTGGTATATTCATCCCTTACGTAATCCTTGACATAAGCGTTAAAGCCGTGTATGAGAAAGTGTTTGTATTGCTCCGGGGTCATATACAGCTCACTTTCCGTTTTATCACCGAAGGGGCGCAGGCAGGGGATGAATTGCAGATATTTAAAGCCCTGCTTTTTGAAGTGCTTTAATATATCATCAATGTTCTCTGCACATCTGCCGGTTAAAACGGTAAGTATATTGAAATCAACACCGTGCTTCGTAAGAATTTCAGCGGCTCTTGTTATTTTGTAGTATGAGTTACCGCCCTTTTCATCAATCCGAAATGAATTGTTGTTGAAATCACCGTCAAGGCTGAGACCGATAAGGAAGTTGTGCTTTTTGAAAAACGTTGCCCAATTACTGTCAATAAGCGTGCCATTAGTTTGCAAACCGTAATATATGGTGCTGTTTTTTCTGTTCAATTCAGCAACCTTTTTAACAAAGAACCTGAAAAAGTCAAGACCCCTGATTGTCGGCTCACCGCCCTGAAACGCAAAGGCAATACTTTCACCGTCAGCAAAAGCAAGAGCTTTTTTTATTAGATTTTCTGCAGTTTCCTCGCTCATAAGACCAAAGCTCTTAACGTCTCGATGGTCTGTGACATCGTGATAAAAGCAGTATTTGCAACGCATATTGCACAGGGCAGATGCAGGCTTTATCATTATTGAAAGTGGTGGCATAGTGTCAGTCCTTTAATGCTTTTAATATAGCCTCGGTTACCCGAGGCTACTTTTTATTTATAATATTCTTCGTTGATTCCTCGTCTGTTGTCCTTAAAATCATTCATAATTTCATTCATTTTCTCATTCATAGACGATGCAATTGTAGGATACATATTTGCACGGTTAAGGTTTTCACCGGCATCATCTGTAAGGATATGGAGCCAGTTTTTACGGAACTTGTCAAAGAATGCTATGTTATCATTCTGAATGTTTTTAAAGTATTTGAAGGTAACATATTTGTTCTCTGTAAGCACGGGGTATTTATAGTCCTTGTATTCGTCCGTCTTGAGAACTTCTGCTGTGGGTACTGTGTATTGAATTGCCTTGAGCTTTTCGCGCTTCATATGGAGAATAGGGTGCTCTTCTGTGTGAATAACCGTGTCATTCTTAAGCAGATTTACCATTGAAACACCGTCAATTTCACGGTCAAAGGGAAGATAATTCTTGTCCTTACCACCATTACCCGTAATACCGCACATTTCAACAAGTGTAGGCATCATATCAACAAGTGTAGCACTCTGCTTTCTTGTTTCGCCGGCTTTCCAGAGCTTGCCGTTACCCCAACGGATCATAAAGGGAACCTTCTGACCTGCCTCGTAAGCGGTGTATTTACCGCCACGGAGCTCACCTGTGGAGCCCTCAAGTGCAGGACCGTTATCACTTGTGAAGACGATAATCGTATCATCCATAACACCCAGCTTTTCAAGGGTGTTGAACAATTGACCAAGGTAATAGTCAAACTCTGTGATACAGTCAGCGTAAGTGCCCATACCTGTTTCACCGTCAAATTCCTCACCTACAAATACGGGTGCGTGGGGCCACGGAGTAGCATAGTATGCAAAGAAGGGCTCGTCGCTGTTTGTAACGCTGTCTGTAATCCAGTCGGTGATTTCTTTGTGAATCCACTTTGTCATTTCGCCCTGAGCTTTTTTGCCGTTTTCATCCTTGAGGTCATTTATACCACGTACGATTTCATATTCACCGTTTTCTTCTGAAACGTGGTAGAAGGGAGTCATATCATTAACATGGTGACTGCCGTAGAAGTAGTCAAAGCCCTGGTTCGTGGGCAGATATTCACCGTAATCACCAAGGTGCCATTTACCGAATGCACCTGTGTTATAACCTGCCTCTTGGAAGATTTCGGCAACAGTAATTTCATCACCAAGCATACCGTCACAGTTGTTGCCCATCTCAATGGAGTTGAAAATTCGTGTCTGAGCAAGGGGCACAAGTGTGTCAACTGTGGGATAAATAACGTTATCAGCATATCCGCGGAAGGGATATCTGCCTGTCATAAGACCGAATCTTGCAGGTGAGCAAACAGAGTAGCAGGAGTAGAAGTTATCAAAATTAAGACCTTCTTCACCGATTCTGTCCATATTGGGTGTGTCGTAAATCGCACCGTTAAGCGAAGTGTCGCCATAGCCCATATCATCCATGAGAATAAAAAGCACATTGGGACTGCCTTTTTTTACGGCATCCACACCGTCAAGGTAATCATCGTGGCCTTCCCAGAGTCGTTCTACATTGGGCTCGGAACGAAGATTCATTGTAAGTACATAAAATACTGTTGTACCTGCAAGCACAAGGCTCAGAAATGATGTGAGAACCTTGTGAAGTGTTGTCTTTTGAAATACTTTTTTAGAAACTAAAACAATGAGTATTACAGCAACAATGCAAGGAAGAAGAAGTAATAAACCGCCACCTAATCTTGTGAGAAAGCTGCCTTCACCTGCAAATAAGGGGTTATCGGCAGAGGTCCATCCTGCTTTGCCCGAAATAAACGCACCGAAGCCTGCATCTGCACCCCGGATGAGGTAATAAAGGAATATACCTATAGCTGAAGATGAATAACCAACCACAAACCATTTATATACCTTTTTACAGAAAATTGTGCCAATGATAATCAGAGCAGAAGCAATGCACATAAACGCAACGTTAACAACTGCCAACAGATTAAGCCTTGCAATATTAAGCACAACTGCAAGTATTACGCCGATTAACCCGATAATAAACGGAAACGGCTTTTTTGCCTTTTCAAAAACAATACCGTTTTTCAAAAGAATTACCTCGTTTCTTTATAAACTTATACAAATAACATAATACTATAAAAATCACTATAAAACAATATAAAAACTGCCCTAATTTAGGGCAGTTAAATAAGCAGTAATTACTAATAATCAGATTGTAATTGATAACACATACTCTCTGTTTGCGAAAAGGTTTGTGATATCTTCAGGTGAAATATGTGATTTCGCTTTGATTGTGAAAAGGCAAACGTATTTTTCGTGTTTCTTTTCAACTGAATTTGACAAAATCTCATAACCGTTTTCGATAAAGATAGCTGTTACTGATTCAACAGCCTCAGGGTCATCTACAAGCTTCATTGTAACCGATGTGGTGCTTGTGTTTTCCACGGGGAGAATACGGTGAATAACAATCTGCACAATAAGTAGTATAAGGGTTGAATAAACAGCTATACCGTACATACCTGCACCTGCGGCAAGACCGATGCCTGCTGTGGTCCAAACACCTGCAGCAGTTGTAAGACCTTTGACGGTACCCTTGTAAACAATAATACCTGCACCGAGGAAGGAGATACCCGTAACAACCTGTGCTGCAAGTCGAGCACCGTCTAGGTTTATATTACCCTCAATGCCTGTCATATTAACGATGTCAAAGAAGCCGTATTTACTTACAATCATAATAAGCGCAGAACCAAGCGCAACAATGATGTGTGTCCTGATACCTGCTTCCTTCTGTCTGTAAGTTCTTTCTACACCGATTGCGGCACCGCAGATTGTTGCGGTTAAAAGTGCGAGAACGTAGGGGAAGACACTGTCAATTCTGAAAGATTCGAGGAAGGAAGAAAAAACAGAGCCTAAATCATATTGGGGGGTAATTTCCAATAACAAAATACTCACTCCTGATAAAATTATTTAATCATTATAATATATATTTAAGATTATGTCAAATTATTACGGGACAACTGTATGGGTAAAGGTTATAAAACTCGTCTTGCCTTCATATTATTTGGTAAAGATATTTGGAGGTAGTTTTATGACAGAAACAAGCATTTACAAGGATATCGAATCACGGACCGGGGGAGATATTTATATCGGAGTTGTAGGTCCTGTAAGAACAGGCAAATCAACATTTATAAAACGATTTATGGATACTCTTGTTATCCCGAATATAAACAGCAGTTATAAAAAGGAACGTGCACAGGATGAATTACCCCAATCTGCAGCAGGAAGAACGATAATGACAACTGAGCCTAAGTTCATTCCCGAGGATGCGGTTTGTGTGGATTTGCCTGATAATGCTTCGCTTAATGTAAGGCTTATTGATTGTGTCGGCTATATTGTGCCGAGCTCTTTGGGTTATGTGGAGGAGGATAAGCCCCGAATGGTAAAAACGCCTTGGTTCCCTGATGAAATACCATTCAATATGGCAGCGGAGCTCGGTACACAAAAGGTAATTACAGAACATTCAACAATCGGCCTTGTTATTACAACCGACGGCACTATAAGCGATATTCCGCGCTATGAATATGAAGAGGCGGAAGAGCGTGTGATAAATGAATTGAAGGATATAAATAAACCCTTTGTAGTTCTCCTAAATTCAACATCACCTCATTCGGACTCTGCTTTGTCACTTTCATCTCAGTTAACGGTTAAATACGGTGTACCTGTTTTGCCTGTTGATTGTGCAAATATGGACGAGGATTTAATAAGACAGGTTCTGGGCTCTGTCCTCTATCAATTCCCTGTGAGAGAAATCGGAATTAAACTTCCGGGCTGGATAATGACACTCAACAGAGAGCATTGGTTAAGAAGCTCTCTCTGCGATGCGGTCAAAAAATCCGCCGAAAGTATCAATTGCGTGGGTGATATCGGGAAAATGGTGGATTCTTTTTCGCAAAATGAATATATTTTAAATGCAGTTATCAAGAGTCTTGATTTAGGTAAGGGATGCGCTTGTGTCGAGGCTTGCTTATCGCAGGATTTGATTTACAGAATCATCAATGAAGAAACAGGTATCTCCATTGAGGGCGAGGAAGGTCTCCTTTCAACTCTTAAAGAATTGTCTGCTGTCAAATCCAGATATGACCGCATTAAAAACGCACTTGATGAGGTAGAGGCAACAGGCTACGGCATTGTTATGCCTGATATTGACGAGCTGACACTCAAGGAGCCTGAAATTGTAAAGCAGGGCGGTAGGTACGGCGTAAGACTATCTGCTTCTGCACCATCCATACATATGCTCAAAACCTGCATAGAAACAGAAGTGGCTCCCGTTGTAGGAACCGAGAGCCAATCAGAAGAATTATTAAAATATTTGCTTGACGGATTCGAGGAAGATCCGCTCAAAATATGGGAGTCCGATATTTTCGGCAAATCACTCAGCGAGCTCGTGAATGAGGGTCTTCGCAGTAAGCTTTGCCATATGCCTGTTGATGCAAGGGGCAAAATACAGGAAACTCTTGAACGTATCATTAACGACGGATGCAGCGGCCTGATATGTATTATACTTTAATCCTCGCTTTTTAATTCGCCGTAGCTTTTGTCAACGATTATAACTGCGTAGAGGTTGCCGTTACCGGCTTCGTTTACGCGGTTTTTGATTATTTTAATCAATTCACCGTCAGAGTATTTGTACTCGGGCGGTACAACAACATCAAAAAGAACATTCTTGTCCTTTTCGCCTGTAACAACACGGAAATCGTGAAATGTAATCACAGGATCGATGTCGTAGAGTATATCCGCAACAAGTGTTTTGAGCTCGTTGGTTTCCTCACAGTCAAGTACTGTGGGGTCGAGGTGAACGACGAGGTGAATGTTGTGATTGTTCATAAAGTCACGTTCGATTCTGTCCATTATATCGTGGCAAACAAGCACATTTATCTTGGCATCCATTTCAATGTGTGCACTTGCAAAATAACTGCCGGGACCATAGCTGTGAACCATAAGGTCGTGGACCCCGAGCACGTTTTCGTATCTTAAAATTTCTGTCTCAATTTTCTCGTAAACCTCTTTTGATGGTGGTTGACCCAAAAGGGGACCGACGGTTTCCTTAACGAGACTAATGCCCGAAATGATAATAAATATTGCAACACCTACTCCGATGAAGCCGTCGATATTAACGTCAAAGAAATGTGAAACCAAGGTGGAAATGAGTACAGCGACAGTTGATATGCAATCGTTTCTGCTGTCCTGTGCAGTTGCTTCGAGTGTCTTTGATTTGATTTGCTTGCCTAAAACGTGGTTGAAGTGACCAAGCCACAGCTTAACCAGAATTGATGAAAGAAGGATTACAATGGTAGCAATATTGAATATGTTTTTCTCGGGGTGAAATATCTTATCAACTGACGATGTCAAGGTTTCAAATCCGATAAGCAGAATAATAAATGATATGACAAGACCGGTGATATATTCAATTCTCGCATGACCGTAGGGGTGATCTCTGTCTGCAGGCTTTTCCGACATTCTGAATCCGACGAGTGTTACAACGGATGATCCGGCATCAGATATGTTGTTTGTAGCATCAGCGGTGATAGCCACACTGTGTGATATTGTACCCGCGATCAGCTTTAATATACCGAGGAGTGCGTTGCAGATTATACCCACAATACCTGCCACTCTGCCGTACATTTCACGACCCGAGGGACTTTCCGGGTCTTTGTTTTTGAGGAATAGTGATGTTATAATTTTAGTCATAGCAACCGCCTTGTATTCAAATTAAAAGTTTAATAATTATTATATGGAAATATCCGGCTTTGTCAATTGAGTGTTATAAAATTTTATTCATATAGACAAAATCGGATTTATGTGGTATTATTTAATCAGTTATACACCAATTATTTTTGAAAGGTCGTTTTTACAATGAACAAAACATTAGTTATTCTTGCCGCAGGTATGGGTAGTCGCTATGGTGGTCTTAAGCAGATTGACCCCGTTGGTCCCGATAACTCAATTATCATTGACTATTCAATTTATGATGCAGTCAAGAACGGCTTTAATAAGGTTGTTTTTATTATAAAAAAAGAAAATGAAGAGATTTTCCGTCAGGTAATCGGTGACAAGGTTTCAAAGTACGTTCAGGTTGAGTACGTTTTCCAGAGCCTTGATAAGCTTCCCGAGGGCTTTGAGTGTCCTGCAGACAGAATCAAACCCTGGGGTACTGCTCACGCTATCTTGTGCTGTAAGGGTGTTGTGAATGAGCCCTTTGTTGTCATTAATTCCGATGACTTCTACGGCAGAGGTGCATATAATGCACTTGGCGATTGGATTGAAAAAACCGATTTCAGCGGTGATAAGTATAAATTTGCTATGGCAGGCTATTACCTTAAGAATACTCTCACCGATAACGGCACTGTTTCACGCGGTGTTTGTGATGTTGATGAAAACGGTCAGCTGGTTGACGTTATCGAGCGCACCAAGATTATGCGTGTGAACGGCAAGATTTCATTTACAGAGGATGAACAGAGTTGGACAGAGCTCCCCGAGGATGTTCTGTGCTCGATGAACTGCTGGTGCTTCCCGGCAGAGTTTATTAATGAAATTGAAAAATACTTTATCGACTTCCTTAAAAATGAAGTTCCCACTAATCCTCTCAAGTCAGAGTTCTTCTTGCCCTTCCTCGTTCGTGACCTTCTCAGCGATAAAAAGTGCACCGTTGATGTTCTTGAGACAAAGGACAAATGGTTCGGTGTTACATACAAGGAAGATAAGCCCGATGTTGTGAAGTCTGTTCAGGCGCTTGTTGATGCAGGTGTTTATCCTGAGAAATTATGGTGATTTTATGAAAAAATTAGCGTTATTTTTAGCACTTTTGGTTGTTGTTTGTTCCCTTTGTGCCTGCGGTGGCAGTACCGAGGAGCCGACAGAAACAACAGCACCCGAAACAACTACTGATGAGGTCGTTATCAGGATAAGAAAGGACCTTATTGTTGATACAGATGAATTTAAGACCGATATGCAGAAGTATGAGGGCGTTTCTGTATCTGAAACTGATGAGCTTATTCTCCTTACAATGAACAGCGCGTCCTACGACAAGCTTGTTGAAGCGAAGCACGAGGAAGCTGTCAAGGCTTATGACGCACTAAAAACACAGGAAGGCTCTTTTGTTGATAATATTGTTTACGACGAGAACTTCCGTGATGTCAAGGTTTATGTTAACCGTGAGAAATATGATGCCGTAAGCCACAACAGTATGGAGTACGTAACCTATGCCGCAAATGCGCTTGTTTACCAGATGTATCTCCCCAACGGTCAGCAATGTAAAGTGCAAATGATTTATGCCGACACAGAAGAGGTTATCGGTACAACAACCTTACCTAATCAGATCGAATTGAAGTGAAAAACGAAGCCATACCCCGCTCTGCATCTAAATCTAATTGATTTAAGGTGCAGAGCAGTTTAAATTTGAATAGTTTTCGTTTAGACGAAATGAAAAAATCACCGTAAGGCTGGCGCCTACGGTGATTTTTCATAAAGTATTAACGGAAAATATTAAATTTAAACCTAATAAATCCCTGATTTACGCTCCCTTTTGGGGTGTGCCTTTTTCTTGACACTATATTCGTTTGGTAGTATATTAAAATGGTGGTGATAAATTGTGAAAATTTGTGAAAAATTGTCATTGTGTAATTACAGAACAATATGTATTTTAAGTTCATATTTCTTTACCGGTTTAAATTCACTAATATCATCATTTTTTGTTGAGCGGAATAGTAGTGTTTTTTATTGCTTGATTTCTCTCGGATTTGTGATGTTACTTATGGTTCCGGTTAGTTTGTTTGATACACGAAAAGAGATGAACGGAAAATTATATTCTTTGATATGCGTTATTATGTGCTTTATAATTAGTTTGTATTTTTCGTTCGTTTTCTCGTTACGGTTGTTAGCTGTGTTTTTTGTAGAGGTAGTTGTTTGTTTAATCGTAGTTTTAGTTATATATCATTTTAAAAAGCGTTAATGTGTTTGAATAGGAGTATGTTGTGGAAAATACATTTAATAATGTTGTAATGCGGGTTGCAAATACTTTCATTGATGATAAGGCTTATCGCGCTTGTGCACAGAGCCATAGAGGTGTGAGAGTGTACGCCGCTGATTTTTTAATTAACCCTCGTAGAGAAACCTTTAAAAGTATCTTTGAAGAAATCAGTAACAAAGATATTGATGAGTTTAATATAATAATTTGTTTATCAACCATATATGACAATGGTTATAACGATAATTGGGATTATGAGCGTTTAAGCAAGAAGGAACTCATCCAACTATTAAAATTTCAAGAAAAAGATATGGAAGGGGAAACTCTTTTATATGTTAAGAATGTTGAACTTACAAAATACTGGGATATGATTATTTTTGGTAAGACAGGGGACGGTTCTATGTCCTGCTTGGATTTAAGTTAATCATTTCTCTCAAAGGGTGGGTTTAACGACTCACCCTTTGGTTTAAGCAAAAGTTGCGGTTTGCTCAGCCTTCCTTCGAAGGAAGGTGGCGCGAAAAAACTTGTTTTTTCGTGACGGAAGGTTCTTCATTGCATAGCAATGATTTCACCAAAGGTGAAAATAATTCAAATCGTACCGAAGGTACGACGTATTAATTAAGTGGTTTAAAACATATAGTCAGTTACAATGGAATCTTACGATTCCACAATGCTGTCGCATCGAGAACCACCCACCATTCCGCTCGAACCAAATAATAAATGGTGAGTACATTCACCCGAACATACTCACCCAAAACAACTATTTATTCCAAGAATGGTCCCCCCGCCTTCGAAGGCAGGCAGACACTTCTGCTACTCTATCGTTTTATTTTTATTATA
>JAZSGZ010000025.1:0-52980 GCA_045532945.1 Acutalibacteraceae bacterium
TCCGCTCGAACCAAATAATAAATGGTGAGTACATTCACCCGAACATACTCACCCAAAACAACTATTTATTCCAAGAATGGTCCCCCCGCCTTCGAAGGCAGGCAGACACTTCTGCTACTCTATCGTTTTATTTTTATTATATTAGGACAGGGGACGGTTCTGTGTCCTGCTTGGATTTAAGTTAATCATTTTTCTCAAAGGGTGGGTTTAGCGACTCACCCTTTGGTTTTTTTCTCTCTGCACTGCGAAGCTTTACATCCATAATAATAGGAGGATTAATGTAACATAAATCAAGTACAAAAACGGGGTCAGATGAACAATCTGACTCCGTTTTTTTGTGATATATTCACTTTTTGCAACCGCAACCACAATCACCATCGGGATTAAAGGGAGTGCAACAGTCGTCGTTTTTGAGGTTGGGCGGGAAGAATTCATCAACAGGGAAGTTGATTCGCTTGAATGCATCACAGGGGTCTTCGGTGTTACAGCTACATTCTTTTGTAGGTATACAGAAGTCGTAGGCAGGTATAAGCATTTGTACGTCACGTTCAAGCTGAATAATTGTGAAAATGCCGAGAGTAACCTTGACAGCCTTTTCGCATTGACAACCGAATCTGCCGTCAAAGCAGTTGCAAATATACGAGGGAAGTGTGTCACAGCAATCGCCCATTGTATTACAGCAGTCACAAACACGGCAAATTTCAGCGCCGAGAACAATAGGCTCCACACACTGCACCTTTGCCTTGGGGTTTGTGTTGCTCACAGGCATATTTTCGTCGCAATCATTGTAGCTTGTGCGTGATGTAAATATTTTTACGTTGCCGTCACTGCCGTAAAGGATACATTTCTTTCCAAAGGTTACAAGTCCCTCAAGTGTCTGTGCAGGGGCGCTGGGGCAGGTGAGCGCGTCAAGAGTTACCTTGATAAAGAATGTAAGGTCAACTGAGTAACAGCCCTTGTTAAAGGGTACCTTTTCAACCTCTACAAGGCAGTTAAGTATTTGTGCCGAGCGGGGACGTACAGTTGTGGCACAGTCAAGAATCTGCTGACCGCAATCTGTGAGATAAAGTCGCAGGTCGGTAATGCAATCCTTGTCGGCACAGGAGTCATAAACTCTGTTTGTGTCAACACAGATAGCTTCTTTCACACGGTGAAGGTCATTTCCTGAAAACTTTTCAGTCATAAATTTTCCTCCTGATATAAAATTGAAGTTTGTGCCTTTCGGAACTTCAATATATATTATGAGGATTGCTGAAAAGAGTTACAGTTTTATAAATTTCTGCCCAAATCAAAGGGTGGAATATATTCCTCCTTGGCAGAGGAAAGCTCCTGCATAAAGCCGTCCTCAATACCCGATTCGAATAAATATTCCTCTATTTCATCATATTCATCCTGAGTAAGTCTGCGATTGAGTAAGGGTTCACTACAACCCTCAATGGGTGTGAATTGACTCATAAGGCTGAACATCACCTGACCGCTTTTAAAGGTGCTTTTCACCCAGTCAATAACGCGCTTTGTGTTATCAAGGTGGTTGGGTAAAATCAAATGACGTATTATCACACCGCTTTGCATAATACCGTTGTCGTCAATGATATAATCACCCGTCTGACCGTACATTTCGAGTATTGCTTTTTGAGCGGTTTCAAAGTAATTCGGAGCGTTTGAGTATTTAACGGCAAGGCTATTGTCAGCATACTTCATATCGGGTAAATAAATATTTATTTTTCCGTCCAATGCTTTTAAAGTATTAATGCTTTCATATCCGCCACAGTTATACACAACAGGCACACCGAGAGGCTCATCAAGGCTCTGTATAACTGAGTGTGCAAAGTGGGTGGGTGTTACAAGATTGATGTTGTGTGCACCCTTGGAGATTAATTCACGATATATCTTTTTCAGTTCATCGATGGTTATTTCCTTGCCGAACTTACCTCGGCTTATTTTCACGTTCTGACAATAAACGCATTGCAGATTACAGCCTGTAAAAAACACGGTACCGCTACCTTTGTCACCGCTTATAGGGGGCTCCTCCCAGAAGTGCAGGTCAGCCCTTGCTATAACAGGGTTTTCACCCATATTGCAAAAGCCCTTACCGTTATCGGCAAGAGCTTTCCTTTGTGTATTACATTTTCGTGGACATAAGTTGCAAGTAAACATATTTATGCCGCCTTGAGGTATTTGAAGGGCAACCAACCCATATTGCCGTCGTATTTTACCAGGCCGTATTCGCCCTCGTCACCCTTGCATACGGCAAGGATATCAACTGTTTCACCCTTAGGAACCTCGCCGTTGCGGTCACCGTCGGTAATCTGTGTTCTGATACCCAAAGGGTCGTCCTGTGTGTTAATTATATATTTACCGGGCTTGTTTGTTGTTGCGACGTCTGTTTCGGAAACCAAATCTGCAAGAGTAAGTGAAATCCAACCGTTTTCACCGTCGTACAAAATGTAGCCCCATTCCTCGTAAACAGCAAGAACCTCAACAGTTTCGCCCTTGGGAACTTCACCCACGCGACCCTCGTCGGGATATTCTCTCATGGATAACGGGTCATCCTGTGTTGCGATTTTGTATTTACCTGTCACATAATCACTGTTTGCCTGCGGTTTTGTAACAGGTGCAGCAGTTGTGCTTACGGGGTTGGTCTGTTTATTCGTTTCGGGAGCTTTATCATCCTTTGCTACAGTTTGTGAAGGGGGAGTGGCTTCAGGCTTTTTCTCCTGCTTGTGCTCAACGATTGAGGCAACCGATACGAGAATTATTGAAAAAACAATAAGACAAGCGGAAATTGCCAGTATGAGATTGTTTTTGTTTACTTTGTTCATGTTTCATCTCTCCTTATGGCTTCTGTCAAGGTTAATTATATCAATTCAACCCCCAAAAATCAACACATAATATTAATAAATAGAATTTACAATTTATAAATAATATTAATATAAAAATTACATTGTAACGGTTGATATTTCATATAGTTGTATGGTATAATGTTTCGAAAATGCAGTAGTGTTTTTTGCGGTGGTGAGAATGTGGTAATTTTTGGAATTGACCCCGGTTATGCGATCGTGGGTTGCGGTGTCGTGAGATATGAGCGTAACAATTTTACTCTTATGGGTTACGGTGCCGTTACTACCGATAAGGACACTCCTTTTAATGAAAGACTCAAGCAGATTTATGACGGCATAACCGAATTGCTGCAAAAGTTTAAGCCTGATGCCGTGAGCATTGAACGGCTTTATTTCAACACTAACCAGAAAACCGCCATTGACGTTGCTCAGGCAAGGGGTGTTATTGTCCTTGCCGTGGAGAATGCAGGTGTTCCCATTTTTGAATACACACCCTTACAGGTGAAGCAGAGCATTGTCGGCTACGGCAGAGCAGAAAAAACACAGGTGCAGGAAATGACCAGGATGTTTTTGCATCTTGATAAAATACCCAAGCCCGATGACGCGGCAGATGCTTTAGCACTTGCTATATGCCACGGTCATTCAAGCGGTTCACTTATTCTCGGACTCAACAAATAGGGGGAGTTAAATTGTTTTACAGCCTAACAGGTAAAATCATACATAAATCAGAACAGTGTGTTGCAATCTCCTGCGGTGGTGTGGGCTTCAAATGCTTTACAACACGCACAACCTTGTCAAAGCTTTTCTCTGTCAGCGGTGAGGTAACGCTTTTTACCCATCTCAATGTCCGTGAGGATGCACTTGATCTGTTCGGCTTTATTACGGAAGAAGAGCTTGAAGCATTTAAACTCCTTATCGGTGTTTCGGGTGTGGGTCCCAAAGCCGCTCTCGCTATTCTTTCGGAGCTTTCTCCCGATGCCTTTGCCGTTGCAGTTGCCTCGGGTGATGCCAAGGCGATTACTGCCGCTAACGGTGTTGGTCCCAAGCTTGCTCAGAGAGTTATTATGGAGCTGAAGGACAAAATCGCAGGTGTTTCATTTATTTCTGAGGAGAGCAGTGCTGTATCGGGTGCTGTCAGTGCGGTTAATAATATGTCCAATACTGCAGAGGCAATAGCCGCCCTTACTTCTCTCGGCTATTCGCAGACGGAAGCCTCGGTTGCTGTCAGCAAGCTTTCGCCCGATATGAGCGTTGAGGATTTGATAAAACACGCTCTTAAGGGTATGACTCTTCGATTTTAAGGAGATAATTGATATATGAATGAGTTTTTCATAGCAGATGAAGAAAGGGTTATAGCTCCCGAATTCATAACTGATGATAATGAGATTGAAACCTCTCTCCGACCTCACGCTCTTGATGAATACGTGGGACAGGAGAAGGTCAAGGAAAATCTTAAGATATACATTGAAGCCGCAAAGAAAAGGCACGAGTCACTTGACCACGTTTTGCTTTACGGACCGCCCGGTCTGGGTAAAACAACTCTCGCAGGTATCGTTGCCAATGAGATGGGTGTGCAGATAAGAGTTACATCCGGTCCTGCAATCGAAAAGCCCGGTGATTTGGCGGCACTTCTCACCAGCCTTAATGACGGTGATATCCTCTTTATTGATGAAATTCATCGCCTTTCAAGGAGTATTGAGGAGGTTCTCTATCCGGCGATGGAGGACTTTGCACTTGATATCATTATCGGCAAAGGCCCGTCTGCACGTTCAATCCGCTTGGATTTGAAACGTTTTACACTTATCGGTGCAACTACTCGTGCAGGTCAGCTTTCCGCACCTCTTCGCGACAGGTTCGGAGTTATTCTCAGACTTGAGCTTTACTCACCCGAGGAACTCGCAAGAATAGTTAAGCGTAGTGCGGGTATTTTAAATATTGAGGCAGAGGATGACGGTGCGCTTGAAATTGCATCGCGTTCACGAGGTACGCCCAGAATTGCCAACAGACTTCTTAAGCGTGCACGTGACTATGCACAGGTTATGGCAGAGGGTGTTATTACCGCTGATGCGGCACAGAAAGCTCTTGAGCGAATGGAAATTGATGAATTAGGTCTTGACCTTGTTGACCGCAACCTTATGAGGGCAATGATTGAAAATTACAATGGCGGACCTGTCGGCCTTGATACAATAGCCGCCCTTATCGGTGAGGAGTCCGTTACAATAGAGGATGTTTACGAGCCTTACCTTATGCAATTGGGCTTTCTTATGAGAACTCCCCGTGGCAGAAAGGTGACTCCGGCAGGATACAGGCATCTCGGCTTTAATCCTGTTGAAGATGATTCTCTTCAGGGGAGCTTCGACTCATATTGATTTTGTGTTCTGAAAATAATTTGATAGGAGATTTTTTATGGGCAGACTTTTTGGTACAGACGGTGCAAGAGGAATTGCAAATTCAGAGCTTACTTGCGAGCTTGCAATGCAGATTGGCAGAGCCGCCGCAATGGTTCTTACAAAGCACTCGATTAAACGTCCCAAAGTTCTTATCGGTATGGATACACGCGCATCATCACAGATGCTTGAATCTGCAATATCTGCAGGTCTTTGCTCAGTTGGTGCAGACGTTATGCTCCTTGGTGAAATTCCTACACCTGCGGTTGCATATCTTGTCAAAAAGTACGAATATGATGCCGCGGTTATGATTTCCGCATCTCATAACCCGTGCGAATATAACGGAATAAAAATATTTCAGGGTAACGGCTATAAATTGCCCGATGCCCTTGAAGAAGAAATTGAAAGCATTATTCTTGATAAAACACAAGTTCCGCCCATTATGATTGGCGGTGATGTGGGCAGAATAACGCACTCTAAAACAGCAGTTGTTGACTATGTTAATTATCTTCACGATATTGCTGAGGATGATTTGGCAGAGTTTGGCGAGAAGAATTTTAACGGTCTTCGTATAGCAGTTGACTGCTCGAACGGTGCTTCGTCCGTTACCGCACCCGAATTGTTTATGCGCCTTTGTGACGATTGCTTCTTTATTGCATCTCACCCCAACGGCACAAATATTAATGCAAATTGCGGTTCAACTCACCTTGATATTCTTCAGGACTTCGTTGTCCGTAACAAGTGCGATGTTGGTCTTGCCTTTGACGGTGATGCTGACCGTTTCCTTGCGGTCGATGAAAATGGTAATGTGGTTGACGGTGACAGGCTTATTGCTGTTTTTGCCAAGCACCTTAAGAATAAAAACAAGCTCAAAAACAATGCGGCAGTTGTTACCGTTATGAGTAATATGGGCTTCTTTAAATTCTGTGATGACAATGGTATTCGTTGTGAAAAAACCAAGGTCGGAGACAGATACGTTCTTGAAAATATGTTGGAAAACGATTATATCGTTGGTGGTGAGCAGTCGGGACACATTATCTTCCTTGAGCACGCCACAACGGGTGACGGTGAATTGTCCGCACTCAAGCTCCTTAGCGTTATGAAGGAGACAGGACGTTCGCTATCTGACCTTGCTTCTGAGATGCAGGTATTCCCACAGGTGCTTGTGAATGTCAGAGTATCAGACTTTGGTAAAGCACGTTTTCCGCGAGATAAAGAGATTAAAAATGCTATTGAATCTGCAGAGCGTGAGCTGGGCGATGAGGGTCGTGTTCTTGTTCGTGTATCGGGCACAGAGCCCCTTGTACGTGTTATGCTTGAGGGTAAGGATGAGGAGAAGATTTCCGTTCTTGCACAAGAAATTGCAGAGGTTGTTAAGGAGAGGTTACTTTAATGCGTGTTTCCGATGGTTGGCAGGATTACGAGCTTATTGATTGCTCTGACGGTGAGCGTCTTGAGCGGTGGGGAGACATATTCCTTATAAGACCTGATCCTCAGGCTTTGTGGAATACCCGTCGCACAAACCCTATGTGGCACAAGGCACATGCCCGTTACGTTCGCAGCAATCAGGGTGGCGGAGCCTGGCAATTTTACAAAAAAATCCCCGAGGTGTGGCAGATTGGCTACAAGGATTTGAAATTCAATCTCAAGCCAATGGGCTTTAAGCATACAGGTGTTTTCACAGAGCAGGCTTGTAACTGGGATTTAGTCGGTGATATCATCGAGAAAAGCGGCAGAGATGATGTGAAGGTGCTCAATCTATTTGCATACACAGGCGCCGCAACAATAAGTGCACTTAAGAAGGGCGCCTCCGTATGCCACGTGGATGCCTCAAAGGGTATGGTTCAGTGGGCAAAGGAGAATGCAGCTTCCACAGGTGTTGCTGACAGAAGTGTTCGTTGGATTGTTGATGATTGTATGAAGTTTGTTGCCCGTGAAATAAGACGTGGCAATAAGTACGATATCATCATTATGGACCCACCCTCTTACGGCAGAGGTCCCGGGGGTGAGGTCTGGAAACTTGAAAATGAGATTTACGGCTTCGTCGACCAATGCAAGGAGCTTCTCACAGATAATTCACTTGCCGTGCTTATTAATTCATATACTGCAGGCGTTTCTCCCGCGGTTATGAGCTACATACTTAATACTACAGTTTCAAAGAAATTCGGTGGCAAAGCCTATGCCGATGAAATCGGTCTTCCCGTAACACAGACAGGTCTTGTGTTACCCTGTGGCTCAACCGCCGTATGGACAAAGTAATATGAATAAAATTATTGAATTCAAAGATGTTTCCTTCAAATATGACGAAGAAGGAGCAGAGGTTATAAATAATCTTAACCTTGATTTTTATGAGGGTCAGTTCACTTGTGTTCTCGGTCACAACGGCTCAGGCAAGTCAACAATGGCAAAGCTCATAAATGCTCTTAATATCCCCACATCGGGTCAGGTTCTGACCTTCGGGTATGATACAGCCGATGAGGATAATGAGGTTAATATCCGTCGCAACGTGGGTATGGTTTTTCAGAATCCTGACAACCAGATTGTTGCAACTATTGTTGAGGATGACGTTGCATTCGGTCCCGAAAATCTCGGTATTCCCCGTGAGGAAATCCGCAGAAGGGTTGATGAAGCCCTCAATATTGTGGATATGTACGAATACCGCAGACACGAGCCACACAGACTTTCGGGCGGTCAGAAGCAACGTGTTGCCATTGCAGGTATAATTGCTATGCAGACAAATTGCATCGTGCTTGATGAACCTACCGCAATGCTTGACCCCAAGGGCAGGCGCGAGGTTATGAATGCTCTTTATAAGCTGAAAAACGAATTGGGTATATCTGTAATTCTCGTGACTCATTTTATGGATGAAGCAGTCAATGCCGACAGGGTTATTGTAATGAATGACGGTAGGATTGCTCTTGACGGAACTCCGTCGGAGGTTTTCAGAGAAACCGAATTACTTAAATCAATGGGGCTTACGGTACCAAAAGCATTGGAACTTGCCGATGAGTTAAGAAAAAACGGTGTGAGTATTGGGGGCACACCCCTCACCACCGAGCAGTTTTTAGAGGAATACAAAAAATTATTTTAAGAGGTAGAAAAATGTCCGTTCTTTCAGTGAAAAACTTAATATACGGCTACTCAAAAGGCACTCCCTTTGAGAAGGGTGCACTCAAGGACGTTACTCTCAGCTTTGAAGAGGGTGACATTGTTGCCGTTATCGGTCACACGGGTTCGGGCAAGAGTACACTTCTGCAACACCTTAACGGGCTCCTGAAGCCTGATTCGGGTGACGTTCTTTTTGAGGGTGTAAGCATATTTTCATCGAAGGAGGCTTTGCGCCAATGTCGTTTTAATGTGGGACTTTGTTTTCAGTATCCCGAACAACAGCTATTTGAATCCACCGTTTACAGTGATATTGCTTTCGGTCCCACTAATATGAAGCTTTCTCGGGATGAAATTGATAAGCGTGTACGCGAATCGCTTTCCTTTGTGGGTCTTACTGAAGACTATCTTGAAAAATCACCCTTCGATTTATCCGGCGGTGAAAAAAGGCGAGTTGCCATTGCAGGCGTTATATCTATGCGCCCAAAGGTGCTTATTCTTGACGAGCCTACCGCAGGACTTGACCCGTTGGGCAAAAAAAATCTCCTTAAGCTTATAAAGGATTATAACGAAACAACGGGCAGTACCGTTATATTCGTTTCACATAATATGGATGACGTTGCCGCCATTGCAGATAAGGTAATCGTGATGAACGAGGGCAAGGTTGCAATGGAGGGCACAGTTGATTCTGTTTATTCACAGGGGGAGAAGCTCTCTGAATTAGGTCTTGATATACCAGAAATCACTTCTGTTTACCTTGCACTTAAGAGTGCCGGCTATGTTTCGGGTGATACAGCCTATACAGTAAAGGGCGCAGTTGACTCCATACTGAAATCACTCAGGGAAGGGGGCAACTTAAAATGATTTCTGATATTACTATCGGCCAGTATTTCCCGGGCAATTCAATTGTTCATAGGCTGGATGCACGAACAAAGATAATATTCACAATGTTCTTTCTTGTGTTTGTGTTTGTTTGTAAAAACTTCTGGTCACTCGGACTACTTGCGGGCTTTGCTGTTGTAACATATTTGTTTTCACGTATTTCGCTTAAAGTCATTCTTAAAAGTCTTAAGCCCTTGTTACCCATTATTTTGCTGACAACTGTTCTGCAGCTTTATTATGTGAAAGAGGGTAACGTGCTCTTTCATAAAGGCTTTATTACAATTACCGACCAAGGCATATATATGGCAATATTCATCGCTGTAAGAATATTGAGCCTTTTGTTTATAAGCTCCTTGCTGACCTATACAACAGCACCTACAGATTTGACCGATGCTATTGAAAAATTACTGTCACCGCTTAAGGTTTTTAAAATCGAGGTTCACACCTTTGCAATGATGATGACAATCGCTCTCAGATTTATACCCACACTTGTGGATGAAATCGGGCGTATAATGTCTGCACAGAAGGCGAGAGGAGCCGATTTTGAAAGCGGTAATCTCGTAAAGAGAATTAAATCCTTGTTCCCTATATTCATCCCTCTGTTTATTTCTGCATTCAAGAGAGCTATTGAGCTTGCTGATGCTATGTCCTGCCGTTGCTACACAGGCGGTGAGGGCAGAACAAGGCTTCGTCAGATGAAGTTTACCCGGTGGGATGTCGTTTGCAGTATAGTTACATTATTGGTTTGCGGCGGTGTTATCGCCCTTAATATCGTTTTTGATAAGATTATCTGATTATGAGAAATTTATTGTTCAAAGCCTCGTTCGAAGGCTCGTCCTTCCACGGATGGCAACAACAGGAGAATGCCGTCTCAGTTCAGGGGGAACTGAAGGATGCCTTTAAACGGCTTACCGGTGAGAACCCCAATATTATCGGTTGCAGTCGTACGGATGCAGGTGTTCACGCCAATGAGTATTATTTCAGCGTGAAAACTGAAGCCACAATTCCCTGTGAGAGCTTCCCTGTTGCCCTGATGTCTGCAAAGCTCCCCGGTGAAATTGCAGTTTATTCCTGCACAGAGGTTCCCGAAGAGTTTAATGCAAGATTTGACAGTGTTAAAAAAGAATATATTTATGTTTTCGAAAATACAGAGGTTCCTTCGCCCTTTAATTACAAACGGGCAATGAATTATAAGTATCCTATGAACGTTGAGCTGATGAATGAAGCCGCTTCTCACTTTGTGGGTGAGTATGATTTCAGCGCATTCTGTGCCTCAGGTGCACAGGTTAAGTCAAAGGTTCGCACAATATACAGTGCATCGGTTGAACGCCATGGTGATAAGGTTGTTTTCAGGGTTTGCGGTAACGGATTTCTGTACAATATGGTTCGTATAATGGCAGGAACCTTGTTGTATGTTTGTTGCGGAAAGATTGACCCTGACGAAATACCTCAGATTATTGAAAGTAAGGACAGAACAAGGGCAGGCATAACAGCACCGCCCGACGGACTGTATCTAAATAAAGTTTATTTTTCAGGTGACGCTAATGAAGGTTAAGTTTACTGAATTGAACAGCGGATATAAAGGCGAAAGACGGGTTTCACGCTTTACCGGTAAAAGTCGCCCTAAAGCAATAATTATTGCCGCCCTTGTGTGTGCATTTGCTTTTGTTTACATATTGTCCCTGGTTGGACTCATACCTCTTGATGCACTTTTTCTCAAGGCTAAGGTTGGTGTATCGGGAACTAATGACAGGCTTCCCTTGTCTGTGAATACGGAATCCACTCTGAATATGGATATAATCGGTGAGAGTGTGATTATCCTGACAACGGAAAACGTATCCGTGTACTCTGACAATGGCAGAATGATTTACTCAATGCCCCACGTTTATGCAAAGCCGGGTTTATCCGTTAATGGTGACAGAGCCGTTGTTTTTGATCGTGGCGGTAAAGGATTTATGTTGCTGACGGAAAAAGAATTCATTTATGAGGCTCAGGCAGACTACACTATCATCTCTGCCGAGTATGGTGAAAACGGAACCTATGCTCTCGGTACAAAGGCAAAGGATGCCACAAGTATGCTGACAGTTTACAACAAGCATAACGAAGCGGTGTTCCAATGGAACTGTGCTTATGAATATATCGCATCCATTGCCATTTCAAAGAACGGTAAGTTTGTTGGCTGTGCAGTTGCCGGTGCTGCAAACGGAGAGCTTTTCACAACTGTTCAGTATTTCGGTGTTGATTACAAGGAACCGCTAAACACACAGACTATATCGGGTGTGGCACCTCTTGACATCAAATTCACCCGTACGGACACTCTTACACTTATAACTGATAAGGGTGTTTATACCGTGGAGCGTAAAGCGGAGAAATACACGGAAATCGTTTCTTACTATTCATCAGAATTTAATTCCTGTGATAGCTCAAAGGACGGAAAGTATATAGTTACACTTGCCAAGTACAGCAGTGAAAATGTTTTTGAAATATTACTCTACTCGCCAAAAGGGGATGTCAAAACAAACATTTCTGCGGATTTTGAAATAAAATCTGCATATCTGAGCGGAAAATATATTGTTGCTTTAGCCGAGAACAAGGTTGTTGTGTACAACCTTAACGGCAGACAGGTCTCTGAAATTGAAATTAAAGGCGAGGCCTTGGAATTGTTACCTACGGATGATTTTATATTTGTCTCATCCTTAGATAAATTGACACGTTGCTTCACATACGGTGATTCAACTGTTACATTAACATAAAACGGAGGTACTTGTTATGAGTATGATTGTTGACGTTATTCTTGTAGTATTACTTTTAATTGTGGTTTACAAGTCTTATCAGAAGGGCTTCGTGAAGTCTTTTCTTGATACGGTTTCTGTATTTGTTTCAGGCATTGCATCATTTGCACTTTGCGGTCCTGTTGCTGATGCTGCCTATAATATGTTTATCGGTGACCTTATTAAGACGGAATTCAAGCGTGCACTTGATGACCTTAACAACGGTACAGCCTTCAAGGATAAAATTACCGCTATGATAGAGGCTTTGCCTAAGCCTGCTATAGGCATTGCAGAGTATTCGGGTGTTAACATTGAATATTTAGAATCAACTGTTTCGGGTGCTTACTCTGCAAGTGATGCAGAGCTTATTGAGATTGTATCAGACAAAATCGCCTATGACCTGATGATTGGTGTTGTTGAGGTAATTGCATTTTTTGTTCTTTTCATTCTCATTTCGCTGATTGTAAAGGCTCTTTCAAGCTTTATTTCTCACATTGTTGCGAAGCTTCCTCTCGTGGGAGGGCTTGATAGCCTTCTCGGTATTGTTGTTGGTTTGGTTAAGGGCGCAATAATTCTTGTTGCGGTAGGCGTACTTCTTACCGTTATTGTTGCAACGGCAGAGTCAGGCTCTCCCTTGCTCGCTATTGAGGAATCAAAAATCTACGGATTGCTCTCATCGTATAATCCTTTGTTGAATTGATTTTTGTTTGAGGTGATGATATGAAAGGTTTATTTAAAAATTGTTGGACTATTCCCAACCTTCTCAGCTTTATAAGAATTCTGATTGTTCCTGTTTTTGCTTATTTCTACATAAAGGGCGAGCTTCTTCTGGCAATTATTATGCTTGCAATTTCAGGTCTTTCCGATTTGTTTGACGGTAAAATCGCACGTCGCTTCAATCAGGTGAGCGAGCTCGGAAAGCTCCTTGACCCTGTTGCGGATAAGCTTACACAGATTACCCTTGCAGTACTTCTTTATATGTCATTTGCACAGGCACAGGATGAGATGCTCAAAGCATTCAGCTGGGTGTTCCTCGTCTTTATCGGTAAAGAAGCATTTATGGTTGTGTTCAGCGTGTTTATGCTTATTCTCAACCTTCGTCCCTGCGCGGCGGAAATATTCGGTAAATTGTCAACATTTGCGTTTTACTTCATAATGATAATAATCGTTGCATTTGGTCCCGAAATCGGTTGGCTTAAGGATGTATTCCAGCTTCCGCCCGTATTGATGATGATACTTGTTGTTGTTTCGGCAATACTAACAATTGTGGCGCTTATCAGTTACATTCCTGATACGTTAAGACAGTTTAAAGAAAAATTCAGTAAAAAATAAATTTATCCCGGAGAAAATATACCAATGAATAACAAAATGATTTGTTGTAAATGTAAAAAAAGACCTGCAGTGATCTTTGTGTCGAAAATCGAAGGAGAAAAGACCACTCAGGAGGGCTATTGCATCAAGTGTGCAACCGAGCTTAATATAGGACCCATCAAACAGATGATGCAGAATATGGGTATTACAGAGGAAGACCTGGATGCAGTCAGTGAGCAGTTCGGTGATATGATGGAAAATATGGATGATTTTCAGTTCGGTGGCGCAGGTACAATGCCCTTTATGCAAAATATGCAAAATATGTTTAGTGCAGACGGTAACAAAGAGGACGTAGATACGGAATCCGATATGACTGATGAATCCGACGAGGATAGCTCTGATGAAAAGCCTAAGAAAAAGCACAAGCGCAAAACAAAGCGTAAGTTCCTGGGTTCATATTGTACTGACCTTACTGCAAAGGCACGTGAGGGTAAGATCGACAGAATTATCGGCAGAGAAACTGAGATTTACCGTGTAACACAAATTCTGTGCAGACGTACTAAAAATAATCCTTGCCTTATCGGTGAGCCCGGTGTCGGTAAAACCGCGATTGCAGAGGGTCTTGCCCTTAAAATAGCGGCAGGTGACGTTCCTGCAAGAATTGCTGACAAGGAAATTCATCTTCTCGACCTTACCTCGCTTGTTGCAGGTACACAGTTCCGCGGTCAGTTCGAAAGCCGTATTAAAGGTCTTGTTGATGAAGTTAAACAAGAGGGTAACATCATCCTCTTTATTGACGAGGTTCATAACCTTGTAGGTACAGGTGATGCTGAGGGCTCAATGAATGCTGCCAACATCCTTAAGCCTGCACTTTCCCGCGGTCAGATTCAGGTTATCGGTGCAACAACCTTTAACGAGTACCGCAAGCATATCGAAAAAGATGCCGCTCTCGAGCGTCGTTTCCAGCCTGTAAAGGTTGAAGAACCCTCTGTGGCAGATTGCTATAAAATGCTTCTTGGTATCAAGGAGTATTATGAGGACTTCCACAAGGTGAAGATTTCCGATGCGCTTGTTTATCGCGCAGTCCTTCTTTCGGAAAGATATATCAATGACCGTTTCCTTCCCGACAAGGCTATTGACCTTCTTGATGAGGCTTGCACCTGTGCGAACCTTCGTAACGTTGCCATAAGCGATTATCAGAAGCTTATGACACGTATCGAGGAGCTCAATGAGCGTCAGGAGGAGCTCCTTGATACAACTGATGAAAAGGGCCCCGATTACGAGGCTATTTCCATGCTTAAGGCTGATAAAATCGCCCTTGAAAAAGAAGCGGCAGAGCTTAAAATTAAAGCCGATGATAACGATGTTACCGAGGAAGATGTTGCTAAGGTAATTAATCTGTGGACAGGTATACCCACATCAAAGATTATTGAAAATGATATGAGAAAGCTTTCTAACCTTGCTGATAAGCTTAAATCAAGAATTATCGGTCAGGATGAAGCTGTTGACGTGCTCGCCGCCGCAATAAGACGAAGCAGAGTGCAGATTTCCGCAGTACGTAAGCCTGCATCATTCATCTTTGTAGGTCCCACAGGTGTTGGTAAAACTGAGCTTGTAAAACAGCTTGCCAACGAGCTTTTTGAAACTCCCGAAACGCTTATAAGACTCGATATGTCCGAGTTTATGGAGAAGCACAGCGTTTCAAGACTTATCGGATCACCGCCCGGCTATGTGGGTTATGATGAGGCAGGTCAGCTTACTGAAAAGGTTCGCAGAAAGCCATATTCAGTAGTTCTGTTTGATGAAATCGAAAAGGCACACCCCGACGTGCTTAACATCCTTCTCCAGATTCTTGACGAGGGTAAGACAAACGATGCTCAGGGCAGAACGGTAAGCTTTGAAAACACCGTTATTATTATGACCTCAAATGCGGGTAGCCACGTTGCAGAGAATGCAGTCGGCTTTAACAAAGACAGAAATCAGGCCTCCAAGGATAAGGCACTCAAAGCACTCAAGGAGTTCTTACGTCCCGAATTCTTGGGCAGAGTTGATGAGATTGTTGTTTTCAACACCCTCACCAAGGAAAACCTTGTCAAGATTGCTGAGATACTTGTCAATGAATTCCGCGGACCCCTTAAGGATAAGGGTATTGAATTAACTGTGGGTGAAGGTGTGTATGAGATTATCGCTGACCTTTCCGAGGACGGTGGCAGAGGTGCACGTGATATCAGGCGTACTATAAGAAAGAATGTTGAGGATAAGGTTGCAAACATCCTTATTGATAATGCAGACAGTCTTATAAATGAAATTATTGTAAGTGCTGTCGATGGTGATATTAAAGTAGATTTTAAATAAACAAAAAATACCGGCAGACAGCTTCTGTCGGTATTTTAAAAGGATAGTTATGAAAAGGGTAGTAGTGGGTATTCTTGCTCACGTGGATGCCGGCAAAACCACGTTGGCAGAGGCAATGCTTTATAAAACGGGTGTTATCCGTAAATTCGGCCGTGTTGACAATAAGGACACGACTATGGATACTCATACCCTTGAAAAAGAGCGAGGAATAACGATATTTGCAGGTCAGAGTCTTGTTACCCTTGATGATTTGGAAATAAGCCTTCTTGATACACCGGGTCACGTGGATTTTTCTGCGGAAACAGAGCGTATGCTGAAGGTTCTTGACTATGCTATACTTGTCATAAGCGGTACAGACGGTGTACAGGCACACACAGTCACGTTGTGGAGATTGTTGAGAGCATATAATATCCCCACATTTATCTTTATAACCAAAATGGACTATGCCCGACTTACTCAGGACGAGTTAATGGCAGACCTGAAGGAGCTTTGCGGTGATTCTTGTATTGATTTCACCGTTGAGGATAAGGCGGAGCTGTGGGAAGCAGTTGCAATGTGCGATGATTCCGCATTAGACGAATTCCTTGCCAACGACATACTGACAGACGAAACTGTTTCGGTGCTTATTGCTAACGGTAAGGTCTGCCCTTGCTTTTTCGGTTCAGGCTTGAAGCTTGACGGAATTGATGATTTTACCAAAGGTCTTAAGCAGTACATAATCCCCAAGGTTTACCCCGATGAATTTGCGGCAAAGGTATTTAAAATAAGTCACGATTCCAAGGGTGAACGTCTTGCACACCTTAAGATAACAGGCGGTACGCTTCGCGTTAAGGACGTTATTGAGTACGACGGTAAAGCGGAGAAGGTAAATAATATAAGACTTTATTCGGGAGATAAGTTTATCACCGTTGATGAAATAGAAGCAGGCGGTGTTTGTGTTGTAACGGGACTTTCTTCCGTCAACTGCGGTGACGGTCTCGGTGCGGAGCTTTCCTTTGCCGAGAGCTATCTTGAGCCTGTAATGGATTACAGAATTATTTTACCTGAAGGCTGTGATGCACAGACCTTCTTACCGAAAATCCGTCAGCTCGAAGAGGAGGACCCTCAATTGCACATTTCCTGGGATAGCTTCTTGCAGGAAATTCACGTTTCCCTTATGGGGGATATACAAACGGAAATATTGAAGAGCCTTATTGCAGAACGTTTTGATATTGACGTTGAGATTGACTCGGGTAAGGTTGTTTATAAAGAAACCATTGAGGATAAGGTGGAGGGTGTAGGTCACTACGAACCACTGAGGCACTATGCAGAGGTTCACTTGATTTTAGAGCCATTGCCGAGGGGTAGCGGTCTTGTTTTTGACAGTAAGTGTAGCTTTGATGCACTTGACCGCAACTGGCAGAATTTAATACTCATTCATTTAGCTGAAAAGATCCATTTAGGTGTACTTACAGGCTCTCCCATAACGGATATGAAAATCACACTTGCCGCAGGCAGAGCCCATTTAAAGCATACCGAGGGTGGCGATTTCAGACAGTCAACCTACCGTGCAGTCCGACAGGGTCTTATGCAGGCAAGCTCTGTTTTGCTTGAACCTTATTACAGCTTCAGACTTGAAGTACCTACAGAGGTTATCGGCAGAGCAATCAGCGATATCCGGATGAAAAGCGGCACCTTTGACCCACCGCGAGACAATAACGGCACATCTGTTATAGAGGGTAAGGCACCTGTTACTACCTTTAACGGCTATGCCTCCGAGGTTGCGGCATATACAGGGGGCAAGGGCAGACTTTTCTGTCAGGTTTGCGGATACGACGTGTGTCATAACTCCGATGAGGTTATTGCTGAGTATAAATACTCTCCCGAGAGTGATCCGGAAAATACACCCGATTCCGTTTTCTGTGCTCACGGAGCAGGCTTTAATGTCAAATGGAATCAGGTCAGTGAATATATGCACATTGATTCCTGTCTTGAACAGGAAAAAACGCCCTATGAGGTTACACTTAATAAGCGTAATTTTCATATTGATGACAAAGAGCTTCAGGCGATTATGGACAGGGAGTTTGGTGTTGACAAGCATCCGTACTACCGATACAGTCACCATAAAACTCCTGCAAGGCCCGTAAGCACCGAATATAATCCCGTTGTACGCAAACAGTATGTAATCGTTGACGGCTACAACGTTATATTTGCCTGGGACGAGCTCAGTAAGCTTGCTAAGGACAACCTTGAGAGTGCCAGAGATAAATTACTTGATATAATGTGTAATTACACCGCCTTTAAAAAGTGCGAAACCATAGTTGTTTTTGATGCCTACAAGGTGCAGGGCAATATGGGTAAAAAGTTCAATTACAATAATATCCGTGTTGTTTTCACTAAAGAGCGTGAGCTTGGTGATAATTACATAGAAAAACTGATAAGTGACATAGGCAAGAACGATAATGTTCGCGTTGTCACTTCCGACAGCCTTATTCAGCTTTCTGCGGTGCGCTACGGAGTGTTGCGCGTATCTGCAAGGGAGTTTGAACGTGAGGTTAAAAGCGTTGATAAGGTAATTGATGAATTACTTTATAAAATAAATAAACCCCGACCGCAAAGGATAGGGGAGTTGGTAGAGCTTATAAATAGTATAAATGCAGAGGAGAATTGATATGTCCGTTCAAACATTTATTGACAAATACAAAAAACAATTTAAGGCAATGGCACCTGACTATGATGTGCCCTTTGATTATTCAAAGGAAACTCCTGTTGAGTTTCAAAACCCCGATAAGGTAAAACTTGCCTTTGCTTGCATTGCCGATACACACCTTATTGATAAGGAAAGTGCAACCGCAAATCTTGAAAACTTCTTCACAGACGTTTTCTCAGCAAAGAAGCCCTTTGATGCAGTTATGCTTGCAGGTGATATTTCGGAATACGGTAAAAGGGCGGAGTATAACCGATTTTTCAATGTATTTGATAAATATCAGAAAAAGGTCAAGATTTTCCTGACAATGGGTAACCACGATGTGCGTTTTCAGTATGGCAGAAATCAGAAGATAATTATGGATAAGGTGAATGAATACCTTAATATCAACACAAACGGCAAGAGCTTCTATTCCTACGATATAAACGGCTATACTATTATAGTTATCGGCACTGAGAAGCGTGTTCTTGAAAAAGCCCACATCACACAGGAGCAGATTGATTTCCTTGATAAAGAGCTTGCAAGGGCAACAAAAGACGGCAAGCCTGCATTCGTTATGTGCCATCAAGCATTTGCATTCACTCACGGTCTTCCCGAGGTGTGGAAAACAGGTGATATGGGTGAGCAGAATGACGACGTGCGTAAGGTTATGGAGAAGTATAATAATGTTTTCTTTATTAACGGCCATCTTCACGGAGGTATCTTTGATAAGACCCTTGAGGTACTTAATGCGGAGAAAAATGTTCACTCAATCAGCATCCCCGGCTACCGTAAGGAAAATAACTTCGGTATAACAGATTGCGGCGTTGGTTACTACTGCGAGGTTTATGACAATAAAGTTGTATTCCAAGCCCGTCGCTTCCTTACAGGTGTTAATGTTGAGGGTGAGTATACTCAGGTGGAGTATGAGTTGATATAAGGTATAATCAACCCGGTACTTGCAAATTTAAATGTAAGTGCCGAGTTGCTATTTTATGAAGCATTTGCCCAAGGGCAAATATGAAGCAATGCTTCGCATTATGATGTAGCTCCCTGAGGTCGCAATGATGCGATGTTTGCTATAATTATTAGCGAAGCGACATCATTAGGCACAGCCGACATCATTAGTGAAACGTCATCATTTGCCGAAGGCAAACATCATTGAAAAAAGCACTTGCAATCGCAAGTGCTTTTTTCTTGGCAGGGATGGCGAGGTTCGCCCGAAATGCTTCTGCGCATTTCGGCACGCACACGGGCACCACAACAGTCCCCCGGACTGTTGTTATTGCTTCGCAATTGCCCTTTTCGAACCTCGCACAATAAACTACAAAACAAAACAACGCGCCCGAAAGGGTGCGTTGTTTTGTTGGCAGGGATGGCGAGGTTCGAACTCACGGATGACGGAGTCAAAGTCCGTTGCCTTACCGCTTGGCTACATCCCTATATTAAAATAGTCAAACATCAAACAATTTGTCTGAAGTCTGACACTAATAAAATGGGGTGGATGATCGGAATCGAACCGACGACCTCCAGGGCCACAACCTGGCACTCTAACCAACTGAGCTACATCCACCATATTTAAATGTGGCACGGATGGAGGGGCTCGAACCCCCGACCTACTGCTTAGAAGGCAGTTGCTCTATCCAACTGAGCTACATCCGCGCATTGTGGAGCGGGTGATGGGAATCGAACCCACACGACCAGCTTGGAAGGCTGGGATTCTACCATTGAACTACACCCGCGGGTATTATACCACGTGTCACAACAACGGATATTCTATCACAACAAACCCCTGTTGTCAAGGAGAAAATATGAAAATATAGAAAAATTTTGATTAAATTTTCTGTTGAATAATTTCTCCTATGCAACAGTCATTTTCAGCGCCGGTTATGTGCACCTTTCTTATTTCACCCTGCAGGTTTTCGCTTGTAAAAACCTTCACAGGGGTATAGTTTTCGGTGTAGCCTTCAGTATAGCCGTTCTTACTTACCTCAAATAAAACATCTACTTTCTTGCCCGTTTGTTTGTTGAGATATTCTCTGCGTATTCCTTCTGTGATTGTGCTTAAAGCTGTGGCGCGACTCTCTTTAACCTGCTTTGTTAATTGAGGCATAGCTGCGGCACGCGTGCCCTCGCGTACAGAATAGGGGAATACGTGCACCTTTTCGAATTTTACTTTTTTTACGAATTCGGTGGTAGCAATGAAGTCCTCATCACTTTCTGTGGGGAAGCCCACAAGAATATCCGTGGTGATTGTAGCTTCACAGAAGGTCTCACGCAGTTTATTACAAAGCTCTGCGTATTCTTCTGCGGAGTAATGTCTGTTCATTGCTTTCAGGACGCTGTTGCATCCGCTCTGGACGGATATATGAAATTGCGGACAAAGCTTTGTCAGCTTACTCATACGCTCAATCATTTGGTCTGTAATGTGGTCAGGCTCGAGGGAGCCGAGTCGCACTCTTTCAATGGCGTCATATTTTTCAGTTAATTCAAGGGCATCGGGCAGAGAGTAGGGTGTGTTTTTACCGTAGTCGGATAAGTTTATTCCAACAAACACAATTTCCTTATAGCCGTTTTCTGCAAGACACTTCAATTCATTATCAATAACATCAAGGGGTTTCGAGCGTGAACGACCTCTTGCGGTGGGGATAAGGCAGTATGAACAGAATCTGTCGCAACCATCCTGTATTTTTAAAAATGCACGTGTGTGACCGTCAAAGCGCGTTATACCTGTGCTGAATAACGGGTCACCAGTTTTGTGCTCCTCTCTATAACTGAGGGGAGAGCGGGTGTTATAATACTTGTTTATTGCATCAAGTATCCTTGTATTTGTTTTATTACCCATAAAGATATCGACTTCGGGTAAATCGTTCATAATATGGGGCTCGGCTTGGGAAGCACAGCCTGTCAGTATAATCACACAGTCAGGCTTCTGCTTCTTGAAGCGTCTGACAGTCTGCCTTGTTTTACGTACACTTTCCGCAGTAACGGTACAGGAATTCACAACTGCAATATCAGCAGCGGCTATACTATTTATAATAGTATAACCGGCATTATTTAATATTTCTGCCATTTCCTGGCTTTCGTACTGATTGACCTTGCAACCCAAGGTGTAAAAATAAACCTTCATAAATGTTTTCTTTACCTGCTCTGTTAATAGTATAAAAAATCACTCCCGATTTTACTCGGGAGTGAAATTATATCATATCTTGATGATAAGTGCAAGTTTTAACAACCTGCTTATTTACCTGCAAGAACACCGGTCTGCTCAAATTCTGAGAAGCCGTTACCTGCACCGAAGATAGCTGTGATTGTTGAGTCAAGGAACTGGCAGATAGCCTCGAGGAGACTTGCTGTTGAGTCATCTTCCTCAGGAAGCTCACCGTTGTGACCAACTCTGTAAATAGCATCTTCAATTCTCTCTGTTGCCGCTTTAGCTGCTGTGGGCTCGCAAAGTGTATCTGCAAGGAGGTCGAGACACTCTTCGTAAGCTGCTGTAAGTTCAATGATGTCTGATTCGCGACATGTTATTTCGTTGCCCTCTACGTCAACAGTTTTGCCGTTTTCGTAGTTTGTGATAAGACAAGCAGCATCCTCAAGTCTCCAACGAGTGATGTTTCTTGTGTTACGGTTGCCGTTGAACTGAGGGAATATGTCACTCTTGTCAGCAACTGTTTTGATTTCGCCTGTAACAAGGTCACCGATAAGGCTGATGATAACGTCATTTCTGCCAACCTCGTGGTGCTGTCCGTGGAACAACCAAACATTGTCAGGGAAAGCACATGTTGAGATATCAATGCTACCGTCAGGAGAAACTCTTGCATCCTCGCTGAAGAGAATATCATCTTCAAGTACCTGACCGGCAACTGCATACTGTGCACCGAGTGTTGTTGAGTCGATATCAATAATTGCGTCAGAGTTTGTTGTTTCACTTGACTTCATAGCTGAGAAGAAGCAATAGTCCTGAGCGCTGTAATCAAGGTCGTAACCTGCAACAAAGTGAACAAGTCTGTTGTTCTTGTTTGCAAATTCCTTAAGGTTGTCTTCAAGGTTGACTGCTGCTGTGTGGAAAGCATCAATCTTCTTGGCGAGAACCTGATTTGAGTAGTTTTCATCCTCAGTATCCCAGATGAAATCGTACTTAGCTTTAACGTCATCAAAGCGGTCTGTGGGAATCATTGCCCAGAACTGAGGACAGTTGAGCATAAGTGACTCAAGAATACCGTCAACAGCACCTGTGAGGATTGAATAAACAACCTCTTTGGGCATAATCTTAAGCGCAACGTTAATTATGTATCCTAATGTGGCATCGCCGTTCATTTCGGTCATAATCATAGGAAGGAACTCAGTGAAGAAGAATACATCATCCTCACCCTTGATGCGGAAATTTCTCAAATAGAAGTCACCCATAACGTCTGTACCCTGGAGACAGGAAACAACGTTGATGATGCGGTTGATATCTGTGTAGCCTGTGCCCTTCATGAGCTCCATATAAGCTGTCATAATAGTACCGCCGAGTGAAATTGTAACAAGGTTAACCTTGTCCATACCGCTGTCTTCCTTAACGAACTGGATGTACTCGTCAAGACCCTTAGCTGACTGCATGGGGTCACCGATAAGGGGGAAGGCATAGAGGTAAAGGTTGTCATCAGAAATGCAGGGCTCTTTTACATATTCGCCTGTGATTTCATTTTTGATACCCTCTGTAAGGCTCTTCATGGGAATCATTCTGTAGAAATAATCTCTGTCATCCTGTGTCATATCAGCAACTGAGCACATATATGAAACAGTCTTGAGGTTGTTTACAGGTTCACCGTCTGTATTGGAAGCCTGGATTGAGAAAACTTCCTTAACAGTTTTTGTAGCTGCCTTCTGAAGGGCTTTGTCTCTGTCGCTCTGTGTAACAAGTGCTTTTGTAAGGGGAGCGAGAAGATTGTTTGCAAGTGTGGGTACGAGGTTAGAGGTGTCAAGGATAAGAAGACCACCTGAAAGCTCCTCGCCGTTTGCATTGTATGCGGGATAACCCTGATCATCTGCAAGGTAAGAGATTGACTGGCTGATACCGGGGATGATAACAGTAGGATAAACGGTGTTATCCTTAGCGTAGTCAGGATCTGCCTGGTCTGTGATTGTACCGGGAATCTCTTCGCTGTCTGTGAAGAAATCGGGTGTTGATTCCATAAGCTCAATAGCCTCTTCAACGCTGTTTGCGTTGATGATTGCTGAGCCGTCGGCTGTTTTTGTGAATGAGTTTGAGTTGAGTAAGCTTACAATAGCAACTGCTCCGACAGTGTAAAGAGAGAGAGTCATTACAACAGCAAGAACAACAGCTATTACACGTTTGCCTGTCTTTTTCATAGAAAAAGCATCCTCCTTAGATTTTATACGGATATAATATACCATAATGTGTTAAAAAATACAATATAATTTGTACATATTTTTTTAAAAATTATATACTATATTATGTTGTTGACAACAGGCTCAGGCTTTTATATAATTGTAGTGGTATGAATTTGATTTTTAAGGGGATTTATATGGCTTTTTTTACAGCATATATCGGCACTATAATTTTTGTTTTCGGTGCTGTGATCGGCAGTTTTCTTAATGTATTGATTTACCGTCTCCCCATCGGGATGGATTTCAAGAAAGGTAATTCCATTTGTCCTAATTGTGAGCATCAACTGTATTGGAAGGATTTATTTCCTCTTTTCAGCTGGATTTTTCTGGGCGGAAAGTGCCGTTATTGTAAGGCACCTATTTCCAAGCAGTATCCTATTGTTGAGGCGTTGAACGGTACCTTTTATGTCCTTGCATACATATTCCTTTGTGGCGGAGATGGTATTGAGGGGCTTTCTCTCAAGCTTGCAGGTTATATGATTTTCTTCTCCTGCCTTATAGTTGTTTCGTGGATTGATTTCAAGCACCAGATTATTCCTGATTCTATGTGGATTGCCATATTTGTAGGTGGCTTATTTATTGTCGGTGATGCGCTTATTAAAGGCGAATTTAATAAGGATTGGATTATTTCAAAAGTAATCGGACTGTTTACCGTTTCGGGATTATTCCTTGTTATAGGTCTTGTAACAAGGGGACGTGCTATGGGCGGCGGAGACATCAAGCTTATGGCAGCAGTCGGCTTTGTGCTCGGCTGGAAGGGTGTTCTCATCGCCTTGTTTATGAGCGCTCTGTTCGGAGTTGTATTTACTATAGCCAGAAAAATTATTGTTAAGCAGGAGATGAAGGGGCTTATACCCTTCGGACCCTTCCTCGCAATGGGCTCTGCCGTTTGTGCATTCTGCGGTGAGTGGATATTTAACTCTTATCTCAGCTTGTTTTAATCATTAAACTCCTTTGGTTTGCATATTCTTTGGTGAAAAGAATTTGTAATACAAAGGGGTTATCTTATGTTTGTTGTTTCTTTGTCCGGTTCGCTGTTTAAGAAAATTGCTGTTCCCGTTGTGATTGTGGGTGTAGTTGCTTTGGTTTGTACTTTTGCCAAAATATCAGCACCCGAGTCTGTTAAAGGTGAAGCACTTGTCAGTGTAAATGGTTCGGATGCATCTTCTGTTGGCTTGAAGGAATTTATTTCTTCCTATGGATGGTCGGTGAAAGCGGAACCTGACGAGGTTCGTGAAGTAATAATTCCTGCTGAGTTTGATGATGTTTACACAAATTATAACTCCATACAGACCGCACAGGGCTTTGATTTATCTTCGCTTAAGGGTCATAGGGTTAAAAAATGGACTTACACAATAACAAATTATCCTGGTTATGAAACCGAGGATTGCATAAAAATAAATATACTTGTTTATAATGGCTGTGTCGTGGGCGGTGATGTCTGCTCAGTAAGGCTTGATGGCTTTATGCACGGCTTTGAGAAGGAATAATTATGACAAAGACTGAAAGACTTGATAAATACATTTCGTCCAGAGGGCTTTCAACCCGAAGCGAGGTGAAGCTGATACTCAAAAGGGGCGAGGTAACCGTTAACGGTAAGGTCGTTACTGACCCTGCTTTTAAGGTGGGTGAGGGGGATTCGGTAACGGTTAACGGCAAAAGAATCTCATCCTCCCGGTACACATATATAATGCTTAATAAACCACGTGGGGTGGTGAGTGCAAGTAATGACAGGCGAGATAAGACTGTTGTTGATATTCTTCCCGATGAATTGAAACGAAAGAATCTTTTTCCTGCCGGCAGACTTGATAAGGACACCACAGGCTTCTGTCTTATAACCGATGATGGTGATTTTGCTCACAACATTCTTTCTCCCGGACGTCACGTTACCAAAACTTATATTGCAAGAATATCTCAACCAATTGATTACGAGAGGGCGAAAAAAGGCTTTTCTGACGGAGTTGTGCTTTCTGATGGTACCGTTTTACTGTCGGCAAAGCTGATTATGCTTGAAAATTCGGACAAGCCTTTGTTTAAGGTTGTAATCAAAGAGGGTAAATATCATCAGATCAAGCGTATGTTCGCTTCTTTCGGTGCCACTGTTATTGAGTTAAAGCGCATTGCGATAGGTGGTTTGGCGCTTGATGATTCACTTTCCGACGGTGAAGCAAGGCTTATTTCAGAGTATGAATTAAAAGCTATTGTTGAAAATGACGAAAGATTTTAATATGTTTCTCTTTTGTCTTTTTTGCAAATAAACCAAGTTTTTGGTCGTAAAATTAACATTTTGCATAAAAAAATTCGGAAAATATAAAAAAAGCACTTGCAAATCGGTTCAGAGTTGTGTATTATGTATAACAACCGATTAGTCAATTTGTTAAAATTTTCGGAGGTTTTAAAAATGTCCAACAGATTATTTCAGGGTGTTATACACCAGATGCGTGATGTCGTTGACAGGACCATCGGTATTATTGATGAGTCAGGAGCAGTAATAGCTTGCAGCGACCTTGGTAGAATCGGCGAAATCCGTACCAATAATCTTGTTTCTGTCTTTTCTTCTGCAACACCTGTTGTAAGTGACGGATGTCTTTATCAGTCTTTCGGAACACATATGCATCCCGAGTATGCTGTGTTTGTTGAAGGCGATGATGTTACAGCACATACATACATCGGTGTTCTTTCCGTATCTCT
Organism: Acutalibacteraceae bacterium; assembly: GCA_045532945.1. GTDB lineage: Bacteria > Bacillota > Clostridia > Oscillospirales > Acutalibacteraceae > DTU089. The sequence goes on from JAZSGZ010000025.1 coordinate 26,405, forward strand.
TCTGAACATCAAGCAGTTCTATGATGAAAAATATGACAGAAGTAATTTTATTAAGAATATAATTCTTGATAACATTCTTCCCGGCGATATTTATCTTAAGTCACGTGAGCTCCATTTTAATAACGAAGCATCCCGTGTTGTTCTTCTTATCCGTCTTATTGAGAAGAGTGATGTTTCTGTTTTTGATGTTGTGCAGAATCTCTTTCCCGATAAGAGCAAGGATTTCGTTATAAACATCAGCGAAACGGATATTGCACTCGTTAAAGAGGTTAAGAGTGATATCGACGGCAAGGATCTTGAGAAGCTTGCACGCTCAATTTCCGATTCCCTCTCATCAGAATTTTACACACATTCGCTTGTGGGTATCGGTACACCTGTTGTCGGTGTTAAGGATCTTGCACGCTCATTTAAGGAAGCTCAGGTTGCTCTTGAGGTCGGTAAGGTGTTTGATACCGAGCGCAACATTGTAAGCTACGATCACCTTGGGATTGCTCGTCTTATCTATCAGCTTCCCACCACTCTTTGTGAGATGTTCCTTAAGGAAATCTTCAAGGTTGGCTCAATTGAGACACTTGATCAGGAAACTCTCTTCACAATTCAGCGTTTCTTTGAAAACAATCTCAATGTTTCCGAAACATCAAGAAAGCTCTTTGTTCACCGAAACACACTTGTTTATCGTCTTGAGAAAATCAAGAAGCTTACAGGTCTCGATTTGAGGGAATTTGACGATGCAATTGTGTTCAAGGTAGCTCTTATGGTTAAGAAATATCTTGATGCAAATCCTGTTAAATATTAATAAATTGTAAAATTTCTTAAAAAATAGCACATTTTTATTACAAAAGGGTTACATTTTGTAATAAAGTGTGCTATTATTGTTTTGCTAAAATAAAATGAGAGATTAGGTGTTAAAATTGATTCAGTTTGATAATGTGTCTAAAATTTATGAAGACACCAAAACGAAAGCACTCTCTGATTTCACCCTTAATATTGAAACAGGTGAGTTTGTTTTTATCGTAGGTTCATCAGGCGCAGGTAAGAGTACACTCCTTAAGCTTATGATGCGTGAAGAGGTTCCTACATCAGGTTACATAAACATCAACGGCTATAATCTTAATAAAATGAAAAAAAGAGAGATACCGTACTTCAGAAGAACTCTCGGCATTGTTTTCCAGGATTTCCGACTTATTCCGAATATGAATGTATATGATAATGTAGCTTATGCTATGCGTGTTATCGGTGCCCGAGAGAATGCTATCAGAAAAAGAGTACCTTATCTTCTCGGTCTTGTCGGACTTAACTCAAAAGCCCGTTCAAAGCCCAACCAGCTTTCCGGTGGTGAGCAGCAGCGTGTTGCACTTGCAAGAGCGCTTGCTAACAATGCAAATATGATTATTGCAGATGAGCCCACAGGTAACGTTGACCCCAAAATGTCTTATGAAATTGTTGACCTGCTTAATCACATCAATGCAGACGGTACAACGGTTATAATGGTTACACACGACCTTCATCTTGTTAAAACATTTAACCATCGTGTTATTACTATTAAGAACGGTACAATTGAATCTGACTATCCCGATGCATCACACATTGATGTTGAACCGTACAGATTTGATGATGCCGATGAGGCTGTCGGCTCATATTTTGTGGAAGAGGTTGGCGAAGATCTTGATTTCCTCGTTGAGAATTATGCCGCAGAGGTTGCTGAAGAAAGTGCCGATGATGCAAGCTCTGTAACCGATTTCTTCAGCGAAGAAGGAGGTGAGGAAGAATGAAGGGTGCAAGCGTAGGTTATCTTACACGTGAGGGCTTCAGAAATATCTGGGTTAACAGACTGCTCTCACTTGCTACAATTGTTGTTCTCGTTTCTTGTCTCGTTATCGTAGGTAGCGGTGCTCTCATTTTCCTCAATATCAATTCTGTTCTTGACCTTATCGAGGACCAGAACGTTGTTATGGTTTATATTGAAGATAGTGCAGACGAAACTGCAATCGATACGCTGAAGGTTCAGCTTATGGCGTTGGATAATGTGGACGATATTCAATTTGTTTCACGTGAAGAGGCTTTTGAAAGACAAAAGGCATCATATGGTGACAAGGCTTCGCTTCTTGACGGTCTTACTGCAGACATTCTTCCCGATGCTTATAAAGTAACGGTTAAGGATATCGAATCCTTCGATGCAACTGTTGCGACAATCAAGCAGCTTGACAATGTTATTCAGATTCATGAGAACAGTGAGCTTGCAGGTAAGCTTGCAAGCATCAGAAATGCTGTTTCATACATTTCTATGGGTGTTATTGCAATTCTGTTCTTCGTTTCAATGTTTATTGTTGCCAATACAATCCGTATAACAATATTCAACAGACGACTTGAAATCAGCATTATGAAGGCGGTTGGTGCTACAAACTCCTTCATTCGTTGGCCCTTTATGGTTGAGGGTATTCTCCTCGGTCTTTTCTCAGCAGTTATCGGCCTGGGTATTGAGTACGGTGTATACAGTGTTGCTTCCATCTGGCTTGCAGATGTAATGTCAATGCTTGGCGGTGATGTAGTTCCGTTCAACGAATACATCTGGTACATTTTCGGTATATTTGTATTTATCGGTGTGTTCATCGGTGCAATCGGTAGTATTCTTTCGCTTAATAAATATTTAAAGGAGCACAATAATGTTGTTGAAAACCAATAATAAATTTAAAAAAATATTAAGTTTACTTATTGCAATCATAATGATTGTTGGTACTCTTTCTGTTTCTGCCTTTGCTCTCACGGATGAAGAGCGTGCTGCAAAGGAAGAAGAAAAGAAACAGCTTCAGGCTGAAATTGATGCCAATGAAGAAAAAATCAAGGAATTAGAGGCAAAAGCAGCAGAGTACGATGATGATGTTGCCGCACTTCAGGAGAAAATTGAGATTCTTCAGAGTCAGATTGACCTTTATAACAAAGAAATTGCTATAATTGATGCTGATATTGAGAAAATTCAGCTTCAGGTTAATGATATCAACACTGAGGTTAAGAATCTTCAGGGGCAGATTACGAAGCTCGATGATGAAATAGAACAGCACGAGCAGGCAAAGGCTGATACATATAAGGTTCTTGGTGAGCGTATCAGAGCATCTTATATGTCAGGTCCCAGCACCTCTCTCGAATATCTGCTTACATCCGATGAATTTGAATTTCAGTCATATCTTGAGCGAGTAGAGCTTCTTCAGCGTATTGCCGAAAAGGATGACGAAACCGTTGAAAAGCTTGAAAACATCATTGTTAAGCATACAGAAAAGATTGAAGAAATTGAAAATGTGAAGGTTCGTCACAAGGCAAAGATTTCTGAGCTTGATACAGCAAAGAAGGATTATGAAGCCAAAAAGCAGGAGCAGGTTTCTGCACGTAAGGTTGTCGAGGATTCACAGGCAGAGTATAATGCTGACCTTGATAAAATCAAAGCAATAGTCGGAAAATTTGATGCTGAAAGTGATAAGCTCAAGGCAGCAAACGATAAACGCGATGAGACTATGATGAAGCTGGATGAAGAGCTTGCAGGTAAGAACCTTTACTATGGCTCAGGCAAAACCAACGGCAAGATGAGATGGCCCTTGCCCGGTGGCGATGTATACATCTCATCAAGCTACAAATGGCGTTGGGGCAGAATGCATAACGGTATTGATACCTGTCGTTGGAGCGGTACAGAGGGTGCTGATGTTGTTGCTGTTGCCGACGGAACAATCGAAAGTGCATGCTGGAACGGCGGTTACGGTAACCTTATAATCGTAAACCATGGCGACGGTGTTCTTTCCTACTATGCACATCTTTCGGGATATAACTGTAGTGTAGGTCAGTCTGTCAAGGCAGGTCAGGTTATCGGTTATGCGGGTAACACAGGCTATTCCTTCGGTGCTCATCTTCACTTTGGTCTTATGATTAACGGTAGCTGGGTTGACCCCGTAGATTATCTTTACAGATATGATGACGACGGCGATTATATTCAGCATACAGATGCAGACGGACACTAATATTTTTCGTCCCTTATCCATATAATGGATGAGGGGCGTTTTTTTGCTTATTTTTAGAATTGTTGATGAAGCAGCAGATACACATAATTGTTTTAAAAAGCTTTTCAAGGCTAAAAAAAGCTGTATCACAAGAAGCAGTAAAATCATAAACAATATATCATTTGATATCGTTTCCTTGTCTTTATCAGACTTCGGGAATGATACTGTCAAGCGATTGTTGGAAATTAACAGAAAAAAGGTTTTGGAGTCCGTTGATGTAAGGTTGAACGAAATAACAGACGGATATTTGTATGATAAAACTCCGTATGTAAAAAAATCATTGATTTCATCAATTAATAAGTATATTGATCAAATGGGATTTAAGGGTAGCGTTTTGGTTGTTGATAACAGCTTTGAAGCTACATCGGAATTCGAAGAATTGTGTCGAAAATCAAAATCACTTACAATTATTTGCAGTGATTATATTGATGAAGAATTCTTTAATAATATATATCAGAGATATGGTTTAAGAATTAATATCAGAAAAGAGCTTTTTACGTCACAACACGATATGGTTATTGATTTTTCGGATAATCTGAACGGTTCTCAGTTTTATGTAAGACATGGGGGTGATATAGTCCCGATTAACCCCGATAATACATACTTTGAACCGGATGAAAGTGTGTTACAGTTGATTTCTCTTGGGGTGACTGTTAAATGCGCTTGTGCAGTATTGGGGGAAAAGAATTATTTATCTTGACATTTCAGGTTGATTTCTATATAATGTTATGGTTATCTGTTTAGTCGGTAGGACTAAATAAATTTGAGAGGATGTTATTTTTAAATGGCACAGGATATTGTTTTAACCCAGGAAGGTTACGATGAACTCAAAGAAAAACTTCGTATTCTCAAATCTGAGGGTCGTTCGGAAATTGCCGAAAAGCTCAAGGTAGCACGTTCATTCGGTGACCTTTCCGAAAATAGCGAATATGATGAAGCAAAGTCCGAGCAGGCAAAGCTTGAGGCTGAAATTAACGATATCGAAGCAATGCTTTCACGTGCTTCAATTATTGATGCTGAAACTGCGAACTCTGAGGTTGTTCATCTCGGATCAATCGTTACCATCAAAGGTACTGCAAAGGGTTCTGCTGAGAGAACATATACAATCACAGGCTTTGCACAGGCAGATCCTCAGAAGGGCAAGATTTCAGACGAATCACCTGTAGGTAAAGCACTTATTGGTCACAAGGTTGGTGACAAGGTTACAGTTGAGGCACCCCGTGGTGCAATGACCTACAAAATTACTGCATTGGAAAACGAGAAAATCTGACAATAAATTTGAAACTCCTCTAAGCTTTTCGCTCGGAGGAGTTTTTTGTTTTATTCGTTATTCGTGTCATCCGCTATCATTGTTCCGACCATTTCATTTTCTCTGAAAAGAAGTGAAATGCACCAGATACCTGCCAGCGCTACAATTACATAAACAATTCTTGACATTATAGCCGCCTGACCGCCGAATAGCCAAGCAACAAGGTCAAATTTGAACAAGCCGATGCTTCCCCAGTTAAGGGCACCGATTGTTACAAGAATCAATGCAATTCTGTCTAACATTACGCATACTCCTTTCTTGTTTTATAAGTAGTATTTGCAATCATAACGCGTATATTCTGATAAAATTTTCGATAATTTGTGATTGATTGTTTGTTTTTGTTGTGTTAGAATTACAGCATTAGTTTTAAGGAGATATTTTTATGAAAAAATCAATTAGCTTGTTTTTAGCAATAATAATGCTTTTCAGCGTTGTTAATGTTAGTGTATTTGCAGCAACTATTGCCACACCAAAGACAACCTCGGCAAACGCTGTCGGTGGTATACAGGTTGATTGGAACGAGGTTTCGGGTGCGGTAAAATACAATGTTTATCGCAGAAGTGCAGGAGAAAAAAACTACACATACATTGGCACAACCACAGGCAATACATACCTTGATAAAACAGTAAAGAACGGACAGTATTATTGCTATACCGTAAGGTCGTTTGATGCAGACGGCGGTTACAGTGCTTATGTATATGCAAACACAAGCACACGTAAATATGTTGCAACACCAAAGCTCACAAAGCTCGTAAACGCAACAGGGGGACTCACACTCTCGTGGAATTCTGTTTTATCAGGAGCAAGCTACAGGGTTTACCGCAGGGGAGCCGGACAGACAACATGGACATATCTCGGCACAACCACAGCCACAACTTATACCGACAGTAAAGCAACAAGCGGTAATTATTGGAGATATACAGTACGTGCCGTAAGCAGTGGCTATTATAGTGGTTTCGATACAAACGGTCTTTACACAATGCGCCTTGCAAATCCTTATTCAATCAAAGGCACTGTAAAGGTCGGTTATGTTTCGGTTACATGGGGTAAGGTTAACGGAGCAACAAGCTACAGAGTATACAAGCGCAGTGCGGGACAGACAACCTGGACATATCTGGGAACCTCTGCGACAACCTCATTTATTGACTCTAACGTAGTCAAGGGACAGTATTATCGATACACAGTAAAAGCAATGAGGGGCAATATATCGAGCGGTTATTACACAAACAGTCCTGCGTTGAAATATACATCGCATAATCCTACTAAAGATCCGAAGGTTTTTCCTCTGTTGTGGGAGAATTTTAAGGCTTTTGGTTATATGTGCGGCACAAAAGTAGATAATTCAAAGGGACAGTTCGATTCATATGTTCCTTCAAAGTACAGGGGTAAGTTTGATTATTTTATTATGAGGGTGGATTGTTGTAAAAACTACAACGATTATTTGGAGCATATTGGTTTTTATGTTGATACAAAATGTGTTGATGTATCAGAACATCTTGTGTCACGTGACTTAACTTTTGTAAAGAACGATCAGCTTTATATCATATGTCTGTCCGGTTTTGGTTGGCCTGCTTATGAACTTGAAAAAATAACCAACAAAGCTGATGGAACTATATTTCTTGAAATGGAGGCTTTCCCTCCCGGAGAAGAAGCGTATCTTACATTGAGATATGTTAATGGTACCTTGAAGGTTACCGGAGTTGACGATTGGGAAAATCGACATTAATAATTCCCGCCGATACCTTTTCAGGTATCGGCGGGTTTCCGTTTTTTAAAAACGGATTTGGCGTACATACCCGTTGGAGAAACGGGTACATAATATATATGTCCGTTTTTCTCGGATATGACATAATATTTTGAATATTTCTTCTGAAAAATTTTTCAGTCCCTTTTGTGGTATATAAAAATTATTGATTTTCTTTATTTTTTCGATGATTTATGATATTATGTTTTTATATGAATTTGCGGAGGTTTATTATGCTTCATCTCATCAAAGGCCGTGCAGGCAGCGGTAAAACTGCTTATATGCGTGAGCTTATTTCAAAACAACTTGATAATGCACACAGCAAGCCTTTGCTTATCATACCTGAGCAGTTCTCCTTTGAGAGCGAACGCTCAATGCTGAAGCTTCTCGGTGCTAAAAAATTAAAGCTTATAGATATATTCAGCTTTTCCCGACTTGCAACCTGGGCGTTGCAGGGGACTCGCGGTGATTTTACCATCCCCGGTGACGGTGTCAGACTTGCGCTTATGAGTGAGGCAATTTTGTCTCTGCAAGGGAGATTGCAAATTTTTGACAGATGCTTCAATAATAAGGGTGCTTTGGAATCACTTGTTGATTTCTGCAAGGAGCTTAAGTATTGTTGCATTGACGAAGATGAGCTTACTGCCAAAACGGATTTGTTGGGAGAGGGCTTTCTGAGGAATAAGCTTACGGAAATTAATCTTATTAACAGTACCTATGATGCTCTTGTTACACATAGCTATTTTGATGATACGGATGCCGTTCACCTCTTGTATGAGTATGCTGTTGATAATAAGCTTTTTGTCGGCAAAACCGTTTATTTTGATGGTTTCCGTGCCTTTTCAAAGCAGGAGCTGCAATGCTTTTCTGCTATGCTTAATCAGGCGGATGATGTTTATGTTACACTCTGTTGCGATAAAACCCGTAAGAGCTTTTCACCCTTTAAATATATAGATGAGTTCGAGCTTCAGTTAAGAAGTATAGCAAAAGAAAACAATATTACCGTAGATGAGCGTTTTCTTGAACAAGGTGAAGCAGTTTTTCCAATGGATGTTTTCTCTGTTGAAAAAAATATTTTTAATAATGATATTCAGTCTATCAATACGAGTGACGGGTCACTAAGGGTTGTTCGTTGTCTTGACAGCGACGATGAATCCCGATATGTTGCAAATGAAATTAAAAGTCTTATCCGTTCGGGTAAGTACCGCTGTCGTGATATTGCTGTAATTGAGCGTTCAAGCGGTAAATACAAAAACAAGATTATCAACAATCTTCAGCGCATAGGTGTTCCTGTGTTTGATGATAGCCGACGCTCTTTGGATTTTGAAGCGTTGTTTGTTTATATGTCTTCAGTTCTTTCCTGTATCAGCTCAGGCTTTACACAGGAGAGTGTGTTTACATATCTGAAAAGCGGTTTGTCATCACTTGAACTGTCACAGATTTCCAGGCTTGAAAAATATGCCCTGATATGGGGGATAAGCGGTAATCCCTGGGCAGATGATTTTACAATGCACCCCGATGGATTCGGTAATGTGCTTGATGAAAAAGCCAAAAAACAACTCGCTTCGCTGAATGAATCCCGTAAAAGGGCAGTTTTACCTTTAATTATGCTGAAAAAAGCCTGTGCGGATAAATCAGGTGCGGAAATTGCAGAAGAAATTTACAAGTTCCTTTGCGAACAGGGTATTCCCGACAGGTTATTTGAGCTGTATTCAGAGCTTAATGAAAACGGTTGCTCAGTTGAGGCACAGCGACAAAGCGTTTCCTGGGATATGCTTATGAGGTTACTTGATACCATGGCTAACCTCTATGGTGACAGACATATATCTCTCAAACGTTGGACAGAGGTTTTCGGTATTCTTGTTGAATCAGAGGATATCGGTGAAATCCCTCAGGGACTTGACGAGGTAAAGGTTGGTAGTGCTGACAGAATAAGAACAGAAAAGCTGAAGGTTGTTTTCCTCGTTGGTGTCAATAAGGATGAGTTTCCGCTTGTTAATATAAAAAGCGGAATTCTTACCGATAGTGACCGGATTTCACTTGCATCAATAGGTCTTGGTATAAGACCGCCGTTCGAGGATACGGTTGAAGAGGAGCGCTTTATTGCTTATTGTGCCCTGACAGCTTCATCAGACAAGCTGTATATTTCTTACAGAACCATTGACAACGACGGAGCAATGCTTTTACCGTCGGAGCTTGTTGATACGGCACTTGCATCTGTGAATGATTTGCAGGTGATTGAAACCTCATCACTCGATATCGCAGACAGAATTGAATGCGATGACGATGCTTTTTCTCAGCTTGCGTTGATTTATAAGGGTAATTCACCTGAAAAAATGGCGCTTGTAAAATATTTCGAAAATAAGCCGGAGTATGTTCACCGGTTAAAGGCTCTCGAAAGAGCAACGGGAAAAAAACATTTTTCCTTTGAAAATGCTGATAATTCACGCAAGCTGTTCGGTTCGGATATATATCTTTCTGCAAGTCGTGTGGAAAGCTTTTATAACTGTCCTTTTTCCTATTTTGTCCGTTATGGTCTGAGAGCGGAGCCCCTGAAAACTGCAGAGCTTGACCCGGCACAGGGGGGTACGGTTATTCACCTGGTTTTGGAAACCGTGCTTGCGAAGTATCCTAAGGCAGAGTTTGTTTCTGCCGATATTGATGAAATCCGCAGACTTATTTCTGAGACGCTTAAGGCATACCTTGAGGAAAAAATGGGCGGATATTCAGGAAAATCCAAGCGTTTTATGTTTCTTTTTGAACGTCTTGTTGATGTATCTGTAACAATTATCGAACGACTCAGACAGGAGTTCAGGGTTGGTGCTTTTTCGCCCTGTGATTTTGAAATGAAAATAGGTGGGGAGGATATTCCTGCCTACAAATTACCTCTTGATGACGGTAGTGTAACGATAACAGGCTCTGTTGACCGTGTTGACCTTATGGAAAAGGATGGCGTTAAGTATATCAGGGTTATTGATTACAAGACAGGCAAAAAAGAGTTTAAATTATCCGAGCTTTACAGCGGACTCAATATACAGATGGTGCTTTACCTTATGGCTTTACTAAAGAATGGCAAGGATTATTACGGTGAAGCATTGCCTGCCGGTGTGCTGTATATTCCGTCACGTATCGGTGTATCCGATTATATGGACAGCCGTTCACCTGATGAGGAAACTGTAGCTGCCGTTCGAAGAAGGAGCGGTAAGCTTTCTGGTATGGTACTTGACAGCCCCGTCGTTTTCAACGGTATGGGAGTTGATGCTTTTCCTGATTATTTTCCTGTGGGATATAACAAGAAGAATGAGCTGACGGGAAATAAATTTTCTCTGCTTAACTTTGAAAATTTATCAGGTATTATTGACGATAAAATAATTTCTATGGGTAACAGGCTTCATAATGGTGAAATTTGTGATATTCCGTCGGGCAAGGACGGTGAAGGCACAATGTGTCGCTATTGCTCATATAAATCTATTTGTAATTACGAGTTTGGTAATGAGGTTGATGAGGTTATTTCTCTGACACACTCAAAAGCTCTTGAAAGATTGGAGGGGGATTTCTGTGAGTAATAAATGGACAATTCCGCAACAGAATGCCATCAATGCTAAGGGTATGCAGCTTCTTGTTTCGGCAGCGGCAGGCTCAGGAAAAACATCCGTTCTTACAGAGAGAGTAAAGAATATTCTTTCAGACACGGAGAACCCCTGTGCGGTTTCGGAGCTGTTGGTTGTTACCTTTACCCGTGCAGCGGCAACGGAAATGCGTGACAGAATTTATCTGGCATTGCATAATGCTGCTCTTGAAGACAAGGTGAAGAGTGATTATCTTTTTCGACAGATGACTCTTTTACCAACTGCGGATATTTGTACAATCGACTCCTTCTGTGCCAAGGTGGTGAAGGATAATTTTGCCGCGGCAGATGTTGACGTTGACTTTGCTGTTATGGATGAAAAGGATGTTTCGGAAGTCACAGCCAAGGCGCTCGATATAGTAATTGATGCCTTGTATGAGGAGAATTCGCCTGAATTTAACACACTTAATACAATGTTCCTCAGCGAGCGTGACGATAGGGCGTTAGGTGAAATAATTACTACACTTTACAAGTATTCCCGTTCATATCCTAATCCGTTTTTGTGGCTTGATGATGTTTGCCGTGAGTTCAGTGAGGATAAAAATCCTGCACAGACAAGCTGGGCAAATGTTTTGTTTAAATATATCAGGCTTTTTTCTGATTTTCATTATAAACGCCTTGTGCGTTGCATTTCTCTTATGGAGGATTCGGGGAATTTCAGCAGCGATTATATTCTTCGCTTTGCTTCTACTGCGGAAAGGCTTGATGCCCTCAGAAAAACTGCGGATGACAGAAACTGGGACGGTATGGTTACTGTTATCCGTGAAGGGGTTATAAACAAGGTTCCTGCACGTAATTATAAGGTGGACGAAAATTTAAAAAAGCTTACACAGGAGGCTTTTGACGAGCTCGAAAAGGATTTTGAGAGCCTTACCAAGCATACCCTGCCGTTATCAGGAGAGCATAAGGAAGATTGTTCCGTTTTGTACCCTGTTGTGAGTAAGCTTTGTGAAGCGGTAAAAATGTTGACCTGTGAAATGGATAATCTGAAAAAAGAAAGCAACGCTTACAGCTTTGATGACATTCTTCATAAGTGTATTGACCTGCTTGTGAAATTTGACGGTAACAGATGGATACGTACACCGCTTGCGGAGTCTATGCGCGATAAATATCGTGAGATACTTATTGACGAATACCAGGATACTAACGATGCACAGAATATTATTTTTGATGCGCTGTCAAAGGACAGACAGAATTTGTATGTTGTTGGTGATGTCAAGCAGAGCATTTACCGTTTTCGTCTTGCCAGTCCTGAGCTTTTTATGGGGCTTCGCCGTAATTTACCTGAGTATGACGGCGATATTCATCCTTCGCAGATAACACTTGACAGTAATTTCCGAAGCAGAAGGGGTATCGATGAATCCGTGAATTATATTTTCAAGGCACTTATGAGCCTTGATGTGGGCGAGATTGATTATAATGACAAGGAAGCACTTACCTTCGGTGCGGAGTGGTATCCCGAAAAAAGCACACCGGATACAGAAATTATATGCCTTGATTGTGACGGTCTTAAAAGTAAGGAAGCTACTATGACAGAGGCGGAGTGTGTGGCAGGCTATATAAAACACATACTTGAGTCGGGAGTAACAATTACTACCAAAACAGGGGAGCGCCCCGTAAGAAGCTCGGATATCTGTGTTCTCCTGCGTAGTCTTAAGGACAAGGTTGATTACTATGTTGAGGCATTGAAGGCTCAGGGGATTCCGTCAAACGCTGTTGTTGATGGCGATTCGGGTGACTCCAAAGAGATACGCGTACTTGTGTCACTTATCAAGACAATCAATAATCCTCTTATGGATATACCGCTTATTGCAGTAATGCTTTCGCCTGTTTTCGGATTTACGGTGGATGAGCTGTCACAGATAAGACTCGTAAACACCAAGGCGGAGCTGTTCGTTTGTTTGCAGAAATATGCCGAAACCGACGATAAGGCAAGAGTATTTCTGAAGAAGCTCGAGCTGTACAGAAATATTGCCGCATCATACCCTGTTGACGAGTTTGTGGGTTTTGTCCTTGATGATACCGCTTTTGAAGCGATTTACAGCTCTTCTGACGGCGGTGAAAGAAGATTAGATAATATAAAGGGCTTTGTAAAGCTTGCCGAGGATTTTACGTCAAGCGGAAGAAAAGGGCTTAACTCCTTTGTCAGATATATTGATAATGCCGTTGAAAACGGAAATCTCCGAAGCTCAGGTAACGGTGGTTCGGACGGTGTACAGTTTATGTCAATTCATAAGAGTAAGGGTCTTGAATTTCCTTATGTTATTATTGCTGATTGCTCAAAGGGCTTTAATAAGCGCGACAGCTATAATTCCCTGACTCTGGCTCGGGAAACAGGTATAGGTCTGAAAATTCGCGATGATGATAAGTTTACAAAATATCACACAGTTTCTTCTGCTGCCACGGAGAAGGCGATTCTTTTCGGTAGTGCATCCGAGGAGCTTCGTGTACTTTATGTTGCGATGACACGTGCCAAGGAGCATCTTACATTTATTTGCAGTATATCGGGTAAACAGCTTGCTAAAAGGGTTAAGCTTAATAACACTCTTTCGCTTGATAGCTCCGGCAAGGCTCATCCCTATGCCGTGTTTAAAGCAAACAGTATTTCGGAGTGGGTGCTTACGGCTTTTGCGCGTCATAAAAATTGCGAAATTATCCGTGATATAGCCGAGCTGAAAACAGAAAGCCTTAACGGCGAGTCCTTCGGGCTTGATGTATCGTACATCACAGGGGAGGATTGTGCCTTTGCAGAGAGTTTATCTGAGGCACAGGAAATTGCGACTCCGGATTATGCTTTATTGTCCCGGTTGAGCAATAAATCAGATTATAAATATCCCTTCGATTGTCAGGGGATTCTCGCCAAAAGAACAGCATCTTCTACCGAAGGTAAAAGTAACAACCGTGAATATTTTGCTGATACGAAGCCCGATTTTATGAAAAAGACTTTCAGCGGTGCAGATAGGGGTACAGCTATACATAAGTTCCTTGAACTGTGTGATTTTGCTAAAGCGGGAGAAAGTACCGCAATAGAAAAGGAGCGCTTGTATTCTCTCGGTATGCTGAATGACAAGGAGTATTCTGTTCTTGATGATAAGGCGCTTGATAAATTCTTTAAAAGCGATATCGGCATAAGACTTCTGAGATCGGAGCTTGTTCTTAAGGAGTATGAATTTGCTTTTCTGATGAGGGCAGATGAGCTTTATCCCGACTCTTCCGAGAGTGTACGCGACGAGGAGATTGTTGTTCAGGGCAAGGCTGACTGTGCTTTCCTCGAAAATGACAAATTAGTGCTTATTGATTATAAGAGTGATAATGTTACGGATATTGATGTGTTCAAAACACGGTACAAAGCTCAGATTGATATTTATTCAAGAGCTTTGACAGAGTGTACGAGTTATACTGTCTCTGAGAGATATCTGTATTCATTTAAACTAAACAGTTTTATAGAAGTCTGAATGTTTATTGATTAATTTTGTGTTATTTTGCACAAGATGGTTTCTTGGTTTTTGTAATATCTGACAATGATTTTTACTTTTTGAGAAAAAAATAATTTTTTGTTGAAATGATTATGTTAAGATGCTATAATATGTTTTATAAATGTCGTGGAGGTGTCTCTTTTTGGCAAATAAAAACATAGAAGTCAAAGAAGAAGTTGCTGTAGAATCAACTGAAATTGATGCAGCCTCTCGCGAATACGTTTATGAGAATCGTCGTTACGTCGGCATGAAGGAAACAGTCTGGTACGTTGTTTACGATATGTGTCAGAGCTTCAATATCGACGGATTTTCAGATCGTTTCGTTACAAACATTCTTCAGATTGACCTCGACTTACAGACTTTTGTTCGAGTATTTAACGGTTTCTGGGACGTTATCAACGACCTCTTCACTGCAGGTATCGTTGAAAAGACACGTACCCGTTGGGGTAAATTCAAGCCCTATCTTGTTGCTCTCGGTATTCCCGGTACATTGGGTACTTGCTTCTATTGGTTGATGCCCTTGATTTTCAAAGGCAAAGGCTCAAAGGATATGGGTAAGTTCTGGACCTACTTCATCCTGGCAATTGTGCGAGAGGGTGCTGGTACGTTCCGAGCAATTTCACGTACAGGTATGCTGGCTACCATTACTCCACATCCTCAGGACCGAACAAGACTTATTACGGTTGCCGAGTTCTTCTCAGGTCTCCTTGGTGAAAAACTGCCGCAGCAGATAACCACCATTCTTCTTGACCTTATCGGTAACAAGGTTATCAGCCTTTCTTACACATCAACGTTTATGTTTATGGGTAACTTTACCTCAATCGTAAGCGGTGTTGCATCACTTATCTTCTGTATTATGACACGTGAGAGAGTTATGCAGTCAATTGAGACTCCCAGCGTTATGCAGGGTATTAAGTCAATTCTTAACAACAAGCCTATCTTGTTGCTTACCCTTTCTGAGACACTTTCGAACTTCAGTGTCGGCGGTAGTATCAACGACTACTACATAGACGTTCTTAACTTTGCGTCAATGACATTGGTTGCCGGTATTCCCGGTGCTATCATCAACCCCTTCTCATTCTCTTGGGTACCGTGGTTCAGAAGAAGATTCTCTACAAAGACTCTCTACCTTCTTGGTACAAAGTCACAGTCACTCCTTGACATTCCTGTTTTCCTTATCGGTATGATAGGCCGTAAGCATAACGGTATTTATAAAAAGGTTCTCCCCATGTTCTTTGTTATGGCTATTAAAGAAGCTATATATATGATTTTCTGGGGTGTTCGTCGAGTTATTCCGAGTGAAATGTATAACGAGTCCATGGACTATTGTGAGTGGAAAAATGGTTACCGTACAGAGGCTATGACTTCTGTTGCACGTGACCTTACAAAGAAGCTTGCAAGTATCCTTAACTCTGCACTTTCACTTCAGATTAAAAAGCTTATCGGTTATGATATCACTTCTTACACAAGCGGTGGTACACAGACAGATAACACAAAGATGGGTCTGTTTGCTATGGCAACAATCATCCCCACAGTAACAGGTCTTTTGGGTATCATCCCGATTCTCTTCTACGATCTTACAGGTGAGAAACGTGAGCGTATGTACGCCGAGCTTCTCAAGCGTCGTGAGGAAGCCTCAAAGATTGCATCATCCGGTGATGAAGAAGCAATGAAGAAGCTTGCTGAAGAGCAGACCGGTGTAAAAAAAGAGAAAGCAAAACGCTAAAAAAGACTAAGCGGTGTCGATGACACCGCTTTTTTGATAAAAGAAAGCCTTGAATCAAAACGATTCAAGGTATTCTTTTTATTCAATTGTTGTGAAGTAAACATCCTCGACAGGGTGCTTGCCGCCATGACTTCTGTATTTTGAAGCACCTGATTCAAATAACAGATAAATACCATCAGATGTATTTGCCATTCCCTCTGCCATAGGTGGAGCAACCAACTCCTTGATAAGGTGCTCGCTGCTGCAAGCAAGAACATCAATTGCTTTATTGTCAATTGTAACTGTGTCGACTTTTTCGTTTGCTAAAATATCATCAAAAATATATATTTTTGAATTGTTTTTTCTGCCATAGCTTGTGCTGAATACTATTTTTTCTGTTTTTGTGAAAGCCATTCCCTGAACCTGCTCGGGAATTGCCAGCATATAGTCAGGAATATAACCGTTTGATTCGCTGTTGATTTTTTTCGTATTCGGTAATCCGTCGGTCAATAAATAACCTTCGCAATATGCGTAAAATGTTTCGCCTGTAGTAAGTGTGGTGACGTGCGCTGTGTTATCACGCCCCTCTGTACTGCTCTCAACGAAGTCACCAATCCATAAAATATTGTTGTGAATACAAGCAAATGAGCCGGCGGTGTTAAGCTTGAATTTAGCTTTGAAGTGAAGAGCAGAACCGTTTTTACGGTTTGCAAGATCAACTGACGGAATCGTATAGCATTCACCACCACTTGTAAGATATATAGTGTTCTGTGAGGAAGCGATACCGCCTGCGTGACCGTAGTAATCATCGCCATTAGTCGTTTTTAAAGGATAGGCACCCACGAATTTGCTTGTGCTACTGTCAACTGCCATTATCATCGAGGGGTATTCACCATCCTCGTAATAACCGCTTATCAGGAAATAACCTGTTGTTTCGTCATAGCACATACCCTGAGGTATAATACCTTCCATAAGTCCGGGGGTAACAAAGTCGGCTTTGAATGATTTGAAAAACTCTGAAAATTCTTCGTTCCCGGTTATCTCAGTTTTTTTGATAACAGAGGTTTGTGTTATCTTATTTGTGATATCCTTTGTTCGTATAACCGATGTACCGTCACAACCACAAAGCGTAACGAGTGCGGTTACACAACACAAAGCTTTTATGATTTTATTCTTCATATCGACTCCAATAATAAATTAGATAAAAATAAAGCCCCTTGAACATTGTTCAAGGGGAGTGGAGCGGATGACGAGGCTCGAACTCGCTACCTCCACCTTGGCAAGGTGGCGCTCTACCAGATGAGCTACATCCGCATATTACAGGTAACAGAGTTACCTGTGGTGCCTCCGGTCGGAATCGAACCAACGACACGAGGATTTTCAGTCCTCTGCTCTACCAACTGAGCTACAGAGGCATATGCATTTGTGATGCTCAAATAATATACAACAGTATAGTGTTTTTGTCAATACCAAAAGTCCACATTTTTTATAAATTTCGGTCAATTTATTTATAAAACACTTGACAAATGAATAGTAATTTAATATAATTTTATCCGTTACTGACGAGGGCCAATAGCTCAGTTGGTTAGAGCAACCGGCTCATAACCGGTTGGTCCGGGGTTCGAGTCCCTGTTGGCCCACCAAAAAATTCCTGTTCACGAGAACAGGAATTTTTTATCCATTGCGAAAGCAATGGCATATCATCAACAATGGCAATATGCCATTGTTGTATCTCATCAGTCCGTCGGGACTGTATATCATCACGCGTCAGCGTGTATAAAAAACTTTCGCAATGATGATATACAGCTTTTTGAGAAGCTGATGATATGCAATTTCTTTGGAATTGATGATATACAAGGCTTAGCCTTGATTACGTTATTGGAATTAAATAGAATGTCAAGCACTTGCATTAGCAGGTGCTTTTTGTTATACTCAGTTATATAAATTAATCATCTCACGAGGAGTGGTTTTGTGAAAAAATTTATTTCCGCAATTATTGCTTTAACAATGCTTTTGTCATTGGTTTCTGTTTTTTCGGTGACCGTTTTTGCAATGCCCGAAAATGCAGATATTACCCTTTACGTTTCACCCGATTCACCCGAAGATGGGCAGGGTACACTCTCTGACCCGATTTCATTGCAGGGCGCAAAGGATAAGCTTAAGGCTATGAAATCAACTGTGGCAGAGGGTACTGAAGCAACTGTTTATCTTATGGGCGGTACTTATAGTATTTCCGACACAATTAAATTCACCGCTGATGATATGCCTAACGTTACATACAAGGCTTATGATAAAAATAGGGTAGAAATCACAGGTGCGAAGCCTATTACGGGTTTTACCGAATCAACTGCAAACGGTGTTAAGGTTTTTACTAAAAAAATTGATAAAAATGTTGATGTTCAATCCTTTAAAACACTTTTTAGCGATACAAACGAACTTCGTGTTCCCCGTTTTCCTGAGGAGGGCTATTTTACAGTAAAAGCAACCGCACCTGAGGATGATATTTGGACGGAGGAAACAAAGCCTTGGGAGTTCACACTTGGTCAACGTTCATTTTATGGTGATACTGCGGATTTAATCCATAATTTCCACAATCAGCAGGATGTAAATGTGCGTATTCTTCACTTCTGGCACGATGAAATGGCTTTTATCAAAGGCTTTGATAAGACGAGTGGTAAGATAACAATGTCAAGACCTTCAACTATGCTTATTCAGGACTTTGACAGATATTACTTTGAAAACGTCTTTGAAGCACTTAATGAGCCAGGTGAATGGTATCTTGACAGTGTAAGCAATGTGCTTTATTATGTGCCCTTTGAGGGAGAAAATACAGATGAGCTTACGTTGTACGGAGCTGATGTTGAACAGCTTATTGATATTAACGGAGTTGACGGTATTTCATTCGAGAATATTGCATTTACCCGTACCGATTGGGAGCTTCCCTCAAATGATGCAAAAATTTCGAGGGAAGACTGGAGAATTCAAAATGATATTGACTTCCCGCAGGCGGCTATTGGTGTTAAAGGCGTTGTATCAGTAAAATATGCAGAGGATATTCATATAAAAAACTGCGAGTTTATTGATTTAGGTGCATCTGCACTTAAGTTTATGGATGGTGTAAAAAACTCCTCTGTTGAAAGCTCGTATTTTGAAAACATCGCGGCAACCGCTATTTATGCAGGCGGTATGAATTGCTTGCCCGAGGAGCCTGATTATACCTCAAATATCACAATCAAAAATAACGAAATATACAAATACGGCAGAAAGTTTTTCTGCGCAATCGGCATCCATATTACATATTGTGACACCGCCGAGGTTGTGAATAATGAAATTCACGATGGCTATTACACAGGTATTTCCTGCGGTTGGGTGTGGGGTTATGCTTACCACGTAACCAAGAATATAAACATCAGTCGCAACCTGATTTATAACATCGGTCAGGGTTGGCTCTCAGATATGGGCGGTATCTATATGCTTGGCAGACAGCCCGGCACAGTCCTTTCTGAAAACGTTATTCACAACGTTGCCGCAGACCCGGGTGAGGGTGGCTACGGCGGTTGGGGTATTTACCTTGACGAAGGCTCATCCTTTATGAGTGTTGAGAAAAATCTTGTTTATGCTTGCGGTAGCCAAAGCCTTAATATCCACTATGGTGAGGGCAACGTGATAAGAAATAACATTGCCGCACTCAGCGCCGAGGGTCAGGTGAATCCGGGTATCGATAAGGGCGAAAGCCACGCAACGGCTGTATATTATAATAATATCTTCCTTACTGAAAATAAGGTTCCGATTTATATCAATATGCTTAATACATCTCATTTCTATGATAACAGTAACGTTATGTGGAGCTTAACCGAAGGTGACAAGTTATACTTCAATTCAGGTGAACAATTAATTACACTCGGAACAGCTGAAAAGGAAGGCTTTATTAACTATCCCGTTATTGCAGACCCCGGATTCAAGAATGCCAAAAGCTTTGATTTCACTCTTACCGAGGATAGCCCTGCAGTTGCAACAAACTTCGAAATATGGGATTATTCTCTTGCAGGCACGATTGAGGGAACAATTATCGGTCTTGCCAAAGAGGGGGGCAAAACACCTTACAATGCAGATGCAAAAGCTCAGCCTGTAAAAGAACAAACAGGGGATATGTTTTCGTATTATCTGCCTACACTTATGAACATTTTACCCGTTCTTTTACTTCTTGCCTGGGTAGTTATATCTGTTGTAAATCCCGGACGCAGCAGTGCAATATGTACACTTTGTGCACTTCTTACCGTTGTACTTTTCCCTGTAATTATTCATACCTATCTTGAGTGGATTCAGTTGCCGTACTTCCTTTCAATTTTTGTGCTTGGTTCACTCAGTGCAGTGATGATGTATCTTATTAAATTGAAATGGAACAGGTCAAAGAAGAACAAGATTATATCTGCAGTTGTTACATTTGTCCTTTCGTCAGGACTTACTCTTGGTATCGCAGGTATAATGAATATGCTTCTTGCTTCAGGTACGGTTCCCGTTATAAGCATCGCCCTCTGTTGCGAATATCTGTTTATGGTTGTTGAAACCGTGCTCCTTGCGAAGAAAAAATAAAACACAAAAAATCCCGAAGGCTCAAAACCTTCGGGATTTTTATATCACATCAACTTAAGCACAGCGTTGTGGTCGTCTATACCGTAGTTACCTGCGCTGTGTTTGAGTATCTCGAACATATCTGCAGGGTTGCCGTCTATGTCTTTAACGTTGATTTTTTTGAGGATGAATTTAACTCTGCCAAGTACACCGAGGAAAGCGTCACCAACAGGTGTTCCCTCGGTGAAGGGTTGATTTCCTGCAAAAAGGTTCTGGACAAGCTGTACTGCGAAGTCTTTAACAAGCATTTTCTTGATTGATTTATCGCATTTTACCCACAACAGCTTGCAGATTGTACCGACCTTGAGTGTGTCAAACCTTTTGCCTATAAATCTGATAACGGGCTCAAGACTCTTATTTTCGCCCATACCAAACTTTCTTATCATTCTGTCGGGGTTGTATTTCATATCGTCAAGCATATTGAGAATCATACTGTCAAACAGGTCTGATAAATATTTCTTACATGTTCTGCCGTTTGTGTCCCATTCAAAGTCGGGTATAGGCTCACTCTTGATGTCAACGGTTTCCGGGTCCTCAATGGTAACAAACCTCATATATGCAGGGCAACCGATTGCCGAGCCTGTACAAACATCATAAATCTTGTTACCCTTCCCGGTGATTTTCTCGTTGATTGCCTGATTGTGCATATGCCCTGTGAAAACAAGGTGAACACCCTCATCAGCAAGCATTGTTGTGATGCTTGTGCCGTTCTTCTGTACCGCAGAACCGATAAGTGAGAATATGGGCTGGCCGGGGAGAAGGGGATAATGATTCATTGCAAACATCATCTGTCCGTCTTCACGGGCTTTCCTTGTTTGCTCCTTAATCCACTCAATCTGCTCTTCGTCATAGGTCTCGCGACATTCGTCTGTGCCATCATTGTTGAGTGCGAGCAATCTCACACCATCGCATAGCTGTGCAACATATGAAAGGTGTTTTTTGTCAACTGCAATGGCATCCTTGAAGCCGTATTCGTAGTACAGGTCAAACAATTCCTCGCGCTTGGTAGCCTCGACAGGGTGTATTCCGTTGTCGTCGTAGCCTCGGCACTCCTCGTTAAAGTCATGCCCTGCGGTGATTACATAAACCTTTTTACCACTTTTCTGTAATTCGTCGAGAAGCTTTATAAAACCAAGGTGACTTTCCTTTTCGCCGTTGAATGACAGGTCACCTGCAATCAGAACGGTGTCTGTCTTGTCTGTTTTGCAAAGATAGTCAAAGATAGATTTATTTATGGATTCGGTTTCTGCAAAGCATTTTTGCTCAAATCTCATAAATTCATCGTATTCCTTGCCGTAAGCACCAAGAGAATTCTTGAAAAAATGCGTGTCGGTAATAAGGTAAAAGTTAAACAAACTCATATAATAACCACCTTTCAATAATTTCAGTTTATCATAAGGCGGACTATTCTTCAACAGTTTTTTGTAAAGCGGAATAACAAACATCAGCTCTTTGTTTTATTGCTGAATGTATTTTTGTTTTTTGTAAAATAACTCTATGGAAATTTTTGGGCTTTGGTGTTATAATCAGGTGAATTACAGAATGTTAAGGTGATTTTTATGGACAAGATAAACTATAAAAGAACGAAGCGTGCGTGCTATTTTACGAATATTGTAATGGCATCGGCGTTCAGCTTACCGCCGTTGCTGTTTGCAACATTCAGGGAGATGTACGGAATATCGTATACGCTCCTTGGTACGCTTGTGCTTATTAATTTCTGTACCCAGTTGGGTGTGGATTTGATTTTCAGCTTTTTTTCAAAGCACTTTAATATTCACAAAACAATTCGCCTTATGCCACTTGTTACTGCTGCAGGCTTGTGCGTATATGCAGTTGTCCCTATGCTGTTCCCTCAGTATGCCTACGGGGGATTGGTTGTCGGCACATTTATTTTCTCTGTGGCGGCAGGTCTCGGTGAGGTTCTGATAAGTCCCACTATAGCGGCTTTGCCCTCTGATACGCCTGATAAGGATATGAGTATTCTTCACTCTCTCTACGGCTACGGTCTTGTTGGTGTTATTCTTGTAAGTACGCTTTTTCTCAGGTTTGTCGGCAATGAATACTGGATGTATCTTACCTTCTTTTTGGCGTTGTTGCCTGTTATGGCATCGGTTTTGTTAATGACTTCACCGCTTCCCGATATGAATATGGAGCAGGCCGACGCAAAAACAACAAAAACCAAAAGCAGGACAAAGGGCTTGGCTTTGTGTATGCTTTGCATCTTCCTTGGTGCCTGTGCCGAAAATACAATGACAAACTGGATTTCCGTCTATTCTGAAACAGTTCTCAATATTCCCAAGGTGTGGGGAGATATTTTCGGAATGTCCGTGTTTGCGGCATTGTTAGCAATTACTCGTACTTTGTATGCCAAATTCGGAAGAAATATTTTTAAGACCTTGCTGGTTAGTATGATAGGAGCGGCTGTCGGTTATTTTGCTATTGCGACTCTGACAAATGTAACACTTTCTTTGATTGCTTGTGTTTCTCTCGGAATATTCACTTCGATGCTTTGGCCCGGCACACTCATACTTATGGAAGAGAAAATTCCTGCGGTTGGTGTTGCGGCTTATGCTCTTATGGCTGCAGGCGGTGACCTTGGTGCTTCCGTTGCACCACAGGGAATGGGTATAATTGTTGATAAAATTGCTGTTACTGAGTGGGCGGTGACTTTTGGTGAAGCACTTTCGATGACCCCCGAACAGATTGGATTTAAGCTTGGTATGTTGATTGCCGCTGTTTTCCCTCTTCTGGGTGTATTTTTATTGCTTTATATGAAAAGGTTTTTTTAAAACGTAAAATAATAAGAATTTGTTTTCCTTTATTACATATTGTGTTTTTTTGTACTGTGTGATATATTAAATAAGTATAGTATTATATTATTTGTAACGAGGTATATGTTATGGATTACAGAAAAGATTTAGTGGAGAATATTCTTCCTTTCTGGTTGAAGACCTCCATTGACTATGAAAATGGCGGTATTTATACTTGTCTTGACCGTGAGGGTAACATCTACGGTACTGATAAGAGTGTGTGGTTTCAGGGCAGAGCACTCTGGGTTTTTTCAAAGGCTTACAACGTAATTGAAAAAAATCCCGAGTATCTTAAGGCGGCAAAGAATATTTACAGCTTCTTGCCTAAGTGTACCGATACCGACGGCAGAATGTTCTTTACGGTAACTGCCGACGGCAGAGAGCTTCAGAAAAGACGTTATTATTTCTCTGAGACCTTTGCGGCCATCGGTTGTGCCGAGCTTTATAAGGCAACGGGGGATAAGGCGGTTCTTGATTCTGCGGAGATGTATTTTAACGTGGCTTATGAGTGCTTTACAGGTGTCCGTAAAAATCAGCCTAAAATCAATCCCGACAATATTGATTCCAAGGCACTTTCGCCCGTTATGATTATGCTTGCAACTGCACAGGTGATGCGTAGCATTGACGGTCTTTATGATAAATATAACAAAATCTGTGCTGAGTGCCTTGATGAAATCCTTAACGGCGGTTATCTTACAGAGCGTGCATTGCTTGAAAGCGTTACCAAGAAGGGTGAGTTTATAGACAGTCCCAACGGCAGAATCGTAAACCCGGGTCATTCGCTTGAGGCTGCCTGGTTTATTATGGCAGAGGGTATTGTTACAGGTAACGAAAAGGCTATTGAAGTTGCAAAGCATATCATTGATATCACATATCCCTTGGGTTGGGATAAGGAGCACGGCGGTATTATTGCCTTTACAGACCTTGAGGGCAAGCCTCCCGTACAGCTTGAGTGGGATATGAAGCTGTGGTGGCCCCAGTGCGAGGCTATGATTGCTACTCGTCTTGCATACCTTTACTTCAAGGATGAGAAGTACAAGGAGCTTTACCTTGAGCTTAAGTCTTATTGCGAGAAGTACTTTGTTGACGAAGAATGTGGCGAATGGTACGGTTATCTTCATTATGACAACACAGTATCAAATACCCTTAAGGGCAATATCTTCAAGGGTCCCTTCCATATTCCGCGCCTGTATATCATAATGGCATCAATGGACGAAACAAATGGTATTACCGAGTATATGAAATGATGGATTATAAAGTGTATAATAACGAAGCGGAGTTTATCTCTGCTTCGTATAATGAGATGAAATCATACCATTGGGAAGCAGATACTCCCTACAGACCGCTTACATTCTGCAAAATGGGTGTGGTAGGTGATACACTCACTGCAATGCTCAAATGCTACGAGAGTAATCCCCGTGCAGCTTACAGCAAGCGTGACGACCCTATGTACCTTGACAGCTGTCTTGAATTTTTCGTAGCTCCGGTTGAGGGCAGGGCAGAGTATGTAAACGTGGAAAGTAACTCTAAGGGTGCATTTCTGTGTGAGTTCGGGGACGGTAAATACAACAGGCGCCTGAGTGCTGATTTGACACCGCTTTCACCACAGGTTACATCTTTCTCAGGTTTTGATGAAAAAGGTGCTTATTGGGGCGTTAAGGTAGAGTTGTCGAAGGATTATATTTGCAGTATATATGATTGTAATGATTTTACATACGGCGACATAAGGGCTAATTTTTATAAATGCGGTGATGATTGCGAAATACCTCATTATATTGCATTTGCACCTGTTACAACTCTTCCGCCGGGGTTTCATAATCCTGATTGCTTTATGGAATTTAAAAGGAGTATATAAGAAATATGAGCACAGTTGAATTTAAGGTTGAAGATATTATTGCCGCTTTTCCCGAGTATGGCGAGGTTATTGGTTATAAACCTATAACTGCAGGGCATATAAATGATACATATATAGTTGAATATAAGCTTGAGGACGGCAGTATAGCAAAGTACCTTTTACAGCGCATAAATACAGTTGTTTTCAAAAAACCTGTTGAGGTTATGGAGAACGTTGTCGGTATTACTGCGCACCTTCGCAGGAAAATATCCGAGAACGGCGGAGACCCCATGCGTGAAACACTTACCGTTTACCCTGCAAAGGACGGCAAGAATTATTATTCATCTGAAAAAGAGGGCTTCTGGAGAATGTATAACTTTGTTGATGATACATTCTCAATCAGCGAGCTTACTAATCCTGAGGATTTCAAGAATGCTGCCCTCAGCTTCGGTAACTTTCAGAATCTTCTTGCAGATTATCCCATTGAAACTCTCTATGAAACAATTGAGAATTTCCATTTCACACCTGCACGCTTTGCAACATTTAAGGCATCTGTTGAGAAGAATGCTTCAGGCAGAAAAGAACAGGCTTTACCGGAAATTGAGTTTGCTCTTGCACGTGAAAAGGATTGCTCAGTCATTACAGACCTGATTGCTGCAGGTGAGCTCCCTGTAAGGGTTACTCACAATGACACAAAGCTCAATAACGTTCTTTTTGATAATACCACTAAAAAAGGTATCTGCATTGTTGACCTTGATACAGTAATGCCCGGTTCATCACTCTATGACTTCGGCGACAGTATCCGCTTCGGTGCAAATACCGCCGCAGAGGATGAAACAGACCTTTCCAAGGTTACACTCAGCCTCGAATATTTCAAAGCATACGTTGACGGATATCTTGAAGCAGCAGGGGATAGCCTTACGGACAACGAGATTAAATATCTCGCATTTTCAGCAAAGCTTCTTACCTTTGAGTGTGGTATCAGATTCCTTGCAGACTTCCTTGACGGTGATGTTTATTTCAAAACAGAATACCCCGAGCACAACCTTGTAAGAGCACGTACTCAATTCAAGCTTGTTGCCGATATTGAAGCAAAATATGATGCTATGATGAGCATTGTTGAGGAGTCAGCAAATACCATTTTGAAAAACCGAAAAATTTTTTAAAATAATTAAAAAAAGTGTTGACAAATTACTTTGAATAGTGTATAGTATCTATCGTTGTCAGTAACAAAAACGCCCTGACAACGAGCGCATGGGAGCATAGCTCAGCTGGGAGAGCATCTGCCTTACAAGCAGAGGGTCATAGGTTCGAGCCCTATTGTTCCCACCAAGAGGTGGCCCGGTAGTTCAGTTGGTTAGAACGCTAGCCTGTCACGCTAGAGGTCGACGGTTC
>JAZSGZ010000032.1:0-125238 GCA_045532945.1 Acutalibacteraceae bacterium
ACAGATATATCCGTATATGAATCGTTTATTATCTGCACGATTGATTTAATATCTTTTCGTGTTGCTGTGGTAATCTCAAAATCATCATTTGTGATTTTCGGTATTCCTTTGAGATTGTGATACAACCGAAAATATTTTTCATCAGTATAATCGGATAATATATCCTCTCTGAAATCCTTATCGTGCAGAATTTTCATATCAGGTGGTATTACAATGTTTTTTGCTTTCCAATACGGAATTGAAAGCGTACCACAAGGGTTGTTTAAGTATTCGGTTAGTGTAATCATTTCTTCTCCAAATTCAAATAATTCTTTATCTTTTCAAACAATGTTTTTCTATCATTATCTGATAACAATGTTTCTTTTTTAGGGTTATAATGATGACCAAATTCCATATCACCATATCTGTTATTATTTATTGTTATGGCTTTATTGTATCTTGGTCTTACGTGCATATGCAAGTGTGGATTGGGAGTGGTTGATTTATAAAAATCATTCATCAAACAACTCCAGTTACACAAGTCTGCTCCTAATACATTTTTTAAGCAATCTTCAATTTTCGTGATAATTTCTTTTAGTTCAATCCATTCGGATAAATTGAGAGCGGACAGATTTGCACAATGTCGTTTAAGAACAACAATACATCTTCCTAAATAATCTTGTTTATCAGCTAAAAACACATACCAATGCGCACTCTCATATACGATGTTTTGTTTTTCTGCGTCAGTAAAATTGCACCAACAACACTCGTTTTGAAAACTATTTATCGCTTTGTAAATCTCCTCAATACACGGTGATTTATACGCAATATAATCATCAATGCTGTTAGGGAATAGTTTTGCACCTTCTTCTTTCACCTTGCTATATTTATGTACCGCATCAGGATTGTTTCTCAAATAATCTCTGAAAGCAATATGCCTGTGCAGTTCTACTGAAAATTCAGGACATACATATAAATGATGTTTTGGTAAATCAATATTACCTTTGTAATCAAAAGCTTCTCTATCTTTTATGCCAAGATTTCCTTCGTGTATGTAGCCGAGAGATGCCAATTTTTCAAACACTGAATCAAATATAGAATAGTCTTTGATAACAATATCTATGTCAATAATCGGTTTTGCAGAAAGACCTTCAACTGATGTGCTGCCGATATGTTCAATGCTGATTATTGTATCTTTTATTGCCGGTAAAAGATGTTGCTTTATTTTATCAAAATCTGTTTTCCATTGTTCATTATACGGAACAACTACAACTCGTTTTGCCATTTTTACACCTCTTTGCACATAATAATCTTTTCTGACTTCTCACTTATAACAGTAAACCCCCATTTAGAGTAAAGTTTGATTGCTGGTAAATTGTCTTCTGTTGTTTGTAATTTGATTTGTTTGTAACTACGCTGTTTCAAATAGCTGATAGCAAACTCAATAGCGTATTGCCCTACACCTTGATGCTTGAATTTATCAGAAACAACAAGCATCGAAATCCAAGCAATATCATTGTTTTGCAATCCGTTAAGTTTTAACCAAGCACATGGTATATCATTTTCATAAACGATAAAATTTTCTTCATCAGTATCTTGGGGTTCAGCAAATGATTTTTGCCATTCTTCTAATGGAATTGCATCTGTATGCAAAGCAGAAATATTGTTTGGTTCTGACATAAGTTCGCAAACAAATGGGATACTTTCTTTGTCAAATAATTTGATTTTATACATTAAAAATCCTCTTTCTGTAAAAAATATAGGCACCTCCGAGAATACGGAGATGCCTTAATTTACAAAAAGATAAAAACTATATCAATCGCAAACGGACAAAACGGCTCTCCTGTTTCGGAAGTTAAGATTCATTGTCATTTTGTCCACCTGCCTTTCATTGTTTTTTACATTGTAACAGTTGATTTTAAAGTTGTCAATATTCATTATTCCCTTGCCACTTGCGAATACTATACTTGACAATTCTTTTTATACACGTTATACTGATATAAACTGATACCAACAAATATCAGGAGGTAGCTATGGATATCAAAGTATTCACAAAAATACTTAAGGACAAATCTTTTACAGATTATAAAAAAATGAAATATAAATATGGTGAGGATTTTAATACCTTTTTGCAGACTATAGAAGAGCTTTATTATAAGTCTTTACCACTTTTTGATTTTGACGGTAACCACATTGTTTTTATAGAAAATCATGCAGCGGTTAATCAAAGTGCCGTAAAGCTATTGTTGCAATCGCAGAGCCAGCATTATGGCATCAAGGCAGCAGAGGATGAGATTGTGGCAACTTCTGCTATTGAAAGTATTGATTTCAGTCGTGACAGCGTACGTAAAATCCTAAAAGGTATGGCACCGAAGGATGAGCAAGAAAACAGAATTTTAGGTATTAAGCACGGGCTTGAATTCATTGCAGATACTGACAATAAAATCACTGAAGAAAATCTTTACAAGCTCTATATGATGACAGTTGGTGATTTTCTGTCGGGTGACGACAAATTGCTTGAAGGAAAGCAGTATCGTCATGATACTGTATATGTTGTCAGCGACCATGTTGAACATTCGGGACTTGACTATAAAAAGGTGCCGGAGTTTATGAAGTCACTTATAGATTTTGCTAATACAGAAGATGATATTAATGATTTGACCAAGGCTGCTATTATTCATTTTTATATTGCTTTCGTTCATCCGTATTTTGACGGCAACGGAAGAATTGCTCGACTTGTGCATTTATGGTTTTTGATTCAGAAGGGCTATCAGTCTGCATTATTTATTCCGTTTTCAAGTAAAATTGAAAATAGCCGAAAAGCATATTATGGTGCATATATAGCAATTGAAGAAAACAAAAAAATCAGCGGTAAAATTGATATAACTCCTTTCATTCTTTATTTCATAAACAATGTTTACAATAAAATGAACGAGGGTTCTGTTGCTGTTGAAACCTTAACCGCTTACGATGATGCAGTTAAATGTGGTAAGATAACAGAAAAAGAAACAAAGCTTTGGAAGTTTGTACTTTCTTACTACGGCACAACCGAATTTTCTACCAAGCAGCTTGAAAAGGATTTTGGCGATGCTGCTTATGCGACTATTCGTGGTTTTGTATTAAAGTTTGAAGATTTAGGACTTCTTTCTTCTGTTAAATATGGTCCGAGGGTGAAGTATACGGTTGTTAAATAATGTGATACTTCAATAACAGGCACAATTTACGCTTCACAAACTTTATGATACAATAACGATATCGAGGTGATTTTGTGTTCCCCCACAGAGGCTTTTCTCTTGACAGTGTACGGCATATGCAGACTATTGATGAAATCAAAAAGCTGATTGATGCCCTTGCTGTCCTCAATTTCAATAAATTCCATTGGCACCTGACGGACGACCAGGGATGGCGTTTTCAGAGTGACCGCTATCCCCTGCTCAACACGGTTTCTGCCGTCAGACAGTATTCCGATTTCGGCAGGACACATATTAACGAGCCCTACGGCAGAGCTTACACCAAGGACGAGATGAAGGAAATAGTACGCTTCTGTGCAGACAGAGGGATTGAGGTTATTCCCGAATTTGACGTACCCGGTCACACAAGCGCGATTCTGTGTGCTTATCCTCAGCTTTCCTGCTCTGGTGAGAATGTAAAAATCAAGACACATCAGGGCGTTTTCAGAGATGTTCTTTGCCTCGCAAGGGAAGAAGCCTTTAAAGTGGTAACGAATATCATTGACGAATTTCTTGAAATTTTTCCCGGTGAATATTTCCATATCGGCGGTGATGAAGCCCCCGCAGACCATTGGAAAAAGTGTCCCGATTGCCAAAAATATATGAAGGAGCTTGGTATAACAAGCTACACGGAATACCAGACCCACTTTATGAACAGGGTTATTGATTACCTGGAAGGTAAGGGCAAGCATTGTATTGTGTGGAACGAGGCGGCAAAGGGAAAAAACCTTGATAAACGAGCCGTAATACAGTATTGGAAGGAAAGCCCCAAGGACACCGTGCGCTTTCTCAACGATGGTGGCAAGGCAATTCTTTCCCCGTTTTCGTACTGCTACTTCGACTATGATTATAACATCACACCCCTTAACAGGACATATTCCCTTAAGCCCCTTTTACCCGGACTTACCGAAGAGGGTAAACGGAACATTATCGGCTTTGAAGCCACAATGTGGACAGAATATGTACGTGATAACGAAACCCTTGAAAAGCTCCTTTTTCCCAGAATTATTGCACTTTCAAGGGTTGCCGAGGGAAAATCTGACAAGCCCTACAAGGAATTTTTAAAGGAAATCAGTGAATATGAAAAGCATCTCAGCAAAGTCGCCTTTGCTGACAAAACACTGTGGACAAGGTCCCGCCTTGCAATGCCCCTCGGTTGGCTGAAATTTGCAAATAAGAATTATACAAAGAGCTTTATAAAATGGCTTATTAAGGAAGAAGTTGCTAAAAAATAGACATATTTTTCTACATTTTGCACACCTGAAAACATCTTGTTTTTTGGTGTGCTTTTATTTATAATTTAAACTGAGATTATATAGCACTACAAGGAGAGTTGTATTTATATGAAAAAGAATCTCAAAAAAATTACGGGTATATTCATCTGTATTTTACTTATTGCAGGTAATCTGCTCGGCACAATCGGACTTGCGGCAAGCACGGGTGTCTATGAGCTTACCTTTGACAATCTGTTTGTATTTGAACAATGGGCAAACCACCCCAACCTTAAGGTTCTGGGCGATGCTTCTGATGCCAGCACAATTACAACCGATGTTGCAAATGGCAGCTTTGTGCTTGTTAATAACACAGCATCTACTGAGGTTTTCACATCTTATTCTGTACCAGCCGTAGGCGCTCATTTCAATATGCCTGTTAAGGAAAACACAGAATATATTTTCTCATATGTGGCAAACGGCACTACCACAAACTTTGAATCTTTTGTATTCTATTATGACACAGCAGGTAATTACACCACTCATGAGTATCGAAACGCAACTCAGTATGGCCAGAATTCCTGGACATTTACAACTCCTGCCGGCACAGGCTATATTCAAGTGCGTTTTGATAACAACTCACCCAATTCAGATGTTACTGTTTCTGACATTATAATCCGTGAAACAGCTGTTAATGAATATGCAAAGAGCTATTCACACCGTAAAGTATTCAGCTACTCTGAGGGTATGACATACGGTGCTTTGCCTGTACCTGAAAGGAATAATCTGTTTTTTGCAGGTTGGTACACAGGCCCTGACGGAACAGGTGAAAGAATCACCTCAAGCACGGTTGCAACAGCCTCAAGTAAATGCCTTTATTCTAAATGGGAGCCTATTGTTGCAGGTGATATAGAGCTTGTTTCTTTGCCCTTAAAGCAAACATATTGTGTAGGCGAAAAGGTAAACTTAAAGGGTCTTGTGTTGGGCATTACTTACCCTGACGGCAAAACTGAAAATATTGACGAAGGCTTCTCCTACTCCCCTACAGTTTTAGACACAGCAGGCACACAGGCGATTACCGTTACATACGGTGGCAGTAACGCACAGTTTACAGTTACTGTAAATGCATCTGACAGCAAAACACTCTCAATAAACGGCACACAAAAGGCTGTAAGCGTTGCAAACAATAAATACACACTTAATTACAGTGGCACAGCCTTTAACCGATATGACATTACATATACATCAGATGCCTATATTAAGGCAGAAATGAATATGGGTGGCGTTATTGAAGAATTTTTCCTTGAGCCATCAACTGACGGCTCATTCGGTGGCTATATTGACGGCTTCCTTAGTGGCACAACACAAACTGCCATTACAAGCATTTCATTTAAGCCCCTTGATAAGGATTATATGAATTTCTCTTTGAATTCAATCAATTTATCAAAGGGCACAAACCCCGGTGATTCAGACGGTATGGTTTACCTTGACGGCACAAACTACAAAATCGGTATCGACCTTGACTGGGGCGGCGCCCTTACGTATATGGAGGATAAAACAAACACTGTTTATTCTTCCGTAAAAAAATATGGCACAAAAATAACCGAAGTTGACTTCAAATCAAAAGTCGGCTCATCATCATATTTATACAACACAAGCAGCAGTGTTAACTTAATCAACGCTCACGATACAGGCAGACTTGTTCAGCAATCATATTACGGCACAGGCTCTTACCCCTACGAGCCCGGTATGTATGGTGAGGCAGTCTGGAACTACAACCCCGTTCAGGGCGGCAACCTTTACAATGAGGCAAGTAAAATTGTTGATATTAAGGTTTCAACCAACGAAATTTACATTAAATGCCGTCCCCTTGACTGGGCAAAGGAACAACAGTACATTACTCCATCATATATGGAAGCCTGGTACACCCTTGAAAATGGTATGATCAGAGCAACCTGCCGTTTTGTAGACTATTCAGGCTATCCTTCAGTTACAACCACACAGGAGCTTCCTGCATTCTACTGCGTTGAGCCTCTTAACGATTTCGTTTACTTTACAGGTGGCGACGCATGGTCAGACTCTAACACACAACAGACACTCACAGACCTTGGCTTCTGGGGTACTGCCACAGACCAGGACTTCATCTGTAATGAGAACTGGGGTGCTTTCAAGGGCGACGATGCAGACAGCTTTGCGATAGGCATTTATTGCCCCGGTCAGACTCTTTTCCACACAGGTGTTTACTATGGTGGTGACGGCGCAACCCGTTGCTCAACAACTACTCCTGCAACAGAGGACCCCACATCATATATCGGTGTTGTTGACACACTCCACTTCCGTAGCTTTAACCCCATTTCATATTGCTACTATATGTCAACGGGTACAATCGACACAATCCGTAACAGCTTTAAATCTGTTGCACAGACAGAAGCTGACATCTGTAATGCAACCCACACAAACGGCTTCTGCGATATGTGCGGTAAATACATAAAGCCTGAACTCACAACAGGTGAATATGACGTTGATGCTGACGGAACAAAGGATGCGGTTTATGAAATCAGTACTGCAGGTGAACTCCTCTGGTTCAGCGATTATGTAAACAGTGGTAACACAGGTGCAAACGCAGTACTCACAAACAACATCACGGTAAACAAGAATTTGCTTTCCGACAACGCTAACATCGTTGGCTCTATAGACCACGTCTGGACACCTATCGGCACAGCCTCTTCTGCTTACAACGGTACATTCCACGGTCGTGGCTACACCGTAAGCGGACTGTATTTCAATTCTCCCGACTCACAGTACGGCGGACTCTTCGGTAATGTGGGTGCTTCTGCCACAATCCGCGAGGTAGGTATGACAGATTCCTACATTTTTGCTGACAGCTTTTCAGGTGGTATCGCAGGTAACAACGCAGGTAATATCATAAACTGCTTCACCCAAAGAAGCTTTATTGCCGCTAATACCAAGGCAGGCGGTATCGCAGGTGCTAACACCAAGACCATCTCTAACTGTTACACAACCGCATTTGCTTACGGCGGTAACTACGTAGGTGCCGTTTGCGGTTACAACACCTCCGATATTTCAAATTGCCATTACCTTGAAAATAACGCTATGACTATGTCACTTACTGTTCAGAACGGTATCGGTACCTCAACAGAAAGCAGTAATATGAGCGATACTGACGGTATGACAACAAGGAAAACTCTTGATGAATTTTATTCAGGTGAGGTTGCATACCGCTTACAGAAATTCAACTCAACACAAATCTGGGGACAAAGAAGCAACGCCAAAAACTCCGCCCCCATATTTGATTACACCGGACAGTACAAGGTTTCTGTTGCAGAGAACACCGACTGTTATTCAGTTTGCTTCACGGGAGATATAACGGCAGACGGCATTATTGATATAGATGACTATCAGCAACAGGTTAATATGACTGTCTCCCGTGATTATGACGTTAATGACCTTAAAGCAATGTACCGTGCAGACCTTAATGCTGACGGAGTTATTGATGCTCTCGACTGCTCTGCTCTTGCACTTACCTTCAACGGTCTCAAAAACGGCATCAGCGTTTATCCCGTGGGTGACTTCGATTGTGACGGTGTCACCTTTACCGAAGAGGATATTGCTTCAATCAAAAAGGGTCTTATTAACCAGAACACACTTTCCACAAGGCAGAAATATTCCTGTGACATTAATTCAGACGGTAATCTCGACATTAACGACCGCGATATCTTAGCATCCCGCTCCGAGATATCCTACGCCCCCATTTACTTAGACCTGTCAGAACAAATAAGTATGAAGAAAACTACTGCAAACGTTATAATTATTGCCGGTCAATCCAACGCATACGGTGCAAGCCCTTATACAACCGCTGTTGCTAACACTGTTGAAGGCGCGGACTATTCAAACATTAAAATAAAGTACAACAACATCAACAGCGATGACGGAACAAACAACTGGCGCACACACTTCTCCAACAGCTCCTTTGAGACCTTCCGCCCCGGTATAGGCGGTCAGGCCGCCAACTGGTTTGGTCCCGAGCTGGGTCTTGCCAACTATCTTGCAACAACCGACAACACTAAGAATGCCAAATGGTATATCATTAAATATACTGCCGCAGGCTCTTACCTTGGCGGTAACTGGATTTATGATACCAACTACAATATGGCAAGTAATGCAGGAAACATTTATAACGACCTTGGCGGTTATCTGTCAGACCTTATGATACCGTATGTAAACACCGCCCTTGATGAAATCGAGGCCTTACACGGTGCAGAAAACATCAACATCTGCTCATTTATGTGGCATCAGGGCGAAAGTGATGCCTGCGTTGAGCAATGGGCAAACCAATACGGTGACCTGGAGAAGGTGCTCGTAAACAAGGTACGTAATGCGTTCACCTCAAGGGATAACGATGCAAATATCCGATTTATTGATGGCGGTATTGCGGCATACAAGCCCGATTACAACGGCTGGGCATATTCTGACGCTGTTAACCTGGGAAAAACAGCCAACTCTGCTCTCTGGTATGTTCCTGCCAACACCACCGGCAACGTGATAAACAAAGCTACTGCAGGTCTTTATGACAATCCCTCGGCAAGCTCTGCTTTAACAAACTCAATATGGATTGATACCTCAACCTGCTTGTCAAAGCTTGAAAACAACAACGAAAACGGTGAAAATGACGGAGCACACTATTGCGGTGACTCAATGCTGAAAATAGGCATCTGGTATGCTCAGGCTGCCACCTATGACCAGACCTTCTGAAACAATGAGACGGCTACTTCGATGTGAAGTAGCCGTCTTATTTTATAAGCTTTTATTTAATCCTGCGGGTAAACAACTCCTGTTTTATTATCTCTTATTTTATTGTAATAAAAAAATATATATGATATACTTTAATCAGTTATATTATGGGGTGATGTTATGACACAACAGCAGTTTTTCAAAAATGCAAAGTGGGTTGGTGCTTCTGAACGCACTACTGAAACATTTTCTGTTTTAAGGGGTTATTTTGATGTGACAGATGCTAAAGCTGTTTCACTGAATATCCTTGGTCTCGGCTTTTTCAAGTGCTATATAAACGGCACTTGTATTAATCCCCATTCATTTTTGCCCTTGTCGTCAGATTTTGAGGATACCTGTGACCCTGTTGATGAGGTTATTTCTCACCACAGAGTGTACGTGCCTCAGTTTGATATAACTCCTTACGTTAAGGACGGCAAAAACAGTATTGCCATTCACTACGGCGGTGGCTGGTACACCTTTCACAACCGACCCTTTGGTCTGCCGAAGGCTATTTACTGCATTACCGTTGAGGATAATAACGGCATTAATGATTATATTTCTGACGAAAACTGCCGTATTGGTAAAAGCTTTGTTTGTGACTACAATTTCACGGAGTGTGAGCATCACGATTACACTGATTACGAAAACTGCTTTGACCTTGATTTTGACGATTCAGCTTGGGAAAAAGCTACGTTAACCGAGGTTCTCCATACAGACTATTGCACAACAGATTGTCCGACTGACACACTTATTGAGAAATTGTCAGTTAAAAAGATAAACCAAACCGAAAATTCAAGTATATATGACTGTGGCGAAAATACAACAGGCCACGTTTTATTACAGATTAATGCCCCCAAGGGTGAAAAAATCACAATAAAATTCTCCGAAGAATCATCAAACGAAAATACCCTTGATACGGAGCATTATCACGGTCAGGAATTTTCCGTAATTTCCGACGGCACAAGCAGGGTTGTTGAGCCCTGTTTCACCTGGTTTGGTTTCAGGTATTTTGAGGTTACAGGCAAAGCTACGCCCTTGTGTGTTAAGGTAATCCATGCGGACGTGCCCCTTTCGTCCACCTTTGACAGCGACAACGAAACTCTTAATTGGATATACAAGACCTTTACCCACACAATGCTTTGCAATATGCACACGGGTCACCCCTCTGACTGCCCACACCTTGAGCGCAGAGGCTACACAGGTGACGGTCAGCTTACCTGCAACGCGGTGCTGACTACCTTTGATGCAAAGAAATTCTATGAAAAATGGATGACTGATATAGGTGACTGTCAGGATATTTTAAGCGGTCATATTCAGTACACCGCACCATACTTACACAGCGGCGGAGGTCCCGGTGGTTGGGGCTGTGCCATTGTTGAAGTACCCTATCAGTTATACTCCCACTACGGTGAAAAGGAGATTCTTGAAAAATATTATCCTCAAATGCGCCGTTACATAGATTACCTTGAAGCCCACTCTGACTACGGGCTTGTTACAAGTGATAAAAAGGGAAACTGGTGCCTTGGCGACTGGTGCGGACCAAACATACTCTACCCTGACAGGGATATTACGTCACATAATCAGCAGGTATTTCTGCCTGCGCCTATGGTAAACACCTATTTTATGGTAAAATCCTTACAGCAGATGTGCGAAATTGCACGTATCATCGGCAAAAGTGAGGACATCCCCGAATATGAAGAAAAAATCAATTACCGCAAGGGTGCAATAACCGCTGCGTACTTCAACACCTTTGACGATAACTTTATTATGAATGTACAGGGTGCAAACAGCTTTGCTGTTGACCTTGGTCTTGGCAACGAAAAAACCTATGAAAATATGGTAAAGTATTATTCAAAGCTCGGATACTATGACACAGGCATATTCGGTACGGATATTGTAACCCGTCTTTTCTTTGAGAAGGGCGACAGCGATTTAGCGGTTAAGCTCCTTACCCACGACGGTGACCAAGGCTATGAGCATTGGCGCAAAAACGGTGCAACCACCTTCCACGAATACTGGGACAGCAACCGTAGCCGTTCACACAGCCATCCTATGTTCGGTGCACCTGTACAGTACATTTTTCAATACCTTTTGGGTATAAAGCAACGCGAAAACACAGTCGCTTACAAGGACCTTATTATTGAGCCCTGCTCCGTTTCGCTTTTCGGCAGAATGAGTGGCAGTATTACCACACCGCAGGGTGTTGTGGGTGTGGGTTACGTTAACGAAAACGGTAAAACAAGCTTTGCAATAACTATCCCTGAAAAAACAACCGCTGTTTTTAAATTTAACAACAACGAATTTAAACTTTCACAAGGTGAAAATCAATTCGAATTTTAACTAATAATCAGGAGTGATTTTATGTCAACAATTCTCTGGCACAACGAGGTTTCCGATGATTGGATGAACGCCTTTCCTTTGGGCAACGGCAGAGTGGGTGCAATGGTTTACGGCACCCCCGACTGCGAGGTTATTGAAATCAATGAGGAATCCTTATGGTGCGGAAAGCAGATAGAGGAAAAATACCACGCTTCACCCGAGGCTCTTGCTGAAATACGAAAACTTATCTTCGAAGAAAAGCTCATAGAAGCGGCAGACCTTGCAAGCAGAACCTTCCTTTCAGACCCGCCCGTGGTACGCTCCTACGAGAGCTTTGGTGAAATTTTTATTGACTTCTTCGACAAATCGCCTATTACCGACTACCGCAAGGAGCTTGACCTTTCAACTGCGGTAGCTACGGTTTCTTATGTTAAAAACTCGGTTAAATATGTCAGCGAAAGCTTTGTTACTCCCAACGAGGACGGCTTTTGCTATAAAGTTACCTGTGACTCAGGAAAATTCGCCTGTAAGGTCACAATGAAGCGCAAGCAGGATGCATACACCGCCTGTCTTAACGATGAAACCGTCATTATGAACGGCAGAGTAATCTCCCCCGACAGCCCCGGCTACGGCAAGGGCTGTGAGGGTATGAGCTTTGGTGCTCGTCTTCACATAATCACCGACGGTAACAAGACCTGCAACCACGACAGTATTACAATCGACAGCGCAACATACATCATAATTTACGGTGCATTTGCCACAAACTACAATGTAAATAAATTTGACGTGGACGAAAGCATAGATTACAAGGGAAAGCTGAGCTCTTGTATTGATGCTATGCTTTCAAAATCTTACGATGAAATTAAAGAAAACCACATCAAAACCCACAAGAAGTGGTTTGACACCGTTTCCTTTGAGTTAGAAGGTCCTGACCTTAGTCACATTTCCACAGACGAGCGTCTTGATGACCTTGGTGACGATGAATATGACCCCGACCTTTATACCCTTTACTACAACTTCGGCAGATACCTGCTCATTGAAAGCTCGGGCAAAAATGCAACCTTACCTGCTAATCTGCAGGGTATATGGTGTCACGATTTCAATCCCCCGTGGGGAAGTGACTTCCACACAAACATCAATTTGCAGATGAACTACTGGCCGTCCGGGTCTGCTAACCTCAGCAAAGCCTTTGCCCCCTTCGTTCATTTTATGAAGATGGTAAGTGACTTTGGCAAGAATACTGCAGAAAATGTTTTCGGTACACGCGGATGGGTTATTAACCACACCACCGACCCCTTCGGCAGAACAGGTGTACACGACAGCGTTCACTGTGGCTTCTTCCCTATGGCAGGTCCCTGGCTTTGCCTTAATCTGTGGGAGCATTACGAATACACAAATGACAAAGATTATCTTAAGGAGATTTACCCCATTCTTAAGGGCTCCTGCCGTTTTGTGCAGGACTATCTTATTGAGGACGGCAACGGCAACCTTGTTACCTCACCCTCAAACTCACCTGAAAATGAGTTTTATTACTATGACGGTGACGGCAACAAGCAGGAAAGTATGCTGACTCACGGTGCAACCATTGATTTTCAGATTATAAAAGCACTCTTCACACGTACAATAAGCGCTTGTGAATCCTTGAACATTGACAGCGATTTTGTAGAAGAATTACGTGACGTAATGGCAAAGCTTCCCCCGATGGAGGTAAGCGAGCGCTACGGCACAATCCGTGAATGGATCAAGGACTACGAGGAAACAGAGCCCGGTCACAGACATATTTCACAGCTTTTTGGTCTTTACCCCGATGACAGCATCAATGAAACTGACCCTGTTATATACGAGGCGGCAAAGAAGACTATCGCAAGGCGTATTGACAACGGCGGTGGCTCAACAGGCTGGTCAAGAGCGTGGACAATATGCTTCTATGCCCGCCTTAAGGATGGCGCAAGTGCCCTTAACCACCTGAAATATCTCCTCACAGAGTGTACCGCGTACAACCTGTTTGACATTCATCCGCCCTTCCAGATTGACGGTAACTTCGGCGGTGTGGCAGGTATTACGGAGATGCTTCTCCAGAGTCACCTCGGCACTCCCGATAACAGAATTATCGAGCTTCTCCCCTGCTTACCCCCTGAGTGGCAGACAGGCTCAATAAAGGGCATTAAGGCAAGAGGTAACTTCACTTTTGACCTTTATTGGAGCAATGGCAGACTTAAAAAAGCAGTTGTTACCGCAGAATGTGACGGTGAATTGTCAATTAAAGAGAATGCTCACACCAAAAATATGAAATCAGAAAAGGTATTCCAATTAAAGGACGGTGTCTTTAAGGCAGATTTCAATAAAAATGAAAACGTAACCCTTAACTTCGGAGGATGATTTTATGTTAAAACAAGAGCTTTTAAAAAGAGATATTCCCCAATTAAAACCAAGGGAAGAAATGCTTGAAATTTTGCAGAACGAAATCTACGGCAGGGCAATTCCCACTCCCGAAAGCCTCAGCTTCTCGGAGCCTGAGGAAGTATTGCCACGCTTCCTTGCAAACAAATCAACCTTTAATAAAATTATAGCAAGCGGTACTCTTGGCGGCAGAAAATTCTCATTCCCATTTTATGCCGTTGTACCACGTGAGGGCAAAAACTGTCCTTTCTTTATCCACATAAACTTCAGACCTGATATTCCCGACAGATATCAGCCCACCGAGGAGCTTATCGATAACGACTTTGCAGTGTTCACCATCTATTATCAGGATGTTACAACTGACGACGGTGATTTTACAAACGGACTTGCAGGTGTGCTTTACCCTGACGGCAACCGCAAAGCTGACGACCCCGGCAAAATTGCTATGTGGGCATGGGCAGCGCAGAGGGTTATGGATTATTGCCTGACCCTTGGTGACACACTTGACCTTAACCGCAGTATTGTGTGCGGTCACTCACGTCTTGGCAAAACTGCACTCTTTACCGCCGCCACAGACGAGCGTTTTAAATTCTCTTATTCAAACAATGCAGGCTGTGCCGGTGATGCCCTTGCACGTGGCACAAGCGGTGAAACAGTAAAGCAAATATGGGAAAGATTCCCCTTCTGGTTCTGCGAAAACTACGAAAAGTATTGCGACAATGAAGAGCAGATGCCCTTTGACCAGCATTATCTTATTGCATCAATTGCACCGCGCTACGTTATGGTAGGCAGTGCCGCTGACGACTGGTGGGCTTGCCCCAAAAGTCAGCAGTTAGCCTGCCTTGGTGCATCCCCCGCCTTTAAAAACGGGTTAGCTTGTCCCGACAGATTCGCAGAGGTAGGCGAAACCTTCCTTGACGGTGACCTTGGCTACCACCTGAGGGCTGGCACACACTTCTTCAGCCGTACAGACTGGCTCAGACTTATGGAATTTGTAAACAAAAAGGTGTGATTATATGAGCTTACATAATGTGTTGACCCACTACATACAGCACAAAAACGGCATATCACATTGTACCTTTAATCCTGACGGACCCGGTGTTGTGCGTATTCATCTGCTACCGCCAAGGTTCAGATTTTTTGGTGACAAAACACACATTGTTATTCTCAACGGATATTACATTCTGCCCATAGGCTATTCCTGGGCAACTCTGCTGTCATTCTTTATGGAGCAGGTCAACCAATATCACGGCAAGCCCATAACAGAGGACGATGAGAAAATAATTTTCTCTAAAACCATCAAAAAAACAAGTCGTGTTTATCCCTTTGTCAGCAAAGCTGAATTGGAAAATGACCTTAACTATATTCTTGATGTTCTTTTTGACATTGCAAGGGGCTATACTCCCGATGCGGAAATAGAAAAGCTTTCATTAAGAAAATATGCAAATAATATGAAGGCTCCCCACCGCTTTGACCTTATGGTAAGTGCTATGACCGACGAAAAGGGCCTGTGGCAATGCAATCAGAAATGCAGATTCTGTTATGCGGCAGGTCAGCACAAGAGTAACACAAAAGAGCTGTCAACCGACGAATGGAAGAGGGTTATTGACACCCTTTATAAAAACGGCACTCCTATGGTTACCTTTACAGGCGGTGAGCCCACTATCAGAGCCGACCTTACAGAGCTTGTTGCTTATGCAGAGCGCTTTATCACACGATTGAACACCAACGGAATAAATCTGTCAAAGGAGCTTTGTGAAAACCTGAAAAAAGCAGGTCTTGACAGCGTTCAGGTCACCCTCTACTCCCACGACCGGACTATACACAACGACCTTGTTGGCGGAAATCACTTTGACGAAACAGTTGAAGGTATAAAAAATGCGGTTAATGCAGGTCTTGATATAAGCGTAAACACACCCATCTGCAAAAAGAACGTTGATTATGTTAAAACAGTTGACTTTGTACGCTCTCTCGGTGTCCGCTTTGTAACCTGCAGCGGTCT
The DNA here is from genome assembly GCA_045532945.1 of Acutalibacteraceae bacterium. GTDB lineage: Bacteria > Bacillota > Clostridia > Oscillospirales > Acutalibacteraceae > DTU089. The sequence continues at coordinate 15,936 of JAZSGZ010000032.1, forward strand.
TATCTGCACGGGCATGTCAGAAGCCAACCACGAAAGCTACGACCTGAGTGAGGATAAGCTTTTCGAGGCGGTGAAGTCAGCTAAGGAATACTGCAACAGTAATTCGATGGAGATGGATTTCACATCACCCGGCCTTATTGCCAAAGAAAAATTAGAGAGCCTTAATATGAACGTTCCGATGTGCGGTGCCGCACTCAGCAATATGGCGATTGCACCCGACGGAACTGTTGTACCCTGTCAGAGCTGGCTTGACGGAACAGATTTAGGCAATATCCTGACAACAGACTTCAAGGATATATGGAATCACAAAACCTGTGTTCAGTTACGCTCTATGACAGAGGATATTGCCCTTAATTGTCCCTTCAGAAGCAGAAAGGGGGAGCAATAACTCTATGAAAGATAACAAAGAACATAAATCAAGACTTACAAAAAAGAACCGTAAATTTCCCTGGGTCAACGCAGTGATTCTTATAATCTGCATTTTGATTCAGACCGCTTCAATAGCCTATGCCGTTACATATCCTGTGGAGCCTGATGATATAATAAAAAGCTATACTGTCACCGTAGAGCCCGCAGATAACGGCACACTCAACATTCGCTATGACCTTGAATGGCAGGCAGTCTCGGTTTACCCGTTAACCTGGGTAGAAATAGGTGTTGCTAACCCTGATTTTACAATTGTTGACTCATCAGTTTCCTCTACGGTTAAAGGCTTTAAGCCTGTTATTGAAGAGGATTATTATGCCGTTTACCTTGAATTTGCAGAATCATATTCTGCCGGTGAAACTGTAAAATTTTCATTTACGGTTAATCAGGGCAGTATGCTCTGCAAAAGCATTGAGGGTTATTTCTATCGTTTCGTACCCTCTTGGTTTAATAAAATACCTGTTGAAAAATATACTTTTCTTTGGAAATCATCTGATGACAAAAAAAGCTATTCTGATGCTCCTGTAATTGACGGCTATTACACCTGGACGGGAAGCCTCGACTGTGGCGAGTACAAGGAGATGTCTGTAACCTATTCCCCCGTTGCTTTTACGGGTTGCCAAACCACAGACTATATCCCCTTTGACTCTCAATACGCAGTCAACGAACTGAATGAGGATAAAACATCTGTAAGTATTCTTGCAGGAATAATCTCACTACCTCTTTTAGCCTTTGAAATTTTCTTTTTTGACAGTATTATTTCCTATAACAGAGGTAAGGGCTTTATTACTTCAAACGGTTATCCCATACACACAGACGGCACGAAAAGTAAAGAATACCTGCGTGCACACAGGACGTCTTATGTTCACACAACCGGTCACGGGTATCCCCGCAGCGGCGGTGGCTGTGCCTGTGCTTGTGCGTGCGCCTGTGCCTGTGCCGGTGGTGGCAGAGCAGGCTGCAGTCAGAAGGACACCTATTCAATCACGGGTCCCGTAAAATCCGACGACAATACAGAAGCACAGCTATAACGCTTACTTTAATTCACGGTACCGTCATCTTAATGAAACGGAATAATATAATACTGAACAAATCGGGTGACACTTTATGCTCAAAACCATAGGAAATTTCAAATCCCTCAGCTTTAGCTTTGAGGGTAAGGAAGCAATAATCGTTTTTCCAAATGTCACACCCAACGGCAAATGGGCTTTAAAAACCGAATATTGGCTTGCCTTTCCCGAGATTGAAGCAGAGCTTCTTAAAAAAGGCTATCACATAGCATATATTACAAACGAAACTCGCTTTGCAACAGATGCGGATTGCCACCGCAAAGCCCGTTTTGCACAATACATCAGCAGAGAGCACGGGCTTTCAGAAAAATGTATACCTATTGGTATGAGCTGTGGCGGTGCACACGCTGTCCGCTTTGCAGGACTGCACCCTGAAAATGTCAGCTGTGTCTTCATAGATGCCCCTGTGCTGAATTACTGCTCCTTCCCCGGCAAAATCGGAAATGAGGAATGTGAAAGAGTATGGTCACGGGAATTTGGTGTTGCTTACCCCGGTATCAAGCGAAGCAACCTTCTGAACTTCAGTTATCATCCCTTGAACTCTGCAACAGCAATAATCAAAAACAGTATACCTATCCTTATGGTGTACGGCACAGAGGATACGGACGTTATTTTTGAAGAAAACGGTGCTTTGCTACAGGATGCTTTCTCGGACACAACACTACTCAGGACTATTTGTGTCGAAGGACGCGGACATCATCCCCACGGCTTGCCCCACGATAACACGCCCGTAATTGAATTTATTGAGAATAACGGTTAATTATGAAACAGAATTATCAGCTTTTAATGCAAAAGGAAATTGAATACACAAAAACCTTGCCACAAAAGCCTGCTCTTCTTTTGCACGCTTGCTGTGCTCCTTGTTCAAGTGCGGTGCTTGAGGTATTGGCAGAGCACTTTGATATAACAATTTTCTTTTATAACCCCAATATTTCACCAAAAAGTGAGTTTGATTACCGTTTAGAGGAGCTTTACCGTCTTTTAGGTGAAATGAATTTATCACAAATCAGAATTATTGCGCCTGACTATGACGAAAACGAATTTTTCGAGATAGCAAAGGGGAACGAGCACCTTCCCGAGGGTGATGCCCGTTGCAAGGATTGTTATCGCTTGCGCCTTGAAAAAACGGCAGAATATGCAAAAATCGGCGGTTTTGACTACTTCACAACCACACTTTCCGTCAGCCCATATAAAAATGCTCAGGCTCTCAACGAAATCGGTGCTGAGCTGAGCGAAAATTATGGCGTAAAATATCTTCTGTCCGACTTCAAAAAGGGCGACGGCTACAAGCGTTCCTGTCAGCTCTCAAAAGATTTTAATCTTTACAGACAAAATTACTGCGGTTGTATTTTTTCAAAAATACAAGCTGAAGAAAAGGAGAAAAACAAATGAGCTACAACCCTCATTCTTTAGATACAATCTGCTCTGCATTAGCCTATGCTATGGGTATTGATGCCCCCGAAAAAGCACAGGAGAAAAACGATATACTTACAGAATACGTTGACTCAGCCTTTGGCGGAGAAAAAGCAGACCGAATCTTTATGTACAACCCCGATGCCATTGCGCAATGGGTATATGAAAAATACGCTCATCTTATGGACGAGGCAATTGATTACACAGATATTAAAGTACCCCTTTGCTCTGTTATGCCCTCGGTTACACCCGTTTGCTTTGCCACTATGTACTCGGGCACACAACCCGATATCCACGGCATTAAGCGGTACGAAAAGCCTGTTTTAACCGTTGATACTATTTTCGATGCACTTATCCGTGCAGGTAAAAAGTGCGCTGTTATTGCAGATAAAAATTCCAGTATGGCTCACATTTTCAAAGAGCGTAATATGGATTACTTTATATATGACACCACCGAGGAAATAAATGCAAAAGCCTGTGAGGTAATTATTCAGGATGAATATGACTTTGTGGCTGTTTACAACGGCAACTACGATGCGCTTATGCACAGATGGGGGCCCGAAAGTGTAAATTCCCTTGCAGAGCTTCGCAGTAACTCCTATGCATTCGGGGAATTTACAATGCTCATCAGAAAATACTGGAAAAGCCATAACACCCTTGTGGGCTTTGCAATGGATCACGGCTGTCACGAAATTGACGGTGGATGTGGTTCACACGGACTCGATATGGAAGAGGACCTTAACATAGTTCACCTTTACAAGGCATATCCCAAGGAGAAGTAATATGTCAAACGAAGAAATTAAAGCAGAGGCTACAGAAAACACAGAGGTTGTGCACAAGCGCAGAAAACGCTATTCAGGTACACATCCCCGCAAGTTCTCTGAAAAATACAAAGAGCTTAACCCCGAAAAATATGCCGACGACGTTGCACACATAATCTCCCGCGGTGCAACGCCTGCAGGTATGCACATTTCCATAATGGTAAATGAAATACTCGAATTCCTTGACATTAAGCCGGGACAAATCGGTCTTGATGCCACCCTGGGCTACGGCGGTCACACCAAGGCAATGCTCCAAAAATTAGAGGGTAACGGTCACATATATGCCCTTGACGTTGACCCTATTGAGTCTGCCAAAACAAAGGAAAGACTTAACAAAGCAGGCTTCGGTGATGATATTCTCACAGTAAGACTGCAGAACTTCAAGGATATTGACAAGGTTGTTGCAGATACGGGGAAGAAATTTAACTTTGTTCTTGCTGACCTGGGTGTCAGCTCCATGCAGATTGACAACCCCGAGCGCGGTTTTTCATATAAGGTAGACGGTCCCCTTGACCTGCGCCTTAACCCCCACACGGGAGTGACGGGTGCACAGCGACTTTTACAGCTGACCCGTGATGAAATTGAGGGTATGCTCCGTGAAAATGCTGACGAGCCCTATGCAGACCGTATCGCAAAAGCAATTGTACAACGAAAATCATCAGGCAGACCCATACAGACCACCTCCGATTTAAGGAGCTGCATTGCAGAGGCACTTTCATTCTTACCCAAGGGTGAACAAAAGGAAGCCGTCAAAAAATCCTGCCAACGCACCTTTCAGGCAATCCGTATTGACATAAACAGTGAGTTTGAGGTGCTTTACGAATTCCTTGAGAAATTGCCCGACGTGCTCGCACCCGGTGGCAGAGTTGCCGTGCTCACCTTCCATTCGGGTGAGGACAGGCTTGTAAAAAAGTCCTTCAAAGCACTTAAGAATATGGGGATTTACTCCGACGTTGCACGTGACGTTATCCGCCCCACAGCCGAGGAATGCATAAAAAACAGCCGTTCCAAATCCACCAAAATGAGGTGGGCAATCAGAGCAGACTATTGAGGTTTTTACTATGAAAAAGATTTTCAACCCGAAAAAGCCCTTATTTTGGATACTTCTCGGTATTATTGTTACCGCAGTTGTAATCACAATCCTTGTAATAAATCATTTCAACTCCGTTGATATCGGTATCATAGGCGGTGCAGACGGTCCTACATCCATAATCATTTCAAGCGAAAATGATAATCCCGTTTTCCGGGCGACAGTAATTGAAGCTACGGGTGATTATATCCTTGTTGAGCCTGCTCCCGATTCCGACGCGTCAAAATCAGCCGATAAAATCCAGATTCCGCTGACCTCCGTAGATGACAAAATACGTACAGGATTAAAGGTCGGAACGGAGATTGTGGTAGAATATGACGGCGCTCTGCAGGAAACATATCCTGCAAGAGTATTGAATTTATATAATATTTATATTATAAAGTAATCAATTTATAAAAAGGGATGATTATTTTGAAAAGCAAAAGTTTCAGGCTTATTGCATTGCTTCTTGCATTCACAGTATTTTTTACCGTTATTTTTACATCCTGCACCAAGAAGGAAGTCGATAAAGAGACTGTTGTAACAGCAAGCAACACCGAGAGCTTGTCCTCGGACAGTAGTGTCACAGAAACACAAGCAGAGCTTACGGAAGCTATCCCACCCGAGCCTCCCGAAAGCGACGATGATTTTGTCAAAATATCCGATTTTGCACCTACAATCAAAATTGATTTACGATATTCCACAACAAACAATTTCACAGGCAAGGTTATATATGATTTCACTGATGCTTACATCCGCTACGGCACTATGAAAAAGCTTGTTGCTGTACAGAAAGAGCTGGCTGAAAAGGGCGTGGGCCTTTGTATCTGGGATGCTTACAGACCGCTTTCAGGTCAGGAAGCTTTGTACTATTCTGCAGACCCTGAGGACAGGGGGATTTACGTTGCAAGTCCCAAGGGCGGTAACCACACCAAGGGACACACCGTGGACGTTACTCTTTATGACCTGAGCACAGGTAAATTACTGGAAATGCCCTCAGGCTTTGACGATTTTTCAGAAAAGGCACACCCCGATAAATTATCAGATGACACAGAGCTTGCCCGAGAAAACGTTACCACTCTCATAAATGCCATGACAAAGGACAACAGATTTTCAACAATAAACTCCGAATGGTGGCACTTTGTTGACACAGATTCCTACGAAATCAGCGATTTTGACCCGTCAAAAGCAAGCTCGGATGTGCTTCCCTCCAAGCTGACAGAAGAGCTTACAGATGCACTCGTGATTGCCTTTGACACTTTACCGGCAAAATGATATTGCTTTTATTATTCCTTAGTGGTAAAATAACCACAGTAATATACAGGAGGTAATACTATTATGTTCTTAATGTTTGCACAAATATGGAAAGAGCTTACCGCAACAATACTCAGCCTTATTCTTGCCCTTGGCACAACCGTGGGCACCATCATCCCCGCAACGACCTCGGGCTCATCTGATTATTTTGACGGTAACATCAAAAATGTTATTTTCCTTATCGGTGACGGTATGGGCTTTAACCACCTTGAAAAAGCTAAACAGGAGCGTTCAATAAGCCTTGTAATGGATACTTTTGCCGAGCGAGGAGCTTCAAGAACACGCTCTCATTCAGATGCAGTTACAGACAGCGCTGCAGGCGGTACTGCACTTGCCACAGGTGAGCGTACCTTCAACGGTGGTATCGGTGTTTATTTTTCTGACGCAAACGCAGTTTTCTCCTACCCCAAGAACATTACTGAGCTCTGTATGGAACGAGGTATGATGACAGGCGTTATCACAACCGATGAAACATCCGGCGCTACACCGTCAACCTTCTCCGCGCACGAATCTGACCGTGGCAACACCGAGGAGATAACCGAGGACCAGCTTAATTCAGGCATCAACCTCATCTGGGGTACATCAAACGGACTTGTAACTGAGCACGATGCCAAGGTTAAGGGATATCAGCTTATTACAACCTATGACGAAATGATGGCTCTCCCCGAGGGTAGCAGCAGCTTCGGTGCATTTACAAACAACCTTTGGACACTTGAGCAGTCCGATGAAAACACACCCAACCTTGAGCAGATGACAAAAAAGGCTATTGACCTGCTTGACGATACAGACGAGGGCTTCTTCCTTATGGTTGAGGGTGCACACATTGACAAGCATTCACACAGCAACCTTGATAATAATATGACCGAGGCCCTCGAAGAGTTTGACAGAACAATTCAATATGTGCTTGACTATGCAGAAAAAGACGGCGAAACACTTGTTATTGTAACTGCCGACCACGAAACAGGCGCAATCACACTCAATGAGGACGGTTCATATTCATTCACAAGTGGCTCACACTCGAGCGCAGACGTTCCCCTCCTTGTATATGGCTCTGACAAGCTCCTGAGCGGTGACGAAACAATCAATAACTATGAAATCCCCATCCGTGTTGCATACACTCTCGGCTTTACAGAGGATGAATTCCCCTGCGAGGTAATGGTAGCATAAAATTAAATCAAAATTAAAAAAGAATCTCGCTAACCAAAAGGTTAGTGAGATTCTTTCCGTTATTCTCTATTATCTATTCTTTATTATTTAATTTTTTCCCCCACAGACTTACACCCACAAAAACTATCGTTGCCCCAAGCAATTCTGCCACAATATCGAATATGTCAAATGTGCCTGTGGTAATACCGAAAAGCTGAAAGAACTCAAACAGCACACCTAAGCCCGCAACAATACCTGCAGCAATAATCGGCTTTTCAACGAAGCAACTGAGCGCAAGTGTAAAGGACACAACCCACAGAAAATCTGCGCCCCAGTTATAGATAACGGTATTAATAACCGTATCGGGAGCAATATCGGGAACTGAAATCAGGCTGTCAAACATCGCATTGACATAGGTGCCTGTACGTGTTGCTAAATAAATAAGCAACCCCGAAAACAAAAAGGCAAAGGACAGCGCAAGTCTTATAATTATTGCTTTAATCTTCATAGGCGATTTCTACCATCTGATGAATATTAACACAAGGCACGGTAAACTCTGCCCTGCCGTCAACAAAATCAAAGTCAAGTCCGTCATTTTCGGGAACAAGAGTGATTTTCAAGGGTTTTTTATTGCACTTTACACTACACCTTACATCGTAAAGGGGAACCGTATCTTCAATTACCTCCGTATTTGTGCCTCTCACAGTTGTGTGAGCAAAGAGAAGGTGAAGTATATTTCTGTTTTCCTTTGCCTGATGTGTATATGTAACAACCGCCCTGTCGGGTACGTCTGCAAAAGCAGTAACCTCATCACCGAGCAGTTTTTTAATGGCATAAGTGAAAAGCTCCTTGAAGCACAGGTGTCCGTGTGTGGCATAGGCTGTAAAAATATCCCAACCGATATATGCAATATTACCGTTGATTACTGCACCGGGGAACTGCTTTTCCGGATTGTTGGGTGCGTGCATATGGGAACAGAAATGCTCAAGAGTCCTGTTGAAATAAGGGTTCTGCATATATGCAAATACTTCACCCTCAGCCACATCAAATTCATTAAAATCACAGCGCATAACATACTCTGTTTTGCCGTTTACGGTTTCAAACTCGGGGATAAAGTATGTGGGATTAAGCTCATTTTTGCCCTTATACTCTGCACCGAAGTCAAGGAAAAATCTGCCGTCCTTCACTAAAGCATCCGAGGTAGCAATAATTTTACCGCCCTTGTCTGCAAAGTCCATTATCTTTTTTATTGTTTCATCGTCATAAGCGGAAACATCAGGCAGGACAAGGAGCTTATAGCCCGATAAATCTGCGGTGGTGTCAACAAAATCATACAACAAATGATTTTCCAGGAGCATTCTGTTTGCACCTGTGTCTGCTTTCACATCTCTGTTACCTGTGGTAGCCTCGGCACTTAAGACCGCAATATCGGCAACATTCACCGCATCCCGGAGCCAGGGCTCTTTTTCCTCAATGAGGGAATATGCCTTGCCGATAAGGTTATATGTTGCAGGATTCAACTCCGAAAGCGGATGCATCTGGTCACCGATTGAACAGCCTGCACCGTTGGCAACGCTCAGAGAGGTTTCATAAATAAGTGCGTTAGGATGCTTGTAACCGCCGAATTCACCCCAGCTGTGGTGGAATTTACCTGTCATACCCAGGTAATCCGTATCGCTCAATGTACGCACGTAGGCAGCTGAAAGGGGAAAATGGTCGTATCCCCAACCGCCTGTGGGCAGGCTTTCAAGCTCAAGGTGAGTGTTTGAAGCAATATAACGGTAATCACCCTTGGGGACGTGACCGCTGTTGTGAAAAATTGTGGCGGTATCGCTGTGCTTACGCACTGCATTATTAGTTGCCTCAAGGTATTTATTGAGTGTCATCTGAGCAAATTTCTCTCGGTCCTCTTCACTCTCAATATCAAGTCCCTGCTTTTTCATATCGCTGACACACTTGTCACAAAAACAAACTCTGGCAGCAATAATATCGAGGAAAATACCGCAGGGGTTGTACTTTACCATAACCTCCTCAATCTGCTTACAAAGAAAATCAAGGTATCCCGTGTTGAAGCAAAGCACGTGGAAATGTACCTCATTGTTATATTCCTCATTTTCCGCCTTGTCAGGTGAGGGGCACCAACGCCACTCAGGACGCTTCAGGTATTCCTTTTCATCAAAGCCCGCAGAAATATATACAGGGGCATTGACACCGATTTCCCGACAAGCCTCAAGCTGTGCACCCAACAGGTCAAACTTAAGCTGTGGATGCATCTCATTTACCTCTGTGGGATGATAAGACCATCCGTGGTGACACTTTGAAAAAACCGTAATGGAATCAACGTGACCTGCCTTCAGGCACTTTTGAAACTGTTCCTTTGAAAAATTATTGCCAACAGGCACAAGCTCGCTTGTGTGAAAATCAAGGTGAACCTGCCTTTTTCTGAGCATAACAATACCCCCAAATAATCTTTGAAAATATTATACATTAGAAAAAGGGATATTGCAAGGACAGGGATTTTAATATAATTCTATTTACTTTTCATTTACCTTTGATATAATGAAATCATAACTACCCGATAGGAGGATATATTATGTCAAAATTAAGAGTTGCACTTATCGGCAACGGTGGTATCTGCCGAGGAAGCCATATTGAGAATTATTGTGAGGACGACAGAGTAGAGGTCGTAGCCTTCTGCGATATTATTGAGGAACGAGCAATTGCCCTCAGGGACAAATACTACCCCGATGCAGCAGTTTATACAGATTACAAGGAGCTTCTTAAGGACGAAAGCATTGATGCTGTTGACATCTGCACACCCAACTATCTCCACTCCATAATTGCGGTTGATGCATTCAAGGCAGGCAAGCACGTTTTGTGCGAAAAGCCCGATGCAGTTGACGTTGCCGAGGTACTCAAAATGAAAAATGCCGCTGACGAGGCAGGCAAGGTGCTTATGGTTATCCGAAACAACCGTTTTGCAACAGCATCACAGTATGCAAAGAAATTTGTTGAAGACGGCAGAATGGGTGAAATCTATTGCGGTCGTTGCGGTTGGCAAAGACGCCGCGGTATTCCCGGCAAGGGAGGTTGGTTCACAACAAAGGCTCAGTCAGGCGGCGGTCCCCTTATTGACCTTGGTGTTCATATGATAGACCTTGCTGTGTGGCTTATGGGCAACCCCACTCCCGTTGCAGTAAGTGCAAATACATATACAAAATTTGCAGATAACGACACAAGCGACTCCGAAAACTCCAAATTCGGTGATGCAAAATCACAGGGCACATTCGACGTTGAGGACCTTGCAATGGGTATGATCCGCTTTGATAACGGTGCCGTTCTTCAGATTGAATTCAGCTGGGCATCAAACATCAAGGAAGAAAACCGCTTTGTTGAGCTTCGCGGTACAAAGGCAGGCCTTAAGTGGAAGGATAACGAGGTTGAGTTCTTCACAGAGGAGGACGGTCAGCTTCTTGACATTACACCCAAGGGCAAAATGGACGGAAACGGACACAAAAAGAATATCAAAAACTTCATCGACGTACTCACCGAGGGCGCAGAGCCCGTATTCAAGCCTTCACAGGGTGTGGATATGATAAAAATCCTGTGTGCTATATATGAATCAGCCGAAAAGGGCAGAGAAGTTATCCTTTAATCAAAATACAGATTAACTGAAAATGCAAGCAAAGGGGCAGAACCGATCTGCCCCTTTGCTTTATTATTACTTCTCATCTATGAATTTTTAATTATCATTGTTATCAGACTCAACTTTAATCTCAATAACAGCTGTAGTTTCTTCCGACTTCTGTATAACTTCTGCACAGCAATCTTCAAGTGCTTTATCATACTCCACAACAATCTCGGCATAAGATTCTGATTTTTCATCATCCGAACTATCGCTCACGCCCGGTAAGATAATAGTAGAAATAACACCATTATTACCATTTTCATCGACAAAAGTTTCTGTTTTGCAGTCTGCTTCGACTTCCTCACCATTGAACAGTACAGTGATTTTTTCACTTATTTCTTTGCTTACTTCATTGATTTTTTCACCTACTGCACCATCGGTTGCAGCATTTGCGGTAAGCATAGCCATAGCAAGCATTACGAAAACAGCAACTGCTACTGCCAATGCTTTAAAAGAATATCTTTTCTTAAGTCTCGTCATACTCAAAATCCTTTCTTTTACTTCCTCAGACGGTTCAACACCCGAAAAAGAATTTATGTATTTTTCCTTATTCGTCATTCCAATCATCTCCAAGCTCAATTTTTAATTGTTCTCTTGCACGGCAAAGCCTTGTTTTAACCGCCGATTGCTTGATTTTAAGCATTTCGGCAATTTCCTTGATTGGTAAATCCTCATAATAAAACAGATGAATTACCGTCCGGAGCTTTTTAGGCAGTGACATAACGGCATTAAACAAATCCTCGCTTTTTTCACAGTCAAAAGAATAGGTTGCAAAATATTCTTCAAAATCTGTGCTTTTCCTTCTGAATGCACTTTTTAGAAGGTTTTTGCTTTCATTCACTGTTACAAAAGTCAGCCACTTATCAATATGCTCATCACTTTCAAACTCTGTTTTTGTCTGTAACAGCTTCAAAAATGTTTTTTGGAGAATATCCTCCGCATCATATTGATTGGCTGTGAATGAAAGTGCAATAAGAAACAGTCGTTTGTTGTTTCTTTCAAATGCTTGCTCAAATTCGTTACTATCCATTAAACCACCACCGATTGAAAGGTCCTTTCGCTATTATAACAATTCACATCCGGGAAAGGTTACATTTTTTGAAGATTTTAATGTCACAAAAAAAGAAATGATATCATTAAAAATAAAGCCTTACCGAATAGACGGCTCGTAGATTTAGGAACATAAGCAAACAACCGCAACTCCTTGATATTAAAGGAATTGCGGTTGTTTTTTGTGCTTTATCAGTTTGTAAAAAGATAAGAGGCGATATATTCTGTATCGGCTTCGGTTACAATTTTGGGGGCATTGACAGAAAAATCAATGTTCAAATCACTTTCCTTTGCAGCAAGGGCAAAATGGCAAAGTGCAATACCCATATCAATTTTTTGCATATCAAGTGATGTACCCGCAGAAAAGCCCTTGCTTCTTTTCAAATAGAAATGTGCACCATTCTCAGTAACAACAACTCTCCAGGGCTGCTTATTGACGGCAGACGGAGCTAAGCGTACCATCTCAAGGGCGTATGCGAGTCTACCGGCTTTTTCCTCGGTAAGAGGTGTTACAAAGCTACCGTCAAAAAACAGTTCTTCAAAGGGTAGTCTTTCGTTAGCCTTGATTGCCTTTCGCATCATAGTTTCGCGCACAGTCATCTTTTTTGATATATATCCCAAAGCACCGGCACAGGGCATTATTTCATTTTCGCCAAGCTTCATTGCAGTCTCGTATGCAGGACGGTTCATTGTTCCCCCCAACCATACTGTACCTATGCCCAGAGACAGAGCATAAAGCACAAGCAGCTCAAAGGAATAGCCAAAAGCCTCTTCCGCAAAAGGAGAACGCTTCATTTTACCTGCCACATATAAATCAGTACCGCTGACAACAGGACAGTTAAGTCCGTTTTCCTTTGCATCCAACATTTTAAAATCTATGTGGAGATTATAGGGGTTTTCAATATCCGCCATAAAAGAAATTAAATTTCCCTTATGCTCCTGAGTAATTTCTCTGCCGTCATAAGTGCGGACGCTTCTTCTGCTACGTATGAGTTCTGAAATGTTATTCATCTTGCTCTCCTTTGATTAATCAGCTCTTATCTTTTAATAACGGCTTAATTTTCTTATACAGCTCGGAGTTCTTCTTCGGATTGCGTACTCCTTTACAGATACGCACATAAACATCCTGTTTATTTTTCCCTTCACGAAGCGCATCATATATAATCTCCGCATATTTCTTGTTCTCTTTACCAATACAATCCTTGATTCGTCGAAGTTCGTTATTCCTCCATTCGCCGGCTAAAAACAGGACGAGATCATAGTATTCTGTCAGATCCTCATTGAAGACAACTTCCGATATTTCAGACAAGGTCACGGCATCCTCCAAGGGGTCGTGCAGAGCATAGGTGTCACACTCTAAAAGCTCAGCAATATTTTCTAAGGAAGGACTCTTTCGTATATCGAGTATCTTCATAAAACTGTATTGAAAATCATTGATTTTTCTCGATACCTTACGTATGCTCTCACAGGGAAGACCGGCAGCTTCATGCAGACCGCAATCGTTGCGCAATACCCTCTTGTCATGATTACCCCAGACATTAATTCGTTGAACGTTGTATTTCTTCATTATCTGTAGCATCTTCTGACAAACCACATCTAAATCCTTCGCTGTATCAATTTCTGACTGAAACATCTGTGTAAGTCTCCTGCATTTTACTGATAGCTTGGGTGAAACCGTAGGCTTGACGAATGCCTTGTATTCTTCAACTATATTATTCTCCTTGTCGCATATAACCATACCCACAGATATAATCTCCAGACTATCATCGGAATCGCCACCATCTTCTTTGCAGTTGAATTCAAAATCCGCATAGCATCGGTATTTCGGGCGCGGTGATAAGGTTGCATTTATTCTACTGAGCTTATTCCTCACCTCGGACAGATACTCCTTATCATATAAGGTAGTATCGTTGTCATCAATATCATCGAAATCGTCAATAAGATAAGCCTCTTCCTTGGTATATCCATTCATTATGGCAAAATCCAGGTCATCTCCCGATAATCCCCACAAAAAATCCCAATCGCTCATATATAATCACCTCACACAACTATACGGTGATTATACAATGGATACTACAAAAACACAAGTATGTTATTCAGTAAGGAATCAAGTTTTTCAATAAGGAATACAGTTATTTAACAAGGAACAAAGTCCTGCCGAAAAGTAAATTAAATATTCTCACAATCCCTCAAAATTCCAAAACTAATTCCCTAAAAATGCCCGATTTCAAAGCGAAAATTTACACTTTTTCGTTGTGGTTTATGTGCTTTTCTATACGAGAGATGGGATTTGGGGAAGTGAGGGGATATGGGCGGAAAAAGACCCCACTCGCGAGGAGTGGGGAAGAAAATAGTTATTCTTTATACGCATTATTTATTATTTATTTTAATCATAGCAGCTTGATTAGTTATATTCTCATAAGGTGATCCAGGATGCCTACTCCAAAAACGGTTGATATTAAATGAATGCTCTTTGAGCTTACTATCCAAATTTGTAATATGTATCAAGTCGCTTTTGAAATTTGAAACGGAGCGACTATTTAATAACTCGGTTATTCTTCTTATGTTACAACTGTATATTAGCTCATCCTCTAAATTCTTTACTTGTGGGATTGTGATAATATTTGCCACGTTACGATGCTTTTTTAGATTTGAAATGTTCTTATTTAAGGTATCTGTGTTGTTGGTGTCTGTATCAAAAATTAAAACTACAATGGTACCTTGCTTGAATGTCCTAAGAATCATATCGCTTACAATATCCTGTACGACATTTTTAATTTGAACTCTACCAGGAATAATAACTTTTAAATCATTTTTGAGGGTATTCACGAGTTTCTTTTCATCTTCACCCTCAACAAAATATTGAACATTGGCGTTCTTGTTCATAGCAATTATCCCTCCTTGTTATAATCTATTAAATCATAAATTAATTCCAAAGCAGGGGATGTCGAGAATAAATCGTTTTCGACTGCATTTCTTAATGAATCTGTATCTCTCTTAAGGAATGATGAAGCTTCTACACAGGTAATAGGACACTCAAGATTGGAAACATCCTTACGTAAGAAGGTATATGCATGTTTAGGTAAGTCCATATCTAAAATATCGGTATTATGTGTTGTAAAGAACAATTGATCACATGGTTTGAGAAACGTTATCATTAATGATAAAATTGCTTTCTCAATATCGGTATGAATATAAGAAAATTTTTCGTCACAATAATAAAAACCATTTTTTCCCTGTATGAGTGAAGAAAGGATATTAGATAGTTCGACACCGGCTTTAGTGCCACTTGAAAACATTTCTGTATCTAAAGGTTGATCATCTTGGAGAACAATAGACTGATTTTGTAAATGAACAACATATGCTTTGTCTGCATCTTGTGATATTTTTACTTCTTTGATTGATGTATCTAATGATTTTAATACATTTTCAAGAACAAATCTGAAGTTTTCGTCTTTATTTGGTAATGAGAGTTTTCTGTTGTTATCTATTGGATATTCAAAGAACCATGTAAGTCTTTCGATTTTTTCTAATTCTTCGATATAATTTTCTGCTGGCGTATAAGGTTTATTAGATAATCTTTTGATGCAAGATTCATAACTATCCCTAACTAATATTTTTTCCTTGCGTACTTCAACTTTTATATCGTTAGCAACAATATGGTCATCATCTATTGGTGGAATAGAACACATTACGCGATACAAATAATTATTTTGAGAAGCCATATCTATTACAAAAGAAGCTTCTCTAGTTCGATCGCAGATTTTCTCGGTGAGAAAAGTATAATTTTTTCTATCAATGAAATTAAAAATTTTCATTATCATTCGTCCGAATGTGGTTTTACCTGAGGCGTTAGCACCAAAAATGACATTTACTTTTTTATATCTAAAATTAGTACGCTCGGGCAAATGTTCATTTTCAATTGTTGAGCCTAAAATCTTTTTGGGATAAGTTAAATTCATGTGGAAGTTTTTAAAAGCATAAAAATTATCCAATTTTATATCTAAAACAACCATTTTACTCTTCCTTTCGTGCATTAGTTCGGAATTCACGAAGTAATACTCCTTTCATATTTTAGCTAATTAGATCAAAAAAAGCAATAGTTTTATTTTAAATTATTCCCTAATATTTTAAAAAATATCAATCTAGAGTGAAATATTTGTCAAAAACTAATTGTTGATAAAATGTTGTGACTTTTAAATGTATTTATATAAACATGGCAAATATAACTCATAACATTCTCATGAAGATTGTTGAGAGTTGTTTTTTCTTTTTTACATATCTAATATATTATATATTTTTAATTACAAAATAATCCTTATATTCCCTCCTATCATGCCCTATCAATTTTTCTTTTGAAAAAACAAAATCCATACTCAACAAAGCTTTTATTCTTTCTTTTGCTTCGGGAATGGCTTTTGTTGCTATTTTATCACAA
Source organism: Acutalibacteraceae bacterium (assembly GCA_045532945.1). Classification (GTDB taxonomy): domain Bacteria; phylum Bacillota; class Clostridia; order Oscillospirales; family Acutalibacteraceae; genus DTU089. Next base: position 32,371 of record JAZSGZ010000032.1, read on the forward strand.
TCAAATAATTCAAAAGTTGGTTCGATGATTAAGGAAAGTATATTTTTTATATCTGCTGAATTTTCATAATCACTTCTTAAATCGAGACGTAGCAAACCGCAATTTGTAAAATAATCGTCTGAATCTCTGTGAAACAATTCTATTGTTCCAATAGCTTCAATGGCATCTTTATCAATAATAGACCAACGGACAAAACCCTGCCTACTATATTCCCAAAGCCAATATTTTATTGCTTCTTTCATTCTGCTTTCTGTTGTGTAGTAAAAATCACCACCGCCACAGTTATCGCTGTTAAAAAACGGAACAGCTTTTTTATCGGAATAAACTTTTAATAAATCTCTGCAATCATCTTCATTTACGAGTCGTAAAAGATATTTCTCATTTTCAAATTGCGGACAAATTTCATATACACTACTCATAGCTATACCTCACCCGAAGAACATTTGTTCGATATCATTATAGCATATAAATTTAAAATGTCAACCTTTTTCAGTTTTAACAACTTATTACAAAAATAAAGGAACTGATAAAAATCAGCTCCTTGTTGTGTATGAAATCGTAAATTGAATATTATATAAATCCTCTCTTTTTTGCTTCTTCAATCAACTTGGGTTGAATTAAAGGATATGTCCAATTTTCTACTAATGTATCTGTAATCAGGACTTTTTCCATTTCACTATGTAATTCGTTCTCAAATGATTTAATATCTGCAAAGAATAACATACCATAGGTCTCTTCGCCTGTTTCATTCACCTTGTTTTTGCCTGTGACCGAATAAACACAAATAGGAGTAACAGTGAAATCTAACGCACCTGTTTCTTCTTTTAGTTCTCTTTTTGCAGTTTCTAAGATGGTTTCATTTTCCTCTCTATGACCACCCGGCACTTCGTATGTATCTCGTTCTTTGTGCTTACAAAACACCCACTTACAATCTGTCTTAGAAATAATAACTGCAAATTTCAAAAGCTCATCTGCTACTTGGTCATAAAATTTAACTTCTATCATTTTCTCAAATCTCCATTTTTTTATTTATATAATCCCATCTTTTAAGTCTACGAAGAAACTATTTGTGAAGTTATTCATGTCTTCACACAAAGGAATAGTTTCCGGTAAATAGCATTTGTTTTGGTTTAAAACATTCTTTTCCATAAAGTTCAAAGTATCAATTAAAGATTGTCCTCTGACCGAACCTGTAATTAATGTTTTTACAACTTGATATGTTCTTCCGCCTTCTAAAACGTGAGCATCGTGTAAAATCTTTCCTTCGATAGTTTCAGGGATTTCACTTCTTTGAGACTCCCAAGCTATTTGGATTGTTTTAGATATTTTTTCTTCATTATAATTCTGTGCTATCATCCACTGCTTGATTTTTCCCTCGTCGGAATATATGAAGCCATGAAAGTATGTTGCTAATTTTAAACATTCTTCATCAACAGTGTAATTACAATTGGAAAGAATTCTGTTAGCCATTTTTTGAACCAGTTCAATATGCCACATATTATGCATAATATCTTTGTCTGCATAATATGGTTCAACAAATTCAAGTAAAGCTTTATCGTTCAACATACCTGTATCTCCGTCAAATTTAAGTTTGTGAACAGATTATACCATAAAACATAGAACATTTCCACAGTAGTTTTATGTTCAAAAAAGAGGACAGTTATTAATTAAGAGTGAAAAAGTAAAAATCGACATCCTTCTTTCGAAGAATGTCGATTTTTGGTGCGAGAGACGAGACTTGATGGGCTCTGCCCATCATTCGCTGCGTTTCACTTGCGAACACCCGATTGTGTTCGCCTTCGGCGAGGGGGTTCAAGTCCCTGCCTGTTTTCTGACATAAAAATAACGAGTCCACACGGTTGTGTGAACTCGATGGGTTATCTACTCATATTCTCTTTCGTTGTATTTATGGAAGAAACAAGCATAGCACGTAAACTTTTGCACTTCGTTTCTAATATTTTGTATTTTTCTTCATTTATATAGCCTGTTCTTAAAAGCAATTCTAACCAATATCCTGTTTCGTTAGCCTCTTTGAGAGCGATTTGCAGTTTAGAAATAAAATCAGCTTTCCCATGAGCATAGTGAGCTTCGCGTATGTTTGCACCAATAGAGGTACCACTACGACCTATTTGGTTTGATATTACGGATTCACGCTGTATTTTTAGCTCTTTTACAAGCCTAATTATATCAACAGAAAAATCCATAGATAATTCGGAAAGCTTATCGTTTCTCATATGATAACTCCTAAAAATACATTTTAATTAAGCATTTGCAACGCAAATATGAAGCAAATTCTTTTCACGAATTTATGAAGCAGTCGCAAAAGCTCCTATGAAGCGAAGCGCTTATGTGCGAACGCACGCTTCATAGCCGAAGGCTGCTTCATAACGCAAGTTGCTTAGTGCATTTTTATGCGCTTCATTTGAAAAAAGCACCTAACGCATAGCGTTAAGTGCTTTTTTCATGGTGCGAGAGACGGGACTTGAACCCGTACGGGATTACCACACGCCCCTCAAACGTGCGCGTCTGCCGATTCCGCCACTCTCGCGAGTGCTCATATACTATACCACCGAGTTTCGGTTTTGTCAACACTTTTTTTAAAAATTTTTATATTATTTTTGGGTGGGTGCTTTATGAGAAATTTCTTCACTTACCATAAGGCAAACTTATTTAAAATGTGTTCATTACTATTGTTATATCAAACAGAAGACTAACCACAACGGGAACCCCTCATCTGCGCCTTGCTATACAAAATGTTTCGGAACTGCGTTGCCTGTTGTAAAGCTTCAAATAAACAGAAAAAATTTGCTGTGTGTTCAGGCTTCCTTCGAAGGAAGGCTGTAGACACAGTAACTTATTTATTCTATTTTAACTTTATTATTCAATGACTCTTTCTACAATATGTTGATTGTATGTGACAGCAATATAATATTCGGAAGCACAGCTTCCCCGACACTTTGCATTTTGCGTTTTACACTTTGCATTTTGTAATCGTCTTTGCCCCGAAAAATATTTTCCACAAATATTCTCTGTAAAATTTATGCACTTTCTTAATTGAATAATCGGGACATATCATTGTATAATCAACTTGTTATTTGTTTGAGGAGTTGATTATATGAATGACAAAAAGCTTCACATTTTAACCTACGACCACGGCGGATATGTTTTGTGGAAGGATGCGGTAAAGCCTCGTCTTCTCAAGATATTTGAATGGCTTGAAAAATATCCAAAGCTCCGGATCGGTCTTGATTATGAATCCTTTACCTTTGACGAGTTTTCACGCTGCGACAAAGAGGTTGTCGAGCTGATTGACAAGCTCCTCAAGGAATACCCCGACAGAGTTGGTCTTGGCGCCACAACCTACGGTCAGCCCCTGTCACTTACCATAAATGACGAGTCAAATGCCCGTCAGCTTCTTTATGCCGTAAGGACAAATCTTGAATTTTTCGGCAAGACACCCGATGTGTATGCCATTTCGGAATTTGCCCTTAACAACCAGACACCTCAGCTCATAGCTCAATGCGGTTACAAGGCAGCTATTCTCCGCTCACACGTTATGGGCTACGGCTACCCCAAAAACTATGACAGTGCGTGGGGCAAATGGATTGGTAAGGACGGTACCGAGATGCCCGCTGTACCCACCTACCCCAAGCAGGGCAGAGGCTACAACTGTACAACCGTTGACAACTGGATTCTTTCCCGTTGGCCCGTTGACTCTGACCTTTATTCCCTTGAGGATTTTGAGGAGATGTTCAAAAAATACACTCCCTTGCTTGCCTCACGATACGATGACCTTACTCAGCCCATTGAGGAGGTTACCGCACATATCGAAACGAAGGATAATTATGAATACGTGCTCCTTGAGGATATCCCCTCACTTTACGGTGAACCCAAGGATGAATATAATACAGAGGACAACGACTTCCACGTGCAGATGCCCTGGGGATACTGCGGCAACGAGATTTTCAACGGCTGCCGTCAGGGTGAAACAGATGCAGTAATTTCTGAGTGTCTTAATGCAATGTCAGTTATGCTTGGTGACAAATCTTATGAGGATATTTCAAGGGATGCGTGGAAATACGTGCTTGCGGCAGAGCACCACGACGTTACAATATGCGGTCTTTTAGACCTGTCACGCAGATTTATTCCTGCTTCACTCGAAAATTCAGGTAAGGTTAAGGAAAATGCTCTTCGTTATATTACAGAGAAATTCGGTGATAAGAACGGGGCCTCCGTTGTTGCAGTAAACCACCATTCATTTGGAGTTTCTGAATATATTAAAGTCCCCGTAAGTGAAGATTTTTCTGTTTTTGACGGTGACAAAGCACTCCAATGTGAAACCGTAAACACCAAAAACGGCAAGGTGCTTATATTCCCCGCTTGCTTAGAGCCTATGAGCATCAAAAAATTCACTCTTAAAAAGCTTGAAAGCAAGATTGCTCCACTTTTCAGCTATGACGAAAAAGAAATGGTGCTTACCACACCCTGCTACAACGTGAAATTCAGCGAAAGCGGTATTTCTTATATCAAAGAAGTTAAGACAGGAAAAACGATTTTTGATAACGGCACAGACGGTCTTTTCACAGGCTATGTAAACGGTGCAGACTCAGCATCTGAGGGCAAGTGGACAGTTAGTGTAAATTCACTTTCCGCAAATGCAGTTTTTGAGGGCGAAATCGGTGGTATTCCCTTTGAGCTTTCAATGGACTTTACAGGCAAATCAAAAAGAATTGACTGTAAATCACGCTTCATTCTCAAAAATGACCTTGTGGGCAGAACAGATATTACACAGGGCAGACCTGTTCCTCTTACACTCAACGGACACCACCACGAGGACAAGCTTTGCCTTAACCTCAAGCTCTGCCTTGACAATAACCGCAGAATGTTCCGCGATTTGCCATACTCAATTTCAGAGTGGAACGGTGACCTCAGAAAGACAGAAAAATACTGGTATCCCGATGACGATATCCTTATTGACACACCCGTATCTCCTGAGGAGTCATTTGAGTCAATAACATATTTCCACGGCATACATTGGCTTTGCCTGAGAGATAATAATCAGGGTCTTGCAGTATTCAACAAGGGCTGTATGGGTTGTGCACTCAACGGCAACAACCTTTTCGTTCCCCTTATTTATTCAAATGAATATATGTGCGGCACACGTATCCTTGAGGGTGAGTTTGAAAATGAATTTGCAATATTCCCATTTGATGGTGCTGTTTCAAATGTTGACATTCACAAAAATGCCCTTACCTACGCACAGCCCCCTGTATGTGAGGCGGTTGCAAAGGGTAACGGTGAATTAAATAACTTCTCCGCACTTTCATTCAGCGGTGATGAAAGCATTATCCTTACCGCCCTTTATCCCGAAAAGGACTATGCTTTAGCACGATTCTGCAACTACTCCGACAGCAATGCAAAAGCACAACTCAGCACCGATTACGGTACTGTTACTGCACAGACAGACCTTTTGGGTAACGATGTTAAGGAAATTACTGATAACACCCTTGATTTCCATCCGTGGGAGGTTAAAACCGTAAAAATAATTCTCAAATAAAATTATCGACAAACCCTACATTTTATGGTAGAATTCTTGACATAATAAAATACATATTTTCAGGAGCAGTTTTATGAAAAAATACACTCTTAATTTTGGCGAGTTCAAGCAGTATGACAAGGTGTTCCTTACTGCGGACAAGGGCATTGACGGCTCAACCGTCAACTCAGTTGCATTCTCGGGCAATACACTTTACATTGCATCATCAAAGGGCACATTTGAATATGCTGACGGCAATCTCAAAAAGCTTTCCTTCAGCGCATCAAAGCTGATTTGTGCAAAGGGCACTCTTTATGCGGCAATCGGCAACACCCTTGCCGAAATCAAAAAGGGCAAGGCTAAAAAGCTTACCGAATTCGACTCAAAGGTTATTGACATTTCAGTAGCCCTTGACGGCTCAGTATGGCTCATTACGGAAAACTACCTTTACCTTATTAATGACGGTGAATTCCAACAGATTGTTGACCTTCCCGCTGAAACTGTCTGCCTTGCAGCACTTGATAACAAAACAAAGTACGGTGAAACCGTTTATGTGGGCTCAACAGTAGAGGGTCTCCTTTCAATGAAGGGCAAGCGTCGTCACTGGGCAGAGCTTTTACCCGACAACACAGGTGTTATGAGCAAAAAAATCAATTGCTTGCAGATAGATGCCCTGGGTCATTTGTGGGTTGGCTCTGACGAAGGTCTCAACATATATGACGGCAAAAATTATTGGTTTAACGGCAATGATTTTTACTCTGTGCCTGACGGCTCCTTCAATGATATGTACTTTGCCCCCGACGGTAAGAAATATTTTGCTACAAACACAGGACTTGTTACACTCATTGAGGGTAAAATCTCTTACTTCTCATACGGTGCATGGCTTATGCACCCCACAGTAACAGCTCTTGCAGTTGCAGAGGACGGCACAATTGCCGCTGTTACACCCCGTGGCATCAGTATCATCACCTCAAAATATATGACCCTCGCCCAAAAGGCGGAGTATGTTGATAACTTCACAGACAAATATTTCTGCCGTAACGAGGGCTATCACGTTGACAGACTTCTCCGCAAATACGGTGACGTTGATTCAGGCTATCTCCTCAACTCCGACAACGACGGACTTTTCACAGGTCTTTACTGTGCAAGCCAGTGCTTCCGCTATGCCACAACCAAGGACCCCAAGGCAAAGGCAAATGCAAAAAGAGCAGTTGAGGCTATGATTAAGCTCACCGAGGTTACAGGTAAATCAGGCTTTACCGCACGTGCAACACGCTACGATGACGACCCCTTCTTCGGTCAGGGCAACCGCGAGGAATGGCACGTTTGCGAGGATAACCCCAACTGCGAGTGGCTTGGTGAAACATCAAGTGATGAAATGACAGGTCATTACTTTGCATACGGCATTTACTATGACCTTGTGGCAGATAAAAAGGAAAAAGCAAAAATTGCCGAGGTTGTCAAGAAAATCACCGACCATATAATTGAAAACAACTTCCACCTTTGCGATGTTGACGGTGTACCCACCACCTGGGCAAACTGGGAGCCCGAGCTCCTTAACAATGACGACCGCTGGTTCTTTGAAAGAGGCACAAATTCACTTGAGATTCTGTCCTTCCTTAAGACAACCTACCACGTAACAGGTGATGAGAAATACAATCAGGTATTTGATATGCTCATTAAAAAGCATCACTATGCAATGAACTGTATGCAGTACAAGTGTGAGGATGCTCACATTGCCCATATTGACGACCAGCTTGACTTTACAAATATCTACAATCTCCTTGTTTACACCGAGAACGAGGCACAGAAGGAAATCTTCAAGATGGGGCTTACTCACCACTTTGAGTATGAAAGAGTTGAGCGCTCACCCTTCTTCAATATCGTTTACGGTGCCCTCACAAACAATAATTGCGATATTGAAAATGCGGCAAAGTCTCTTTCAGAGATGAATCTTGATTTTGTTGTATGGCCCACCTACAACAGCTACCGCAAGGATATTGTAATAGATACAGAGCCCGAAGAATACGGCTGTGCACCTCAGCTCAAATATCCTGTTGAATACAGCTCAAGGCTCCTTGTGAACTACGACGGCAATCAGTTCGTTTGCGATTCCGGTGTCGAAGAATTTATCGAAATCAATAAAAAATCCGCAAACCGCGCCGCCGCACTTCCCGGTACAGACGGTGCAAACGGTATGCGTACAGTTATGCCATATATCTTCCTTCTTCCCTATTGGATGGGCAGATATTACGGACTTCTTGGAGATTAAAAGCCAAAGCCTCTCGTGATTGCGAGAGGCTTTGTTAATTTTAAATTTAAATTTGTAAATATTAATTTTCGGGGCACCTCGTGCCGATTATAATATTCGGAAGCGAAGCTTCCCCTTAATTTTGCGTTCTGCATTTTGATTTTTGCACTTAATATACGTCTGACTCGATATAATCAACCCCGAGGGCACGACAATAGTTAAGTGCCACTATATCGTTTGCTGTCCACAGACCCACCTTAAGTCCCTTGTCGTGGAATTCCTTAACCATTTTGGGTGTTGCAACCTTATAATCCGCATCAATATCAAAGCCGTAATCAAGGCACTTGTGGTAATCACCGCAGTTTTTACCGTAAGTCAGCATAATCTGTAAATCGGGGAAGGCTTCGTGGGCTTTCACCAGATTTTCAAACTCAAATGACTGAAGCTGACATCTGGAAAGGTCATACACCTCACCTGCCATTGTGAAAAGCTCATTGATCTGCTCGTCGGTAAATTCACCCTTAAGCTCGATAAAGCAAATCATATTTGCATCACGGCAGATTTCAAGATATCTCCTGAAGGTGCACACATAAACAACCTCGTTACTCTTTTTGTTCATAAGGGGCTTTTGTGTAAGCTCCTCATAGGTAGAATCGGCAACGATAAGCTCCGTACCGTCAACGAACCTTGCTTCATCATTGTGGTTCACAACAAAAACTCCGTCCTTTGTAACGCGCACGTCGGTTTCGATACCGCCTGAGCCGTTTTTGACTGCCGCAATAAATGATGCCTCGGTATTATCGGGGTGCTTTGAGCTGAAGCCACGGTGAGCAATCATACAGATATCCTTATGGTGTTCCTTGTTTATAAGGTGAAAGGCTGTCACCGCACCGGCTACACCTGCCGCAGCAAGTACTTTTTTAATAAATTTATTCATATTATCACATCCTTGTGGTTTTTTACTATTTTATAGAAATTCATTTCTGTTGTCAATTCTGTTTTGCAAGAGGAAGCTTATCATTTTCCTCTAAGGCAAGAAGTGTAATTATATTCTCAAACTCTGCCTTTGCAGTTGCGAGAGCATCTGTTTTATGAGCATCACTACCAAGGTAAAACTTGCAGCCGCAATCCTTGGCGATGTAGTAGGGTCGCATTAAAATCTGCTTTACTTCATCATCCATTGCAAGGGTTTTCATATTAAGCTCAATTCCCACACCCTTATCAGCACAATCCGAAAAAATCTCATATAAATCACCTTCGGGTAACAGTCCTATTACCTGCGGTGTCTGATTTTTCATAATATGACCGCAGGTCAGGTGAGCAATCCCCATTTTGTGAAAGGGTAAATCCATCTGCAACAAAGCACGGATTTTGTCGAGCCATATTTGTGATGCCTTCTCAGGTGTGGTGATTTTCTCCCTCACCGTGTTACCTGCAAGGTGCAGATGTGTAGTTGCGTCCGTTACAAAATCCATCTCATCAAGGGTTTTACGGCTTACTCCCAAAACGTTATTGTAGTCCATATCCGTTTCTGCACCGAAAAGGAGTGTTGCTTGCTCGTGGGTGGGTAAGGGTAACACTGTTTTCAGCCTTTCGCAGGTATGGGCAGGGTGCCACTCTGCCTCACTTTTTACTGCTTCATCCCACAGGTGATTTGTAATGCACACCTTGTGAAAGTTGTTTTGAAGTGCATACTGAAGAAGTCTTTCGGGTGTCTGATTATCATCACGGCAACAGGCAGATACCGTTGTGTGAATATGAAAATCGTGATCTGCAATATATTTCATTTTAATGCACCTCTTTTACACATACCTTACTGCAATATTGGCATAGTCTGTGGGGGTCATACCCGAAACTCTTTTAAAAACAGTTGTAAAATACTGTGAATTATTAAAGGAAAGCCTTTCCGAAATCTCAGTAAAGGAGTATTTTTCCTCTCGGATCATCTCCTTGGCCCTGTCAATCTTAAGCCTTGTAAAGTATTCCATAACACCGCAACCCATCTGCTCACGAAAAATCTTCTTTATAACAGACGGAGACAAATTAAACTCCCTGACAATATCCTCAAAAACTATTTTACTTTCTACATTCATTGACAAAAAGTCAGTTATTTCAACAAGAATTGAACTGCTTTTTTTTATTTTTACAGGCGGTGTATTCTTACTTGATCGGATAAGGCGTATAAGCAGTGTTTCAATACTGAGCCTTACAAGCTGTTCACTTCCGTACATACCGCTTTCCGACTTCTCCATAATGGCGGTATACGGGTCCTTCAGCCCCTTTGAAAACGCTCGTTCCGACTCCTTGACTATATTTCCGAGAAGCCTGCGCTCCTCTTCACCTGCATTTATTATGTGTCCTGCCACGGTAAACAGCTCCGGCGTGTCACAATCAAAGGAGATAATAACAGAGTTTGCCGCACGCTTACCGTCACACCTTATGTTGTGAAATTCATTTGGCTTGTGAAGATATATCTGCCCTGCCTCCAGCTCCAGCTCCTGTGCACCTGCTGTTATAAGGAGCTTTTTCTTATCCGCATAAACAAGCTCCCAGAAGTCGTGCACCTCACCCGAGTAGGCAAAGTCCTTGGTATATTCAAAATAATGCACGGTATATATACTGTCAATCCTTACGGGACAGTCAAAATATGTCTTTAAATACTCCACCTTTATCACCCGAATTCATTTTATATCCTGAGCCGCAAAAATGCAACCAAAAATATAAAACTTATGTCCGATTTTGTAAGATTATCGTAAAAAACTATGTTACAATATAACCGAAAATAAAAATACATTGTATTAAAGGAGAGGATTTTATGGATAAAATAATTTTTGGTACAGGCGGGTGGCGTGCAATTATCGGTGAAGATTTTATTGCCTTTAACATCCGCAGAGTAGCTCAGGGTATTTTTATGCTTATGAATGAGCAGAACAAAACAGACAAGCCTGTTATTATCGGTTACGACAGACGCTTCCTCTCCGAAACTGCGGCGAAGTGGGTTGCAGAGGTTCTTGCAGCAAACGGAATTACTGTTTGGTTTATGGAGCGTTCAGCCCCCACACCCATGGTTATGCACACAGTTAAGGATAAAGAGCTTCACTTCGGTATTGAAATTACCGCAAGTCACAACCCTGCATCCTACAACGGCATTAAGCTCATTGTAGAAGAGGGCCGCGATGCTCCTGTTGAAACAACGGTTCGCCTTGAGGAGCTTATCAGCACAGTTACAGAGCCCTGTCGCAAGGACTTTGAGCTTGCTGTAAAAGAAAAGAACATAGTTTACCTTAACAATCCCTTCAACAAATTTATTGATGACATTATTGACCTGCTTGATATGAAGGCTCTTCGTAACAGAGGTCTCCGTGTTCTCTTTGACTCCATGCACGGCTCGGGTACATATCCCCTGCTTGTTATTTTCCACACAGCGCGTTGCACAATTGATACCATAAATACGAATAAGGATGCATACTTTGGCGGTAATATGCCTGCACCGTCCGAAAAGAGTCTTGTATCTCTCAAGAACTCTGTTATCAAGGGGAACTATGACCTCGGTATTGCAATGGACGGTGACGGTGACAGACTTGGTGTTATTGACCAGAACGGCAGATACATCAACGCCAATGAAACACTTTGTCTGCTTTACTACTACCTTGTAAAATACAAAGGCTGGCACGGTCCTGTTGTAAGAAACCTTGCCACAACTCATATGCTTGATAAAATTGCAGAAAGCTTCGGCGAAAAGTGCTATGAGGTTCCCGTCGGATTTAAATATATTTCATCAAAGCTTGATGAGGTTGATGCAGTTCTGGGTGGCGAAAGCTCCGGCGGTCTTACGGTACGCGGTCATATTCACGGTAAGGACTCCGTTTATGCCGCATCTCTCTTTGCAGAAATGGTAAGTGTTACCGGTCAGTCTCCTTCTCAGATGCTTGCACGGCTTAACAAGGAATACGGTGACTTCGTTATGGTTGAGGATGATATGCGCTTTGACCCCGAAATGAAGGCTGCCGTTGAAAAGACACTTCTTGAGGACAAGCGTCTGCCCGAATTTACCGACGAAATCGTCAAAGTAAACTATATCGACGGATGCAAGATTTACTTTGAGGACGGGTTTGTTATCTGCCGTTTCTCCGGTACAGAGCCTCTTTTAAGAATTTTTGCGGAAAGCACAAGCAAGGTTCGTGCAAAGGATTATATCAACACTATTAAAAAATTCCTGTTCTGATTTTTATGACCTCTGAGAATATTACTCAGAGGTCATTTTATTGACATTATTTTTTCTCTGTTTTATACTGTATTTACAGAGATAACAAAAGGTGAGGTGTGGTTATGGCGGTTCTTCTTGAACAGAAGTGTCCTAACTGTGGCGGTTCCGTTAGCTACAGTGCCGAAACGCAAAATATGTCCTGTCCTGCCTGCGGAGCTGAGTTTGATGTTGAAGCTCTGCAAAAAGTGGCAGAGCAACGAAAGGAAGATATACAGCACGTTATAGAATGGCAGTCTGACGGTGCCCCCTGGCGCGAGGAGGAAACGAAAAACCTGGCAGTATATATGTGCTCCTCCTGTGGCGGTAAGATCATCACTGACGTAACAACAGGTGCCACAAGCTGTCCCTACTGTGAAAATTCCGTTGTTGTTAAGAGTCATTTTTCAGGAGAATTCAAGCCGGATAAAATAATTCCATTCAAGGTGACGAGGGAAGAGGCAATTTCAGCCTTAAAGCGTCACGCCAATTCAAATAAATATATTCCCGCGCCCTTCAAGGATGAAAACCGAATCAACGAAATACAGGGTGTATATGTGCCTCATTGGTTGTTTTCAGGTGACGGTACCGCAAGTGCCCTCTTCTCCGCCCGCAATATCCGTACATGGCGCAGAGGTGACTATGATTACTCCGAAATAAACCACTATTCCATACACCGTCAGGGGCGATTTGAATTCAGTTATATTCCCGTTGACGGCTCACAGAAGATGGACAACACACTTATGGAAGCAATTGAGCCCTTTGATTACTCCGAGTTTGAGGAATTCAGCACAGGCTACCTGATGGGCTTCCTTGCTGATAAATATGACGTTTCACCTCAGGAATGTGTTGAAAGAGCAAATCAACGAATCGAAGACAGTATTGAAACCTCTTTGCGCAATACCGTTGTTGGCTATCAGCAGATAACCAAGGACCAATCCAATATCAACCTTAAAAACGGCAGATATGACTATGCACTTCTGCCGGTATGGATGCTGACAACCACCTGGAACGGTGAACGCTACATTTTCGCTATGAACGGTCAGACCGGCAAATTCATCGGAAATTTGCCCCTTGATAAGAAAAAATTTTACAAGCATCTGGCAGGCATAACTGCCGGACTCAGCGGTATTACATATTTAATCATTTACTTTGTATCACACTTTCTTGCGGGAGGTGGCATAATATGAAGAAACTGTTTTCCTTTTTAATCAGCATCCTGCTTCTTTTCAGTATAGCCCTGCCCGTTCTTGCAGAAGAGGGTGTTGACCCGAATCTCCCTACGGAGAGAATTGCTCCCTACATGACAGATGATGCAAATCTACTCACAGACGAGGAGGAGCTTTTACTTAACAAAAAGCTGGAGGAGCTCTCTCAAAAGGAGAAAACGGATATTGTTATTGTGACCACCACAGACCTGGGCGGTAAATCTCCACAAAGCTACGCAGACGATTTCTTTGACTACAACGGCTTTGGCTACGGAGACAAGCATAACGGTATTCTGCTCCTTTACAGACACGACAATCCCGGTTACCGTGATATATACATATCCACAACAGGCAACGCAATCCGCAGATTCAATCCCTATATTGACAAAATGCTCGATAAATTAATCGGCCCTCTTTCAGACAACGAATTTGATAGTGCCTTCAATCTGTTTATTAAGCTTGCATGCAGATATAACGGCTTTTACATAAATCCGTTGTGGCTGTTAATCGCAATTGCTATAGGCTTCGTTATTGCCTTCGCAGTAATGAAAGCACAGACACGTTCCCTTACAACTGCTGTGCGACAATTCGGTGGGGACAGATATGTAACCGAAATGGCTATTACAAAGCAATCCGACATTTTTCTTTATCGCAACGTTCTCAGAACACGTGTACCCAAGCAAACATCCACACCCTCCTCAGGCGGTGGAGTACACAGGGGTTCTTCAGGCAGAAGTCACGGAGGCGGCGGAAGAAGATTCTGAATCCCGGTTTCGCGAAGCTCTCACAAAGAACACGCATAAGTTTCGATTTATTTTAAAAAAGTTACGCTTTATTACGAAGCGTAACTTTTACTTGTCTATAATGTACCTTTACAATATCTTCCGATTAGTAAAGTTTCATAAACTTTTTTGTAAACTGTAGATAATATTGCATTTTTTGAACAAGGGTACTATAATAATGTTCAGAGGTTTTGTGCAATGTACATAAACCTCTATAATCACGTTTTAATTTAAACGTACCAAGGAGATTATGAAAATGAAAAAAAGAGTTCTGGCTATGATAATTACAATAATCATAGCAATCACAGGCATTATTCCGGTGAACGCAGCATCTTTTGACTATAGCGTCCACAAGGGCTCAGTTCTCGGCTCAGGCTCAAAAACAGACACAACCCACGCATCTACAATCGAAATGCTCTCTGACGGCAGTCTTATGAGCGCATGGTTCGGTGGCAGCGGTGAAGGCGACTCCGACGTAAGAATCTGGTTCTCTGTTTATGAAAACGGTGGTTGGACAGAAGCAAAGCAGATTCCTTCAGATGACACAGTTGCTCACTGGAATCCCGTTCTCCAGAACTATGGTGACTTTGTCCGTCTTTACTATAAGGTTGGCTCAGAAATCGCACATTGGGTTACAAAATACACCGATTCCTATGACAAGGGTGCAACATGGACACCTGCCAAGGAGCTTGTCGACGGTGACACAAGCGGTGGCAGAGGTCCCGTTAAAAACAAATGCCTTGTAACAAAGAACGGCACAATAATTGCTCCTGCCTCAACAGAGCAGGGTGACTGGAGATGCTTCTTCGATATTTCAACCGACGGTGGCAAAACCTGGACTCGCACAGATTTTATTGAATCCGACAAGCAGATGATTCAGCCCGCATTGTGGGAAGACCTTGACGGTAATGTTCACGCATTCTTCCGCACAAAGGCAGGCAAGATTTATAGAAGTGACTCCTATGACGGCGGCTATACCTGGTGCAAGGCTTACGCTACAAGCCTTCCCAACAACAACAGCGGTGTTGACTGTGTTATGACAGACAACGGTTGGTTATGGCTTGCCTATAATCCCATTTCAGTAAATGGTCTCAGATACAAGCTCACTCTCGCCGTATCCAAGGACAACGGACAGACCTGGGAAAAGGTTACTGACATTGATTCATCAGGTATTATCTGGTTTGAATATTCATATCCTGCACTTATCGCAGACGGCAACAATATCTATCTTACATACACATACAAACGCAACAAAATCAAATATATGTTCATTGAATTTGCAGAATAATGCATTCCCCGATATCTGTTTTTTCACAGATATCGGGGTCTTTTTCTTATTTTCAAAAAAATTTTGATTTTTTTAAAAATTTTTTGTCAGGTTTTGAAAATTTTTACATATATATATGGAACAGTTGATAGTCCTTCCCTCTCAGGGACTTCTGGGTTAACATTCCGTATGCGGCTTCCTCGGAATCTGACACAGGCGGTCCCCCCTATCAACTGTTCCGTTTTCATTTTATAAACGTACCTTTATACAGTACCTGTTTACCTTATCCGAAGCCTTTTCTTTATTCAGCTTCAATTTGCTGTGAACAACAATCTCTGCAGGAACGGTAAGCTCAATTTCACAAACTCCATCACAATTTTCCCATCGGCACGCTATATCGCCCTTGGGAGTTTTTATTTTCACCTGAAGCTTTTGAAGTCCGCAGTCAAATTTGGGATCAAAGGTGAATTCCGAAAAACCTTTTTTCACGTCCCTGATGCCTGCAAGGTGTGTAAAAAGTGCTTCCTCATAGGATCCGAGGAAATAGTGGTCATAGGAGCGTGTTGTTTCCTCCCAGCTTTCCCAGGCAGAGTCAAAGCCTTTTTCCACCCAGTAGCCCCACGACGGATAGGTTGTCTGTGTCAGCAGAGTATATGCCAATTCAGACTGTCCGTTGTCAAAGAGGACGGGGAGAACAAACCGTGTGCCCGTGCAACCTGTATCCAGATGATTACCCTTCGCCTTTATGTCACGGACAATGCTTTCGAGAACTCTGTCCTTTTCACCCCGGGGAACCATATCAAATGCAATCGGCAACAGATTCGAGGTCTGTCTGTAACGTGTTCTTTTGCCCTTCTGTGCCCAGAAGGTTGTGGAGTAAAACCCCTTTTCACTATCATAGAATTTCTCATTAAAGGCTGTAAGAATTTCTTTCGAAGCGGTAATATAGTCACTTCCGTCTTCATTGATTTCCTCTGCAATTTTATTCATTGACAGAAGCATCTTATAGATAAAGGCTGTCGCGCAGATTTCCGCACCCTCTGAGGAATTGGGGTCTGCCTCGTCTGTGGCAACACCGCCGATAGGTGCAAGCCAGTCAGAAAGTGTATGTTGGTCCCATACCCAACCGCGGGATTTGATTTCTTCAATCTGCTTGAGTGCATAATCACGGAGAACAGGATATATTGACTCAACAAAATCAACCTGTCCGTAATAATCGAGAATTGCCTCTGCAGTGAAAACAAATACGGTATTCCATACAGGGTGGTTATCAGGATGATTATTCTCAACTACAGGTGCAAAGGGCGGTAACATACCATATTCAACATGACAATCTGCCATAGTGGTTGTAAAGCTTCTCAGCATTTCATCCATATCGAAGTTATAAATCATAGACAGAAGTCCGCAGCTAAGGTCACCAAGCCAGCCGTTCTTTTCCCAAACGGGTGTATCCGTGGGTTTACCTTGAAGATTATTGAGAATTGTTCGGCGCATAAGCACGTGGAGCTCATTCACAAGGGGCTCGGAGCAGGTAAATTCAGAAATATTCTCCACATCGTTTGCTACACGGTATATGGCAATATCCTGAGTTTTCGGTGCAACGGGACTGTCTATCTGAATATACCTGAAGCCTTTATAGCTGAAAACAGGCTCATAGTCACGCTCTGCACCGTCACTTATAAAGGTGTCCTGCTGTATATAGCCCAGGGGATACCAATTGCCGTCACGCTCCTCACCCTTGCCGATGTGCACAACTGAGCCGTCAGGCTTTAATCGTTCACCGTAGGTTACGGTGATACGCTGTCCTTCTGCAAGTGGCAGACGGATTTTCGCCCATCCCGTCACCATTTCAGGGGATTTTATCACGTAACTGTTGTTACCGATGTGGGTAATCTCTTCAGGAATCAGGGTGTTTATACGGCGCATAGGCTCCATAGTCTGTTTTCGGAGCTTTCCCGTAGGTGGTACCGCCATAAGAGGAGCGTGCCAATTATTTGCCCTGTTGCGATAATCGTGGGTTTCACCGTAATAAATACTGTTTGCGGTAATTACACCGTCTGTGCACACCTGCCAGTTTTCGTCGGTGGAAACACACAGCTTTGTGTCATCAGCAAATAAAACCTCAATATCACAAAGGAGCTTGGGTACATCACGCCATTGTGCCAACTGCCATTTCCAGGTAGCAACAGTTTCGTTATAAAAGCTGTGTCCAACGGTAATTACAATTTCATTTTCGCCATTTTTAAGAAGTGACGAAATATCAAACTCCCTGTAAAGCACGGTACTTGAATATTGAGTGTGTGCAGGGTTAAGAACGGTATCGTCTGCTAAAACTCCGTTCACCTTAAGCTCAAACAGACCGAGACCGCAGACAAATGCCACGGCAGACTCAATATCATTATCAATCCGGAACACCCTCCTGAAAACAGGCGCAAGCCTGTCCTCAACAGTCATATCGGCACAAATCCACTTGCCGAGAAAATTACGTTCATCTGCCATAAAACCACTCCCCAAGGGAAATTATAATTAAATTTTATCATTCCGGACGGAAAGAGTCAATGACCGAATTTTTTATGTAAAATTATTGACTTTATTTTTAATAATACTATAATATATTAGATTCTAAAATTTTGGTTGATGTTGGATTAAAGAGGTATTCTATATGATTACTCAAGAACAAATTGACAGAATAAATTTCCTTGCACGCAAGGCAAAAACAGAGGGTCTTACCGAGGAAGAGGCTATTGAACAGAAGGCTCTCAGGGCAGAATACGTTGCCGCCTTCAGACAGTCCCTTGAAACTCAGCTGGAGAGCACAATTATCGTCCGACCCGACGGAACTAAAGAGCGTATCACTCGTAAGCGTCCGAATAAGGGAGACAAAAGCTGATGGCAACTATCAGACCTTTACGAATCACAGATACTTCTGCTGTGGAATATGTTTGCCGTATGACAGCCGGTGAAATTCACAAAAAAGAGCCTATCTTCGGCAACATCCTTGCGAAGATGTTTTCCACATATTATGCAAGGGAGTGCTGTGACACATCCTTCGTTTTAGCGGATGATAACGATATCGCTGTCGGCTACGTAATGTGCGAGCCTGACTATAAGCGTTATAACAGACGTTTCCGCAAAATTGACGTGAAAAACATCTGGGGTTTAGATAAAAAGTCAGGCTTTGATGCCTGGTGGTTGCCCTTCCCATACTTTTTTTTAGGCCCATTATACCCTGCACATCTGCACATTGATATTTTACCTGAATATCAGAGCAAGGGCTACGGTGCACAGATGATGAACACAATGCTTGACAAGCTTAAAGCTAAAAAGGTTAAGGGCATTATGCTAATGGCAAACAAAGATAACCACGGTGCTATCCGTTTTTATGAGAGACTTGGCTTCAAGGTTCTTTTCAACGGCTTTGGCGGAGTGGTAATGGCAAAAAAACTTTCCGAGTAGTGATTATTTATGGCAAAGAAACCTGTTACAGCAATTATTCTCGGTGCGGGTCACCGCACAATGGCATATGCAAAATACGCTTTAGCTCACCCCGATGAGTTAACGGTCGTCGGTGTTGCAGAGCTTGACAAATACCGTCGCAATATGGTGAAGGAGATGTTTAATCTCAGGGACGAAAACTGCTTTATTGATGCAGAAAGTCTGTCAAAGGCACCTAAATTTGCTGACGTTGTTATCAACGGCACAATGGACGAAATGCACGTTGAGACATCCATCCCCCTTCTCAAAGTGGGATATGATATGCTCCTTGAAAAGCCCTTTGCCGTAAATGAGGAAGAGCTTGACCGTCTTATGGACGTGGTTAATACATACAACAACAAGGTTATGATTTGTCACGTGCTCAGATACAATAAATTTTATCAGACTATAAAACAGCTTGTTGCTGACGGTAAAATCGGTAATATTATAAATATACAGACAGTCGAGGACGTAAGCTATCATCACCTGTCAACATCATTTGTACGCGGTAAGTGGGGCAATTCCGACAAATGTCATACAACCATGCTCCTGGCAAAATGCTGTCACGACCTTGACCTTATGATGTGGATTATGGGTGACGATAAGCCTGTTTCAGTTTCATCAGTTGGCTCACGCTTCCAGTTCAAGCCTGAAAATGCTCCCGAGGGCTCAGGTACCCGTTGCCTCGTGGATTGCCCCTTGGTCGAAGACTGTCGTTACAGCGCAAAAAGGCTTTACCTTGACCATCCCGACAGATGGGAAGTGTATATCTGGCGCGATATTGAGCACATTGAAAACCCCACGGAAGAAGACTATCGCAACAGCCTTATCCACAGTGATTACGGCAAATGTATTCACAAGAGTGATAATAATGTTGTTGACCACCAGAGTGTGCTTGTTAATTTTGCAAGCGGTGCCACAGGTACCCACAACCTTGCAGGCGGCTCTGCGGAGAGCCTCCGCACAATACGTATCATCGGCACAAAGGGTGAAATATACGGTGAGATGGAGAACAAATTTATCCGTCTTAAGGTAATCAACCCCACTCCCACCACAGATTTTGATGAAGAATACATCGACCTGAGCAATATTCCCGATGAGGGTCACGGTGGCGGTGACGACGGTCTTTGTGCTGACTTTGTTAAATTCATAAGGGACGAAAACCCTTCAATTTCCTGCACATCAATCCACGATTCCATCGCAGGTCACAAGGTAATCTTCCTGGCAGACAAATCCCGTGAAAACGGCGGACAGGTTATGCCTGTAAATTTATAAACTTTTCGACAATATGCTTGTTGACAAGAAATTTGATAAATGGTAAAATAATTGCAAATTGTAAATGGCAGAAGGCAATTTTCGGAACTGCGTTGCAATTATAATCAACGCTTAGCCTTCCATTAATTTTGCATTCTGCATTTTCCATTTTGCATTTAATATGCAGGGGTGGCGGAATTGGCAGACGCGCTAGATTCAGGTTCTAGTGAATGCAAGTTCATGTGGGTTCAAGTCCCATTCTCTGCACCAGAATAAAGAATTCACTTTTTGTGAGTTCTTTATTTTTATGTAAAAACAAACTTTTCGGGACTTGAACCCCCTCGGCGAAGCCGAACACAATCGGGTTTTCGCGTAGCGAATGATGGGCAGAGCCCATCAAGTCCCATTCTCTGCACCAGAATAAAGAATTCACTTTTTGTGAGTTCTTTATTTTTATGCAAAAACAACCTATCCGGGACTAGAACCTGTCCTTTATAACTCAACCGGGTTCGGGCTTCTGCCCGTTATTTGCGGTTGGCGGATAGTCGAACCGCTCTGCTTGCCCCAACTAAAGCAGGGTGTTTTACCCTGCTTTTCTTCTCTTTGCTTGTTGCGATACATTTTTTGACATATGGGCAAGAAAAGAAAAAATGAGAGAACAGGGGTTTACCTTGTCCTCTCAATTACTTGTTTTATTTGGCTTTTGGTGGTGCACAAATGGATAATTATTAGCTTCTGTGCTCAACTCTTCAAAAAATGTAATCTTATTTTTCAAATAATTCTATCAATGCAGGGACATCATCAACTAATGTTGAATAGACTATCTTCAAATCAACACTGCCATAATCATGAACTACACGATTACGCAAACCCGAAATATCTCTCCAGGGAATATCAGTTCTAATCAATTTATAATCATCCGACATTCTCTTTGCATTTTCAGAAACTTGAATCAGACGGAACAACATTGAATCTAAAAGCACTTCATTTTGTTCAAGCTCGTCTTTAGATACATTTGACATGTGCTTTGAAATAAACTTAAGGTCAGTTAATATTTTTTCAATATAATAAGCATCATTTTTCAGATTGTTCATATACTCTTATACCATCCTTTAATATTTCATCAATTAACGCCTGATTATCTGCTAATTGTCGTAGGTCTAATAAATCAACTTTTTTGTGTAATGTTTCTCTGAGTCGTTCTGCAATACCAAAAAATTTTAAGCCTACAATTTCTGTTGATACAAGCAAATCAACATCGCTTTTCTCTGTTGCTTTGCCTTTAGCGTACGAGCCGAACAGGATACAATATTTAACATCGTATTCATCCAATACAGCTTTACAGCCTTCTTTAATTTCATCCATTGTAAGTATGCCGTGTTCTTCATCCAAGACCACATGCTTTTCAAGCTCGCTTACCATAGAACGATATTTAAGTGTTCCAACCTTGACTTCATTATTCTCATACTCTTTATATGAACGCAAAGACACACCTAAAATTGTAGCTGCTTCTTGTTGAGTGAGTTTTTTTGATAACCTTAGTTGTTTTAAAGTAGACATTATCCCATCTCCTTTAAATATTTTATATCATTTTTGCACTTTTAAGTCAAGAAGAAAGTGCAAAAAATGCACTTTTGTTTTTGATAGAGTGCAAATTATGCACATTATAATTTGATTGAAGTGCAACTTCAATTTAGCATATATATTTTTATAGTATGCCGAATTATAGCTTGACAACCTAATTTTTCTATATTATTATGCAGATAGTTGGAAAACTTGAAAAACCGAAATGCCGAGAACCCTTGATTCTACAGGGTTTATGGCTTATCACCCGGGTCTTGTTACCATCAGGTACTATTAAACTATATTCATAATGATGGGCAGAGCCCATCAAGTCCCTTTTCCCGCACCAATAACAAAAGAGTCACGCAAGTGACTCTTTTGTTGCTTATACCGAAAAAATCAGACCCATCAGCAGACCACCGGCAAAGCCTGATATATGCTCCCAGGCAGTTGCCTTGCCCATAAACATTCCGCCAACTGTGTATATAGCTAAAACTATCAATGCTATTGTGGGTACGGGCGAAAAGAAAACTGTTCCGCTTTTTACTGCGAGCACCACAAAAACCGCTATCAAACCATAAATGCCTGTGGATGCTCCCTCGCCCTCGTGAAGCTTATATACAAATGCCATATACAGCCCCGATATGAAAGCAGAGCCGATATAACAGAGCGCGGTTTTCACCGTACCGAGCTGTGACTCAACAGCATATCCCACAATAAGGGTTGCAGTTATATTTGAAATAATATGCCACGTTCCCACGTGCAGTAAAGCAGAAGAAACAAGACGCCACACCTGACCTTTTTTAATTTTCTTTTCTGACAGATGCAAAGCGTGATTTATGTAACCCTTGTTATGTCCCGTCCACAGCTTTTCTTTTAGTGTTGCCGGCTCTGTTTTGGGAATAATTATGAAATTATCAAGTATGTAGATTACAAAAATCAGTACACAAAAAGATATTGTAAATATCGGCATATCCTTTCTCCTCTTTTTTCTGTAAATTTCTTATACACGTACTTCCTCAATCAAAAACACTCTGAATATTTTGTGTTTTTCTTTATTTCTCGGAGTAATGCCTCGGGGGCATTTTTCAGATAATCCTTCAACCCGTCACGCAAAGCCTTCGGGAAACAATTATGGTTATGTACAACCATTGAAACAAGGGGTGCTGAGTATCTGTATTCTTTAACATTTTCCAGCTCCAGTAATTTAATATGGTGATTATATGCGTTATCAAAATATTCAACAGCTTTATTTATATCACCGGTTCCTGCTTCAAGCATTGAAATCTGCAAATACAAATCTCTCATATTACTGTGAAATTTACCAAACCTGCCATCCTCGAAAATATCTTCATAAAATTTCACTAACGAAAGCAGGATTTTCTGACTTTCGCCGGATTTCACAAGTGATTTTTTAGTAGTAGCGGCTGTTTCAATATTCTTTTTTAATTCGTCAAGAAGCGTAAATACCGCCTCACCTAAATATTTCTCGCGCTCCGATTCCTCAGATGCGTGTACCAACAGACATTCACGACTTGCAAATACGGGAGACTGACTTTTTGCAAGCTCCTTGGCCTTAGAAAACTCACCCATTTTTGAATAATCCGATACCATAAGAAGGGTTACTACTTCCCGCTCCGGCACATTATCCATCGTAAGCAGCTTTTCAAAAACGCTCATAGCCTCTTTCCAGAAAATATTTTTAGAAGCATATTCGGTATCCACGGACCCATAATCTGATTCATCGTTAGTTTTACCCTTCAGTCCGTAAACATTCCACCCGTGAACATGAAGTGCATAACCCAGATTAAGAAGCAGATGGGGTTCAGAGGGAAATCTGTAAACCGCCTCACGAAGCATAACAATACACTCCGTCAAATCCTCCCCGGAAGCAATCATCTTTTCACTTTTGACAAGAATTTCATCAATTTTTTCCTGACGGTCACCGTCATAACCGAAGAGCTCATCAATTGATGTGTTAAAAAAGTTTGCTATAGACGGAATCATTTCCATATCCGGATAACAGCCGTTTGACTCCCAACGGGAAACTGCCTGACAGGTTACGCCAAGTGCATTTGCAAGATCCTCCTGTCTTCTGTTGTCACGATAGCGAAGCTCCCTGATTTTATTACCTATTTTAATCTGCATAACATTACCTCCGTATTTTTATCACCGGTGTGATTATATGGTAACGTATACACAGTTATTTTTCAATAATCAATCAGTTGTCAAAAAGTCAACCGTTTGTTTAATCACATTAACAATCCACTCTCCGAATCACTACGGTTGAGGCTTCTGCCATACTTGAGTGATTCTTACCGAACAACCAACCATCGTTTTCAAGCAGACAAAACCCTGTTAACGACATTTTGATATGACACTACATCTATTGTATCGGAAACACAGCCGTTTGCGGCATATATCTGTAACTCATCAATTTCACGGAATCCGTTTATCACAAGCGCGGTTTGTGCTGCATCCAACGCGTCGCATACACCGTCACCGTTTAAATCGCCTTCAACCACAACAAGATATTCATCAACAAGCATATCATCGACCTTAACAGCGACTCCGGAGCCTGTACCAATGCAACTGAAATCACCTGTCACCAGGCTTGCATCTGAACTCAGCGCACATCCCTGTGATGTTGAAACAAGCTCTGCAATATCGGTACAGGAATTTACGGATGAAAATATAATTTTATTGTTAAAATCCACACTTACCTCACTATTCTCAGAGGAAAGCTGAATAGGAACGTAACTGATGCCGTTTTCAATTGCATAGCTGTGTGCTGTAGTATTTTCATAGCCATAAATGACTGTGGGCGCAGTAACTGCTTCCACACCTATGCTTGTCAAGCTATCATACATAACAACCTTCTTAAGACCTCCACAGCCCTGGAAGACATAATCACCCAGTGTGGTTACGTTTTTTGGTATTACAACAGATTTCAGAGCACAGTGACGGAAGGCATAATCGCCGATGGTCAATACGCTGTCGGGAATTGAAACCTTACTGAGCCCGACACAGCTTTGAAAAGCTCTGTCATCTATAATTGTAACACCCTCGGGAATTTCAACCGTAGATAAATCGCTACACGCATGGAAGGCGTACATACCTATACTTGTTACGTTTTGGGGTATATCTATTGCTTCAAGCTTATAGCATTGACAAAAGGCATAGCTGTCTATTTTTGTTACGCTGTCGGGAATACTGATTGAGGTAAGATTCGAACAATTATAAAAGCTGCCGAAGCCCACATTTGTTATGCCCTCGGGTAAGGTAAAAGTGGTGAGACCCTGACAATCGCGGAAGGTATATGAGCCTAAGCTTGTTACTCCCTCGGGAATGGTAAATGACTTAACGTTTTTGCACCCGTAGAAAGCGGAGCCACCTATTTTTGTTACCTTCTCAGGAATAGGGATTGAGGTAAGACCGGTACAGCCGTAAAATGCGCTACTGCCTATACTTGTAATGCCTGAGGGTATTGTAACCGAAGTAAGACCGGTACATTTATAGAAGAGATAATCGCTGATGCTTGTTACTCCCTCGGGAATTTCGAGTGAAGCAAGCTTTGTACATTCACGAAAGGCATAGCCTCCTATTTCGGTTACCTTCTCAGGAAGTGATATTGAAGCAAGATTTGTGCATCCGCAAAAGGCATAATTACTTATTTTTGTTATACCTTTGGGTAAGGTTATCCCTTCAAGGCTCGCGCAATCGCGGAAAAAGTGGGTCCCTATGCTTGTTATGCCTTCAGGAAGTGTAACTGAGCTAAGGCTTGTACAGCCACGAAAAATACTGTTACCCATTGATGTCACACTTTCGGGTATAACAACTGATATAAGTCCTGTACAGTTGCCGAAGGCTCTGTATTTTATGGATTGTGTGCCTTCTGGTATTGTTACGTCAGTAATTGTGCTGCAACCATAGAAAGCAGACTCATTTATTGTTGTTACATCAAGACCATCAAAAGAGCCGGGAATATCAACAACCGCAGAGTTAAAATCATCGGTAACACCCGCCACACAAACCTGCCATTCATCAAGATTTGACCAGTCGGTTGCAGTTTTGGGAGTTTCAATAACATATTTAATGTTATCTGTTACTATTCCGGTTAATCCGTATACCTCATGATTATTTAAGGATGAAAGTGTCTCTAATGACATATCGAAACGAGAAGCCTTGTATGCACCCTTTTCAAACTCTCCGTATTCATATATGTTACCGCTGCACCACGTTGTATCAAGATAAACCCATCTGTCGTTATCGGCATCATAGGCACAATTATACTTGTGATTAGCAGCTAGTACACACATACAGGGAATATTCAACAAATTAAGGAACTCCTTTGCTAATCTTGCATAGCCCTCACAAACAGTCCTCTTATTTGTCCACACCTCATACGGTTCGTAAAACAAAGTAGTTGTTCGATCCTCGTAATAATCGTAATCATAATATATCTCTTTGGCAACAAATTCTGTTATTGCAGATATTTTCTCGTAATCGGAAGTACATTCTGCAGTTGCGCTCTCGGCTACGGACAGTAATTCCGCTTCCTCGCTTTCAGTAAGCTCATATTTATCTAAATGACAAGTCGGATCAACATAATTTTGAAGAATCCCGTCAATTCTCTGATGTGCTACTAAATTTGAATCATATTCTGCATAAGCAGTAACCGTAACACTAAAAGATGCACAAAGAAAAATTATCGTTGCTAACAAAACACTCAATGTACGTTTCATAACAATATCCCCTATATTAAAATATTATACTTTTCTTTCCCTGTATTTATCTGTAAACATTACCTGTCATTTTATATTCTCCGAAAACAACGTCATTCTTACCCACGTTCCGCATAAGGCACCACAGATTGCTGATATCATCGGCACTGCAAATAAATACTCTGAACAACAACAAAAAGAAGAATGTTTTTTGAACACCGTGAGTTAATATTGTCAGCAATAAAAAAACTAAAACAAACAAAACCCCGGGAACAATCAGGCAGGCAACAGCAGTTTTACGGTTTGTTTTATCATTGTAAACAGAAGCTTCGGGATTTTTCAGATTAAGTATACATTCTCCCCCGAGTATTCCCTTTGACACAATTAAAAGTTGAATACACTTCCACAAAAAAGGTAACATTACCGCCATTATCAATGTACCGGCAAAGAATAAAACGAGCGAAAAAACAGTCTGAGGTGCCTTGAACTTTTGTATAACCGTATCCTTATATATATGTAAAACAATTAACAGACCAACGTAATACAAAATTACAGCACCTATACGTACCCATACCACACTTTTTGAATCATACCACTTGGTATATCCCCATTCCTCATTTATATTGTTTTTTTCGTACTCATAAACTGCACTTTTAACAATCTTCATTGTATCCCCACCTTTTAAAACAGAGCATAAATAATTGATATAAAGGATGGTGTTGCTTATATGAATTTCAGAT
Organism: Acutalibacteraceae bacterium; assembly: GCA_045532945.1. Lineage (GTDB taxonomy): Bacteria > Bacillota > Clostridia > Oscillospirales > Acutalibacteraceae > DTU089. Next base: position 59,413 of record JAZSGZ010000032.1, read on the forward strand.
TAACCTTATGTGTGCCGGGTTTGGTAGTTATTTCAATTCTGCTTTCGCCGTTCTTGCCCAAAGGAATAATCTTATACTCACCATCAGTTTCTATGCTCTCTACTTCTTTGTGTGCATAAATAACTGTAGGAACATCAAATTCTCTTTCTTGCGTAAACTCCAAGGTGAATTCGTTTTTTTCTCTGTCATGGCAGTAATTTATAATATCACCGCAAACAGCCCGGGGTACAGGTCTTTTCAGTATTTCCTCAACCTTATCAAAATCATCATAAACAAAAAACCTGAGTGTGTATGCGTAGTATGCCTGGCTCCATTGTTTTTCATCAAATTTTGCAAGAAGAAATTTAAGATGCTCGAGCCATCTGTCACCGCTCCAATAACCACCCCATTCGCCTACAAGGATAGGCGTGTTCCACTTATCCTGAGTTCTTTTTTTCTCTTCAAAAATCGACCATACGCGAGAATTGCTTGCATAGTCATAGGTGGGTGTGTCAACTGTTAAATCATAGCCGTGAGGTGAATAACAGAATTGGTCTTCACGCACACCATCATAGTTTACGGGGGGCATACAGAAGGGAATTCCAAGGTTTGTATAATAACAGCTCTCAACTATTATTATGCCTTTATCCGTAACGTTTCTGACAGCCTTTGAAAGGCGGTTTATAAATTTGGAATAAACCTCCTCATCAAACTTTCTTTGAAGCTCGTCGCCTGCCTTTGTTACCTTTCGGAACAAATCAGGATCCTCAAAGGGTTCAAGCACTCTGTGGGCATTACCTGTAACAAGCTGTTTGATAAGCCAGGGCTTATTGCAACGCTTATCGGTAATTACTGTTTTGGAAAGCTTGAGAATGAGCTTTCTGAATATTTTACCGCCGTCACTGCCGGGATATGGCTCATTAAACAAATCAAATCCCAACAATGCCGGATGGTCCTTAACCTTTTCGGCAAGGTGACACCACATATTTATAAAATATGTTTGCAATCCGATACCGTTAACCTCAGCATCTTCCCAGAAATTGTCAAAGCACTGGTGTACACCCTTATCCCAGAAATAACCTGTTGCCCACACAAGCTTTGACCTTCTGATTTTTTTACGTTTTCTTAAACAAGCCCATTCGGGAGCACCATCGCCCCATTGATCCACAGCCCCGCTGAACAAATCCTGATGCATATCGATAAAAACATAGATTCCGTATTTCTCACATAAATCCATAAAAGTTATAACCTTACCGATATATTCTTCGTTATACTCGTCAGGCTTGGGCTCAATTGCCGCCCAGGGTATACCCAAACGTATAATATTCCATCCGTTCTCACTGATTTTGCGAAGTGTGATATCCATTAAATCCTTGTTATGTATATTGCAAATTCTATCACCGCATTTGTCATCAAAATTAACACCGTTAAAAATTCTGTGTCTGCCGTATTCATCAATAAAACGCTTTCCGTCAACAATTATTCTTTCCATAACCATTCTCCTAAAAACAGTATTAACTCATGCTTTAAAAGTTCTCATATACATAATAACAAAAATTTAAAAGCATTCAAATAAAATCTCCGGGATTTTATTAAATTTATTTCGCAACACTAAGCCAGCAACCCTCTGCACCAAGTCCGTCCTCCGGGGGTACAAGAATGCCTTTATCTATAAGAGCTTCTACTACAGAATCCAGAATCGGCATAGCAGCAAGAACATTTGCAAAGCGCCATTCATCAAGTAAATAATACGGAACGTTGTTTTTGATAAGTGATGCTATCTTTTCCGCTACAAGCTGTGATTCGTTTTCAAAAAATCCGTTGCAAAGTCTGTCACTTATATCAAAGAGCCTTTTCTCATCCTCTATTGATGTTACAAGAATCTTTGTATAAAGGAAATCACCTTCGCGATACAAATATCCGTTCTCTATTGCTTTTGCGGCATGTTCTTTTTCTTTTTCTGAAAGGGTTGCCACATTTAAACCGTCAATTGCTCGGAGCGTAAGCTGAATGGGTGAAGCTTTAGAAATATTTAAATCACAACTGAAATGTTGTTTAATACGTGAGATATAAATATTGTCCAAGCGAATCTTAGAAAATCCGCATACATTTTCTGCACTGACAAAATCCCAACCGCCACCATAGTGTTTTCCGTTATCCACATATCCGAACACGCTGAACGGACGCTCTAATTTTCCGACATTCGGAAAGTATTTTTCGCTCAAAATACGTTCAACACTTTCTGAAAATGTATGCACCAAACCTGACACCTGCTGCCAAAGAATAAGATTAAAATCAACCCTCTTATTAAGATAAGGGAATGAAAGATATTCTTCACGATGATTTTCTATATATTCAGAAAGAATATTGCAAATTTTGGGCAATTGTCCTATGTAAATATCCTGGGCTCTTTCAATCACATTTTTATCTAACAAAATAAAGTTTATAGCATACTTCCCGTTATCAGTTCGACGAAGAAGCCCGTATTCACCGTTTTCACCTTTTGTTAAGATTTCGAGCTCCTCTTCAACATAAACAGTAGGAACGTTCAGGTTTTCGGCAATCTCTGCTGCGCTCATAGGTTTCTTACGACAAAGCCATATAATATGGTTCGAAAACATTCTTGTGCAAACGTTACGCGGATCTCCCCATCCGGGATTACCGTTTCCCCATATTACATAATTAATTTTATCAAGAGCTAATGGTCTGTTGTAAGTTTCAGTCATTTCTTTTACCTCGCTTTTTATCTTTTGCCTTGCAGAAAATAATCTTTGACGAACAGCACTCTCCCCAATATTCTGACGAACGGCTATTTCTGCAGTAGATAAACCGTCCAAATAGAACATAATCATTACTTCACGGTATGCCTTGGTTAAAAAAGCTATTCTTCGATATACAGCCGCCAACAAGTCATTGCTGTCATCTGACCTGTCTTCGTCAGCAATAAGTGCAAGAACTTCCTCTGAATCGCCTTTATAAAATGTATCTGTATGTTGTCTTTTCTTTTTTGAAAAATCAGCATATACATTTTTGGCAACACGCCATACAAACGAATATAAATCTGTAATTTCTCCGTCTGTTTTTGCGGTTTTGACCAGAGCAAAAATAATATCTGAACACAAATCCTGTGCTTCATAGCTGTCATTTGTTCTCACATAGCAAAAACCGTATAGCTTTTCCATCAATTCATCATCAAAATATTTCAGCAAATCTTGTTTTTTCATATAAACCTCCAAGCGATTGATCAATGCTTTCGCTTATAAAGTCTGCAAAAAACTGAATATGTTAGGTAAAAAATAAAAATTTTTCAAAAATTTTGTTGATTTTTGTGTTTTTTTAAAAAAACGTTCTGTAAAATCTTATTTATCAGCTTCAAACCCTTCTTTTAATGCATCATTTATTCGGTTTACTTTTTTTCATCGGCAAAACGCTTTCCCTCAACAATTATTCTTTCTATACCCATTCTCCTGAAAACAGAATTAACCCACGTTTTAAAAGCTCTCATATATATAATACCAAAAACTCTGAATGATTCAAACAATATTTAAATCTTTATTGGCTGACATCTGCTGCTTTCTCCGAAAAATCACTATACCGGCTCTGTGAATTGCCGTAGTCAGACGATTATCAGCCATAATATTGATTAATCATAAATTAAATGATATAATTTCCTTAACAGCTTTCAGTATTGCAAAAGCTTTTGGAAACTGAAAAAACAATCTGTTTTTCTTTGTCTGCCCGGATCGGGAGCTCAGATTAACGGCATATGCCACAGAAAATTTATATTAATGAGGTTAAAATAATGAAAGATTATCCTTTGTTTGTGGGAAAGAACTGCGATGCCTTTAAAAATTATTATACCGATGAAAAACAATTCAGCAAAATGATTGACGGCAGAATACCGTCGTTGTTAACAATAAAAAACGGCGAGCACAAGGGTACTGTTATTGCTGCTGCCGACAAGGCCTCCTGCGGGGGAGACTGGGGCTTTATTGAAATCGCAATACGAAGAAGCCTTGATAACGGTAAAAGCTTTTCCGATATGCAAACCGTATTTTCTCCTCCCGTAAGAAAATATCCTTATGACGGTGAGGAATATTCATCTGCCTTTGCCATTGACCCCTTGCTTATGGAAACACGCAACGGCAATATAGTTATGCTTGTTGATTTTTATCCCGAATCGAAGGGCTTACATAAACCGATTTTGCTTGAAAAGGGTAACGGTTACATAAAAAACGAAGACGGCTGGTGTCTGAAGCTATATTCAGGTAAAACAAAGCTTGACGGTATTTTTGCAGCTAAGGGCAAGGTATATACTCTCCGTCCTGACGGGTTTGTGTATGACCCTGACGGAAACAAAACAAAATTTTATGTTCCGAAAAACCACTCACCCGAATACGCTTATTCCACAATAGGAGATATGTATTACTGTTGCGGTGATAAACCGCAATATATTGAAAAATATCCTCCCCTCATCCCGGAAAACAACTCCGGTGAGGATACGTATGTAGGTAATATTTTTGTAAGCAAGGGTAAAAAGACTTTCGATAAAAACAATGTTGATTTCGTTCAGAAGAGAAAGGTTTATGACAATGACGGAGATTTGCTCTGCGTTGAAACCGATGCTGCTCCTTTGAGAGCCCCTATGCTTTCATATATATATAAGCTGGAGAGCACAGACGGAGGAAAGACCTTCTCTCAGCCTGTTGACATCACACCGTATTATAAGGATAACTCCGACGGCATTTTCCTCGGTGTGGGTCCCGGTGTGGGAATAACTTTGAATGAAGATAAATACAAGGGCAGAATTCTTGCCCCCTGCTACATTCTCAATAAGGCTCTGGTTCTTATCAGCGACGATGACGGAAAAACCTGGCGAAGAAATAAGGGGCACTTCTGTGAGAACATTGATGAATGTCAGCTTGTGGAAATGCCTGACGGAAAGGTTTTCTGTTTCGGCAGACCTAAGGGTGGAGGAAACATTCCCCTGAGCGTTTCCTGCGACGGCGGCGATACCTTCAGGCGACTTAAGCCTGTCGAACCGAAGGTTCCCCAATGTCAGAGATCTGTTATTTCTGTTCCCGCAGACTTCACATTGCCTGACGGAATGGTCAATGACGGCAGATTTATTCTTCTGGCAACACCTACGGGGCACTCGGGGAAGGATACAACAAGAACTGACGGAAAGGTTTTTCTGGGCAGAATCGATGACGAAACTGTTAAATGGATTAAATCATATGATATTACCGATCCCGAAAAATACGCAGCCTTTGATAAATATGCTGATTTTTACGCATACTCCTGCTTATCGGTTCTTGATGATAATTCTGTGGGACTTATCTATGAGGCATATCCGTCAGGTTATATGACATTTGCAAAATTTGACCTTTAATTCAATCAACAAACAATTAAATACGGATAACACACAAACCGGGGCAACTCTGTAATTCAGAGTTGCTCCTTTTTATCATGTCTTAAATTGTGTCAAAAATGACAAAAAGTTTTAACAAACTGTTAACACAACTGCAACGCTACTGCATAATTCATATTGTATTATGCAGATAGAGGAAATCACATAAAGCTCTGTAACGGGCAGAACCGGTTAATGTCTCTTACAGTAAACGGTTTCCTTTCATATAAATCTATACCTTATCTTCGAAAGGATTGATATTATGAATAAAAAGAGATTTTTATCATTACTTTTAGCACTTACAATGGTTATATCCCTTGTACCTGCATTCACAATATCCTCGCTGGCAGTTTATGATAACCTGACCTTCAGCGTATGGAATCCCGATGACGGTGAAGGCTATGCAATTCTTTACAGCTGCGACCCGTCGGCAACGGGTGTTGTTACAGTTCCTTCAGAGTATGAGGGCTATCCTGTAAAATACATCGCAGAAAACGCCTTCAAGGATTGTACAGAAATCACCTCAATCAATATTTCAGAAAATGTTGAGGTAATCAATGACTACGCATTTTCAGGCTGTACATCACTTATAAGTGTCAGCTTTCCCGCAAGTCTTCTCGGAGCAGGTGACTTCCTGTTTGACAACTGTCCTGAAATTCAAAACCTTTTCTTCCCCGATGCCGAGACACTTTTTAACGTGAACTTCCAGTTAAGCTGGGCACCTGCAACACCATGGAACCTTTACCTTAACAACAGGTTTGCGGTAAATATGATTATACCCGAGGGTATAGAGGTCGCTACTGACGGTGTTCTTGCAAACTGTCAGTCAGTCAGAGCAATAACCTTCCCCGAAAGCATAAAGGAAATAGGTCTGTGGGCATTTGCCGACTGTGTAAATCTTACCTACATAACAATTCCCGACGTGGATTGCACAATTTATGATAACTCCTTTGACGGTACGGCTTATGCCAACAACTCCGCAAACAAGCCCAATGGTGTTCTCTACATCGGCAAGCACCTTATCCACGCTGATAATACAATAGGCACCATAAACGTTAAGAACGGCACTCTCACCATTGCTTCTTCTGCATTTACAAGCAGTAAGGCTACTGCCGTAAACATTCCCGACTCCGTTATCAGACTTTCACAGTCCTTTGCACTATGTGAGTCCTTGGAAAGTGTAACCATCGGCAATGGCATCAAGGTTATCCCCTTCCGTTGCTTTGACGGTTGTACAGCCCTCAGAAATGTAACCCTGTCCGAAGGACTGGAAAGAATTGAGCGTCGTGCTTTTGCAGACTGTACTTCACTTACAAGCATTGTTTTACCAAGCACACTCACATCTCTGGTAGGCGGCTTCCACGGCTGTTCTTCGCTTAAAACGATTAACATACCTGCTTCTCTTGCTGAGATTGACCTGACCCAGTTCAGAAGCTCATCACTTCAAAGCATTACCTTTGACGCAAATCATCCCCGTTATACCTCAGAAAACGGTGTTGTTTACAACCTTGACAAAACAGAAATAGCTTTTGTTCTCTCAAACATCTCCAATGTTTTCAGAATTCCCGAGGGTGTAACTAAAATAGGTAACCAAGCTTTTGAAGGCTGTACAAAGCTTACAGACGTAATTTTACACAACAACGTAAAGCATATTGGTGACAGCGCATTCCTTAACTGTAAGAATCTTGCTTACATCAATCTGCACGATGACCTTGATTATATCGGTGCGGATGCCCTCAAAAACACCGCATATATGAATAATCTCATTGAAAACTCAGAGGACGGCAACGCTTACTCAGGCGATACACTTATCCTTGCTACCCGTGACCAGGTTGTTATTAAGGAAGGAACTACACGTATTGCTCCCGGTGCAATTAACTCCGACACAATTACAACAATCACATTACCTTCGACACTCAGCTTTGTGGGCAGAAATTTCTGTGCACCCAATCTCGAAAGAGTAAACGTGTTCTCACTTGTAACCTGGCTCAGACTTCAGTATGAGGATGAAAGTGCAAACATCCTGAAAAACTGTCCGAATGCCAAGGTGTGGTTGTCCGGAATATGTATTGAAACAACTCTTATTCCTGATGAAATCACAACTATAGGCTCTTACAAATATGCAAATAACAAGCAGTTTGACTTTGCAATTATACCTAAAACCGTTACAACAATTGAGGAAAATGCATTTTACGGTTGCTCCGAAAGACTCATTTTCCGTGTTCACAAAAACTCCGAAGCTCACCGCTATGCAGAAGAAAACGGTATAAAATACGTTTTCATCAGGGAGCGTAACAGTGAAAATACAATAATTGATACGGAAAACAAGGAAATCGTTACTGACGAGGAGCTTCTTGATGACCCCGAGCAGATTTTACCCGAGGATTTGGGCTCACTTATTGAAATGCTCGGTACAACCAAGATTTATTCCCTGCAGATTTTCGGCACAGGCTCAAAGCTTGTAGTAATTATAAACGGTGTAAGATATGAATTTACCCTTATAGTAAGGGGTGACGTTAACGGCGACGGCGTATGTGATGCCCTTGATGCTGAATTCCTGCACTACCTTCTGAACGGCAGAGGTAACAATGATCACGGACACCATAAATTCCGCGCTATGGATGCAAATGATGACAACGAGATTTCGGTTGAAGATTATCAGAGCATCGTTAATAAGGTTGTAGCATAAGAACTTTTTTGGAATACCTTTTCTCCTTTCAAAAAAACTACCCGAAGAAATTATCTTCGGGTAGTTTTCTGTATAAGCTGAAATATATCCTGACCACATTTCGGGATAGTCCTTTACACTCTACATTTCTGCAATTTTTGTTACACATTCCTCTGCTGTGAGACCTTCGCACTCCAGAGTGAAATCTGCATATTTTTCGTAGAGAGGAGCACGCTCCAGATACAAATCATCAATGGTACAGCCATCCTCCATAGCAATTCCTCTGGTTGTAATATTGTTGATTCGTTTCTTTATTACCTCAGGTGTAAGCTTAAGGTAAATGATTCTGCCGTTTTTTCTGAGATTGTCCATACCCTCGCTACAGTAAACGGCACTTCCGCCCGTAGCAATAACAGAATTATCACAACAAAGCTTTTTAAGGATTTCGTTCTCCTTTTCCTTAAAGCCCTGTAAACCGTCATCTGCAATTATCTGACAAAGGCTTTTGTGATATGTGTTCTGAATAATCAGGTCTGTGTCCACAAAATCACAGAGCATGGATTTGGCAAGAAGTACACCGATAGTACTCTTACCGCAACCGGGCATACCGATTAAAACTATATTCATACCTTATAAGTCCTTTTTTCTCTTTTTCAGCTCAGTAATCAGTAAATAAATTCATCATCGGGGTTTATGCCTCCGCCGTTTCCGAAATCATCAATAAAAACGTCCTCAGGCTGTGTTACGCTGTTGGAGCCGTCACTCCACTCAGCATACAATGTATGATTATAGCCCGTTGTAATAGTTGTAAATTCCGTAACGGTAACTTTCTGTCCGTCAACAATCATATACCAGCGGATAAAGTCCTTGGTTCCGTTTGAACATGAAGGCAATGTGCCGTAGGTCTCGCCTACTCTTTTCTGTGCGCTGACATAGTTACAGGAGCCACCTGCAGGGTCAAAGGTAATTATAATCTGCTTACCCTCCCACTTTGCCGTCAATGTATGACCGTGGGAAATCTGACAAATGGAGCTTGATGTAATCTGGTTGCCGTATTCATCATACCAGCCCAGGAAATTATATCCGTCCCTGGTGGGAGTGGGTAAATATCCGTAAGCATTGCCATAGGTTACGTCAAGATTTGTTCCGTCACAATATCCGCCGTTTGCATCAAGGTAAACACCTGCTGCTTCACCCACCCATTTTGCATAGAGGGTATGTGCATCTGTTCTTGTAACAGTGTCATTAGGATTAACTCTCTCCGAGGAAGCATAATTCATAGACAGATACCAACCGTCAAATGTATAACCGCTTCGTACCGGTGTAGGCAAGGAGCCGTATGTTCCTCCGCCCTGAAGTGTGCGTTCAGTTTCACTTACCGAACCGCCACAGGGATTAAAATAAATATATACAGGTTCAGGACCGGTGCTTACATAAATTGTCACCTGTGAACCGAAAACCTGATTTGAACCACCTGCAGGGTCCTGACTGATAACATTGCCTGCCGCAACATTGGGGTCGTACTGTGACTGAGTGTAAACGGAAAAGCTTGCACCGTTAAGCTCTTTTTCCGCACTTGACTGACTCTTGCCCACAACATTGGGAACCTCGCGCAGCTCCTTACCGCTGACAACGGTAAGTGTTACCTTGGTGCCGGGGTCAACCGTACCACCGATTTTGTCCTGCGCCTTTACCGTATTTTCCGTCAGTCCGTTATCCTTAACGTAATCACAGTGAACAGTAAGACCCAGACCCATAAGGGTACGCTTTGCATCCTCAATATCGCGACCGCGAACATCAGGAATTGAGATTTTTTCTGCACCTGTTGATATAACAAGGGTAATTACTGTTCCCTCAGGAACCTTTGTACCTGCCTCAACATCCTGCTCAATAACTGCCCCGGCAGCAACCTCAGCACTCGGACGACGCTCTATTTCAGGTGTACCGAGACCTGCCTGTTGCAATTTCCGTACAGCATCCTCTTCCTTATCCCACTTAACAAAGGGAACAGTAGAAATGCCATCTACGGCAGCCTCAACACCCTTACCGCTGGAAACAGTAAGTGTGACAATACCGTTTATGTTCATAAATGACCCACCTACAGGGTCCTGGAAAACAATTTTACCTGCATCCACGTATTCGGATTCTACGTTACCGCCTGTTGTAACCTGAAGCTGACCGTCCTTCAGCGCCTTGATCGCTTCATCGGACATCATCTGCTCAACGTCGGGCACTACAACCATACCCTCGGGAATCTCAATTTTCTCGCTGAATAGAGAAACCTTTATTACTCCTGTGCCGATAAGTACACCCACCACAGCTATTACTGCAAGAACCGACGGAATAAGAATCTTCAACCATAAGGGCCAGGAGTAAACGTCTATTTTACGGATTGTAGAGCCCCGTCTTTTCAACGGACCTGTTGTATTGAGCTCCGCCAACAGCTGAGGAATATCCGCTGTTCTGTCCTCAATACGCACATTCATAGCGTTGAGAATTGCATTCTCTCTGTTAATTGAAACGTTACTGCGTATTTTGTGAATCGGCTCGAGTATATCCTTATTATTCTTTTCAAGGTGAGCACGGCGTTCCATTGCCTCAGCAGGTGTTTTACCCGTAATCATCTTGTAAAGAGTAGCTCCGATTGAATAAACATCGGTGTGAGGTCCCTGGTCACCATTGCTTCTGTACTGCTCCTCCGGTGAGTAACCGGGCTTTATAATAACAGTAAGGCTTCGGCTGTGGGACGTAGTGGCAAAGCGTGATGCACCGAAGTCGATAAGCTTGACTTCACCCTTGGAAGTAAGGAAAATGTTATCGGGCGCAATATCTCTGTGGAGAATTCCTGCCTGATGAACAACATTAAGGGAGTTCATAACAGGGGTGAGCATTTTTATTGCCTGCTCTTCATCAACCCTGCCGACTCTGTTAAGAAACGATGTAAGCGTTTCACCCTCGAGGAATTCCATAACGATATATGCCGTCATATTTTCCTCAAAGCTGTCAAAAACCTTGACAATACCGCTTTCATTCTGGAATTTGGCAAGCTTTTTTGCCTCTTCCGTAAATTTTTTCAAGCCGTCGTGAAACTGCTCCCTCTTTTCACCGTTGAACACGGTGACACGGGTCTGTCCGGGCATTCTTGTTGAAAACTCACCGGGCAGATATTCCTTGATTGCAACCTTCTGCTCGAGGCGGTTATCCCAGGCAAGGTAGGTGACACCGAATCCGCCATAGCCCACAACTCTGCCTATAACGTACCTGTTATGCAGAACCACACCGGGAACAATATGAACTGCTTCCTCCGCCCCTGTACCCTCAGCATAACCGCAATGAGGACAGACGGAAAATTCTTCACTGTATGTTTCCATACAGCCTAAACAACGCTTTGACATCATTCTTCTTCGCTTTCAAAAACAAAATTTGGATAAATCTCTTTAATAGGCTCAAGAATCTTTGACTGAATCTTGGAATTGAAGCTGAGCTCATTGACAGGAATCTGTCCGTCATTACACTCATTTATCATAAGATTGCTCTGATAAACGTTACCCAGCATCCACGATAAAAGTGTTTCTGCAGCCTTTACCTGCTCCTCTGAACCGCCGCTTATGCTCCACTCGTAAGTAAAGCGACAATTTATTTCCTCCATCTTTGGGAAAACGTATGACTTTTCATAATTTGTAAGTGTCTGACGACATTCGTTGACTGCCATTGTAGATGTAAGGATAACCGCACTTTTGTTAGCCTGATTATTGAAAAAATCCTCTCGCTTGGCACTGAATAAGGCACTGTTCACATTGGCATCCACAAGCTCCTGATATTTTTCATCCGTGGCAATATTGGCATAGTTAAAGTCCTTGATTTCCGTATAGAAATCACTGTTGTAGCTTGTATATTCCGTACCGCGGGTTATAATTGCCGCCATAGGCACCTCTATCGCAAGGGGGACACGCTTCTGATTGTTATAATAATCAGAGTATTGGTCGAGGAACAAGGCTTCCTTGAACTGGTCAGACTCAATAACATTTGTAAGGTCAATTGAGTCACCCACAATTTCGTCACTTATGCCTGTACTCTCATATATAGTGGGCATATTACCCTCTGCCTTTGCTTTACGAAGGGCTGACTCGTATTCGCTCGGAGCGAAGCCCCTTCTTTCCCACTTCACATCGGGAAAGGTCTTTGTAAAGCTTTGAAGCATTGCCTCCATAGCTTCATTCTCAGGATTATTCTCCGTACCGTTTTCACAGCAATACCAAACGGTAATTGTAGCAGGTGCGAGAGTCGCCTCTGCCTTTTTGTCGGAATAAACACCTATAACAAATCCGATTGTGGCAACAACAACCATAAATGCGGCAACAATACCGGCAATACGCTTCATTGAACGGATGTGCTTCTCCCTGTTAAGCGAGACTATTTTCTTTCTGCCGTTGACCGCCTTGGCAAACTCCGCGGTGTTCTTAAAGCGCATATGTCTGTCAATTGCCATGGCCTTCATTACGGTATTGCTGAGGTTTTCGGGAATTGAACTGTTAATTTGCCTTGGTGAAGGAAGCGTATCACTAAGCTTTCTGTTAGTAGACTCATCAGGCTTCTGACCTGTAAGCATAACGTACATTGTGGCACCCAGAGCATAGATATCTGTTTCAGGGCCGACGCTCTGACTGCTGTCATACTGCTCTGCAGGTGAATAACCCGGCTTCAGAATAACGTCGATAATTTTATCGGTACTGTCGGCAAGCTTGGCACCGCCCAGGTCAAGGAGTTTAACCTTAATCTCCTTATCCATACAGATAAAGACGTTATCCGGCGCAACGTCACGATGAATAATTCCCTTTTCGTGGAGTGAGCCGAGAGCGTTACAAATCTCATTTGCAACCATAACGGCAAAATCCTTGTCGACAATACCGCCGTTCTGCGACATATATTCACTCAGGGAAATACCCTTGAGCAGTTCCATAACGATATATGCAGTATTGTTCTCCTCAAAAAACTCGTAAACATTGGGAATATTACGGTGAGCACCGAACTTTGCCATATCACGTGCTTCGGCAAGGAAACGGGTTTTTCTGTAATTGAATTCATCCTGTGCCTTTCTGCTGACAATCAGATTTTTCAAACCTTCGGCACGCGTTACAAGACGTGCAGGGAAGAATTCCTTAACCGCAACTATAATCTCAAGCTTTACGTCCCAGGCTTTATATATGATACCGAAGCCACCGGAACCGACTGTTTCACCAATTATGTATCTCCCTGCAAGAACCGTTCCGGGATAAAGGTGAACAGGCTCCTTGGGAGCTCTCATAAAGACAGAACCGCAATGAGGGCAAACGTCAAATGAATCGTAATATTCTTTAAAGCATGAAAAACACCTTTTCATAACTTACGGCTCCTTATTTTATATAATCTTCCCAGGAGAAACCATCTCCGCAAAGCGGAACGAAAATAAATGCACTTTCGCCCAATTCAATTCTGTCGCGGGCAGTGAGAACCTTTGATACCATAATGTTTTCATCGTTAAGATATGTAAGACCGCTGCTCTCACCGGGCTGAAGGTAAAATATCTTCTGCTTGGGCTCATATACAATCCAGGCGTGCTTTTCCCTTGAAACACCGCTGTCCTTGCTGAGAACAATTCTGTTTGTTTCATTTCTGCCTATGGAGTTACGGGCAGAAAGTATATTGAAACTTTCGCCGATATGTCTGCCCTTTACACACACAAGCCAGCCCACAACGGGGTCTGTTTCAGGTACATTTGTGCTCTGTGATGTAACAGCATTACCGAGACTGAAGAAGCCCATTGTTGTACCCTCGGGGTTTACGGAAGCTTTTTTAATGGCATCCTTAAGGCTTTCTTCTGCCTGTGATACTTCTTCAATCACAGGAGCAACAGGCTCAACCACGGGAGTAACAGGCTGTGCCTCCACAACAGGCTCGGCTACAGGTACAGCAGGCTGGGGTACTTCCTCTGCTACGGGAACCTCAGGCTGTTCCAAAACCTCTGCCTTTACCTCTGCAGGCTGTTCAATAACAGGAGTTGTCTCCTGAACCGGTGCTTCCTCAATGGGAGGAGCATCTGTTGTAGTTGTTACAGGTGTACTCTGTTGTACATACTGCTGATTAGCATTATACTCGGGATAAACTGTCTTTGGGGTTGCGTAATATTCAGGCTGCTGAGCAGGATTGTACTGAGCATTGGGCTGTTGTACGGGAGTGGTCTGCCAGAAGTCCAGGGTTGAGGGAGTTCCCGCCGGTGCATTATTATACTCGTTCTCTGCGGGAACATACTGTTGATTATTATATCCGTTGTAACCGTCATTTCCTGCGTATACAGGATTATTTACAGGAGCATATGCCTCCTGCTGTTTTTTCTTCTTACCGAAAAGTCCGCCCTTCTTTTTTTCAGGCTTCGGAGGCTCATAGCCCACATTCTGACCGGCAACGTTCCCCGAAAACTCCGGATTAGCTCCGCAATGAGGACATACCGCAAAAGAATCACCATCAAAAAAGTGACCGTTGAGACATTTTATAACATTCATAGTAAATAGCTCCTTTATCTGATTTTTATAACAGCGACAGTCATATTGTCGCGATTAATTGAATTGATTGTTGCCTTGTTCTGTGCCGTTTCATCAAACACCTTCACAAGCTCTGTAAGGTCTCCCACAGATTGGGAGATTGAAAACATCTGCTCATCGGACACAAGCTTGTAAAGACCGTCCGTCATCACTATTATAAGGTCGTCCTTATACAGCTTCAAGGGAGATTCGCTATAATCCATAAGCTGAATATTACCTAAACCGATATAGCTGATGAGTGCTTCGCTGCGGAACAGCTCATTTGTGTACTGTTGCGGTGATATTTCGCCCGTTTCAAGTCCCTCGTCAAGGGCAAGAAGATAGTTATGGTCATTTGTTACCTTCAGAAATTCCTGACCTCTTTTAAGATAAATACGGCTGTCACCTACGGAAATCCAATACAGATTCATATCCTTGATTACAACTGCCGCCAGTGTGCTTCCGGCATTAAGAGGACTGCCGTCACCAAAGGTGAGAGCTGAAACCACCTTGTCCGACTCGATTGCCATTGACCGAAGCAAATCCTGTGTCGGCAGGGGTATTCCTTCGCGGACAAACTCCAGAACCTTGTTTACGGTCAGTGAGCTTGCAGTCTGTCCGCCGTCGTGTCCGCCCATACCGTCACACACAACAACTATTCCGTCATTCTGCTCAACCTTATATCCGAATGAATCCTGTTGCTCTGTTCTGTCACCGATAACCGACAACAGGCTCATCTCAAAGGTATTATTTTGCTTGGTTACTATACCTCCCGGATTTTCCGACATATCATCAACTCCTTGTTGATTCACTCAACCCATACTGCAATTGCAGTATTATTATCTGAATTTTTAAAGGCTCCTCTTTCAATTACAATTGCCTTCATCTTATCAAGCCACTCCGTAACGTCCCCTGACTCCTTAAGGAGAGCGCACATCTCATCCTCGGTGATAAGCTCCCAGAAGCCGTCGGAGCAAAGCAGAAAAGCATTGCACTTCCTGAGAGCTACAGGCTTGTGCAACTCATAAAGAGGAGTGCTCCACTCTACACCCATAACCCTGAGAAGCATATTTCTGTCAGGATGATTTCTTATATCACTTTCCTTGATTTCGCCTGACATAACAAGCATCTGCGGTACGCTGTGGTCAAGGGTTCTGAAAAAGACCTTGTTTTTTCTGAATATATATAAACGCGAATCGCCTACATGACCTATATAGGCTTTTTTATCATCCGTAACAAGTACGGTTGCTGTTGTTTTCATTTTCATTTTTGCGTGAAGCTCTGCTTGCTTACACAAAAGTCTGTCCTGAGCCTTAAGAAATGCAGGCTCAATAAATTCACTTACCTCCGTCGCAGAGGAAAAATCCTCACCAAAGCTTTCACACACGGTGGATGATGCAACATCACCCATACCGTGACCGCCCAATCCGTCGCAAAGAACAAAGCAACTGCCCCGGTCAGTACGAGTTATGCTGACAGAATCTTCATTTACAGGGCGTGACCCTATGTGAGAATACTGAGAAACAGATAAATTATACTTCATAAAAACCTCTTTAATATTTGCAAAGTGAAACAGCTCTGTTTTTAGCTCTGTTCTGTGTGTTGCGGTAAATTGAAACTGATTTTCTCAATGCCGAAGCATAATTCTCCAGAGATTTAACGCTTCGCTGAGATGCAGAATTTCTGTTTCTGATATTTTTCCATGAATTAAGAAATGTGGCATAATCAGGTCCCTGCCAGAAGGCTGCCATAGACCCAATTTCCCTGTCGATGTTACGCAAGCTTTTATTTTTTGCAAGAATATATGAATCAACCGCATCGGCTGTTTCTGCAATTTGTAAAAGATTAACCGATATATTTGCCATAGCTTACCTCTTATCTGAATTCCTCTGCCGCCGTTGATATGGAGGCTTCCACCGTTTCATAGCTGACACCCACAACATTGTGCAGATAACGGACAATATCCCTGACTTCGTTTTCACCCTCGTAACAGGTGCTTTCGATTTTTCTGAAGGCATATCTGCTTTTTTCTGCCGCAGAGCTGTTCCAGGAATTACCCAATCTGTTCACGCTGTTGCACAGCTCCCTGAGCTTTCTGTCACATTCGCTGTTATATGTATCAATCTGTGAAGCAGACATTCTGACTAAACTTGTATCTATCTTAATCATAATTATGCTCCTTCGGGAGGAACGAAGCCCTCGGTAACCGTTTCCGTATCCATATTTTCAAGTCTTCTTTTGATGTTAGTGGTCTGGTTTGCTATGCTTGTAATACTGTAAGCACACCTTTCACCGCCTACACCCTTTGAATAACGCTGTACGTTGTATGCCACGTCATTAAGTATAGCTGCAGCAGTTCCCAGACGTCGCTTTATTTCATAAAGCTCATTTTCTGTATTGGCATCCATACTGCACCCTCCTAAAACAAATTATTTACGGCATTTTCCGCACTTTCAAATTCGTTTGCCGTATCCGTAAGATAACGGCGGTTGTTTGCAAGAAGCTTTTTATAATTATCAAAGAAGGGCATTTCAAGTATGTTATAAATATCCTGAAGACCCACAACGTTATAAAGCTCCTGAAGTCGTATCTGCACTTCCTCAATAATCGTAGAGGCAAGCCTTACGTCATTGCTCATATTATAGAAAACCGAGGTATTTATCTTCACAACAGAATCGGAATATACGTTCTCACGCTTGACATTGTAGCTCTTGGCAAAGAAAGCGGAAACGTTGTTGTAAACCGTTTTGAAAAAGCCCTGCAACGATGCGTGGATTTTTGAGCTTGCATCACGTATGCCACGGTCAAAATATGATATTGCAGATAAAATACTGTCCTTATAATCGGATTTTTTATCAACAAAGGCAATAAACGGAGAAACAAACGCTAATTCCGCAAAGCTTACCACCATTGACTCTGCCTTGGATACAATTCCGCTTTCTGCAATAATTCTTTTATGTTTATCAGCCCAGTTTTTGGCTATTGCCTGTATTACCGTACGTTCAGCGGTATCACTGATAAGTAACCCTGCGGTAGCAATTCCTACAGCAAGTGTAAGGAAATCTACCTTATCACCGTTAACAGGTGTGCCCTCACCGAGAAATTCCTGACAAACATTCATAACACCCAATGTTACGTTCTTGCGTAATGAAGGCGGCATATCCATAATGTCATCACAGGTGCTCTGAACATAGTTTGATAAAATACCCTGTTCAACCTGCATATTCAGTCTGCCGTTTTTATCGAGCATTGTTTCCATACAATGATAATTCTGCACATTGATACCTACAGGCCGACTTTCAAAAAAGTATGTATTCTCTGACGGCACAAGTCGGTTTCCCAGCACGTTTACATAGTCATTATCTGCAGAAAGGCTGTACATTTTGTGACGGTATTTTTCAAAATCAGGACCTAACTCACTTTTGAACTGCTTGATTGCCTCAGGTGAAAAGCCCTGACCGTCAAAGCTGTAGCATCGGTCAACAAGGTCTGACTTCATTGTTATAAACTGCGCCTTGTTACCACCCTTTGAGTGACCCGAAACGGTAATGGGGGTAGATTTATCCCATCCGTTTTTGGCGGCGGTCTTGTTAAACCAATTAAGTGCATCTGCCTGCTGGTCACTTGCATAGTCATTGGCTACGGTTTTGGTGCTGACTATATTCCCGTGTGAATCATAAGTATGGTAATTATTAGCTTCCGGCACACCGGTAAGTCCCTCACCGTTATCAATCCATTCACCGTCACCCGTACCGCGGAAAACAACGGAGACATTACCCTTGCTGTCAGTAAAGGTGCAGGCATTTAATCCTGAGCCTGTCTTAATCTGATCACCAATTACGAGCTTGCCCAACGATTTGTCGGAGTTTATTGCGTTCTGAAGAACAGACAACTGACCCTTCTCGGCATCATTGAAGCCTCCGCTTTTCTTTTCAAGAGCGCTGACAACCTCGCTGAAGGTTGCTCCGTCCCTCACATCCGCTTTATCCGCAAGGTAGGAGTACACATTGAGCACCGCTTCCTTGTTGGCTCTGTTAAGATTTGTTGAACTTATGTCAGCCATAACCTAACCCCTTAAAAAACTTTTTAGTGACAAACAGTACCACACTTAGGGCACACACGCTGTGCCGCAGGATAATGAGTACCGCACTTTTTACACAGAACAATTGTTGTGTTGTCCCTGGGGGGTGTATCGTAGGTTGAAACAGGCGACTGCTGTTTTCTTGCGGGAACACCGTTCTGCAACCCCTTTTTAATCTTAAGTAACAATACAATTGCACCTGCAAGAAGGGCAATGATGATGCCCATCATAATGTAGCCTATAACAAACTCGAAATGCATAGTGAATCTCTTCTTTCTTAAATTATGTATGACACTTCCAAACCACCCCGAAGGAGTGGTTTGGAAATCTTCAGAATCAGTTTACTGTAACTGCACAGGAAATGGTATGCTTGCCATCTGTAGTCTTACCGATAATAAGGGTAGAACCGCTTGATACTGCTGTAACAGTTGTGCCTGAAACGGTTGCAATTGACGGGTCATTTGATGTCCATATAATGTCTGACATCTTATATCCGTCAGGTATATCTGCTTTTACTTCGCCTTTTCCACCTATATCAAGAGTTATCTTATATACACCGGACTCAACCTGCTTATCTCCGATATATTTATAGTCGATTATTGTTCCTTCTTCATCAGTAACAGGTTCACCAATTTCCAAGGTTTCAACATCTGACCAGATAACATACTCTTTAGGCTTAACAAGTTCAATAGGCTTAAGATCTTCCTTGCCCTTAACCTCGAATTCTGCTGTCAGACCAAACTTGTTTGCTAGGGTTTTTTTGCTTGCACCAACCTCTATCGTCAACAGCGGCAGATACATCTGCACTCCATAGGATAGAACAGTTTTTCTTTCAATTGCCAAAGATTTGCCTGTTTCCGTATAATCTGTGCTATATTTAATCTTGCCCTCACCTTCAATAAGGAGCTTTGCTGTTGCACCCACATCGATAATCGGAATACCGAGGATTGCAATTGTAACAGAGAGATTGGGACCAAAAGTGAATGAAGCTCTGATTGCAAACTCATATGAGCTTCTTGGGCTGGAAGTACTCTTGAATTTGCCGTTAACAAGCTCGATTTTATCAGTTGCGCCCACGCTAACCTTGATTTCAACCTCACCATTCAAGGCTGCAACAAGCTTAACCTCAATAGTTACTGAGCCAACACCATAGCAATTTATAGGTGCTTTTATAAGAGTAAGCTCGCCCTTCAGGTTACCTTCAACCTTGACGCTTTTTTCAACATCATAGTTAAGCTTGAATACGAATTTATCAAAGCTCTTAGGAATACCTGTATCAAGACCAAATAGCTCACGTGTTTTAAACTTCATATCAAGGTCTGCATAAAGATTCTTTACGGCAAATGTACCGCTAACCTTCCAGCCTGCTTCAAACTTGGTCTTCTTTTCAGGCTCACCCTGATCCTTGCTTTTTTTCTCTTTTTCAAGAGCTTCCTTCAGGTCATAGTATGTAATTTTTTCGTCCTTATAATCCTGAATAGCCTGTGTAGTATCCTTATAGGCTCTTTCGCTCATATCCTTTTTGCTGGGAGTAACACCTGTTTCCTTCATAAGGTCAAGGACATCCTTTTCAAGACCCTTGCCCTCCTCAAAAGCAGCTTCAAGAGATAAAAGACCTGACTCAAAGTTTGCGCTGGGCTTAATCTCGCCCTTATGGTTTCCTTCAAGCGCAACAGAGCAAGAAATATCAACGGGATCAGCCTCATTACTTTTTTTCACCTCTTTGGTGCCAAGTCCTGTAAATCCGTAATCCTCTGCACCGCCAAGGAAGTCAATCTCTGCTTCCTGGAAATCATCAATTGATACACCTGTTGCTGTTGAAACAGAATTGATTGTAACGCCATCCATAGGAATAAGCTCATCTGCCTCGGGAGCAACACTACCTGCAATATCAACCTCTTCAATAACTTCATAAAGCTCGGGCTGTGTTGTGGTGATTTCATATGTACCGTCAGCGTTTACTGTTACCCCTGTAACCTTAACTGCCACACCGTCGGGATTTTCCTGAGTACCGGGGAGAATAAGAATTTCGCCAACCTTGGGAGCTTTGCTGCCTTCAACAGCATATTTACCCTCGCCGACTACTTCACCCTCAGCATCGTAGGTTATTTCACTTACTGTTTCAACCTCTACCTCTTCTTCCTCACGAAGGTCAACTGCAGTATCTGCATAGTCAACATCAAGTGAGGGTGTAATCTTTTTATTAAGATATGCGTCCTGTGCAGCAGCAAGAATTTCCTTGCATTGCTCGGGAGTTGCATCTGACTGATAATCAACACCCTGGGGAGCAATACCATTCTGAAGGGCATAGTCCATTGCTGCATCGAATCTGTCTCCGCCCTCTTCAATATTAAGCTCAGGGTCAACGGCATAAACAGCAGTTGAAATTGCAAATTCAAGTGACGCAACATCATCGGGATAGAAACTATCCTTTTCTGCATCAAGAACCGCCCACTCACAAGCAGACTGAGCATACATAAAGAGGGGATGCTCTGCATTGATATCTGCAAAATATGGTTCACTCTGCTGATACATTGTAAGACCGAAGGATTCTGCCAATGCTTCAAGCCATTTACCACGGGTAACCATTATTTCATCATCAAAACGGAAATAACTATCTGTACATGAAGT
This sequence comes from Acutalibacteraceae bacterium, assembly GCA_045532945.1. Classification (GTDB taxonomy): domain Bacteria; phylum Bacillota; class Clostridia; order Oscillospirales; family Acutalibacteraceae; genus DTU089. The sequence goes on from JAZSGZ010000032.1 coordinate 80,739, forward strand.
AAATGTACAGGTGATCATTACTAACGCCAATAAAAGCGCTAAAAATCTTTTCATATCTATCCCTCACACATTTTTTATATCTATATAAAAACAGTAAAACTGTTATTGTTTTCGAGTTCAGGCGTGCGGACAAGCTGTTTGCCCGCACGCAAAGTTAATAAAATAAATCTTATTTGAACTGGTTTGCAGCGATGTTGTCTGCGTTTGTCATAATAGCGTCTTCGTTTGCTCTATATTCCTCTGCTGTCTTTCTGAGGAAGGTTGCATAGCTTTCAATAATCTGTTTGTATTTGTCAAAGCTGGGTGCAAGCTCGTTAATAGCTGCTACGATTTTCTGTGAACCTTCGCTCTGCCATGATGCATCATCAAGCATATCAATCTTCTGCTGGAAGTTCTTAAGGAACTGATAAAGATCGTTGTTAATTGTATCTACCTTTTGCGCTGTAGCTGTTAAATCACTAAGCTTAACATTAATTGTACCTGATGCCATTTTAAATTCCTCCTATAATATAATCAGTTAGTAAGTGACTGTGCTCTGTTAATTACGTTCTGCTGTGTTGTGCGGTATGCCTCTGCACTCTTTTCAAGGAAGCGTGCATATGTTTCCATAAGCTCATGCATTCTCTCGAAATCATCCTTGAAGCCGTTAATCTGGTTGATAAATGCTGTTTTATCCTCAGATGTCCATGTAGAAAGAGAGGTATCAATTGTTGTGAAAAGATTGTTGTAGTTTGTCTGGTACTCACCTGCTAAACCGTGGATTTCGCCTGCTGCTACATCAAGCTCGCCAGCAGTAACTTTAATTGTTGCCATATAAATGACCTCCTTAAAAATTTTTTATGAATTTAATTTATACTAACATCAGCTTTGAGCCGTTGCAAATGCCCAACTCATAAACCGATAAGTTAATATTGAGAATAGCACCGTCGGTGCGACGGGAAAGAGTGGTGGTTTCGTTTGAAATAAACTGACCGTTGGACATTTCCGTAACAGCCTTTATAACAAGACCGAGAACCTCACTCATTTTAGAATGTAAGGGAAGAAGCATATCAAAGGTTCTGCCCAGAATAGGTACGTAAACCTCTACCATAACCTTATCCATCATCAGACCTCCCCGTAATTGTTGTCATTGATTATTTTAATAAGACTGCTCCTGCCACGTGAAACAAGGTAAGCATAATCACTGCCGATTTCCTCGTACATTTCACGCGTAACCTTTGAGGGTCTTACAAGATACTGGTCAACTACACCGTCACCGACCCATATACCCTCTGTGGAGGAAATATGCTTTTTGAACCAGGGCTCATATTGTGACTCGTTGAACCTTGCAAGGGAATCAATGAGAACAAAGTGTATTTTGTAAATAACCTCTGCCTTTTCGAGCAAGGTAACAAGCTTATCCTTATCCTCAGGTGAAAGAGAATTAATAAGATTGCCGATACCCGTTATTACATAAACTCTGTGACTGAAGTCCTTAAGTGACTCAACATCCATTCCTGCATCCTTGTAGGTATTGTTTCTGAGAACCATCTCATCAAACAATGCCCTTACCTCCTCAGAGAAGTTTACCTCTTCATCTGTAAGGAGCTGTGCATAGTCAAGAAGCTTTGTATCAGCAAGCCTTGAGCTTATCCTGTACATTGCCGAAGCAAAGCCTGTGCAATCGTGAATATCCTGTGATGCAACGGGGAAAATTACTCTTCCCTCAAGGTTTACACCCGCTACACTCAAATCCGCCTTATTGATACCCACAGGTATATTTCTGAGATTTGTGATGTACGGTGCAACGTACTCGTAAGTAACCTTTGCAGGCAAGGTGGGAATCTGCTTCGCACGGAGCTCTGTACCCTCGGCAAGCTTTTTACAGTAATTTCTGATGAACTCCATAGAATCCTCAGCCGGTGTAGCCCGTGCTGTCTGGAATTCATATACCTTGCCCTGATTCACAAGGCCTCTGCCCCTGAACTTAGAGGGTAATACGCCCTCTGTCTTACCGACAACCATTGAGTAGTCGGAAGCATCATTAAGCTGAAGTGTAAGCATTGTTTTGAAATTCTGCTGATATCTGTAACGGACTGCACCCACACCTGTAGCAGTAACCATAAAGTAAATGCCGTACTTCACACCGTCACGTGCAAGAATGGAGAAGGTGTCACCCATTTCATCATACTGCTCGATGAAGTTTGAGAAGTTGTGAATAAAAACTACGATATTAGGTAATTTCTCTTTTCCGCTTCTGCAGTAGCTTTGGTAGTCACCGCCGAAGTCGGAGAACAAAGCCTTTCGTTTTTCAAGCTCTGTTTCAAGCATTTTGAACAGGTTGACTGTTTTCTCCTCGTCAGCTGAAGTAATTACTCCGCCTACATGAGGCGCTTTCTCAAACATCCTGAGAGTTTCTGAGCCGAAGTCCATTATGTACATATTCACTTCTTCGGGTGTGTGATTTTTAATAAGTGAATAAATAAGCGATGAAACGAATGTGCTCTTACCATTACCTGGGGCGCCGTAGAGCAGACAGTTACCTTCTGCTGTAAAGGGAACTGTAAGAACATCCTGTCGCTGATTGAAGGGATCATCATATTCACCCACAATGGGGTTGAGCACGGTACCCCTGGACGATACTCCGTATTTTGTTTCAAGATTATCAATGAATATATCGGGTGATATGGGTTCAAGCCACAAGGGTCTTACAGACACGTTTTCTTCCACGGCAAGGTCGGACAGATATTTTACAATCGCAACTATCTGCTTGACTTTACTGCCTGTGTTTATTCTCTTGATATCGGGATTTACATTCATTGTGGTATGCCCGATATTGTCAATAACCTGAACGCTTGAATCCTTTTTCTTTTCAACTGTTTCTGTGGGCTGATATTCAGCACCGCACCATGCCGACTGACCGAGAGCAAACAGCTCATTAAAGCCAACCTGCAGATAGAAGCGACCTGTCTGAGAAAGCTCAGCGGCATCGATACGCTTAATCATATCCATACTGTCAGCCTTATCCTGAACCTTGAGACAAACTCTGAATTTACTGTTACTCCATATCTGGTCATTAACAACACCGTTAGGCTTCTGTGTGGCAAGGATAAGATGCACACCGAGGCTTCGACCGATACGAGCCGTACTGATAAGCTGATCCATAAACTCCGGCTGCTGAGCTTTAAGCTCTGCAAACTCATCGGATATGATGAACAGATGCGGTACCGGCTCGTCAACAACCTTATCACGGTAAAGCTGTTGGTATTTGTAGATATCCATTGTACCCTCATTGGATATCTTACGCGCCTTGTTGAATATTGCCTGACGACGCCTTAATTCACTCTGTATTGAAATAAGCGACCTTGTAACTGCAGCACCGTCAAGGTTTGTAATGGTACCTGCAAGGTGAGGAAGCTTTATTCCTCTTTCTTTGTCCTCAAATGCACCTGCAAGACCGCCACCCTTATAGTCAATAAGGATAAATGAAACCTCATCCGGATGGTAATTGACTGCCAGTGAAAGAATGTATGTGATAATAAACTCTGATTTACCCGAGCCTGTCATACCTGCCACAAGACCGTGAGGTCCGTGGAATTTCTCGTGAAGGTCAAGCTTGAAGCTGTCGCCGTAAATATCAACACCAACAGGTGTCTGCAAGGATTTGGTTGCTGTATTTTCACGCCACCTGGTAAGTGAGTTAAGGTGCTCAACCTTACTTACACCGAACATTTCAAGGAAGGTAAGCATTGACGGCAGTATATAATTCTGCTCTGCAATGTCAAGCTCCGTATTCGCAAGTGTGTAAGCAATTTCATCAATCAGCTCAGTATATGCTTTGTCGACTGCAAATATTGTGCGCTCGCCCGAGGTATCATCCTTATCGTACATACAGGAATATGTATCGTTTGCATTGATGATAGTTTTTGCTTCTTTGGGTAAATCCTTAAGCTCAAGTGCGCTGTAAATAAGGCTTACCCCGTGCTTTTCCTCTTCCTTAAGAAGCTGTTGGAGTGCTTCGCATTTCTTCGGAAGGCTACGGTTAAGGCAAATAATTACGTAATAGGGAGAAAGAACCGTGTCACGCTCCTGCTTTCGCGGGATAATGTTTTTCTCGATGTAAGCGGAAAGCTCCTTTACCTCCTCCTGATTGGTTGCGAAAAATCTTGTTGTTTTATCATCGCTCCAGAAGTGGGGAATGAATTTAACAAAATCAAAGTGCTTTGCCTCGTCCTCGTCCGCAATGAGCATAATCTTAAGCTCATCGTAGCTGTGAAGTGCAAACATCTGCAGAAGCCAGCCCTTAATCATATTTTCTGTCTGATTAAGGTCACCGTAAATACCGATAACGGGATTCTCGGTAACATTGAGTGAAATGGGAACCGAGGTAAGAACCTTTGGCTCTTCGGCAAGCTCAAGCATCAGATCCTGAAGATTGTCCTCATCCAGGCTGAATTTCTTTTCCTGATACTCAACCTTGACATCCATTGGTAAATCACCGATACCAAGTCTCAGATTAAGGAAATCACCCTGACCGATTACCCTCTCCCACAGATTTGTGCTCCTGTTGAGTATGCGGTTTGCACAGTCATCCTGACAAATCATATTTTCATAGAGGATTTCGCTCTGCTTTTTGCCGATGTGCCTGAATTTCTGACTCAGGTTTTTAAGATATACCTGATATTTATTCTGTCTGTCAAACTCCCGCTTTTCCTTGCGGTTCTTCTCGTGAGTCTTTGTGATAACGGGCCAGATAAGTGTACCGAACATCATACCGATTGCCATTATGAGAGACGGTATTGCCTGTCTTATTTCGCCGCCGTTTGAAATAACGTTGAAAACGGTGAACAGACCTGTGAATACAGCGGTTGTACCCATTGTAAGGGAAGGACCGAGTACCATTGCGATTGGTGTTCCGTCATCGGTCTGTCGCTGTGGCGGTGGGTCAATCTTGATAACCTCGCTCTTTATTTCACGATGAAAGCGGGGAGAACGGAAAAAGAAGTTTTTTTCGGGGATTTCAAGCTCCTGTCCCGCATTTGCCGATATCTCCTGTCGTTTGTAAACTCCCAGGGACTCGGATTTGATTTTTACCTTGCCGTCAGGATTATTGATAGCAATGAAATCCTTACCGACTATTATTTTTAAACCTATTATATATATGTAGTCACCGGGCTTGAGAACCTGATTGCGGATTCTGTAGCCGTTGACATATGTACCGTTTGTGCTGTTTTCATCGAGTATCGCCCAGCTTGTTCCGTCAAATGACAGCACCGCGTGGTGACCTGAAACAAAGGAATTATCGAAGCAGATATTATTATCAGCACTCTTACCGATTGTATATGAATCAGGATGGAGAGAAACAACCTTTTTGAGCGTCTGTCGGGTTTCCTCGATTGCCTCGGTACTGAGGAGAGCCTTTTCATTGGTTCCCTTTATCTTCAAATAATAGAACATATTGTCATCGAGGGTAAAGCTCTTGACCTCATTACCGTCGCTCGCCACAAAGGAAACCAGCTTGTTGCTCTTGACTACCCAACGCTCATCCACAGCTTCAATGCTTATTATCTGCCGGGATTTGCCGTTATCATCCAAATCCTTTATCCAATACTGTCCCTTTACCTTTTCAGGTAAGGTGATACTGAACATTTCATTTGATTTGATAAGGTTTACTATCATTTCACCAATTCTCCTCCTCTGATTTGCTCATTTCGTATTCAAGAAGCAAAATCTTCTCCACAACATTGGGATATTTCTGAACAACCTTTTTGTTTCCTTTTTCAAAATCATTATTACATTTGAAAAAGAAAACAATTGCAAGAAATAAGGTCCAGGTCATTGGCTGGAGACCACGCTCAATAAGTGATATCATCTGTCGACTGACACCAACCTTATCGGCAAGCTCCGTTTGTGATACACCCAGGTCCTTTCTCAGAAAAGGAAGTGCCTGTGAAAGAACGCTTATCATTTCCTTCTGCTGTTCTGTAAGTTTATACTCTGCCAAATTTATTGCCTCCCGAGAATTTGACTAACCATTTGTCATTGTGTTGTTTACATAATATACCTTGACTAACCATTTGTCAACACTTTTGTCAAAATAAATACAAAAAATGTAAAAAAATACATTTTTTTGTTTATTTATGTATCCTGTCAGAGTACACTCAATATACATTTCCGATATTTATTTTATTATTTTGCTTTTTCTGTATTATTATGATAAATTTATGTGATATAATTTATCTATATGAAAATATAGGGGGAATAAGGTGCCGTACTTATTTGTTCATTTCAAGGAAAAGCTTACTCCGGAGGGTGAGGCAGTATATTTTTCCGTAAGCCGTGACGGGCTTAATTGGGAAAAGGTAAATAACGGTAATCCGGTTCTTATGAGTACCCTCGGAGAAAAAGGCTGTCGTGATATTGAAATTGTGCGCCTTCACACAGGTGGCTTTGTAATTATTACAACTGACCTTTGTGTCGCCAACCGTTATGATGAAAACCTTAACCTTGATTGGAAAAACATTAACAGTCACGGCAGTAAGGCTCTTTGTATATGGAAAACGCCTGACCTTGTTGATTTTTCAGAACAAAAGCTACAGTATTTCGGCAGAGATGATTTTGGTTGTATGTGGGCACCCGAGGTTTTCTTTGATGAGGAGAATGAAGAATACCTTATACATTGGGGCAGCACGGTAAAAGAGGACAATTACACTCATATGTCGATTTACTGCTCTGTTACAAAAGATTTTGAAGCCTTTTCGGAGCCGAAGCTGTTTTTCACTAAGGATAACGAAATTCTTGACTCACACATTACAAAGATCGGCAGCACATATCATCTGTTTTACAAAAACTCCTCAAATCCGCCTATGAATATGCACGCCACATCCGATAGGCTGTATGGACCGTACTCACACGATAAGGCATTTGAGGAATATATGTGTAAGGAAATTCATAATCCGGGTTCATACGAGGGTCCCACAACCTACACCTTACCCGACGGCAGATGGTGCCTTATGCTGGACTTCTTCGGCTGTGAGAAGGAGAAAATGGGCTATGTACCCTTTGTAAGCCCTGCCCCCGGCAACAGTAATTTTACTCGTCTGACAGAAGGCTATTCCTTCCCCTATGGCTTTAAGCACGGCAAGGTTATTGAAATTACCGAGGAAGAGCTCGACAGGTTGGTTTAGCAGTTGACTAAACAGACTGAATATGCTAACATTTTTATATGTTGTATACATAAATATATGAGGACGTGATTTTTTGAGTAACGCTATCAAGCAGAAAAACGGAGGATACGTTGCAACCAACGAATTTATTTTCTATCTTGCAGCAATTTTCTTCTACACTATGATGACAGGTATTGTCGGTTCTTACAGGCAGGACTACCTTGTCAATGTTCTTCTCCTTACTGAGGATCAGACATCCTTCTACAACTCATTTTTGAGTGTTGCGGGCTTTGTGCTCAGCTTCTTCTACGCAATGGTTATTGACAACCATAAGATTACAAAAAAGGGTAAATTTGTTCCCATTGTAAACGCAATTGCAATTCCTATGGGCATTGTTACACTTCTTATGTTTGTTACACCCAAGGGTCTTACAGGCGCACTTCTGATGATTTACCTTCTCACAATAGGACTGCTTCACGGCGCTTGCTGTAGCTTTGGTAATGCAATTAATCTTGTATCCTTTGTTATGTCCCCTGACAATAAGGAGCGTGACAAGGTTATCTCCTTCCGCAGTATTTCAAGTGCAATCGGTAACTCTGCTCCCCTTGTGGTTACGCTTGTTATCGGTCTTTTCATTAAGGATAAGGCTATGCTGTTTGTTGTTTCAACAGCACTTATCTGTGTGGTTGGTACAATTATCACTCTTATGGGTATGCGTTTCATTAAAGAACGTATTGAATATACTAAAGAGAAGAAAAACCCCCTTGTCGGATTTGTTGACGTTATAAAGAACAAGTACGCCTGGGTAATCATCATCAGCGAAACTCTTAAAAACTTCCGTCAGATTGCTACATATATGGGCGTTTTCCTTGCTGCAGCTCTCCTTGGCTCCACAAGTAAATTCCTTTTATTCGGTCTGCCCACGGGTATCGGTACTGCAGTAGGTATGCTCGTTATCAACTTCCTTCTTAAAAAATTCAATGCAAAGGTGCTTTACATTGCATCAGGCATTTACTCAATTATTGCAAACACAGCCGCGTTCGCAGTCGGCTACGCTTACTTCAAGACTGAAACTCCTGCTTTGCAGATAGTCTTCATTATCTTCCTGTTCCTTATCGGTCTTCAGTTCGGTGCATCTAATCTTCTGCCCTCAATGTTCCAGGCAGACGTGCTTGAATCAATCGAGCTCCAGACAAAGGGTAAGCGACTTGACGCTGCACTCCCCTTTGTTATCGGTATCGGTACAATGATAAGCGGTACGATTGCATCAGCACTTTCACCCAAGATTCTTTACGGCGAGGGCTCAATCATCGGCTATGTTCAGCCTACAGATGCTGTTCCCGAGCCTGCACAGAGCCTTGAAACAAAGATTATGATGCTCTTCTTCTACACAATATTCCACGGTATTATGATGTTCCTTGCAGGTGTGCCCTTCTTCTTCTATAAGCTGACAGGCAAAACAAAGGACGATATTCACAATCAAGTACTTGCAAACCGTGAAGCTTCAGAAAAATAAAGCATTGACAAATTTTTAAATCTGTGATATTTTTATAATATATAATAAGCGCTTAAGGAGGCGAAAATCAATGGATTCAATTCTCGGTATTCTCTTCAATCTTTTTGAAGGTCTTGATTTAAAAATAATTCTTGATTCAATTGAGGGCTCACTTGTTGAGTACGATGTAAGCTCAGTTCTTGACACATTTGCAAGCTTCTACGACGGCTTACTCCACTAATTTTCAGATTTCCGACACCCCGAGGCGCTCGGGGTGTTATTTTTTACCCATATTTAGTTGACTATAAGTAAAATAAAGTGTAAAATATATAATTAGTGAATTTTCGGTTAAATTCATTTACATACTTTAACAGGAGGCTGTTAAATGTCAATTATAACTGTTGACGGTCTTACCAAGGCTTACGGCTCACACACCGTACTCAACGACATATCCTTTGACCTTCCCAAGGGTGAGGTTATCGGTTTGTTCGGTCCAAACGGCTGCGGTAAAACCACACTTATGAAAATTCTGACAGGTCTTATTCACGACTATAAGGGTCAGGTACTCATTGACGGCAAAACACCGGGCGAAAAGACAAAGGCTATTACTGCATATCTTCCTGAGCAGACCTTTGTTCACGACTGGATGCGAAACATTGATGCAGTCAATTACTTTGCCGACTTCTATGCAGACTTTGACAAGGAAAAGGCTCTTGATATGCTGAACCGCTTTGGTCTTAACCTTAAGCAGAAGTCCAAAACAATGTCAAAGGGTATGCAGGAAAAGCTCCTTCTCTCCCTTGTTATGTCACGTGAGGCAGACCTTTACATTCTGGACGAGCCTATGGGTGGTGTTGACCCTGCTACAAGGTCCTCTATCCTTGATTTCATTATGCAGAACTATGCTCAGAAATCAACACTTCTCATCTCAACACACCTTATAAACGACCTTGAGTCAGTTTTCACTCACGCTCTGTTTATCGGTGGTGGTAAGGTGCTTCTCAATGACAGCGTTGCCGAGATTACAAAGGACGGCAAACATATTGAAGATGTTTTCAAGGAGGTTTTCAGCAATGTTTGGTAAGCTTCTTAAAAACGACCTCAAAGCACAATGGCACTCAGTAAATGTCATTCTCTTGTGTCTTGCCATTATCTGCACGGTTGCGGAGATTTTTGCAACCGTTACCAAGAACGATATGCTCAGCGCACTCTCCGGACTTCTTGTTTTCCTGGTGCTTGTCTTTGCCTGTATTGTTATGGTTATTGCCGTTTCAATGCTTTTTTCAAAAACTGTTTTCGGAAGAGCAGGTTATCTGACACTCACAATTCCTGCCAAAACACGTGATTTGGTGTGGTCAAAGACTGTTTCGGGTCTTATCTGGATTTTTACAGTATTCTCACTTATGATTGGCTCAATGTTTTTGTGGGTTTCACAGGTGGACAAGCGTTTCGGCAGCGAAATTGAAGCCGCCGCAGAGCTTTTATCTCTCTTTGGTGCACCTTCGTTTTCAGTTGTTTTTGTGATTGTTGCAATTTACACATCAGTCTTTGCAGTACTCATACTTCTGGCGGTGCAGTGCATTTATCTTGGAATTACCCTTTCTAATGTTACGCCATTCTCAAAGTTAGGTAACTTTGGTGCAGTTGTTGTAACTTTTGTAAGCATCTGGGTGATTTTCACTCTTTCAAATGCTATCGGTGATGCTCTTCCGATGGGTGTTGTGCTGACGGAAACTAATGTTTCTGTTACAACTAATATTCCGCAGACCGTACGTACGCTTGGTGAAGATGTAATTTTTAGTCAGAATCTTACAGGCATCATTTTAAGCCTTGCAGGTGCACTTATTCTCAATGTGCCCATTACAAGCCTTATTAAAAATAAGGTAAATATTAAGTAATTTTCCTTAGAGTGGGCAAAGCGTATCCGAAACAGCCTTAAATGGCGAGGTTTCGGCACTTTTGCCCGATTTGCCTTTGAAAGGCGCCAGCCTATCTGCAGTCAAATACGAACAAAATTTCTCGAACCCTCATCCATTTAAGGTCGAAGAATTTTGTGGTTAAGTATTTTTCACTCAGATGAGGCAAAAACGCAGCTAATCCTGTCGGATTAGCGAGTATTTTAACGACATATGAGTGGAAAAGACTATCTCAAAATCTGATTCGGATACGCTTTACCCACTCTTAGAAAGGATTGACAGATATGGATAATATGAACGGACTCAAAAGAACCGTTTATTGCGGTGAACTCCGTGCCGAGAACATCGGTGAGGAAGTAACCGTTTGCGGTTGGGTTGCAAAGCAGCGTGACCTCGGCGCACTTATTTTTATTGATTTACGTGACAGAACAGGTATAGTTCAGCTTGCATTTGATGAAAATACAGCAAAGGATATTTTTGAAAAGGCATTCAGCGTACGTAGTGAATATGTACTTATGGCAAAGGGTGTTGTTCGTGAGCGCTCCTCAAAGAACAGCGAAATTCCCACAGGCGACATAGAAATTGATGTTAAGGATTTACGAGTTCTCTCCAAGAGTGAAACTCCCCCCTTTGATATAGTTGAAAACTGTCAGACTGCCGAGCTTACAAGGCTCAAATACCGTTACCTTGACCTTCGCAGACCTGACCTTCAGCAGAACATTCTCTTCCGTCATAAGGTAACCAAGATTACCCGTGACTACTTTGACGAAAACGGCTTTATTGAGATTGAAACACCTATGCTCATCAAGTCCACACCCGAGGGTGCACGTGACTTCCTCGTTCCCAGCCGTATTCACCAGGGCTCATTCTATGCTCTTCCCCAGTCACCTCAGCTTTATAAGCAGCTTTCTATGGTTGCAGGCTTTGACCGCTATATGCAGATTGCACGTTGCTTCCGTGACGAGGACCTTCGTGCCGACAGACAGCCCGAATTTACACAGATTGACCTTGAAATGTCTTTCGTAACAATGGAAGATGTGCTTTCAATCGGTGAAGGCTACATCGCAAGAGTTTTCAAAGAGGCTCTCGGTGTTGAAATTCCCCTTCCCCTTCCCCGCCTTACTTATAAGGAAGCAATGGAGCGCTACGGCTCGGACAAGCCCGACACACGCTTCGGTATGGAGATTTTCGACCTTACCGATATTGTCAAGGATTGCGGCTTCGGTGTATTCTCAGGTGCAGTTTCAGGCGGTGGCTCAGTACGAGGTATTACTGCAAAGGGTGCCGTAAACACATATACCCGTAAAGAGGTTGACAAATTAACAGAGTTTGCACGCGGTATCGGTGCTAAGGGTCTTGCCTGGATAAGACTTACCGACGACGGTATTGCATCAAGCTTTGCAAAGTTTATGACAGAAGACGAAATGAACGCTATCCTTGAGCGTGCAGGAGCGGAAAAGGGCGACGTTGTGTTCATTATTGCTGACACAAAGAACTCCTCCGTGCTTTCAACTCTGGGTTCAATCCGTAACGAGGCAGCAAAGAAGCTTGACATCATCGGTGACGGCTTCAATCTCCTTTGGATTGTTGAATTCCCCTTCTTCGATTGGGATGAGGATACTCAGCAGTTCGTTGCAATGCACCATCCCTTCACATCACCTCTCCCCGAGTGCCTTCCTTACCTTGAAACAGACAAGGCATCTGTTCGTGCAGAGGCTTATGACCTTGTTCTCAACGGTGTTGAGCTTTCATCCGGTTCAATCCGAATTACCGACTCTGACCTTCAGGACAGAATCTTCAAGCTCCTTGGACTTTCAGACGAGGAAGCACAGCAGAAATTCGGCTATCTTCTTGATGCCTTCAAATTCGGTCCACCTCCTCACGGTGGTATGGGAATCGGTCTTGACAGACTTATTATGCAGCTTCTCAGAGTTGATTCACTCCGTGATGTTATTGCATTCCCCAAGGTACAGAATGCAAGTGAGCCTATGACAGAATGTCCCTCAAGAGTCGATGCACTTCAGCTTGAGGAGCTTGGTATAGACCTTACTGCAGACAAAGAGGAATAAACTTTGGTAAAATCAAGGCATTTGACAAGCAAAATGTAAAAAAGACTTGAAAATAATGCCGAATTAGTATAAAATTATTATGTTAAAATATGAATTCATATTTGGAGGATTTTATTTATGGTAACAGCAGGCGATTTTAAAAACGGCGTTACATTTGAAATGGACGGCAAGGTTTACTCAATCATTGAGTTCCAGCACGTTAAACCCGGTAAGGGCGCAGCTTTTGTACGTACAAAAATCAGAGACGTAATCAACGGCAGCGTTGTTGAAAAAACATTCAGCCCCACAGACAAATATCCGACAGCATACATTGAGAGAAAGGATATGGAATTCTCTTATGAGGATGGCGGTCTCTACTACTTTATGGACCCCGAAAGCTATGAGATGATTCCCGTTGACTCATCAAACCTCAGCGACAACTTCAAGTTCGTTAAGGAAAATATGACTTGTAAGATTCTCTCATACAAGGGTAACGTTTTCGGTGTTGAACCCCCTACATTCGTAACTCTTAAGGTTACACAGACTGATCCCGGCTTTGCAGGTAACACAGCTACTAACGCTACAAAACCCGCTACTCTTGAGACCGGTGCAGAAATCAAGGTTCCCCTTTTCATTGATGAAGGTGAAGAAATCAACATCGACACAAGAACAGGCGAATACCTTTCAAGAGCATAATCAAATTAAAAATTAATTTTTCAGGAGGTCACTACCATGACACTTACAGAAAAAGTTGCATATCTCAAAGGTCTTGCAGAAGGTCTTGACCTTGATAAAAATTCAAAGGAAGCAAAAATCTTCGAAGCAATGTTTGATATTCTTGAGGATATGGCTCTCACAGTAACCGATATTGATGAGGATCTCAGCGCAGTTGAAGACCTTGTTGATGCTATTGACGAGGACCTTGACGAGCTCGAGGAATACATCTTTGACGACGAAGATATGTTCGATGACGATTGCGATTGCTGTTGTGACGACGACGAGCTTTATGAGGTTGAATGTCCCCTCTGCGGTGAGGAAATTCTCCTCGACGACGAGATGCTTGATGAAGAAGTTATTGAGTGCCCCGGCTGTGGTGAAAAGCTTGAGCTCGACATTGACTTTGATGATTGTGACTGCGATTGCGATTGCGGTTGCTGCGACGAAGACTGATTATAAACTACTAAAAGACACTCCGCTCGGAGTGTCTTTTTTAAATGCAAAATGCAGAATGCAGAATGCAAAATTAAAGGGCGCAAGCGCGGATTATAATCAGGAATGAGGAATGAGGAATTAGCAATTTCGGAACTACGTTGCGATTATAATAAAGTAAGAGTAACGCGAAGCCTTACTAATTGCATATAAAACTAATAACGAAACAAAAAATTTGTTGGCGGTCTACCTCTCTGGTTTAAGAGAGGGGGACCGCCTTACATTTATTTTATTATACAAATCAAGTAGCAAACGAGTGAATATTTAATGTTATATATAAAGCTTGACGGGCGGTGGAGAGTTCCAACGCAAAGCGTTTTGAATCGTAAGATTCAACGGTAATATACTGAATGTCTATAAAAATGAAATATGAAACATTATATTTATTGTTCGTAAATAAATAGCCGATACATACAGTAAATCACCAATGGAAACTTCGTTTCCACGATACTTCGTATCGGGAACTCTCCACCACCCGACAAGCATTGTTTTTACACACAATCAAACACACGCTTAAGCATTAAAACCAAACATCAATTTAACAAAAAGGTGGTCCCCCTCTCTCAAACAGAGAGGTAGACCACACATCAACTTTTTTGTTCTATCAAACTTTTAGTTTTTTTGCGACAGCATTAAAATAACGGCGTAGCCCCGAAATTCCTAATTTCTAATTCCTAACTCCAAATTATAATGCCGCACGCAGTGCCCGATAATTCTGCATTCTGCATTTTGCACTCTGCATTCCTTTGCCGGTCTTTCGGCAATTTCATAACCAACCGAAGTGATTACAAAGGTTGCTACAAAAAGCAGTATAATAAGTATTGCAATTATTATACCTCGGATTGTATCACGCTTTTTCTGTGAAACGCTGTCACCGATAGCATAGCTTTTTGATCCTATTTTACCGGGATAATAACGAGCAAAACCGTAATAGCTTTTACGTTTTTTAACGTATTCTTTATTTTGTCTTGCCATAATTATTCCTCAATAACAGGCTCGGGATAATTTTCTCCGCTATTATCGGAGCCATTATCAGCAGAGCCCGTGTCACCCGAGCTACCGTTGTCCGTGCCTACATCAGATGAGCTGTTGTCGCCCGATGAACCGCTATCCCCTGCTCCCGAGCCTTCATTATCTGAGCCGTTGTCACCGCTGTTTTCTGTGGGCTCAGGCGGACTTACGGTTGTGTCGTTATTACTGTTATTTTCTGTTTCGCCGCCGGTCTGATTATCACCGGAATTATCCTGTGTTTCGGGCTCATCATTATAATCACCGTTATTGTAATCATTATCATCATAGGATGAATCGTCGTCATCGGCAGTATTATCTCCGACATCCACATCATCGTCATCTGATGAGCTGTCATAGCTTGCACCGTTGTAAACGTCAATAAGAGTTGTTCTGCCCTCTTCAAGGTTAATGTTTGACTTTCCGTAAAGAGCCATTTGCAAATCGTGTGCAGCCTGGTGGTAATCAACTACCCATATCCACATATTTGCACTACCCTGCTGGCAGTTATCATCGTCCGGAACCTGGATTGAACTACGCTCGTAGCCTGCCCAACCGCCCATAATTGCCTTTGTTCCGAGTGTAATAATCTCACCCTTGGTAAAGCCTGTCATAACCTGTGGCATAAGTATGTCTATGTATTTATTGAGGTCACTTACTGAAGCACTTTTAACCTTATCCATAATACTGTTAACAACAATACGCTGATTCTGGCTTCTGCGGATATCACCCTCACCGTAACAGCTTCTGTTGCGGACAAAGCAAAGTGCCTCGGCACCGTCAAGTGTTACATTTTCACCGACAGGCAACGGAATACCGTGCTTTTTAACGTTGTAATCCGACTCAAATTGTTCAACCTTAGGGACTTCAACACCACCCATTTCGTCAATAATCTTTTCAAAGGTCTTAAAATTAACCATAACATAATTATCAATTTTTATCTTATAGTTATTTTCAATAGTCTGAATAAGACATTCGGGACCACCCATACTGAAAGCCGCATTGAGCTTTGTACAGTAATCGTGGTTATCGCCCTTAACGTAGAGATAGCTGTCTCTCAGGAATGATGCAATAGTGATTTTCTTGGTCTTTTTATTAAGTGACAAAAGCATCATAACATCAGTGTTACCCGAGTTTGTTCCCTTTCGGCTGTCTGCACCGATAAGCAGAACGTTAATTACGTTCTTGCTTGATATATGCTTGTCGTTATTGGTTGTTGCCCAGTCAATAAGAGCCTGCTTAAAGCCTGCAGAACCGATATCTACCTCGATTTCATCAAAAACAGGGTCCTGATAAACCTGATCCAATTCCTGCATTTCTTTACCGTCAACCATTTTGTCAACCTTACTGTAAAGGAAGATTCCGACAACAGAAGTAAGAGTAATTACAAATGCAAGGAATATTGCAATTGAACTCACAACAATCTTTTTCTTTATCGGCAGATTGTTGAACCAGTTTGATAATCTTTTGAAGGGATTTTTTTCTTTTTCGACAATCTGCTCAGGGCTTTGATTTACATTATAATAATTGGCATCATCATTATAAAAGCTGTAATCTGTTTCAACCCTTGTATCATCACTCTCTAAGGTATAAATATCCTCGGCATCAGGCTGTTCATCCGTTTCATATAAATTATAAACGTCATCCTCACCAACGGATAGTATATCCTCTTCTTTGATTTTTTTGTTTTCCTGCGCTCTGAGTACCTCGTAACCGTTTTTACTCTTTTGCGAATATGCTTCCAACAGGTCAAGATAATCCTGAAGGTCGTCGTTACGATTATTTCTGTCAGACATAAATTATTCCTCCGTGGTATTGTCTACAGTTTCGTTAACATCCTTTACATCCGGCTCATCACCTGATGTATCTCCTTCGCCTTCATTGGCAGTACCATCATCCTCAACAGTACCGTTAACTTGTTCTTCATCGTGTTCTGTTGTGGAAAGTGTAACAACCTTGTCACCCTCGCCCAATCTCATTACACGCACACCCTTTGAGGGACGTGCACATACTCTCACCGCACTTGCAGGAATTCTGATGATAATACCGTCCTGTGAAATGAGGATAATATCCTCTTCCTCATCAATAGTGCTGATAGCAGCAATGTCGCCGTACTTTGTAACGTGATAGTTTTTGAGACCCTTACCGCCACGTGACTGAACACGGTAATTACTGTTTTCGCTGATTCTGCCGTAGCCTGTTTCACTTACGGTAAGGAGCTTACCGCCCTCACCCATAATCGCCATACCTACGACCTCGTCGCCCTCATTGAGAGTGATAGCCTTAACACCGCTTGCAGTTCTGCCAAGAGGACGTGCATCGTTTTCATTGAAGCAGATACACATACCCTTCTTAGTGGCAACAAGGAGATTGTCGTTACCTGATGTAAGCTTAACCCAGGCAAGCTCGTCGTCCTCACGAAGGCTGACCGCAATAATACCGTTACGACGGGTGTTGCGATAAATATCAAGTGATGAACGCTTGATAAGACCCTTACGGGTTGCCATACAAAGGTACATACCCTCGTCATCCTTAGGCAACTGAATCATTGCAGAAATCTTCTCATCATTTTCAAGGGGAAGAATATTAACAATGTTTGTACCCTTACTTGTCCTGCTGCCCTCGGGTATTTCATATCCCTTAAGCTTATATGCTCTGCCGCGTGTGGTGTAGAACATAATGAAATCGTGTGATGATGCCACGAACATTGTTTCCGCATAGTCATCCTCTGTTCGGGACATACCCTTAACGCCTCGTCCGCCTCTGTTTTGTGTTGAGAATATATCAACAGGCTGACGCTTGATATATCCTCTGTGTGTATATGTGTAAACACACTTTTCCTCGGGGATAAGGTCCTCAATATCAACCTCACCGCTTACATTTTCAATGGATGTACGGCGGGCATCGCTATATTTATCGCTGATTGCCTTAAGCTCTGTCTTGACAATGTCAAGGACACGGCTGTGTGATGCGAGAATTTCCTCAAAATCCTTGATTTTTTCTCTCAATTCATTGAGCTCGTTAGTGATTTTAAGAATTTCAAGACCTGCCAACTGACCTAAGCGGAATGCAACGATTGCTGCCGCCTGAACGTCGTCAAAGTCAAATTTCTCCATAATGGCAGTCTTTGCTTCTGCCTGACCGCCCTTACAAGCACGGATTGTGGCAATAATTTCGTCAACAATGTCGATTGCCTTAGCAAGACCGTCAAGAATATGTGCCCTTTCCTTTGCCTTTTTAAGGTCAAACTGTGTTCTTCTGACGATAATTTCGCACTGATGGTCAATATATTTCTGTAAAATCTCCTTAAGAGTAAGGATTTTGGGCTGACCCTCGTCAAGTGCAAGTAAAATTACACCGCAGGTTGACTGAAGCTGAGTATATGAGAACAGCTTGTTGAGCACAACCTGAGGATTTGCATCACGCTTGAGCTCAATCTCAATGTGCATACCTGTTTTATCAGATGAATAGTCATTGATATCATCAATTCCTTCCACCCTTTTTTCCTTGGCAAGGTCAGCAATGGACTCAATAAGCCTTGCCTTATTTACCATATAAGGAATTTCTGTAACAATAATTTTAAATTTGCCGTTCTTTGTCTCAACGATATCTGTCTTTGCACGGACAATTACCTTTGCACGGCCTGTGGCATAAGCAGCTCTGATGCCTGCCCTGCCCATAATGATACCACCTGTGGGAAAGTCAGGACCCTGAATATGCTCCATAAGGTCCTCAAGCTCTGACTCGGGGTTATCAATAAGGCATTCAATTGCTCCGCAAACCTCACCAAGATTATGTGGGGGAATGTTTGTTGCCATACCGACAGCAATACCCTGTGAGCCGTTAACAAGAAGGTTTGGAAAGCGTGAGGGTAAAACAACAGGCTCCTTGAGTCGGTCGTCGTAGTTGGGAACAAAGTCAACAGTATTTTTTTCAATATCCGTGAGCATTTCAAGTGACATTTTGCTCATACGTGACTCTGTGTAACGGTATGCAGCAGGTGGGTCACCGTCGATTGAACCGAAGTTACCGTGACCGTCAACGAGCATATATCTCATTGAGAAATCCTGTGCAAGACGTACCATTGCATCGTAAACAGATGCGTCACCGTGCGGATGGTATCTACCGAGAACAGAACCGACTGTGTCTGCACACTTACGGTGAGGCTTGTCGGGATAAAGGCTGTTCTCATACATAGTATAAAGAATACGCCTGTGAACGGGCTTAAGACCGTCGCGCACGTCAGGGAGTGCACGGGCAGTGATAACAGACATTGAATAATCAAGGAATGCTGTTCTTACTTCCTTGTTGATTTCAACATTTATAATTTTCTGGTTAGCATAAGGGTCAGGAAGATTATTGACGCCCTGAGTCACGCCTTCAGCTTTTTCATTGAATTCGTCCATTTTATAATCCTCCCTTTCTTAAATATCAAGATTCTTAACGAATTTAGCGTTTTTCTCAATGAACTCACGACGGGGCTCAACCTTATCACCCATAAGGATTGAGAAGGTTTCATCTGCAGCCTCAGCATCCTCAATGGTAACACGAAGCATAAGTCTTGTTTCGGGGTTCATTGTTGTTTCCCAAAGCTGTTCAGGGTCCATTTCACCAAGACCCTTATATCTCTGGATGGAGAAGCCTGAGCCTAACTGCTCCATAATCTGGTCACGCTCCTCGTCAGTATATGCATAATGATGCTTGTTGCTCTTACTGAGTCTGAAAAGCGGAGGCTGTGCAAGATACACGTGACCCTGTTTTATAAGCTCGGGCATATAGCGGAAGAAGAAGGTGAGAAGAAGTGTTCTGATGTGAGCACCGTCAACGTCGGCATCGGCCATAATAATTATTTTATCATAACGGAGCTTGTTTATATCAAAATCCTCACCGATACCTGTACCGAGAGCAAGCACAACGGGTGTAAGCTTATCGTTACCGATAACCTTATCAACTCGCGCTTTCTCAACGTTAAGCATCTTACCCCAAAGAGGAAGGATTGCCTGAATCATTCTGTCACGGCCTGCCTTTGCAGAACCACCCGCAGAATCACCCTCGACGATATAGATTTCTGTCTTTGTGGCATCCTTATCAATACAATCAGCAAGCTTACCGGGGAGTGAATTGCTCTTAAGCACGGATTTTCGGGCGCTGTCTCTTGCTTTACGTGCAGCCTCACGTGCTCTTGAAGCATCAAGGGCTTTGTTGAAGATTGCCTTTGCCTCGGTGGGATTTTCCTCAAAATAAGTACTGAGCTTTTCGTAAACACACTTTGAAACAAGGGGAGTAATGTCGGTGTTACCTAATTTACCCTTTGTCTGTCCTTCAAACTGTGCTTCTGTAAGCTTTACGCTGATAACAACTGTAAGTCCCTCACGAACATCATCACCGGAAAGGTTCTTGTCGTTGTCCTTAAGGAGCTTATATTTTCTGCCGTAATCATTAAATACTCTTGTAAGTGCGGTTTTGAAGCCGTTTTCGTGAGTACCGCCATCAATTGTACGCACGTTGTTTGCAAAGCTGAGCACAAGGTCATTGTAGCTGTCATTGTACATAAGCGCAATGTTAGCCTCACGGTCACCGCTTACCGCCGAGAAGTGGATGGGATTCTCGTGTAAGGGAGTAAGACCTCTTTTCTTTGTTTCAAACTCAACAAATGAGCTGATACCGCCCTCGTAGCAATGGATTTGTTCTGTTATATTTTCGGGGTCACGCTTATCGGTAAGTGAAATTGAAAGTCCTGCATTAAGGAATGCCTGCTCTCTCAGACGTCTTTCAAGAACTTCATATTCATAAATTGTGGTTTCTGTAAAAATTTCAGGGTCTGCCTTAAAACGGATAAGAGTACCTGTTTCCTCAGTATCGCCAATAACCTTAAGGTCACAAGTGGGATTACCTCTCTCAAATCTTTGATAGTGAACGTGGCCGTCCTGTGAAACCTCAACCTCAAACCACTCGGAAAGAGCATTTACAACTGAAGAACCAACACCGTGAAGACCGCCTGATACCTTGTATCCGCTGCCGCCGAACTTACCACCTGCGTGGAGCACGGTCAGAACAACCGTAACAGCAGGCAAGCCCTGTTGCTCATTGATACCAACGGGAATACCACGTCCGTTATCACGAACGGTGATTATGTCTCCGGGCAGAATTTCAACCTCAATATGAGTACAGAAACCTGCCAAAGCCTCGTCTATTGAGTTGTCAACAATCTCATAGACAAGGTGATGGAGACCCTTTGGTCCTGTTGAGCCGATGTACATACCCGGACGCTTTCTTACAGCCTCGAGTCCTTCAAGAACCTGAATGGCACTTGCATCGTACTTTTCTGTTACCTGAGTATCAATGGAATCCTCATCATTGATTACGATGTCGTTTTCCAGAGCCTCCTGGCGAAGCTCCTCTTCCGTTTTAATAATTTCTTCCAAAATGATGACCTCCGTAGAAGATTCAAAATAAATGTATATAACTATATATTTACTGGTTAAAACCTGTTTTCCTTGCATTTTCAATACGTCTGAGTATTGTTCCGACGGAAACAGGGGAGATGTAAATTACCTTTCCATAAGGTTCTTCACATACAATAAAGGATTTCGGCAGTTCATAAGGTGCAACGTTCCTTACCTGATTACACCTTTCTGCATTGCTTAAATAATCAAGTGTTTTTTTCATAACCGTGGTATTTTCCATATCAAAAATACCTATTATTTCTTTTTCAATAATAACGGTATCATGGCCTATATGTATAAACATCAGACAAGCTCACCCTTTTTTATAAGGTAGGATTTGCCTCCGCACAGTCTTAATACCTGTGAAGGGTCACAGCAGGTGAGAAATACCTGCCTGTCATTTATATGATTAAGAACGTAGTCCTGTCTTTTTTCATCAAGCTCACTCATAACATCGTCAAGGAGTGCAACAGGATTTTCCCCTGTAACCTTTTTTATAATCTCTGATTCACCAAGCTTAAGGGCAAGGGCACAGGACCGTTGCTGACCCTGTGAACCGAAGGATCGTGCACTTACATTATTTATAAGTATCTCAATATCATCCCTGTGGGGTCCCACAGTAGTTGACCTGTTCAGAATATCCTCTTTCCTTGCAGCTGTCAGTCTTTGTGACTCTATCCTGCACAAATCCTCAAGAGAAAGTGATAAATCAAGGTCATTTCTTGAATATTTAACGGATATTTCTTCCTTATTTTCAGATATTCCGCCATAGATTTCCTTACTGTAGCCTGACAGAACATCAATATATTTTAATCTTTGCAGTATAACCTGACCCGAAAACCTTGCCAGCTGAATATCAAGGGTATCAAGCAGGTCATAAAGACCTGAATTGAGGTGAATATCCTTTAAAAGTGCATTTCTTTGCATTAAGGTATGCTTATATTTTGAAAGTACCTCTGCATAAGACGGCTTTAACTGACAAAGTGCGGTATCAATGAATTTTCGTCTGCCCTGCGGACCGTCCTTAATAAGTGACAGGTGAGAGGGGGAGAAAATAACCGCATAAAATGAACCTATAAGCTCTGCAGTACTTTTCAACTGCACACCATTGAGTAAAATTTGCTTTCCCTTAGGTGAAATTGTCAATTCTGCATTTTTGTTACGCGTTGCATCAGAAAAACACAGCTTTAATTTTGCAAAATCTTCATCAAATCGGACAAGCTCAGATTCCTTTGCACCGCGAAAGCTTTTGCATCCGGTAAAAAGCCATATACCTTCAAGTATATTCGTCTTTCCCTGAGCATTTTCACCGTAAATTACATTTACACCGTCATCAGCATCAAGTCTCAGGGAGCTGATATTACGAAAATTATTCAATTCAACAGAACTAATCTTCATTTCTGCCCCCGGGTCCCTTATTTTACATCATAAATGATTCTTTCAAACTCGGCATAGTCACCGCTTCGCATTTTTTTGCCGCGCATGGTGCAGACCTCACCGTTAACTTTAACTTCGCCATCCTGAATAACAATTTTTGCGTGACCGCCTGTCTGAACGGCGGCAACGTTTTTTAAAAGGTCATCAAGTCTTATATAATCACCTTTTAAAACAAATTCCTGATGCTCCTTAGGAGCAACCTTAACCTTAATTTTCATAATTATCTACAATCTTTTATAATAGTGTTCAAAACTATTTATTTTCTGTATTAAACAAGATTTTCGTTCTTTAATCTCATGGGAATAATGAGGAATATGAAGCTTTCACCCTCAATAGGTCTGATTATAATTGGCGAAACAGGGCTTGAAAGCTCAATTTTTACTTCATCAACGTCAACTGTTTTCAGACAATCGGTAAGATAGGTGTTATTGAAGCCGATTTCCACTCTTTTACCCTCAATTGAAGCAGGAATTCTGTCGTTAGCCGCACCAAGGGCAGTTGTACTTGAAATTCTTATCATATTTTCATCAAAAACGCATCTGATGGGGCTTTTGATTTTGCTTGTGATAAGAAGTGAGGTTCTTTCAACGCTGTCAAGAATAAGCTTAAGGTTAACTCTTGCTGTTGTTGAGCTCTGTGCCGGTATAGCATTTTTATAATTAAAGAACTCACCCTCTAACAGACGGGAAATAATTCTGTAATTACCGATTTCAAAGAGGATAAATTTCTTACCGATTGAAAGTGTAACGTTTGAATCGTCATCATCGGCAAGCTTAATTACCTCTGAAAGTGTTTTTGCAGGTACAACGAAGGTCATATCCTCACCGGGATATTCAATTGCTTCGTTTCTGATTGCAAGACGGAAGCCGTCGCAGGAGATAAGTCTGAGATTATTATTCTCAACCTCAAATTTGATTCCCTTGTGAACAGGCTTGATATCCTGTACCGCAACAGCAAATATTGTCTGCTTTACCATATCGCGTAGAATACCCTGCTTGATTGCAAAGGGAATACCGCCGGATACTGTAGGAAGCTCGGGATAGTCGTTTGCAGGAATACCGACAAGTGAAAACTCAGCCTCACCTGATATAATCTTGCAAAGATTGTGTGAATCAACGTTGATTGTAACTGCTGCTGAGGGTAAACGTCTCAAAATATCGCAAAGAAGTCGGGCATTGAGAACAACGCTTCCTTCCTGCTCTACGGAGCAGTCGATTATTGTTGTGATACCTACCTCAAGGTCATAGCCTGTGAGTGTAAGTCGTGAATTTTTTGCCTGCATAAAAATACCTTCAGTTGCAGGAATTGTACTTTTCTGAGGAACACCTCTCTGAACTATGTTACAAGCATCTGCAAGAACGGATGTGTTACAAGTGAATTTCATAAGAATACCTCCAAAGGGTGAATAAATTTAGTTTTTCAGCAAATAATAATATATTAAACAGTAGCAGTAGTAGACAATGTTAATTTGTCAGTTTGTCCTGAAGGTCGCGTAGGACAAGGCTTCGGACCGTTTATTTTTATTCAGGTCAGATGTTTATAATTTGTCAGTAATTTACAGTCCGTAAGGTGCACTGTTTACAATGTAGAAAACTTTATCTACATAGGTGTTTAATTTGTCAGTTAATTTGGTTACGGAAGAGTATGAATTTTATTCATTTCTTTCATCTTTTATACTCTTCATAATATCATAAACTGATGTCTTGAGTTGAGGATTATCTTCCATTTTACTTTCTGCCGCTTCGATTGAGTAAATTACGGTTGAGTGTTTCTTACCGCCGAACTGTGCACCTATTTCCTCATAAGTAAGGTTAGTTACTTCACGCATAATATACATTGCGAATTGTCTTGCGTGGGAAATCTCTGCTTTCTTCTTTTCGGAGCGGATATCCTCGGGTGATACACCAAAGGAGCGGGCTACCTTATCAATTATGTTATTTATTGTAACCTCGGTGGGCTGTGCATAATAAATAATATCCTTGATAATGTCATTTGCAACACCGATTGTCGGCGCACATCCGTCAATGGAGAAAACAGCGTAAAGCTTGTTTACTACACCTTCAATCTGACGAACGTTGTTTTTGAGTCTCTCTGCAATAAATTCAACAACATCATCGGGAATACTCATCTGGAAAGCCTGAGCCTTACGACGGATGATGGCAATACGTGTTTCCAACATCGGTGGCTGAATATCGGCAAGAAGTCCCTGTACAAATCTTGAACGGAGTCTTTCCTCAAGAGTCGGAATATCCTTTGGAGGGCGGTCAGATGTAAGAACAATTTGTTTTCCCTGATTGATAAGTGCCTCAAAGGTATAGAAAAATTCTTCCTGCGCAACACTTGTTTTGCCGATAAATTGAATATCGTCCATAAGGAGAATATCCGCATTACGATATTTATCGTGAAACTCGGACATTTTTTTCTCGCCCATATGGATAATCATTTCATTAAGGAAATTTTCACCGCTCGTGAAAAGTATATTCATTGTGGGCTTCTTTGATTGAAGGTCTGCTCTGATAGCTTTCAGAAGGTGAGTTTTACCAAGACCCGATTCACCGTAAATGAAAAGGGGGTTATGTACACTTCCGGGATTGTTGGCAACAGCAAGTGCAGCAACATAAGCAAACTGGTTCGTTGAGCCTACAATGAAATTCTGGAAGGTGGGTTCAATACTGTTATGAGGATATCTGTTGCCGTTGGCATCATAATGAACCGTTTCCATAGGTACGGGAGCTTCCTGCTGTACCTCTTCATTCTCAACGGTGATTACAACATTTGCCTCAAAACAAAGAGCCTTTTCAGTTGCAGTTTTTATTTCATCGAGAAATCTGCTTTCTATAATATTTTTTTTGAATGAAGATGATGTTTCAAGGACAAGAGTATCATCATCAAATGTAACGGGAGTCAATGTTTTTATCCAGGTGGACATTACCGCCGTGGAAACCGAGCCTGTTAATTCCTGTAAAATAGCAGACCAGAGTTCATTTACATTATCCAAAAAATTCACCCCAAAAATTGATTTTATCTTTCACTTTTTTTTACATTTATAAGTATATAAATAAACAATATATATGCCATTAAATTATAACATACAAGTATGTGTAAATCAACCTTTCAGAGAAAAATTACTGACAAAAATGTTCAAAAAATACATAATTTTTACCCTTTTTCTTATTGCATTTTTTTTACATTTACTGTAATATTTAAAATGGAATGAATTAACGCATAATTATAAGGAAAATAAGGAAATTTTATATACAAGAAAAGAGAAATTTATGGAACTGAAAAACTATTTTTGTCCTGTTTGCAATAATGATTTTACAGAGGATGATGATGTCGTTTTTTGTCCCGAATGCGGTACACCTCATCACCGTACCTGTTGGAATGAAAACGGAAAATGTTTTAATGAAAACTTACACGGTACGGATGAAGAAGTTAAATCAACCTATACAAGGGAAAAAACCGAAAAAATCAAAACTTTAAAAAATGATACAGCATCATCTCAGGCTGACAGTAATGAGGATTACTCCGACACATTAGCTATTCACCGCAATATTGAGGTAAATTCAAACACCTCCATAAACGGTAAGCCGGCATATCTCTATGAAATTGCCGTAAGAAAAAATCAGAAATATTATATTCCCAGATTTATGCTTGAGGACAGGGAAATTAAAGCTCCGTCCTGGAATTTTGTTGCATTTATTGTTCCGCTTGCCTGGACTCTTTACCGTAAAATGTATAAATTCAGTGCAATTATTCTTGCAGTTTATGTTGCACTTATATCTGTTACGGGATATTTTATACTCAGCAACGAGGAGTACGTGAAGGCAAGCGTTGCCTGTATGGAGGAGGATCCCGAATTTTTAACAAAAATAGCGATGTATGAAGCCAACGAGGATGTGACTCTCACTCCGAAACAACAGGAGCTTATAAAGGCACTTGAAAATATTCATATACCAGGTTATATTGCTACCGGCTCTACGGTTGTCCTTTATGCAATAAGGTTTTTTATGAGTATCTTCGGTAACAGACAATACTTCAAAAAGCTATCAAAGAGCATTGACAAGGGTATAAGCAAGGGTCTTACGGGTGACGGACTTAAGAAATTTGTTTACAAGAAAAACGGTGTTTTACCGATTGCTTTAGTTGTTCTGGTTGGTATGGCAGAGTGGTTTTTGGTTTAATATTTTATTCATTGTGAAATGTGGTGAGGGCAGTGAGACTTAAAATTTACGGTACAGCGGCAGCAGAGGGTATTCCCGGTTTATTCTGTTCTTGTCCTGTGTGTGAAAAAACACGTGAGCTTGGCGGTAAAAATATCCGCACGCGCTCACAGGCGCTTGTAAATGATGATTTGCTCATTGACTTTTCGCCTGATACATATATGCACGTATTGAATTACGGGCTTGATTTACGTCCCGTTAAAGCCTGCCTCATAACTCACGGTCATGATGACCATCTTCACTCTTACGATTTTCAGTACAGAATACACGGCTATGCTTACTTTAAGGATGAAAAAAATAAAAAGCCTTTGAGGATATTCTCCACAAAAGCTTCTTCCACAGAAATTCAGCGCCTTTTCGATATAGACAAGCACGATGATAAAAATGCTGTAAGCCTTGAAATTATTGAAAAATTCAGGACTTACGATATTGAAGGATACAAAGTTACCGCCCTCAGTGCAGACCACGCTAAGCACCTTGACCCTGTTATTTACATAATTGAAAAAGACGGAAAATTTATTTTGTGGGCACACGATACAGGCTATTTTCTCCCCGAAACCTGGGAATATATTGAAAACAGCGGTATAATTTTTGACCTTGTGTCACTTGACTGTACTTGCATTTTAAATGATGATGCTTACACAAACCATATGGGCATAAAGGCTTGTGGTGATGTTAAGGAAAGATTACTTAAAAGCAACGCAAATGATAAAACAAAGTTTATTGTAAACCACTTTTCACATAACGGCGGTCTATGTTACGATGATCTTGTTCCCGTAGCTGCCCGAATGGGTTTTGAGGTTTCATTTGACGGCATAGAATTTGAAATTTAAAGGTGATTTGATGCACACACCTCTTGCAGACAGAATCCGCCCTACAAGCCTTGATGATATTGTAGGGCAGACACATCTGATAGGCGAGGGAATGCCTCTGAGAAATATTATTGAATCAGGGGAATTACCCAATATGATATTTTACGGGCCGTCAGGCACAGGCAAAACAACACTTGCACGTATGATTGCCCAAAAGACCGACAGAACTCTTCGGAAGCTCAACTGTACCACCGCAGGTACACAGGATATACGTGATGTTGTAGAGGATTTGAATGCTTTTACGGCACCTAACGGGATATTACTGTACCTGGACGAGATTCAATATTTCAATAAAAGGCAACAGCAGACTCTTCTGGAGTATATTGAGAACGGGTCTATCACTCTTATTGCCTCTACCACGGAAAACCCTTATTTTTATGTTTACAGCGCAATTCTCAGCCGTTCTTCGGTGTTTGAATTTAAATATGTTACACCCGAGGATGTTGAAAAGGCGGTAAATCGTGGCTTTAATCTGCTTGAGGAAGAGAAAGGCGAGATATTTGAGATTGAGGACGGAGTTTCAATGCATATTGCTACCGCTTGCGGTGGTGATGTGAGAAAATCGCTTAATGCGGTTGAGCTTTGTGTCCTTGCGGCAAAGAAGCCCGGAGAAAACGAAAAAAGAATAATAAGCCTTGAAAGTGCAAAATCACTTACACAGAAGAGTGCAATGCGCTATGACCGTGAGGGTGATGAGCACTATGATATATTGTCCGCTTTTCAGAAGTCGATGCGTGGCTCTGACCCGGATGCGGCTATACATTACCTTGGCAGACTCATTGAAGCAGGGGATATGACCTCGGCAATACGTCGTCTTTTGGTGTGTGCCGCCGAGGATGTGGGGCTTGCATATCCTATGATTTTACCCATTGTCAAGGCGGCAACGGATATAGCATTGCAGGTGGGTATGCCTGAGGCAAGGCTCCCCCTTGCAGACGCGGTTATACTTGTATGTAATTCACCGAAATCTAATACTGCCCACGATGCCATAAATGCGGCAATGAGCGACCTTGCCGCAGGAAAAAGCGGTCCTATACCCCGTCAGCTTCAGAACAAGCACTTTGACGGTGATGATGCAACTGTTAAGGGGCAGTTCTACAAATACCCACACGATTATCCTAACAGATGGGTTGAACAACAGTATCTGCCCGACACTCTTAAAAATACACAATATTACTTTTACGGTGACAACAAGACTGAACAGGCTGCAAAGGAATATTGGGATAAGGTTAAGGGGAAAAATAAGTGATTAAGCCTTGTTTAAGGTATATATAAATTTTCACAGAGGTGTTTATTATGAAAAAATTTCCTGTAGGTGTTATTATCAACAGCTTCAGAACAGACATTCCTACTGCAGTTAAAAAAGCTGCTGAGGTTGGTGCACAGGGTATCCAGGTGTATGCAACAAGCGGTGAAATGTCTCCCCTTGAGCTTGTCGGCAACAAAAGAAAGGAATTTCTTGATCTTGTAAAGTCAAACGGTCTTGTAATTTCCGCACTTTGCGGTG
Source organism: Acutalibacteraceae bacterium (assembly GCA_045532945.1). Taxonomy (GTDB): domain Bacteria; phylum Bacillota; class Clostridia; order Oscillospirales; family Acutalibacteraceae; genus DTU089. The sequence continues at coordinate 110,045 of JAZSGZ010000032.1, forward strand.
ACCTTGGCGGTGGCGGATTCATCCACAAGGACCTTAACCGTGAAAGGGTTGATTTTTCCAAGAAGATTCTCGACCTTGCCAAGGAGCTTGAAACTGACGTTGTTACAACTCACATCGGCGTTGTTCCCGAGGACCCCAATCACGACAGATATAAAATTATGCAGGAGGCTTGCTTTGAGCTTGCTGAGTATGCCGATTCAATCGATGCTCACTTTGCTGTTGAAACAGGTCCCGAAACAAGCCTTGTTCTTAAGGGCTTCCTTGACAGCCTTAACTCAACAGGTGTCGGTGTAAACCTTGACCCTGCAAACCTTGTTATGGTTACGGGAGATGACCCTGCAAAGGCTGTACATAACCTTAAGAAATATATTGTTCACACACACGCTAAGGACGGTAAGCAGATTTTCTTCCGTGACCCCGAAATCGTTTACGGAATCAAGAAGGACGTTATCGTTACTGACGATTCATTTATCGAGGTTCCCCTTGGTGAGGGTAGTGTTAACTGGCAGGAGTATCTCAAGGCACTTGAGGACATCGGCTACAACGGCTTCCTTACAATTGAGCGTGAGGTTGGCGACAACCCCGAAAAGGATATCCGCACAGCAGTAGATTTCCTTAACAATATGATGAAATAATTAAAAAATCCTCTCGCGTCTGCGAGGGGATTTTTAAAATGCAAAATGCAGAATGAAAAATGCAAAATTATCGGGGAAGCTTCGCTTCCGAATATTATAAGCTATCGCAAACAAAAAAGTTAACGATTAACAGAATGTAATACGATAGCAATAAAATAGCCAATGCAGTTTCGAAATTCCTCATTCCTAATTAGATCGGCACGAAGTGCCCCTTAATTTATCATTTTAAATTTATAATTTAAAATTGTTATATCTTATCCTCATTTTTAAACACATCAGCCACTTCGCTTATGGTGATGTAGGCTTTAGGGTCAACCTCAAGTACAATTTGCTTTAATTTTGCAACCTGAAAGCGATTGACTATAAAATAAACCATTGTTTTCGGCTTGTTTGAGTAACCGCCTGTTACGTCAATCCTCGTTGAGCCTGATTCAAATTCATAGGAAAGCTCGGAGCAGACGTCCTCGGGCTTGGTGGTAATAATCATAGCACACTTGGCTCTGTCAAAGCCCTCCACGATGTAGTCAACTGTTTTAAGTGCCGCCATATATGCCACAATTGAATAAAGTGGCAAAAACCAGCTTTTGAGAACAAAACCGCAAATCACATACAGCACAACGTTATAAGCCATTACGAAAGCTCCAACGGTAACTCCGATTTTCTTTGCAAAGATTACCGCCATAACCTCAATTCCGTCCATTGCTCCGCCAAAGCGTATTGCAAGACCGCTGCCCACACCCGATATCATTCCGCCGAAAAGGGCACAAAGCAACAAATCAGTTCCTGCAAGGGGAGAGGCAAAATCCACGTCGACAGGTAATATATCCGTTATAAGCCAGGCACAAACAGAATATATTGTGACAGTATATATTGAATAAACCGTAAAGTGACTACCCTGCTTTTTAAATCCGTATATGAACAATGGGATGTTCAGTACAATAAGGAATAGTGATAAGGTCAGCTTTTCGGGGGTTACAAAGGACAAAAGCATTGAGGTACCTGAAATACCGCTGTCAAACAGATTTACCGGGCTCAGGAACATTGTAACACCAATTGAATTGATTATGCCTGCCACGGTCAGCATTATAAAGTTTTTCAGCTTGAATTTTCTGATTTTATTTGTTATTCTTTCGCGTAAGTTTTTGTTCATCTTCTTCTCTCTTAAATAATTTTTATATATTATAACATATTTTACAGATATATGCAAAGGTAATAAAAAACAGCACCCTATCATAAAAGATAGAGTGCTGAAATTATGTAGATTTAATTACGCCTTCTTAGCAGTTGCTTTCTTAATAACAAAGAGTGTAAGAACTGTAACTGCAGCCATTACGGGGAGAACAATCATCCAGTTGTTTACAAAGCCTGCAAAAATGTAGCCTACAAATGAAATTGCGGCAACAGTAAGCGCATAAGGAAGCTGTGTTGAAACGTGGTTGATGTGGTCGCAGCGTGCACCTGCAGATGACATAATTGTTGTGTCGGAAATAGGTGAGCAGTGGTCACCGCAAACCGCACCTGCAAGACAAGCTGACATACAGATAACGCCCATTGTGTCGCCAACAGGGAAGATTGCAAGCACGATGGGGATAAGTATACCAAATGTACCCCATGATGTACCTGTTGAGAATGCAATACCGCAAGCAACAAGGAAAACAATTGCAGGTAAGAAGTTCTGCAATGCGCCTGCATCTGCAAGAGCGTTGCTTACGAATGTGCTTGAATCAAGAAGACCTGTCATATTCTTAAGTGATGTTGCCATTGTAAGAATAAGGATTGCAGGAACCATTGCAATAAAGCCCTTGGGAATGCACTCCATAGCTTCCTTAAAGGAAACAAGGCGACGAGCGATGAAGTAGATAATTGTAACAAGAAGTGCTACAAGACCGCCCCAGGGAAGTCCGACTGTTGCATCTGTGTTTGAGAATGCATCAACAAAGCCAAGTGAGCTGTCATAGTTTGCAGAAGCAAATACCCATTCCTCGCCCATACATCTGCCAACGTAGAAGAGTGAAAATACGCAAACTGCAATAAGCACGATAATGGGGAACACAAGGTCAATAACCTTTGCCTTTGTTGTGGCAGGAGTATCATCCTCGCCTACCTCTGTGCCTGATGTGAACAAGTCACCCTTAAGAGCGTTAGCCTCGTGAAGCTTCATGGGGCCGTAGTCAAACTTCATAAGTGTGAGTGCGATGATGAATACAAATGTAAGAAGTGAATAGAAGTTGTAGGGGATTGCCTGACAGAAAAGTGCAATACCCTGTCCGTCGGGTGCATAGCCTGAAACTGCTGCTGCCCAGGACGAAATGGGGGCAATCATACAAACAGGTGCTGCAGTAGCATCAATTATGTATGAAAGCTTTGCACGTGACATCTTGTTTTTGTCAGTAACGGGGCGCATAACCGCACCAACTGTAAGACAGTTGAAGTAGTCGTCAATAAAGATAAGCACACCGAAAAGGAAGGTTGCGATTGAAGCACCAACCTTTGTCTTAACGTGCTTTGCTGCCCAGTCACCAAAAGCCTTTGAGCCACCTGCTTTGTTGAGTAGTGCAACAACAATACCAAGCATTACAAGGAATGCGAAGATACCAGCACTGCCTGAAACTGCAGATGTGATACCGTCTGTTACAACAGAGTCGATTGTGTGAATGGGGTTGAAGCCTGTTGAGAGAAGACCGCCCATTACAATACCGATAAAGAGAGATGAATAAACCTCTTTAGTGATAAGAGCAAGACCGATTGCCACAACAGGGGGGAACAATGACCAAAGAGTGCCTACGGGAGATGTTATTGAGCCTGTGCATGCACAAAGCACACCGAAGGCGATAACAAATGCAATAATAAGCACCTTTGATATAATGCCTTTTTTCATTACTATCATCCTTTTTTAAAATATAGTATAACACGTAAATTTTAGTGCATAAAAAGGATAATGTCAATAAAAGTCAGTTTTTTTGGAGTTTTACATAAACAACAATCAAGTTATTTGGTAAAAAAAACAAGAAACAAAGGTTTTTTGCCTTTGTTTCTTTGTTAAACAGTATGATTATTTATTCATAAGTCCTAAGGGGTCAACGTTTTCACCCTTGTAGTATATTTCAAAGTGAAGATGGCTGACATCTGATTTTTCGCAGGGAATCTCACCAAGATAGCCCAGGAGCTGACCGCTTTTGACCTTGTCTCCCTCATTTACTTCCGTAACATCCTTATTAAGACCGCAATATTTTGCAATTACATCATTTCCGTGGTCAATGGTAATTACCGTGCCGTATAAGGGGTCGTCGGAAATATCTGTGACGGTTCCTGAGGCTATTGCTTTTATCTGTGAGCCGTCAGCACCCTTGAAGTCAACTCCGCCGTGTGTACGCCAATCACCCATTGTGGAATTATATGAGGGGGTTGTGGGGCTGTAATCCTTCAGAATGTCTGTTCCTAACGGCAGAGTATAATAATCCTTGTATGGAACGGCAAACTCACTCTGTGTTGTTGCTTCTGATGTTGTCGAAGCTTCTTTTGTTGTAGCTTCTTCACGGGTATCGGGTACATCTGTAACATTATGACGTACCTGAAAATCGGGCTCGGAGGGTTCTGTCAGAGCTGTTGTGGGTACAATCGTCGGAGCAGCTGAAGTATAATCGCTTTCAATGGGTATGTTGAGATTTCCCAGGGAGTTTTCCGTTGTAAGCTTTGCCACAAGTGCGCCGCCGAAAGCAAGAAGCAGGGCAAAGGCATAGGCAATCTTTACACCGTTCATTCTCTGACGGTGCTTCTTATTCTCGTCATTCTTTGCTTTTTGTGAATTTGCCCTGATTGGCTTGTTTTCCGCAGGGGGACTGTTGGATGGAATTTCGGGGGTGGGATTTGTGTTGGCATTATTCTTGTTTTTTTCGTCCATAATTAAATCTCCTTTTTAATATTTGATTTAATTATTGACCTTTAAAGAAAAAATATTCGTCGAAACAAGTCTTGGATTTCATAAAAGAAAATGCATCGGCTGAGGGGACAACCGATGCATTTCCCGGCACACGAGTATAACACCCTGTGCGCCATGTTTACTTGAGGAGGGGTTAGTTCTTGAAAAGAACTAAATACTTGTACTCGGGTGCGGCTCCCTTTCCAAGTACGCTGACAGTATATCATAAAATGTATTTCGGAATGTTCGGAAAAAGAAAAATAAACTAAAGTTAATAAAATATTAAAAAAATAGTCATATTTTGCTGTATCCTATCGCATATAATACAAAAACAATAACATTTGTCGTATAACTTTAGTGTTCCACGTGGAACAAGCGCGGAACGCGCAATTATGTTTGCCTGACGGCAAATGATATTACTACGTAATGATGTTGCAAGCAATGATGTTTGCTATGCAAATGATTATAAAGCAAACATAACATCATTTTTGTGAAACAAAAACATCATTGTGCTTTGACACAACATCATTTTGCATTTTATAGTGCAAAACATCATTATTTTATTTAGTGAATTTCGGGGAAGCTCTGCTTCCGAACATTATAATAATGCTTCGAATTACTTTTAGATAGTTTGTAAAAAACCTACGGAGAGTTCGTTTTTGCGACAGTATTATATATAATCAACGCGTAGCGTTCCTTAATTTGCCATTTGCCACTTGCAATTTGCAATTATAATTGCCGCATGCTGTCCAATAATTTTATATTTCAAAAGCTCCGAGAAATCGGAGCTTTTGAAGGTTTATTTATTTACTTTTTTCTTGCTTTTCTTTGCAGCCTTTTCTGCCTTTATTTTTGCATTAAGTGCGTCCTCTTCTTTTTGCTTTCTGAGGGCTTCTGCTTCTTTTCTTGCAAGGTATGCTTCGTAGCGTGATTTTGAAACCTCGTACTGAGCATTAATTTCGTCATAGTGATTGTAGTTGTCATGCTGTTCTACAACCTTCTTCGCATCAAGGTAAGGTTTAGCGGCTCTTGAAAGAAGGGCCTGTCTGTCACTTTCTGCCTTGATTGCTTTACGTGTAGTGTTAAGAATTGCCTGAGTTTTCTTTGCCTTTTCTTTAAGCTGACTTACTGCTTTAGCATTCTTTTCGTTGGTATTTTTTGAGAAGGTTTTCTTAGCATCTCTGATTTTGATGTTAAGCTCCTTCATCTTTGCATTGAGAGCATCCTCTTCATCATACATACTCTGAAGGTCAGAGTATCTGGGAAGTGCAAACTCTGTATCCTTGAAATGTTTCTGAATAGTATTGTATGCTGTTTTCTTATTCTTGGCGATTTCAATAGCCATTTTACGAAGCTCTTTTTCTTCTGCATTTGAACGGGGAAGTGCTTTAGCCTCTGCAAGTTCGTTATTGATTTCCTCAAGTGTAATGTGATAAAGACCTGCAAGACCTTTTTCAAGAAGCTTCTTGCTTTCGTTGTAGCTGTAAGTGTGTGCTTTGCTTTCAAATTTGTTAAGCTCGTCGCACACGAATTTAGCAATTTCGATTTCCTCGTTGTATTCAAGGGCTTTCTTATATGCTTTCTTAGCAAGCTTTCTTTCTTCTTTATCCTTGATTGACTTATAGTCCTTCTTGCTTACCTTCTTAGGCTGGGCATTAACCATTTCCTCGGCATTACGGATAATATCAACTGTCTCAACAAGGTTTCCGTCATCAAGAACGCCGTTTCCGTAGTCCTCAAACATTGCGCGTATTTTAAGAACGCGAACAACTGATTTCTGCTTCTTTTCGTTGAAGTCGTACCAGAAGTAGGGAATAACATTCATCAATGCACCGAATGCAGAAAGGATAATGAGAAGTCTGAGAAGGTCTGTAAGGATTGCGGGGTCATAAAGTGCAGAGTAGGGGTTTGAATAGTTATCCTGACCGTTTGCAAGCTGGTCTGCAAGGATTTCACCAACGGTTTTACCGTCACCTAACATTCGGTTAAGAATTTCGGGTCTGGAGGTAATAACCTTTGCATTTACGTCTGTAATACCGCTCTTTTCATAAACAATGGGAAGAACAGAAGAGAAAATAAGATTTAATACTGTACCGATTGTTGCAACTGCCGCAAACATACCGTCGATACGCTCACCTGTTTTGTACTGCTGATAGTCACGGATATCTGCCTGTACAGAGGGGTTGAGAATGTGTGCGAAGGAGCCCATAAGAGCATTAAGGTACATACAACCCATAACAAGCCAAATCGCAACGGTTGCAACATCCTTAACCAAGGGTAGAAGCATAAGAATGAAAAGGATGTTCAATGCGTTGGTTGCAATAAGAACGGCTTTTTTACCCCATTTTCTGATACAGAAGGGTGCAAGAATCATACCCCAAAGTGATGCATTACCGTAAACTGTAACGATTATACCGTATTCGGTACCTGAGCAAGCACCAGCGTAGTTATAAAGCCAGGAAAGGATATTGAGGAAGGATGACTCAAGGAAGCCTAACCAACCTGCAAGTGATATAATCCAGAAATACTTGTTTTTTGCAACGGCTTTGAGAGCATCAATAAAGCGAATCTGAATAACGTGAGTCTTTGCCTGAACGATTTTTTCCTCTGTGTGCTTATAAACGACAATACACAAAAGAATACCGAGAACGGTAAGGATGGGATAAAGGAATCTATAAACACGAATATCTGTTGTGTTTGTGTGGAACAGATGCTGTGCAATAATGGGAGTGAGAAGGTTTACAACTGTGGGAGCAAATGAATAAACAACACTCTTGATTGATGCAACGTCTGCACGCTCCTGTGAGTTGGGAGAAAGCACGTGGATAAGATTTTCGTATGCATCATAGAAGAAATAATAGAAGAAGTGGATAACCAGGTTGAGCACCATAACAATAGCGCACTTTGCAACATAGGCTATATCTTCACCAAAAATCTGACCGTCACCTAACCACGTAGGAAGGTTGTTATATGGGAACCAAACGGTTAAAATACAGGCAATTGCTGATGGTATTGCCATTGTTACAATATAAGGTCTGTATTTACCGGCCTTGTTTCTTGTGTTATCAATAATGTTTGCGCGGACGCCTGTAAGGAAAATGTTTGCAACAACAGCAATAAGGTACATTATGTACATATCGGTTGCACCGATACCCAATGCGCTTGAAAGCAAAACATTGTTTGAGGAAAGCAAGCAAGCTGAGCCCATTGTAATAATCATATAGGCACCGATACCGCCTCCTGAATATGCGGCAATTTCCTTGAAGGGCATGTGGCGTCCTGCCATCGGTGTTTTCCAATAGGTTTTAACCTTGGAGATACCGTCAAAGGCTTTTTGTTTCAGATTCATTAAAACTACTCCTTCTGTGTGTATTTTGTACAGATATAATAAGTATATCATATATCAGAGAAATGTTCAACACAAAATTTATTATCTGTAAAAAACAGAATTGTTCCACGTGGAACATAGCCTTGCTTTGCAAGGCAGCGATATATTTTGCTTTCGCAAAATGTTTCGGAACTGCGTTGGAGATTATAATGTTCGGAAGCGAAGCTTCCCCTCAATTTATAATTTAAATTTAAAATTTATAATTAAAAAAGCCCCGATTTTCGGGGCTTTTTGTAGCTTATTCGTCATCATCCTCAAGCTTTGCTTCTGCAATAACCTTTTCTTTGATGTGGGGCGGAGCGTCCTCGTAACGTGCAAAGTCAAGTGTGAAATAGCCTCTGCCTGCGGTTACTGAACGAAGTGCAATAGCAAAGTCGCTCATTTCTGCCATGGGAACCTCAGCAACAAGCTCCTGAGTCTGTGTTTCCTCAGCAGGACCCATACCGAGAACTCTGCCTCGACGTTTGTTAACGTCACCGATAATATCACCAAGGTTATCGTCCGGAACGTAAGCCTTAAGTGTGCCTACGGGCTCGAGAATTGCAGGTGAAGCCTCAGGAATAGCAGCCTTGAATGCGATTCTTGCTGCCATCTTGAATGCCATTTCAGATGAGTCAACAGGGTGGTATGAACCGTCGTGGAGACAAGCTTTAATACCTACCATAGGATATCCTGCAATCAGACCGCCTGCGATACAATCGCGTAAGCCCTTTTCAACTGCGGGGAAGAAGTTTTTGGGAACTGCGCCGCCAACAACCTCGTCAGATGTGAATACGAAATCCTCTTCGCCCATATAAGGCTCGAAACGAATCCATACATCACCGAACTGACCGTGTCCGCCGGACTGCTTTTTATGACGGCCCTGCTTGTCAACTACCTTACGGATAGTCTCACGGTATGCAACGCGTGGAGCGGTAAGCTCAACCTCAACACCGAATTTATTCTTAAGCTTGGAAACAATTGATTCGAGGTGCTGTTCACCAAGACCTGAAATAACCTGTTCCTTGGTTTCCTTATTTGTATAGAAGAGCATTGCACCGTCTTCCTCAGCAAGCTTTGTAAGACCGGATGCAACCTTATCCTCTTCACCCTTCTTAACAACGTTAACAGCCATTGAGTAGCAGGGAGCAGGGAAGTCAACACCGTCAAGTGCAACAGGATTCTTTGCATCGCACATTACATCGCCTGTCTTGAAGCCTGAAAGCTTTGTAACAACACCTATATCACCTGCGGTGATTTCTGTAACATCTTCCTGCTTTGCGCCTTTAACCATAACAAGCTTGCCCATCTTTTCCTCTTCTTCGGTACGGGCATTGTAAGCCTTTGTAGAAGGTGTAATCTTACCTGAAATAACCTTGAAGAAGGACATCTTACCGATAAAGGGGTCAGCAACAGTCTTGAAGCAGATTGCTGCAAGAGGTCCGTTGGGGTCACAAGCAAGGTCAGCCTCGCCCTTTGGTGCAGGAGCAAGCTTTGTGATACCGTTCATAAGAAGGTCAACGGCATCTGTTGTAAGACCTGAGCAAGCATAAACAGGTACAACAGTACCATCTGCAACACCCTGTGAAAGACCTGCAACAATTTCATCGTGAGTGAATTCCTCACCCTCAAAGAATTTCATCATAAGCTCGTCATCTGCAGAAGCAACAGCCTCTGTAAATGCGGCATGAATATCATCGATAACGGGGTCAGAAGGCATATCTACCTGTGTGGGCTTGCCGTTGTCGTAAGTAAATGCTTTATTCTGAAGGAAGTTTACATAGCAATCAACCTTACCGCCAACCATATATGGGATAACAACGGGACAAATTGCAGTGCTGTATTTTTCTTTTAAAGCATTAAGAGTTTTGTAGAAGTCGCGGTCTTCACCGTCGCATTTTGAAACAGCGATAAACTTGGAGAGACCACGTCTGCCTGCGGCACGAAGAGCCTTTTCCGCACCAACGTCAACACCGTGGCTTGCTGAAAGGACAACAACAATAGCCTCAGCTGCACGGATACCTTCACTTCTGCCACCCTCAAAGTCGAAAAGACCGGGAGTGTCAACGATATTTATCTTCTTATTGTTCCACTCAAGGTTAGCAACCGCTGATGAAACAGAAACCTTTCTCTTTTTTTCTTCGGCGTCAAAGTCCATCACTGTATTGCCGTCTGCAACCTTACCGAGTCTGTCAGATGCACCGGAAATATAAAGCATAGCTTCAGCAAGGGTTGTTTTACCTCTGCCGCCGTGGCCCGCAATTACGACATTACGGATGTTTTCTGTAGTGTATGCTTTCAAAAAAATTCCTCCCTGAACAATGCTGTTGACAGCATTGCGGATAATTATGTAACAGGACATTTTCTGTCCCGAATACGGTAACTCAAAGTTGTTGGATACAATTTGGCTACTATAGTTTGTTATTTTAGCACATAAATTTTACGTTTTCAATGATTTTTTTGAGTAATTTGTAAAAATTATTGATATTATATAATAACCGGACCTGTTTTTTAGGTAATATGTAATGAAATTATTATTGTTACCATTTTACAATTGAAAAATACGGAACTATGTGATAATATAAGGTAGAATGAGTATATATACTCATAATGAGGAAATGTGAATGAAATTTATCCCTTTATCGGAGGTCATATAATGGACGAAAACAAAAACAAAAATCCGCAGCTGGTGAAAAGACCTGCACCGCCACCTATGGTGGATGGGAAAAAAGGTGTAACAAAAAAGCCGTCAGACAATGTACCGAAGGCAGTTCTCATTGCCCGTGAGGAAATGGCAGAAAAAAAGGCTGAACAGAAAGCAGAGGAACGTGAAGCTTCAGCTGCTGCACCTGCGAAGGTTAAAAAGCCTATGAGCCCCAAGGCAAAAAAATTGGCTGTGATTATCCCCGTAATTGTTGTTATGGTTATTGCGGCAGTGGTGCTTGCAGTTGTACTTAAAAATCACAAACCCGCAAAAAAAGAGGTTGTAAGCACAACAGACACAAAACTTGTTGTTGTTACAGACCATAATGGTATAGCGGTTACCGATGCAGAGGGTATCCCTGTTACACTTGAGCCTCTTACAGAGGTTGTAAAGGTGACGGATGCTAACGGTAAGGCAGTTACCGATAAGAACGGCGAGGCTGTAACAAAGGTGGTTTACAAGGAGCAGAAGGTTACAATTCCCGTTGCTGTTACAGATAAAGACGGTGAAGAGGTAACTGATAAAAAAGGTAATACGGTTACAACTCAGGTTGAGGCAGTTCAGGACCCGAACCAGCAGACAGGTAATATTGTTCTCGGTACAATGGCGGTTCCCGTTACAGACGGTAAGGGTAATACTGCTGTTGATAATCAGGGAAATGTGTTTACCACAATTGTTGAGCTTACAAGCAACCCCGTTACAGTCGATCCTGCAGAAATCAATTGGAAATCATCACAAGGCGGTACACAGGCAGATTTCTTCTCTGCGGTTGATGCCTTCAAGAATGGTGATTACATTGCTCTCAACGTTACAAACTCAAAGGACGGTAATATGGAAGAGTTCAAAAGCACAGGCTTCCAGAGTCCTTATACCGTTATTTCAAAATATGATGATGACGGTAACGTGAAGTGGCGTAAAGCAATAGGAAGCAGCAGGGGAAATACAAACCTTGTTGATGTTGTTGTAGGTGACGACGGCTCGTTCTACGCTGTCGGATACGGTAAGGATATAGGCGGTAAAAGAGGTCATGGCTATTACGATGCCGCTATATATAAATTTGATAAGAACGGTAATGAAATCTGGCACAAAAACTTTGGTACAAGTACAGTTGATATGTTCTATTCGGCTGACCTTGACAAAGACGGAAACATTGTTTGTGTCGGAGCTGTCGGCTCCAACGATAAGGATGCCGCAGGCTTCAATAAACCTGCCGCAAAATCTGCAGCAGCAATTGTGAAGTATGACCCCAACGGTAATGTTATCTGGAAAAATATTATCGGTGGTAACGGCGACAGCTTCAAGGGTGTTGCTATAAACGAACAGGGCAACATATTTGTTGTCGGTAATTTTACATCAGGGGAGCTTTTCCCTGCTGTCGGTATGAATGACAGTGGTGTATGTAAGTTCGACAGCAATGGTAAATATATAGATGTTGCTGTTATTGCGGGTACCGGCAATGAAGCCTTTACGGGTATTTCTACCTGTGCAGACGGTGGAGTTGTTGTTGTCGGCAGATCAAACTCATCCGATAAGGATAATCCTGACAGTATGTTTGTCGGTGAGCTTTCTTCTCGTGGCGGATACGATGCATATATTATTAAATTCAAGGATTCACTTGACGTAGTCTTTGCAAAGCCTTTCCGCGGTCAATATGACGATGACCTTGTGGCAGTTGTTGAGAAAGAGGATGGAACCTTTGTTGCAACGGGTTGTTCAAACTCTTCCACACGTGACCTTAAGGGTATTACTACCCGTGGCGGTGACGATATTGTTATCGCATCATTTAGTAAAAACGGTGAGCTTACCTGGGCTCGTTCATTTGGCGGAACAAACGACGAAAGTGCAAATGATATCTGCTTGTCACCAAATGGCGGATACCTTATTGCGGGAAGAACACTTTCCAAAAATATTGATATGGTAGGTATTGCGCAATACGTTAACGGCAAATCCGTGGGCGTTCTTGCAAAATTCCCTGAATAATATGATAAAATTAAATTGTGATTACCTTAACGGCGCAGTAGCCGTTCCCACAGATATTATTGATAAACACTTAAAGCTTGCTCCCGTAGCAAGCTTTAAGGTTTTGCTTTTTATTCTCAGAAATCCCGATGGCGCTGAGAGCGCTGAACAGATTGCCGCTTGTACCGGTCTGCCTGAGAGTGAGGTCGGTGATTGTCTTATGTATTGGCAGTCATACGGTGTTATAAGGATTGATACAGCCCGTAATTCCGAAAAATCAAAGGAAGCGGTCGCAAATGCCAAAAGTCCGTGTGAGGAGGTTGGAGAAATCAACTCACCAAAGCCTGCACCCGCTACGGTGAAGACACTTCCCGTGAAAAAGCCTACTCCCAGGGAAATAGCGATGAGGCTTAAGGAGGAACCTGAGCTTACCATAGTCTACAATGAAGCCCAGACAATTCTGGGAACCTTCGGTTATGACACACAGGCACTTATACTTATGATATATGACTACTACGGCTTTCCTCCCGAGGTTATAATTACCCTTTTACAGCATCAGAAGTGTGAGGGGAAGACCTCATCCGCCGCCATAAAATCAAGGGCAGAGGATTGGGCAAAAAGAGGAATTGATACCCTTGACCTTGTAGAAAAGGAATTGCTTTCTCTTGAAAAGATAAAGGGAATGTATGACGAAATTAAAGCGGATGCAGGGCTTGATGCCACAGTTCCTACACCGAGAATTACAAAATTCTTGCGTGATTGGGCAGTGAATTGGGAGTGTACACCCCGACTTGTGCGCTATGCCCTTGCAGAGAGCAACAAAACTCTGTCCGATGCCAACAAGCTTCTCAAAAAGTGGGTTGCTTCGGGTATAACCGAGCCTGAGCAGGTACAGGAAAAAGAGAAAAAATTACTTCCTAAAAAGGTTGAAAAATCATATACCACCGATAAGGTGGGCAGAAACAGTGTCCTTGATTGGGCAAAAAAATATGCAGAAGGGGAGGATAATTCTTGAGATTTTCAGAAATAATTTATCAGAAGGCAGAAGCTGAGCTTAAAAACAGACGTGAACAGGCGGAGCGCCTTGCTGATATGCGACGTAAAGAATTTCTCGGCAAAAATCCTGAGCTGGCTACAATTGAGGAAGAAATGAAAAATGCCGCACTTGAAGTAATCAGGAGTGTGGGTGCCAAGGGAAAGAGCGTGGATGTTTCCGCCATTGCCAAGCGTAACCTTGAAGCACAGCAGGCTCGCAAGGAGCTTATTGTTGCCGCAGGCTACCCTGAGGATTACCTTGATATTCCTTATTCCTGTAAGCTTTGTAAGGATTCGGGTATATTGAACGGCAAGCTCTGTGAGTGTCACCTTGCCTTACTTCAACAGCTTTCTGTTGGCGAGCTGGCTTGCAGTCCCATGCTTGCAGGCTCAACCTTCAGCACATTTGATATCAGCTATTACAGTGATAAAAAAGACCCTCGTACAGGCTACTCGCCCCGTGATTATATGGGCGGTTGCCTTGCTATGCTCAAGGACTATGCGGAAAATTTTACTCCACGAAGCGGAAGCTTTTTCTTCAGCGGTGGCACAGGTCTCGGCAAAACACACCTTGCCCTTGCAGTGCTTAACCGCCTTACACAAAGGGGCTACAGCGTTTATTATTCCTCAGCAGGAAGTCTCCTTAAGCAGATGGAAAAGGAGCGCTTCGGCAGAAGTGCCGACAGCATTGAGGAAGAGCTGTTCAATAACGACCTTATAATTATTGATGACCTTGGTGCAGAATTTTCTACCGCATTTTCACAGGCAGCGGTTAATGAGCTTATAAACAATGCAATACTTGCAGGTAAAGCTATGATTATAATATCAAACCTTTCTGTTGATGAACTCGAAGAGCGTTACGGTCAGCGTGTTGTTTCACGCCTTAACTCCTTTGAGGTTATCACCTTTGAGGGTGAAGATATAAGACAATTGAAAAAATAATTAAACTTTTCGGAGGTTTTTGTTATGTTAAAAGGAATTCCAAATATTATTTCACCTGAGCTTCTCAAGATTCTTGATGAAATGGGTCACGGTGATGAAATCGTAATCGGTGACGGCAATTTCCCTGCCGCATCTAATGCACAGCGCCTTATCCGTTGCGACGGCCACAACGTGCCCGAGCTTCTTGATGCCATTCTCAAGCTTATGCCCCTTGACACCTATGTTGACAGCCCCGTTATGCTTATGGCTACAACAAAGGGTGACCCTACCCCCACAATCTGGGCAGAGTATCAGGATATTGTAAACAAGAACAACGGTGAAACCGAAATGTCACAGATTGAGCGTTTTGCCTTCTATGACCGTGCAAAAGAGGCTTATGCAATTATTGCAACCTCAGAAATGGCACTTTATGCAAATGTTATTCTTAAAAAGGGTGTAGTTACTGAATAAATGCAAAATGCAGAATGAAGAATGCAAAATTATAGGGCACTGCGTGCGGCAATTGTAATTAGGAATTAGGAGTTAGGAACGAGGAATTTCGGGGCTAAGCCGTTATTTTAATGCTGTCGCGTACAACCAACTTAATAAATTGATTGAAAGAATATATTAAATACGAAATAATAAAGCTGTTGG
>JAZSGZ010000001.1:0-14036 GCA_045532945.1 Acutalibacteraceae bacterium
CGATTCCACAATGCTGTCGCATCGAGAACCACCCACCATTCCGCTCGAACCAAATAATAAATGGTGAGTACATTCACCCGAACATACTCACCCAAAACAACTATTTATTTCAAGAATGGTCCCCCCGCCTTCGAAGGCAGGGAGACCATTCTGCAACTTTATTGTGTCATATTTATTTTTTGTAATTCACAGAAACCTTATCCTATAAACACTACCTCAGTATCGGTAAGCTTTGCGAAGAGTGCGATATCATCGGGCGTGAGTGCGGTTGAAACAACGGCGTGATGTGCTCCGCCTGCATAAATCCACTTTTCCGCACCAGTGGAGAAATCGGGAAGAATCTTCCACATAACACGTGCAACGGGGAGCTTTGGCATCGGTTCAGGCTGTTTCACAAGCTCTATATCAGCACAGATAAGACGGAAGCGGTCTCCCATATCAACCATTGATACTGCA
Organism: Acutalibacteraceae bacterium; assembly: GCA_045532945.1. Taxonomy (GTDB): domain Bacteria; phylum Bacillota; class Clostridia; order Oscillospirales; family Acutalibacteraceae; genus DTU089. Next base: position 457 of record JAZSGZ010000001.1, read on the forward strand.
ACACCCTTGCCCTCGATACCGTCGAAAACAAGCCTTGCGGGGGCTTCCTTACCACCGATACCAAGAGGATGAACCTCTATCTTCGGTTTTGAAGCGGCAAAAACGGGGCTGACCTCAAGCATATGTGAAGCAAGCTCAATTTCCTCGCCCTCGGGAAGGTCGTAGGTATAATCCTCAAGGAAAGCAGTTGCACCCTCTCTGCCCTCTGCCATTTTGCAAAGGACAGCCATAAGAGCACTTGTTTTGTAGTCGCCCTCGGGACCAAAGCCGATACCCTTTGACATAACCTCCTGAGTTGCAAGACCCGGAAGCTGTTTCATTCCGTGCAAGTCCTCAAAAGTATCTGTATAAGCACCGATACGGTTATCTGCAATGAATTTTTCAAGTGCAACAATGTACTTAACCTGCTCATTTACAGATGCCATATCGTCTGTGTTAAGCTCATACTTTGTGAGAAGTTCGTCAAGCTTTGCCTTAACCTCATCATCTGTAACGTCATTGATAATATCAACAAGGTCACCGATACCGTAATAGTTTACATTCCAGCCGAAACGGATTTCACTCTCTACCCTGTCACCGTCGGTAACTGCAACATCACGCATATTGTTACCGAACATTGCAACGCGGAGATTGTGCGAATAATTCATAGCACAGGCAACGTCAACAAAGCGCTGAATACGCTTAATAACGCTTTCGTTCTTATAATAGCCTGCAACAACCTCACGCTTGATGCCGAGACGTGTACAGATAAATCCGAACTCACGGTCACCGTGAGCCGCCTGATTAAGATTCATAAAATCCATATCAATGCTGTCATAAGGCAAACGACGATTATACTGTGTGTGAAGGTGAAGCATAGGCTTAGTGAGAGCCTGTAAGCCCTTTATCCACATCTTAGCAGGTGAAAAAGTGTGCATCCAGGTGATTACACCAATACAATCCTTATCGGCAGAGGCTTTTATAAGGACATCCTCAGCCTCCTCACTACTGCGGACTGTTGGTTGCCACACAATCTGAACCTTATTGATTTTTTCGTCAAGGTAGTCAACCATTTCCTTACTGTCGAGGGCAACCTGCTTTAAGGTTTCCTCACCGTACAAATCCTGACTGCCTGTAATAAAGTAAAGTTTTTTCATAAAAATCGTCCTTATTTCTTGGGTATTTTATTAAGTTCTGCATTGAGTGCAAGAAGCATCTCCTTAGTGGGCTTCGTTTCAAGAATCATACTACCTGCAAGATTAATGAATCGAAGGAATGTAAAGCCACCCATCATACCCATCATATCGGGAGTTATTTCAAAGCCTGCAGCCTGCTTGGGTGCACCGTCACCGGTCATACCCAAAGCCTTGCCTGCGAGTGCCATAAACATCTGCTTACCGCCCTCTGTTGCAAGAACATCACTTATTTTGTCATTAAGTGAGAAATATCCTTCGGGAGCATCAATGTCGAACCAATTAAGAACCGCGCCTTCTTCTTTAAGACGATATTCCTCATTGAACACATCAACCTTTCGGATAACGCTTTCATCCTTGAAATCACCTGCAACTGCAACAAGCTTTGTTTCACCGTTATTGGGTACATCAAAATAGAAGAAATGGTCGGGAGCAGCTTTTTTACCAAGGCTCACACCATCAGCAAAGAGCTCAACCTCGGGAAGATTAGAGTAAACTGTTACCTTTGTTACGTCCTCTACCCTGTCAACATATCTTTTACCGCAAAGGTGAACAAACTTTTCATCTGAAAGCCATGCCTTATATGCGTAGAAGGAATCCTTTTTATATTTACGGTCAATTGTAACAAGACCCTTGTGATTCTGACCGTTTTCGCCCCCCTCAGCACGTGCATCCGCACCGAAATCAAACATATTGCAAACGTGAGTTGCCCACATATATTTACGTGTAAAGAACTGCTTTATAAGCTCCTCGTGGTAATATGCCTGGTATTCCTCGGTATAATCGCCCTGCATCGGCTCTGATGTATGCCAATTGAGTGCTTCACAGCCATACTCTGAGCAACCAATGGGAATTGTGGGGTGTGTTTCGTGGAATTTGTCGAACCAAGGACCGTTCATATCCGTTTCGCCACCGTACCAGCCAAAGTAATGGTTGTAGCTGACAACGTCGGGAATCTGAAGATAAGGGTCATCCATCTTACACATTGAAACTGCCGCAATTGTTGTAAGACGTGTTTTATCCATCTCGTGGCAAAGGTCGTTAAGAATACGATGATTTTCAAGCAAATCATCATCTGAGCCACCGATTGAAATCTCATTACTCAAGCCCCATACGACAATTGAGGGATGGTTGTAGTTCTGAGTGATAAGCTCCTTCATCTGAGAAATTGTGTTCTCTCTGCCTGTGGGCATATGCTTGGAGATATAGGGAATCTCCGCCCAGATAACAAGACCCTTTTCGTCACAAAGGTCATAAAAATACTGTGCGTGCTGATAGTGGGCAAGTCGGATTGTTGTTGCGCCGACCTCCATAATAAGGTCAATATCCTCTTCGTGATGCTCGGGAAGAAGGGCATTGCCCACACCCCATCTGTCCTGATGACGTGATACACCGCGCAAGGGATACTCCTCACCGTTAAGAATAAAGCCCTTATCAGGATCAATCTCAAATGTACGACAACCGAAGCGTGTGCTGATATTATCAAGCACAGAATCACCCTCAACAAGCTCTGCCTTTGCAGTATAAAGGTAAGGGTCCTTCCTGCCGTGCCAAAGATGAACATCTTTAATATCAAGAGTTACTTTGGTTTCTGCGCTTTCAGTTTCAGCAACAGTACATCCGCAAGCAGAAAGAATGGTGTATTTAATCTTCTGATTATCCTTAATATTTGTTACAAAAGCTTCAATAGTAACATTAGCATCGGCACCGCTGATTTCCGGTGTAACAGCAATACCGGGACCACCGTAATAATCAAGGTCAAAGTGCGATTCGCTTACACAGATAATACTTACATCACGGTACATACCACCATAGAATGTAAAGTCAGCCATCTGAGGATAAACCGTTTCATTGGCAGAGTTATCAACAGCAACCGCAATAATGCTTCTGTCCTTGAGCTCATCCGTAATGTCAACACGCCAGGTTGAATAACCACCGTCGTGGTGAGCAAGCTTTTTGCCGTTCACATAAATATCAGCCGATGAATTTGTACCCTGAAACTCAATATAATACCTGTCTGCCTCGGGGAGCGATGACTTCACCAGCTCCATGACATACCATGCAGTTCCGCGGTAATAATCGTTTTCACCGTCCTGACCGTCAATTGCATTCCAACAATGAGGAATATTTACAAAATCCCACTTGTTGTCAATTATAGCAGGAACTTCTGTCGCACATTTTGAAAAAGCCCATTTACGATTTATATTTACTACTTTTCTCATATATTCTCTCCTGAATTTATTATTAGGTGTCCGACAAATGTCGGACACCTGAGATAAACATAACCGAATTACATTTCAACAGAGTGTCTTTCTTCCAGCTCTTCATTCATCTTGGCAAGGGTTTTCTTATCAAGATTGTAAATTACTGCGATACCAATAAACTGAATGATTGCGCTGAACAGATAGAGACCTGCAACAAGCCAACACATATTGTGTGCAGTTTCGGGACTCTGACCGATTGTTCCAAGCTTTGAATTATAGCCGAGAACACCCATAAGAAGTAATACAGCAGAAGGTCCTACACCCTGAGCAAGCTTCCTGAAGAAGGAATGAAGCGAATAAACCATACCCTCTTCACGTGTGCCGTATTTCCACTCATTGTAATCAATTGCGTCACCCATAAGTGCCCATGAAACACAGGTATAAACACCCATACCGATGCCAAAGAAAATAAGACCGATAAGGTATATTATAAGTGCTGTGTCACGATTTTCGACTGCAGGGAAAATCATAAGAATAAGAGCACCGAAAACAGATACGATAGTTCCTACAACGGAAGCTTCCTTCTTGCCGTACTTTGCAACAAGCTTCTTGATAAAGGGAAGGAAGGCAACCATAGGCAGGAAACCGATCATCTGAACAATACCTGACATTGAAGCCTTATTAAAATAGGTTGCAAACATAATGGTATTAGCTGTAGTGGCTGACTGCATACCAAGGAACATACCCATTGCGGCAACGGTTGCACCCACCGCAGGACGGTTTTTCATAAACTTGCCGAAGGACTTGAAAACATTGAATTTCTCACCTGAGCCCTCGTTTGTTTTAACGGTATTTTCATCAACACGGATAGTAATGTTCTTTATCATAACCATAAAGGCAATAAAACCGAGAACACCCATAATCAATGCAGCAAAGAAAACTCTGTCACCAAGGAGTGTTTCAATCTTTTCACCTGTGAGAGGGTCAAGAATGTTATCACCAATTTGGTACGGCTCTTTAGTGAGGGGATTTACGTGAAGATCACCTGTACCGTCATAAGTTACCTTCTGCCAGATAAGCTTGGGAAGAATAACCATAGGGATAATGTTACCGAACATTGAGCCGATGCTACGCCATGTTGAAAGCTGTGCTCTTTCGCCAACATCGGTGGTAATAAGTGAAAGCATTGAGCCGTAAGGAACATTGGCAATGGTATAGCAGGCATCCCACACAATATAGCCCAGAACGAAAAGTATTGCTTTAACAACAACACTTGCGTTGGGGAAGGGAAGGAAAACTGCTGCACCTGCTACAAGAAGACCACAGGCACCAATAAAAATATAGGTTTTGAATTTGCCCATTTTATAAGAGCGTCTGTCACGGTCAATCATATTACCGATAAGCGGATCATTTACAGCGTCCCAGATCTGCACAAGCAGGAGTAAGGCTGACAAAAGCCCGGTCTCCATAGTCATATAAACCAACCAGAAGGTCTGAACTGTGCCCTTAAGGGCAAAGCTCATATTACAACCGAAATCACCAAGGGCATAGGCAATTAAATCCCGTTTGCCGAATGGTCTTTTGGTACTGTTGTTTTCCATAACAACATCCTCATTTCTTTTTATGTATTTGGGTTTTCACCATTGATAATACTATACCAAATAAACAAATTCATATCAAGTCATTTTTTTATTTTGGGTATTATTTCTACTTTTTCAGCAGAGCAAGTCAGCAACATCCCGCATTTTTTAACACTCACTTAACAAAAAAGCTCTTATTGATTGAATTTTTTGTGCAAATATGCTAAAATTAGACAATCAGGGATTTCAAGGAGGATTTTTAATGAGTAACGACGAAAAAACATCACTCATTGATAAAGGTAAATGGCTATTTACTGAAATCAAAGACCATTGGAGCACTCCCGCGGAGGGTAAATATGTACCATACAAGGAATACAAGGATGTAATTATCGGTGTCGGTGCCAATTACACAGGCTCCAAGACTCTTGAGTACATAGGCTTCTGGTCAAGCTGTTTCCTTATTATGCACCACTACAAGCTGCCCTATCTTACCTTTTCGGTTATAGGGCTATTGAATATGCCCCTCGGCTATATTTCTGCCCTTATCTGGTGGTATGTGTGCGATAACCTAGGCTTTTTACCCAAAAAGACCGAAAGAAAGGTTTACCTTGTTTACGGTCTTATGATGGCTTTCGGTATATCGACCCTGTTGTTCGATTACTCTATGCTGTTTAACCAATCGGGCGCTTTTATTACCATGCTAAACAGCTTCGAGGGAATGAATGCAACCGCCTGCTTCAAAACGTTCGGTACCCACTTCCTGTACACAGGCTGGGTAGGTGCTCGTAACATTTTCTGGCGCAAAAAGCTTTTGCCGAAGTACGGCAGATATAAATACAGTCTGTACTGCGATGTTATTCCGAAGTGCGTGATGGTTATACTTATCGGTTGGCTTCCTGTATATAACATTCCCGACGTTTCTACACGTGTGTGGGTTGCTAACCTTTTATTTGCTACATACAACGTATTCGGCTTCGGCAATGTTCTCGAGGAATGCTCGAAGAGAATCAGCCCCAATCTTCAGGAAAGAATCCTTATACGCAGCTACCCCGTTAAGCTTTCCCATATTTTCAACTCTATTCTTGCAATCATTCTCCCTGCTATCGTCGGTTCACTCCGCTACGAGTGGGCAGATATCAATTTCTACAGATGGGTTATTCCCGTAACCTTCTGTATCTCCGCCGGCTTCACAATGTTCCTTGCCGGCAGAATCAAAGAGAGGATTCCGCAACCACCCATTGAGAAAAAGGTGCAGATTAAATTCTGGGACGGTATGCTTGGTGTTCTCAAAAACAAATACCTGCTCATAAACACAGTTGTGGGACTTATTGACTCATTGGGTAACGGTATGCTCCCCTTTGCTACAATTCTTTATTTCTACACCTTCCGTCTGAGCGGACTACCCTACTCACTCCTTGTGGCACTTATTTCATTTGCAGGTACACCGCCTGATTTACTTTCCCCCTATTTCCTCAAGAGATTTTCATACAAGCAGATTATGATTTTCTACCAGCTGAGCCGTGCAATAGGCAACGTTATCATTGCCGTTGCAATGTGGACTCTCGGTGACAATCTTGCACTTTGCGGTACTATCTGCGTTGTTGTGCTTTTCTTTATGGAAATGACAAAGACTGTTCCCACAACAGCAGGTCACGATATGGGTGTTCGTATCAATGACTACCAGATGTACCTTTCAGGTGAACGTCTTGAAAGCTTTGCGGGTATATTCGGATGGTTTACAGACCCCATCAAAAACTTTGTCGGTCTCATTATCCCCATATTCCTTTTGAAGTACGGCTTTAACAGTAACTGGGAAATTCTTTTCTATGACGGTTCAAGAAGGAATATAGTTGTTGTACCCATTATTGTTGATGCTATCGGTTTCTTCCTTATGACAATTCCCTATTTCTTCTGGGATTACAACAATGAGAAACAGAATATGGTTATGGAAGTCCTCAAGCGACGTGCCGAGGTTACGGAAAAGAAGGCACAAGAAGAAGGAGTTTCCGTTTCCGGCGGATACAAGGGCTGAGGAGGTGGATGGAATGAGCAAAAAAGAAAAAAAGCAGAAAAAGGTTAATGCATGGGGCACGGATATTGAGCTTAACATACCTGAGGACGAGATATGGACTTATCAGGTACCGGGACTTGCCGCCCCCCACGTCAACAAACCTTACAAGCACTATAACCTGAAGAAGGCTTTGTTTGTTATTGTTATCGTTGTTGCTGTATCACTTTCCATCTATTTCAGTGTGCTTGCATTACAGAACGATACATTTGACTACACAGAAACCGCAGACGGTATTGAATTTTCAAAATTCAGCAATACAGGATATATTACTGAGTTAGAAATAGACTTTGTTTCCGATATTGAATACACCCCCGGTAACAACGACCCGGCAACAAACTTCAAGGTAGTCAAGGACACCTCAAAGCCTATTAAATCCGTAAGGCAGTTCACGCTTAACTGCGACGATAAAATTACAAAAATCTCCATCGGTGCTGATGTTGAGTATGTAGATGCCAAAGCATTCTATTCATGCTGGGCATTGCAGAACATTGAGGTTGACGAAAACAATCCTAATTACTGCGATGTCGACGGTGTTCTCTACAACAAGGATAAAACAGAAATTCTTTGTTATCCCTGTGACCACGACCAATACCTGAGGCAGAAGTACGGCTACGAAAAAGAGCTTTACAGAGATGAGGTTACACCTGAATATGAACGTGATATTCAGACCTACATTGTTCCGTCTACCGTTACAAAAATCGGTGAGATGTGCTTCAACTATGCAAACCTCAGAAGGATTTATCTGCCAGAGGACTTGAAGACCATTGAAACACTTGCCGTATTCAAGCTCCACGAGCGTATCGATGAATGGAGCACTCACCCCTCACTTGAAAATGTTTATACATACACAGAAGAGAATGTGACTGACTCTCACTTTACGGATGAAGCCAAGCTCGGCAAGGTTTACATTTCACTTCCCGAGGGGCTTGAGTACATCGGTTCGGATGCTTTCAGCTATAACCAGAATCTCAGCTACGTGTATATTCCCAAGAGTGTTAAGTATATCGGTCACCACGCTTTCTGGGACACAGTTTACAAAGAGGACGGCAATCTTAAGGGTGTTACGGTTATGAACGTGGCTGTTTCTGAAGAAGATTTCAGCAAGCTCGAGGTTGGCGACAACTGGATTCCTCAATATGACTATATGCTGTTCAAGAAAAACATTGATATTGCATATGGCTGCGAGAGAGAATAACGAAACGCAAAATGCAGAATGCAGAATTAAATGAACGCTAACGCGTTGATTATAACAAAACCCACTATAGAAATCTTAACCGTTCTATAGTGGGTTTAATATTTATGCTATATTTAAAAGAAATACTGTTTTCATTTGTCTGTTGAAATACGCTACGCCGTCATCAGGTTTGAAATATGTGCGAATTTCACCCTCAGGCGAAACCACAACAAACTCATTGGTGGCTTGCAGATAGTAGCAGTCGTCACCATCCTCTGCTTCATACTTATGTAAAGAAGATGGATTATTGATTACATCGTTAGCACCCTGCAGGTATTCTTCTTTAGTAGTATAGCCGAACTCGTGGCCGTGTTTTTCAAAGTGTTCAATCCACGAGCTATCATCGGCAAAGTTGTATTCATATTGTTGTTGAATGTTATTGTCATTTTTATTAACGTAATTTTCGGGATTTGCAAAATCACCAAACTTCGTGGTAAGCAGACCAATTACAATTATAACAAGAATTGCAACAATATAATGTACGGGCGAAGCTTTTCTGTTTCCCCTTGCATGATACTGCTTGTTTTCTTCAGCACTTACAGAACTACTTTTATGTTTATTATATGTAGCGTTTTTGTTAGTAACTGCCTTCGTTCTGCGATTAGCATCACGGCAATTCTTACAACGCTTGGGCAATGAAAGCCCTTTTGATTTATAGAATTCTATTTCGGAATCCGTTAAATCAAACACTTTTCCACACTGTACACATTTTCGTTCCATATATTACACCTTCTTTTTATAAAGCTTTTCAACAGGAAGCTGTGCAAGAATTATTGCCGCAAATACAAGCACACAGCCGAATATTTCGTTTGCGCTGAGTCGCTCACCGAATACCGCACCCGCGAGGGCGGCAAAGACGGATTCAAGACTCATTATAAGGCTTGCAACTGTGGGATTAAGGTTTTTCTGAGCCACAATCTGCAAAGTGAATGCAATACCCGAGGACAGAACACCTGCATAAAAGATTGAAAACCAGGCATCGCCGATTGCAACAGGGTCAACCTCTTCAAAAAGGAACATACCTATACAAGAAATTATCGCCGCAACAAAGAATTGTACAAGAGAAAGACGAACTCCGTCAACCGTCTTCACGAAGTGGTCAACAATCATAATCTGCACTGCAAAAAGGAATGCACAGGCTATAAGGAAAACGTCACCGATATTGATTGAGCCCGCCTCGGTAACGCAAAGGAAGTACATACCGCAGGTGGCAATGGCAATACAAACCCATAAAACAGGCTTAACCTTTCGACGGAAAACAAGTCCCAGAATGGGCACCATCAGAATATAAAGGGTTGTAAGAAAGCCTGATTTACCAACACCCGAGAGTATGATACCATACTGCTGTACTGCACTGGCGGCACAAACTGATGCACCGCAGAGAATACCGCCAAGGATAAGGCGTTTTGATATAAAGGTTTTGTTTTCACCGTTAGGACCGTATCCGATTCGCTTACGGTTATTTTTATATATAAAAAAGGATACGGGTGTAAGTACAACAACTGCAAGACAAGATCGCAGACACAGGAACGTGAAATTCCCGATTTGCTCAAGTCCCTTACTCTGTGCAACAAAGGCAGTACCCCATATAAAAGCGGCTAACATCAACAGAAACGATGCACCGAGAGATTTAGTTCGTTTAATTTTTTCTTCCATAATCACACCAAAAGAATTGCAAACTGCAATCAGCAATTTGCAATTCATATTTTCAAAGATTTTCCCTAACTAATTTTGCTCTCAGCTTGTCCCGTTCCGTTCTGTCCAGAGGTCGGTCAACGGAAAGCGAGATTGTTGCAGGCTGCATATGAATCATAAGAGCTTCAATCTGTGCACAATCCATATTTATAATACCCTTTACCGCACCGAGACGGACAAGAGAAATCAAATCCATAAATTCACTTGTATCAATAAGGCGGGCATATTTCAGAACACCGTAGGCGCGGTAAATTCTATCCTCGGTAATAGGTGCTTTGAACAATTCTTCGCGTGCTGAACGCTCCTGCGCTGCAATCTGAAGTGCAATCGACTTAAGGTTTTCTATGGCTGCACGTTCAGATATACCGAGAGTGATAGTGTTGCTCAGACGGAATAAATCGCCCTTTGCTGCGGCACCTTCACCGTAAGAACCACGCAGAGAAAGTCCCAGCTTTGAAACTGTTGTTATCAGCTTTGTTATTTGTGATGTAGAAACGAGAGCAGGCAAATGAAGTACAACAGAAGCCTTCATTCCCGTACCGAGGGCGGTAGGATCCTGTGTGAGGTATCCTAATCTTTCATCAAAGGCAAAATCAAGCTTTGACGAAAGCTTTTTTTCAATCACCGATGCAGTCCTGTACGCTTCGTCAAGGGCAAAGCCTGCATACATAACCTGCAAACGGATGTGATCTTCCTCGTTAAGCATAATGCTTACAGACTCATCCTCTGTAAGCAGCAAAGCTCTTCCATCACGGGATGAAGCAAACTCAGGGCTGACAAGGTGCCTTTCAGCAAGCGAAACAACCTCTGCCTGAGAAAGTGTTTTCATCTCGGCATAATTAAAGCTATATTCCTGAACAGAATCTGCCGCATCCTTTATCAGGGAATTAACCTTCAGCTTCTCCGGAAGATTGAGCCTTGCAGGAAAGGGACATATTTTAAGGTTTCGGGCAAGGTGAATACTTGTATTAATTACAACATCGTTTTGTGCACCTGTTCCGAGATACCATTTCGCACTCATTACAGAACTCCCCCTTCCCTCACAATATCATTTATCCTGTCGCGAAGACTTGCGGCAAGCTCAAAATCCTGACGCTCTACTGCATCGCTGAGGGCAGTTTTGAGTTCATCAAGCTTCGATATCGAGCTGTGATTATCCTCACTTACACGAGGCTTTGAGCCCATATATGATGTTTTACCGTGAATCTTATTGAGTGTAGGGAGAAGCTTGTCATAAAAAACGGCATAGCACTCTGCACACCCCATTTTTCCATCCTCGGCTATTTCCTCAAAGCTTTTACCACAGGCAGGACAACGCATACTGTTGGCAGAGCCTGTCTCACCGGACGAAAGAAGCTCGCCGAGCAAATGTCCGAATCCCAGACCAAAGCCGGAAAAAGCCTCACCATAGCCTAAGGAACGTGCACAGTCAGAGCAAAGGTGAACCTCTGCCGCTCTGCCGTTGATTATACGCTTCATATGAAGGGTAGCTTCATTTTTATCACAATTCTGACAAATCATTGCTATCACCTCGCGGGATATAATTACTGTCTACATTATACGACAAATATATGAACAATTCAAGAACAGCGTTTACACTTTATATAAATTATATATTTCACAAATAATATCTGTCAGCTTCACCAAATTCATCCTCATAAATAAATTCGTCAGAATACTCAAAATCCATATCATCAGGATAATCTGTATAATCTGTAGGATTACCCTTCTTATATTTATCAGAATCAAACAAAAAACTCATTTTATCAACCCTTTCTTATATTACTACAAATATTCTGTTCGCAAATAAATTTTATATTCAGCGTAACAAAAATTTACCATTTACATATTATGCAGTGAAAGGGGGATTAAGAATGGGTTGCTTATTCAACGGCGGTAATAATTGCTCTTGGATTATTATCCTTATAATCATCATCCTTGTTTGCTGTAACCAGGGTAACAACGGTTGTTGCGAAACAAGATCTAACGACTGCGGTTGCGGCTGTGGCTGCTGCTGAGCGAACAGAAAAAGCGGTCTGCTGTAAGAACAGCAGACCGCATTACTTAATCAAAAGAAATTATCCGAATATAACTGAAATGGCGACCGCACCAACACTGAGCACCATTATTCCTGCAAGGACAAAGCAGATAACTCTTTTTGTTTTTTCTTTAAACATTATTCAATACCCAAAAGCACCTTAACGCTATCAGAAATAACGCTAAGCTTCTTTTCTGCTTCCTCTCTTGATGATGCTTTAGCGGTGATATAAATTTTAATTTTGGGCTCTGTGCCTGAAGGTCTTACGATAACCGTATCGCCACTTTCCATTCTGTAGGAAAGTACATTTGACCTGGGCAGACCTGTTTCACCGTCGGTAGTGATACCTGTTTTATAGTCCCCTACCCAATTAACCTTACTGCCGGAAATCTCCTTAGGCGGGTCATTACGAAGGCTCTCCATCATATCTGCCATCTTCTGCATACCTGCGGCACCCTCGAAAGCGTAGTTATCAAGCTGATTGAAGAAATAGCCGTATTTTTCATAAACACTGTTCATAAACTGCCACAAGGTAATACCCTGTGTTTTGTAGTATGCCGCCATTTCACAGATAATCATTGCGGCATTAACACCGTCCTTATCACGAGCATGGATACCTGTAAGGTAGCCGTAGCTTTCCTCAAGACCGAGAACATATCTGTCCTCTTCGCCCTGTGCCTCAAGCTCTGTAATGCATTCACCGATGTACTTGAAGCCTGTGAGAAGATCACGCATATCTGCACCATATTCTTTACATATAGCAGAAATAAGGGGTGTAGTAACAATTGTCTTAACAATAACGGGTTTCTCGGGAAGCTTACCCTGTGCTTTAAGCTGTGAAAGGAGATATTCACAAAGCATTGCTCCGACCTCGTTACCTGTCATAAGCTTGTATTCGCCGTTATCACGCACCGCGATACCGACACGGTCACAGTCGGGGTCTGTTGCAATCATAATATCTGCAGGGAATTCCTCGGTCATTGCAAGACCTTCCTCAAACACCTGACGGATTTCGGGGTTAGGATAAGGGCAGGTCGGGAAATTGCCGTCGGGCTTTTCCTGTGTTTTTACAACCTGAAGCTCCTGCACGCCCAATTTCTTAAGAACACGGCGGACAGGCTTGTTACCTGTGCCGTTAAGGGGTGTGTAAAGGACTTTAAGACCGGATTTCTTTACTGCATCCTTATTTACAGAACAAGCAAGAACACAATCGATAAACTCATCCTTGAGCCAATCCTCAATGTAATCAACCATATCCTCAGCAAGAGCATCCTCAAAGGACATTCTCTTAACGCCGTCAAACATATCAACACTCTTCATATATTCGTATGTTTTAGCGGCAGCTTCATCGGTAATCTGGAAACCACGTGGGTCATAACACTTGAAGCCATTGTATTTTGATGGGTTGTGGCTTGCAGTAAGCACAATACCTGAGGAACAGCCTAATCTCCTTACTGCAAATGAATGCATTGGTGTTGGCATAAGTTCAGGATAAATATAAACCCTGATACCGTTTGTAGCAAGAATGCCTGCGGCGCATTCTGCAAAAACATCTGATTTATTACGTGAATCGTATGCAATAGTAA
>JAZSGZ010000012.1:0-142433 GCA_045532945.1 Acutalibacteraceae bacterium
GCTGTCGCGTACAACCAACTTAATAAATTGATTGAAAGAATATATTAAATACGAAATAATAAAGCTGTTGGTGGTCCTACCTCTCTGTTTGAGAGAGGGGGCAAGGAGCACGACCGCGCCCTGTGGGCGATGCAGGGAGTGTGAGTTGGCGCAGTGGTCAAAATTGTGCGAAGTGAATAACGAGCAAACAATTTTGGGTACCACAAGAGGACTTACCATTACTTGCCTAAACAATTAACTTTCAAGCGATAAACAAACTAAATGGCGGTCTACCTCTCTGTTTGAGAGAGGGGGACCGCCTTTCATTTGTTTTATTACGAGAATCAAGTAGCAAGCGAGACAAAAATCATTGGTTTTGTATAAGGCTTGTCGGGCGGTGGAGAGTTTCCAACGCGAAGCGTTTTGAATCGTAAGATTCAATTTTTTGTAGAGCATTATATACTATTATTTAGATTAATGATTTGTAAAATAGTTTTTTTGTCATATTCAAAATTCCTGACAGGCTCTACACAAACCAATACCTTGCTATTCTTAAGATATGTTATTTGTAGAGGAATTTGGCTTTTGCCGTTTTCACCCCAATTATAGAACACGTCGCGCTTTTTAAAGGAAATAATTGAGCGTGTGAATAAAACTGAACCGTCTTCCCTCGTGAAAAACAACCTAAATTTACCAACGCCCATATCTCTTGGGAACAGTCGTGCAACTCTGCTTACAAGGTTTTTTCCTGTAATGGATAATTCGTGCTTGTAGTTTTTAAAATAAACCGTTTCTGTTATAGTGATTTCCTTTTTAGTATCAATTAAAAGCTTGATAACCGAAAGATACTCAAGTGGGATTTCAATTGTATAGAGTATAATCAAGGGTATATAAAATAACATTTTAGCTTTGATTATATCTTCAGGTGCTACATCAGGTACAAGTACTAAATGAATAAACAGAAAGTAAGTTAAAAACACACAAAACTCAAAAGCCAAATTAATAAGAGTTTCTATAATATAACTGTCTTTGATTGTTGTAAAGTAACTTGTTTTAAATTGGTTTTTCATTACATAAGCCTCACTTGTAATACCTGCACGCAGTGCCCGATAATTGTGCGTTTTATTGTGCTTCGTACAATATCAATTCAGATTCCATAGCCGAGCCAAGATAAACCTCAATGCCTTTGCTTAATTCAAAGCCTGATACAGTAAATGTACAGTTATCATTATCAAGAGTAACCTTGTAGGCTTTGGATTTGTCAATGCCCTCAGGCTTTACAAGTACATTCTGTTCACCTGTATTGCACATAGTGAAAACAGTAATGGCGCCTTTGGATTTATCGGGAGCACCAATTTCAAGCACACATACATTCTCGTCATAAAGCTCGGGGGTGTGATGATAGATAACGGAGTCACTCAGAAATGTTCTTATAAAGCTCTTGTAAATATCTGTGCTGTGCTTTATAAATTTCATAGCCTCATCATTAACCCTTGCACCCTCGGGTGAAATAACGTTGAGCGAGATGTGTCCCAGCATAGTATTTCTCAGGTGTGCCTTAAATGAGCCGATTGTGTGACAGCCCATACCTGCAAAAAGTCTGTCAACTCTTTCGGGAGGAAGTGCCATTGTCATACCGTTTGTAATAGCAACGGAGTAGGGCATTTTTTGATTATCGGAAACCCAGGTGTGGTTAAAATTCTTCATCATACCAAGGTCTGTTCTGCCACCGCCACCTGCACAGTTTTCAAATATAACGTGGGGGTATTTCTCCTTAAGTCGGCTGTACATATCATAAACTGCCTTGTTGTGCCTTAAGGTTACACATTCCTTTATGCCGTAGCCTGTGTCACGCATACTGAAATATTCTGTGAAATCCACGTTATGGTCAACGCGGAGAAGGTCTAACTCATATTCATCAATAACCCTTGAAAGCTCATTTTCTGCCCATTCACTTACTTCGGGGATAGACATATCAATCAATTTTGGGTTTTTTACATTGAATATATTATCTGACCTGAATTCAGGCTTTTCGTCGAATAACGGACACTTTCTCCCAAGAGCTTCAATATCCATCCATAGACCGAATTTCAACCCTTTTTCGTGAGCATAGTTGCGTATTTCCTTTATTCCGTCGGGGTATCGATCTTTGTCAGGTATATTAAGACCGTTATAATCACCCCAGCTTGTTTCCTCTGTGGGGGGACAAACCCATCCTGCGTCAACTGTGAAAATTTCACCGCCCATTTCGGCAAATTGGTCGATAAAAGCCTTACTGCCCTTGATGTCCATATTATGCTCTGCACCCATACCACAGTTAATAAGGGCAGGTGAGGGGTCTGCAAATTCATTATTAAGCACACTCTTCCTTGTGTGCGCGTGCATTTCGTTTACTGCACAGTCAAGGTCACCGTGCACAAGTCCGATATGTACCTCGGGCGTGGTAAACTCCTCATAGGGC
Organism: Acutalibacteraceae bacterium; assembly: GCA_045532945.1. Classification (GTDB taxonomy): domain Bacteria; phylum Bacillota; class Clostridia; order Oscillospirales; family Acutalibacteraceae; genus DTU089. The sequence goes on from JAZSGZ010000012.1 coordinate 2,441, forward strand.
TTTAATACAAGAATAGGTGAGTGACCTGTAAATTCCGCCTTGAAGGCAAGATGTGTTTCATCCTTATACGGTTTTGCGTTGTAGTCAACGGTAAAGCGGTAACCACCGCTATAAGCCAACTGACAAAACCATATATGGCCCATAACGTTGTTTTTGAGGAAAACAAGCGGATGACGGAATCTGTCACGTGAAAATCTACCGTCAACGGCAGTTGTGTCGGGGTTGAGCTTACGCCAGCGGAACTGACCTTCACGACCCCATGAGTCTTCGTCAAAATAACCCAAGGAATAAAGTGAGGATTTGTCACTTGTACCTTTAAGATGGTCTGTATCCATATCCTCAAGTCCACCGCTTACAGGCGCAAGCTTGCTTATGCACATTGGCTTGTCTGAAAGGCTTTTCAGCTCGAGCCAACGGCTGAATATCTGTGACCCGTCAAGGAGTGTACATACAGTGATTTCCAAGGGCTTAATATTGCTTTTTAGCGTAAGTCTGCAAAGCAAAGAATTGTTTTTTTCTTCTTTTTCAAATGCTACAAATTCCAAGTCATAGCTTACGCTCTGTCCGTCAATTTCAAGATTAAATGCAAAGGGCTCTGCATAACGTCTTGTGTCGAGCCTTGACGGGAAATTTGTCAGCACGTCAAGAGGATAGCCTGCACAATTCCAGCCACAGGCGATGAGAGCGCCCTTTTGGAAGCGCTCCTCATAAACCATATCCTTACTTCTGTATGAAAATGTTTTCTTGCTTTCGTTGTAATAGACATCAAAAAAGCCGTCCATATTATCAATCCTCATCAAGTTTGAGTATTGCCATGAATGCCTCTTGCGGAACTTCAACAGTACCGAAGGAGCGCATTCTCTTTTTACCTTCCTTCTGCTTTTCAAGAAGCTTCTTTTTACGGGTAATGTCACCGCCGTAGCACTTAGCAAGCACGTCCTTACGCATTGCCTTAACGGTTTCACGGGCAATAACCTTGCCACCGATTGCAATCTGAATGGGTATTTCAAACATCTGTCTCGGGATATTGTCCTTCAGTTTTTCTGCAATCTTACGTGCTCTTCCGTAAGCCTTGTCGGAGTGAACAATGAATGAAAGCGCATCCACTATATCACCGTTGAGAAGTACATCCAGCTTAACAAGGTTAGAACGCACGTAGTCAGATATCTCGTAGTCAAGCGATGCATAACCGCGAGTGCGTGACTTAAGGGCATCAAAGAAGTCGTAAATGATTTCGTTAAGGGGTAAATCATACTTGATTTCAACACGGTCTCCTGTGATGTAGTCCATATTTTTGAATACACCGCGTCTCTCCTGGCAAAGGTCCATTACCGCACCAACGTACTCTGTGGGGCAGTAGATGTGGGCATCTGCCACGGGTTCCTCGCAGAAGTCGATTTCTGCAGGGTCGGGGTAGTGAGTAGGATTGTCAATTTCAACAACCTCACCGTTGGAAAGGTGTATTTTATAAATAACGCTTGGTACAGTTGTAACAAGGTCAAGGTCATATTCTCTTTCAAGGCGCTCCTGAATAATCTCAAGGTGCAAAAGACCAAGGAAACCGCAACGGAAGCCAAAGCCGAGAGCACCTGATGTTTCAGGCTCATAGGAAAGTGCGGCATCGTTAAGCTGTAATTTTTCAAGTGCCTCGTGGAGATTTTCATAGTCAGCACCGTCAGCAGGGTAAATACCGCAGTAAACCATAGGTGTAGCCTTGTGATAGCCGGGGAGGGGTTCTTTTGCCGGATTGGTGGCAAGTGTAACAGTATCGCCCACAACGGCATCTCGTACAGTTTTGATTGAGCCTGTAAGGTAACCAACCTCGCCGGCACAGAGCTTGTCTGTCGGGTTAAGGCCTGTTGCCTTCATTGTACCAACCTCAACAACGTTGAACTCCGCACCCGTTGCCATCATCCTCATTGTGTCACCGGGCTTTATTGTGCCGTCAACAATACGTGTGTAAACAATAACACCCTTGTAGTTGTCGTAAACTGAGTCGAATATGAGTGCTCTTAAGGGTGCATCATCGTCGCCCTCGGGTGGGGGTACAAGCTCAACAATCTGCTCTAATACCTGCTCAACGTTCTGTCCTGTTTTTGCGGACACGCGTGGAGCTGTGTCACAGGGCAGACCGATAACATCCTCAACGTCTGCCGAAACTCTGTCGGGGTCAGCGGAGGGAAGGTCAATTTTATTGATAACAGGCACGAGCTCAAGGTTATGGTCGAGTGCAAGGTATGTGTTTGCAAGGGTCTGCGCCTCTATACCCTGTGATGCATCAATAATAAGTATTGCGCCCTCACAAGCTGCAAGTGAACGCGAAACCTCGTAGTTAAAGTCAACGTGACCGGGGGTGTCAATAAGATTGAGCTGATATTTTTCACCGTTATTTGCCACGTAGTCAAGCTTTACCGCGTGAGCCTTGATGGTGATACCGCGCTCTCTTTCAAGGTCCATATCGTCAAGAATCTGTGCCTCCATATCACGCTGTGAAACAGAGTTGGTGATTTCGAGGAGTCTGTCGGCAAGTGTTGACTTACCGTGGTCGATGTGGGCGATTATGGAAAAATTTCGTATATGTTCTTTCTTTACAAGGGACATTTTTATTGTTTCCTTTCCAAAATATCTCTTATTTTTCAGTATTGGTTTCTGTGAATGACTTAAGTGTGCTCAGATTAAAAAGCTCTTTAAGTCTGTCGGTCTGACCGCACAGATATAAGTAGCCGAAGAGGGCTTCAAAGCCTGTTGCGTAGCGGTAATCTGCCTCGCTCTGGTTTTTTGGTGAGTGGGCACTGTGGGCATTTCTCCCACGCTTGAATACTGCGGTTTCATCATCTGTCAGGTGGGGGAGAAGTGTTCTTATCATCTCTGCCTGGAATGCGGCATTAACAAGCTTTATAGACTCCTTGTGGAGCTTGCCCGTGGGTTTGTTTGCCTGTTTTGTCAGCATATCGCGAACCATAAGGCTGTAAACCGCATCACCTAAAAATGCAAGTGTCAGAGGACTGTACATTCGTGCCTGCGGCTCACTCAGAGGTGTGCATATATCATTTAAAAGATTCATTTCATCAGGGCACATAGTCAAACTCCAAATCATAAATGCTTACTGTGTCGCCCTCAGTAATGCCGTGGTCAATAAGTGACTGTATAATACCGCTTGTGTGCAACACATTCTGGAAATACTGAAGCGATGAATAATCATTAAGGTCGGTTTTCATAAGTATCTTACCGAGCCATTCTGCTTCAACGATAAATACATCATCCTCAACACGGATTTTGTAATCCTGCTTTGCACCCTTAAAAATATCCTTGGGTGTAATTTCCTGCTTTTCGTAAATCTTAACAGGGGGGAGCTTTTGAAGTTCTCTTGCAACTGCATTTATAAGCTCCTGCGTACCCTCTGCAATCGGGGCGATAATCTCGTAATATTCAAGACCCTTGTCGCATATATAGTTTTTGAAGGTTTCTCTCTGCTCGTCTGTTGCAAGGTCAATCTTGTTACCTGCAACAATCTGGGGATACTGACTAAGCTCTTCATTATACTTAAGAAGCTCGTCGTTGATTGCTTCAAAATCCTCAATCGGGTCTCTGCCCTCACTGCCTGCCACGTCAACAACGTGCACAAGAAGTCGGCAACGCTCGATGTGACGAAGGAACTCGTGACCCAAACCTACACCGTCACTTGCACCCTCAATGATACCGGGGATGTCAGCCATAACAAAGCTGCTTTCGGGACCCATTCTTACAACACCGGGCACGGGGATAAGGGTGGTGAAGTGGTAATCGGCAATAATAGGCTTTGCCTCACTTACAACTGATATAAGGGTTGATTTGCCGACGTTGGGAAAACCGATTAAGCCTACGTCTGCAAGGAGCTTAAGCTCAAGGGTTACTTCCCAGTCTTCACCGGGGGCACCGTCCTTTGCAAAGCGGGGTACCTGCCTTGTGGCGGATTTGAAGTGAGAGTTACCCCAACCGCCTTTACCGCCCTTAGCAGCAACAAAGGTTTCGTCAACGCTCATATCTGCCATAACAAAGCCTGTTTCCACCTCTTTGATAACAGTACCGCGAGGAACCTTAATAATAAGGTCCTCACCCTTTTTGCCGTTACAGTGGGAGCCTCTGCCGTTTTCACCGTTTGGGGCTTTGTATTTCCTTTTGTATCTGAAGTCGGCAAGGGTGGAGATGTTGTCATCTACCATAAATACAATATTACCGCCTCTGCCACCGTCACCACCGTCAGGACCGCCTGCGGCAATGTATTTTTCGCGGTGAAACGCAACAGCACCGTTACCGCCGTTACCTGCGGTTATTCTTATTTTTGCCTTATCAACAAACATTTTATTTTACCTCATTATCTGAAAAATAGCATATTTACTCATTATCTATCGTATTATACTATATTATTATAAAAAGATAAATAGTTATTTGCAAATTTTTTTGATAACTTTTTGTTGGATTTTAGATGAAGGAATGTTCGGTTTTTAGTTTGTTTTGTTCGGTTGAGTTATAGCGTTTGTTCGATGAATTTATATAAAAATGGTACAAAAACCCTTGAAATACGCTACAAAGACCCAAATAAGGGACTAAAAAACGAAAAAAGTTAGAACATTTGTGTTGACTTTTGTCGAATGCGTGGTATAATTGAATCACAAAAACAAATGTTCGTTATTTGTTCGGAGGTATGATTATGACAACATTAGCAATACTCAGATTATTCGCAGAGGTAGCCCTCATTCTCCTTGGTGCTTATGCAATCTACCGTGAAAAGGATATTGCAAGGTTCGAGCGTAAAGCACTTAAATACATCAAAGCTTTTTTCAAAGCGGTTTATTACACAATTCTTGAGAAGAAACAGCCCAAGGTTAAAAAGGTGAGCAGACCTACTTACCGTAATGCAGAGTATGATGAGATGCTTGCAAGCCTTAACAAGGGTGCAAATACTTCTCTTCAGGACGTTCTTGTTGCTTAAGTAAAGCTTTTGTGTTAATATATCCGTATATTGATACGGAGTTGGTTTTATGACAGAAAAATCACTTGATTTAATATCTGCAGGTTTGCTGTTGCCCGAAAGGGCACAGGAGTCTCACAAGGGGACTTTCGGTAATGTGCTCCTTATATGTGGCAGTAAAAATATGGTTGGTTGCTGTGTGCTTGCGGCACAGGGGGCATTGCGTAGCGGTGCAGGACTTGTAACCGTTGCTTTTCCCGATGTGCTTTATACGTCGCTTACAAGCCGTCTGACGGAGTGCCTGTTTATGCCCTTGCCGACGGATGACAGGGGTTTTATCAGCCACCTTGCAATGGAAACACTCCTTCCTGCCATTGATAAGGCAGATGTTGTTGCCGTTGGTTGCGGTATGGGCGTGGGCTTTGCACAGAGTCTTATTACAACGACCTTACTGCAATGTGACAATAAGCCTGTCATATTTGATGCCGATGCACTTAATTGTATTGCTCAGGCTCCTGAAGTTCTAAAAAAAGCAACTGCCAAGGTGCTTCTTACTCCTCACCCGGGTGAAATGAGCAGGCTTACGGGTGAAAACGTTGATTTTATTGAAAATAACCGACAAAAAATTATCTCCGATTTTTGTAATAAATATAAGGTAAACGTTCTCCTTAAAGGCCACAGGACACTTATCTGCAATGCCTCAGGTGATGAGCTTTATGTGAATACCACAGGCAATTCTGCCCTTGCCAGGGGTGGGGCAGGTGATTTGCTCACGGGTATCATTGCAGGTCTTACTCCTACAATGAAGGGTGATGTGTTCCGCAGTGCTGTAATGGGTGCATTTGTCCACGGACTTTCGGCTGATATTGCCGTAAGGGGTCAGTCAGAGTATTCGGTTTTGCCCTCTGACTGTGCTTTGAAATTAGGCGAAGCCTATTACACTATTGAAAAGAGTGGTAACAGTTAAAAAATCATTTCTGTCAGTTTTACCCATGCTTTTTTTATCGTTCCTTTTCTGTTCATGCGGTAAGGCTAGCCACCAACATCGGGTTTCGGAAGTTGATTTAAACAGTAAATTGCCTGTACAGATTGAGTACAGGCAATTTATTTATAAAGGCGAGATCCAATATAAGGATGGCAGTTTAACCATTGATTTCAGCGGTAACGGTGATTTCCCCGACGGATTTTCTTATGTGTGTGACGGTGAAGGGTGTACACTATCCTACGAGGGGTTGACTAAAACCTACAGCTGCCGTAAGCTTCCTCCGGACTTTCTTCCTGTTGTATTAAACGGATTCTTTAACGGCTTTGAGGGGAAGGTGATTACGGAAGGGTATGATGAGGATAAAAGCTGTTCCTATATAAAACGGACGGTAAACGACTCATTTGTTACCCTTGAAGTGTATAATCGTGGTGAAAACACCGCTTACAACATAATAGTCAATTAAAAAGTGGCTTTCTCCGAAAAGAGAAAACCACTTCGTCTTTTATGAATTATTTACTGAGGAGTGATGCTGCTTCTTCATCGAGGAAGATAAGCACATCATCGTGCTCCTGGAGAATTGATGCGGGAACCTGAGGAGTTACAGGACCTTCAATCATATTTTTGATAGCCTCTGCCTTCTTGGGGCCTGTTGCAATGAGGATAATCTGCTTTGCAGACATAATCTGCCTGATACCCATTGTAAGAGCGTGTGTGGGCATGGGGTTTTCATCAAAGTAAATCTTGTTGGCATCGATTGTGCTCTGTGTAAGAGTCACCTTGAATGAGCCGTTAGTGAACTCATCTGCAGGCTCGTTGAAGCCGATGTGAGCATTATTGCCGATACCGAGGAGCTGAATATCGATACCGCCTGCGGCATTGATTTCATCGTCATAACGCTTGCACTCTGCCTCTGTGTCAACAGCGTTGCCGTCAAGGAAATGAACGTTTTGTTCAAGGATATCAAGGCTGTCAAACAACTGCTTGTGCATAAATGTGTAATAGCTGTTTTTGTCTTCCTTGGGAAGATTGCAGTATTCGTCAAGGTTGTATGTTTTTACGCACTTGAATGAAAAATCACCTTCGTTAAAGTTCTTGATAATGTTGTTGTATGTAGGAATGGGTGTAGCACCTGTGGCGAGACCCAAAACACAATCAGGCTTGCTCTTTACCTGATTTGTGAAAATTTCGGCAACTGCAACACCGATTTCTTCTGCGGTTTTAAATGTTTTGATAATCATCTGTATCACCCTTATCATCAATTTTGAGTAATTATATCACATATCTTTTGGAATAAAAAGGGAAAAATAAAAATTTTTATATAATTATTGAAAAAAATATATAAAATGATATAATGTTTGTGGTGATACTTAAAATGGTGAAAAATATTGTGTTTGATATGGGCGGTGTGCTGATTGATTTAAACGTCCGCCGTACCGTAACAGAGCATTTTCCCGAGGAATACCGAGAGGATATCATAAACAATGTCTTCTACGGTGAGGAATGGCGTCTTATGGATGCAGGTCTTATGCGACCCGATGAAGCAAAGGCACGCCTTTTGCCACGCTACCCCGAGGAGCTTCGCCCCTTGCTCGGTGAGATGATAAATAATTTCTACCCCTATATGCCACCCATTTCAGAAACAGAAGAGTTTATTGTACGTCTGAAAAAAGCAGGTTACAGGACATATCTTCTGTCAAATGCCACACCTCGTGTATTTGATGAGTACCACAACATTCCTGCCTTTAAGTATATGGACGGTATGTTTATTTCGGCACTGTACAAGCTCCTGAAGCCGGATGTCGCGATTTACAAGGCTTTTTGTGACAAGTTTTCGCTTGATGCCGAGGAGTGCTTCTTTATTGATGATATGGAGCAGAATGTAATCGGTGCCAAAGCCTGCGGAATGAAGGGCTTTGTCTTTGACACACGTGATTATGCTGCTCTCGAAAAAGCACTCAATGACGAAAATGTATTTTTTTAATCGGAGGATATTATGAAAAAGATCATTTCTATTTGCGCAGTTATTCTTTCAGTTGCATTGCTTATTACTGTCTTTACTGCATGCGGTAAGGACAAGGTGGACGAAACACCTGAATCTACAACGGCAGAAGCACTTGTTGAGGGTGAATACAGCCTTGACGTAACAGAGGCAAAGGCTGTTGTCAAGAAAGGCGATGCAGTTTTTCAGGAGCTTTCTTACCCCGAAGGCATCGGTTATGTTTTTGATTTGGAATATGCAAAAGAGCACTATGAATTCATTGATATGAACTTTGACGGTAATCCTGATCTCTATCTTGCTGTGAGCAAGGTTGACAATGTTATCAGCTATTACTGCTGGCTCTTCAACGCTACCGATAATAAGTTTGATTATTCCGCATCACTTTCGGCACTTAAGAACATTTCTGTTGACCCCTATGAACAGCTCGTTCTTTCGAAGTACTATTACAATGGTGTGGAAAAGGTGTCAACTTACGAATGGGTTGACGGCAAGCTTCAGCTTAAGGAAACCTTCGGTGATGAGGGTTCAACAATTCCCCAGAACATTGTTCAGTCTTATACCGATAACACAATAGGTGAGGTTTCCAACAGCGAAAAGACTACTGCTCCTGCTACAACTCAGCCCAAGGCAGAGCCTACTGCAGAGTCACAGAGCTCAAACAACGGTACGACATCACAGAATAAAACAACAACCGCACCCAAAACAACAAAGCCCTTGCTTACAACTACAAGTCCTGCAAATCAGGGTATTGAGCTTCTTCCCTCAGCACCTTCGGGCGACGGCTGGTATTAATAAGGAGATTTATAATGGAAAATGAAATTTTGAACACACAGGAGCCTCAGACAGAGGCTTCTGAGGATACACTTAACGTGGCGAAAGCTGAGAATAGCAAAGAGTCTGTCGGTGAAAATCAACAGGGAGACATAAAGGGACTTGATTTCAAGTTTTTCCGTAATTGCTCCGGGTCACTCAAAAAGTTTTCGATTCTTATTTTTGTAATCAATCTTTTTGTTGCAATCGGCATTACAGGTGCACTTACGGTTGTGCTCGCAATTAATCTCGGTACGCAGATGCTTTCCTTGCTTGCGCTTCCCATTGTTACTGTTTTTATTATTCTCGTTGTTCTTGCAAGATTTGTTTCTGCTCTTATTTACGGCTTTGCCGAAATTGTTGAAAAAGCTGAAAAAAATTAAAAAAGTTCGTATATTTCTATTGACAAACAGTCTTTGCAGGAGTAGTATTGTAGCATAATTTTTTCAGAAAGGTGATACAGATGTTTACAAACTTTAGTTATCGATTTTATTACTTTAGTAAAACGGATTGTCTGTGTGCCTTTCGTAAATGCAAGTAATTGCATTCGTCAGTGTAAATAGTCAGTCCGCATTCTGCTATGCTTTATTTAGTATAACGGTTTGCGGATTTTTATTTTTGAAACAGAGAGGGCAAAGTGTATCTGATTCGGATACGTTTTATCCACTCTAAAAGGAGTTTGTTATGATTTCATCAAAAATGCTTGAATTAGGTAAGAAAAGTTCTGTTATCCGTGAGATTTTTGAATACGGTCTTAAGCGTAAGGCGGAAATTGGTGCGGAGAATGTCTATGACTTCAGCCTCGGTAATCCCAGCGTACCTGCACCCGAAAAGGTAACAGAGGTAATGAAAAAGCTTATTGACGAGACACCTGCCGAGGTGCTCCACGGCTATACCTCTGCCCCCGGTGATGTTAAGGTTCGTACTGCCATCGCAGAGAATATCAAGGCAAAGTTCGGTGTGGATGCCTCGCTTTCTAATATATATATGACCTGCGGTGCGGCGGCATCACTTACAATTACACTCAATGCCGTTGTTGAAGAGGGGGACGAGGTTATTGCATTTGCACCATTTTTCCCCGAATACAGAGTTTTTGTTGAACAGGCAGGTGCAAGGCTTGTTGTTGTAAGCAATAAAACAGAGGATTTACAGCTTGATTTTGAAGCTGTCGAGAAAGCGATTACTCCCAACACAAAGGCGGTTATTATCAATTCTCCGAACAATCCTTCAGGTGTAATCGTTCCCGAAAGCGATATTATTAAGCTTTGTGATTTACTTGATAAAAAGCAAGCTGAATACGGCAAGGAAATCTTCCTTATCTCCGATGAGCCCTACAGAGAGCTCGTTTTCACAGGGGAGAAGGTGGCGTATATTCCCTGTCACTATGATAACTCCATTGTATGCTATTCCTACAGTAAGGCACTTTCACTTCCGGGTGAGCGTATCGGTTATATCTTTGTTGCGCCAACCGTAAAAGACAGCGGTGATGTGTTCGCGGCAATCTGTGGTTCGGGCAGAGCGCTCGGCTATGTTTGTGCACCCAGTCTTATGCAGTACACAATAGCACAATGTCTCAATGATACTGCCGACGTTTCGGTTTATGAGAAGAACAGAAATCTTCTTTACGATGCACTTACTGATATCGGCTACACAGTTATCAAGCCTGACGGTGCATTTTATATGTTTGTAAAGTCCCTTGAAGAGGATGCAAACGCATTCTATGAACGTGCAAAAAAATTCGATTTACTTATTGTACCCAGCGACAGCTTCGGGGTACCGGGATTTGTGAGGATTTCCTACTGTGTTGACACAGCACTCATTGAACGCTCACTTCCCGCATTCAAATCACTTTACGAGGATTATAAGAAATGATTGATTATACAGAAAAATTCCACGAGGCACGAAGGGTTATCGGTGAAACAGATAAAGAAATTGCCGCACTTTTCGAGAAAAGAATGAAAGCAGTAGAGGCTGTTGCTGAGTATAAAAAGGTGAACGGAATCCCTGTTGAAGATTCTGTCCGTGAAGCTCAGCTTATCGAAGCAAACAGCGGACTAATCGGTAATGATGAAATCCGCTCATATTACATAAATTTTCTCAAAAACACAATGAAGCTTTCCAAGGATTATCAGCACAAGCTTATTGACGGCACACGTGTTGCGTTTTCCGGAGTTAAGGGTGCTTTTGCAGAGCTTGCCGTGAAAAGGATTTTCCCTGATAGTGTTCCGGTGCCCTGTCAGGATTTCAAAGCCGCTTACAAATCCGTTGAAAACGGTGAGTGTGAAATAGCTGTTTTGCCGATTGAGAACAGCTATGAGGGTGATGTTGCCAGAGTAATGGACTTAACCTACTTTGGTTCACTCTACATTAACGGTGTTTATGATATGACTATTGAGCAACACCTTTTCGGTACACCTGATGCAGGACACAGAACAATAAAACAGGTAATCAGCCATCCTCAGGCTCTCGGACAGTGCGCTGAGTTTATTGAGGAAAAGGGCTACGAAACCAAGGAAGCGGTTAATACTGCAGTTGCGGCTCAGCTTGTGCGTGACAGCGGTGACAGCTCCTTGGGCGTTATCTGCTCGTTGGAGGCAGGTAATGAATACGGTCTTAAGCTCATTGACCGCAAGATAAACAAGGATAGTACAAATACCACTCGTTTTGCGGTGTTCTCACGTGTTCCCCGTGATTACTCCGTTGACCAGAATAATTTTATTATTCTCTTTACGGTCCGTGACGAGGCGGGCTCACTCAGTAAAGCTATTTCTGTTTTCGGTGAGTGTGGGTATAATCTTAAGGCTCTTAAGAGCAGACCCTCTAAGGACGTTATATGGAATTATTACTTCTTTCTTGAGGGTGAAGGCCATCTCACACCCGAGGACGAGCAGAAAATGGTTGATAAGCTTTCAAAGGTTTGTACCAATGTTCGTGTGGTTGGCAAATACGCCAAATAAAAAAGCTATTTCTAAGGACAGGTTTATATGATTCTGAATGTTAAAACTCAGTCGGATAATTACAATATAATTCTTGAACGGGGCGCTCTTAACCGTGTTGAAGAGTTTTGCGATACCACAAAAAAGGCACTTATTGTAACCGACAGCGGTGTTCCCTTCCGGTATGCCGAAACAGTTTCCTCACGGTTTAGTAACAGCATAGTAAAGGTTATTCCACAGGGAGAAAAAAGCAAATGCTTTGATGTTTATAAAGAGCTTCTTGAGGTTCTTTGTGAAAATGAATTTTCACGCTCCGACTGTGTTGTTGCCGTAGGTGGCGGTGTTGTCGGGGATTTATCGGGATTTTGTGCCGCCACATATATGAGGGGTATCGACTTTATAAATATACCCACAACCGTGCTTTCACAGGTGGATTCCTCAATTGGCGGAAAAACTGCCATTGATTTTTCGGGCTATAAAAATATTGTGGGTGCATTTTATCCGCCTAAGGCAGTAATTATTGACCCCAATGTACTCGAAACCTTACCCCAAAGGCAAATAAATAACGGCCTTGCAGAAAGCATTAAAATGGCGGCAACCTCGGATAAGGATTTGTTCGAGTTTATGGAAAACAACGACATTTATGAAAATATCGATAAAGTGATAGAGGGTTCCCTGAGAATCAAAAAATCCGTTGTTGAGGAGGATGAAAAGGAGCAGGGACTCCGTAAGGTGCTCAACTTCGGTCACACCGCCGCCCACGCTATTGAGACAGCAACAGGTCTGGGCGATTATCTTCACGGTGAATGTGTTGCTCTTGGCATGCTTGCGTTTTCATCACCTGAGGTTAGGGATAGATTGACCAATGTTCTCAAAAAATACGGCTTACCTACAGAGCTTGGCTCAGTCGGAGATACGGTTCTTGAAGCACTCAGACACGACAAGAAGAGTGCAGGTAACGGTGTCAATGTAGTTTATGTAAATGAAATCGGTTCATTTGAATTTAAATTTCTGGAGTATAATCAGCTGGATGAGGTTGTAAAGGGGGCGTACCTTAAATGAAAAACACCTTCGGTAATAATGTAAGCGTAACTCTTTTCGGTGAAAGCCACGGTCAGTCAATCGGTGCAGTTGTTGACGGACTTCCCGGGGGAATTACCGTGGATGAAGCTTTCATTGCTTCTCAGCTTACCCTTCGTCGTCCTGTCGGCAAGATTTCCACTTCGCGTTCGGAAAAAGATGCTTTTACTATTGTCAGCGGTCTTTTTAACGGCAAAACAACAGGCACACCTCTTTGTATATTGATTCCCAATGAGGATACTCACAGTAAGGATTATTCGGTTAATTACGGCAAGGCAAGACCCGGTCACGCAGATTTCACCGCATTTTCAAAATATAACGGGTGCGAAGACTACCGCGGTGGCGGACATTTCAGCGGCAGAGTCACAGCAGGTCTTGTTGCCGCAGGTGCTGTTGCGATTGATTTGCTTAAAAAGAAAAATATATTAATCGGTACACATATTCTCAGCTGTGCCGGTGTAAGCGATGTTGAGTTTAAAAATATCGAAAAAGAAATAAATGAGATTTCTGCAAAAACCTTCTCTGTTATAGACGATTCTGCAGGGGAGAGGATGATTGATAAAATCCAATCTGCCGCCGCAGAGGGTGATAGTGTTGGCGGAGTTTTGCAGACCGCGGTTATCGGCTTACCTGTTGGTATCGGTGAACCCTGGTTTGATTCCCTTGAAAGTGTGCTTTCTCACGGTCTTTTTTCTATCCCGGGTGTTAAGGGTGTTGAGTTCGGTATGGGCTTCGGCTGTGCAGAATTAACAGGTAGTGAAATGAACGACGAATATTATTATGATAACGGTGTTGTGAAAACCTCCACCAATAACAACGGTGGTATAAACGGCGGTATTTCAAACGGTATGCCTGTTATCTTCAACTGTGCCGTAAAGCCCACACCCTCAATTTCCAAGGCACAGAATACGGTTGACTTTGTGAATGGTGAAAATACTGTTCTTGCCACACAGGGCAGGCACGATCCATGCATTGTTCATAGGGCGAGGGTTGTGGTTGACAGTATAACTGCCCTTGTGATTTGTGATATGTTATCACAGAAGTATGGTACAGATTGGCTGGGTGAAGGCTGATGGAATACGGTTGTATAGGTGAGCACCTTACTCACAGCTTTTCAAAGGAAATTCACAATGCACTTGCCGATTATGATTATTGCATCAGGGAGCTGACACCTGATGAATTGCCACAGTTTATGGAGTCACGTGACTTTAAGGCGATAAATGTAACCATTCCGTATAAAAAAGATGTTATACCTTATCTTGAGTGGATTTCACCCGAGGCAAAGGCAATAAATGCGGTCAACACAATTGTTAACGTTGAGGGTAAATTGTACGGTTATAATACGGATTTTTACGGACTTAAGTCGCTCATAGAAAGGCAGAATGTAAGCCTTGAGAGTAAATGCGTTGCAGTTTTAGGCAGTGGCGGTACTTCTAATACTGCTTGTGCTGTGGCACAGTCCATGGGCGCATCAAGTATTGTCAGAGTTTCACGTACACCCTCTGAGGGCTACATTTCATATGACGAGCTGTATGAAATTGCTGATAGGGTAGACGTCATAATAAATACAACTCCCTGCGGTATGTTCCCTAATATCGGCACATCGGCAGTCGATGTTACACGGTTTAAAAACCTTTCTGCCGTGTTTGATGCAGTTTATAACCCCCTTGTGTCGAAGCTTGTGTACGATGCAAGACAGAAGGGAATAACTGCTACAGGCGGTCTTTATATGCTCGTTTCTCAGGCGGCTTACGCGGTTGAGAAATTTATAAATACTCCTGTTAATAATGATGCGGTAGAGAAGATATATAATGATTTGTATAAATCAAAAATGAATATTGTTCTTGTTGGTATGCCCTCCTGCGGTAAATCCACCGTGGGAAAAGTGATTGCAGAAAATTTCAACAAAGCCTTTGTTGATACAGATGAATATATCGTCTCTGCTGACGGCAGAGAAATTCCTGAAATATTCCGAGCAGACGGTGAAACAGTCTTCCGTCAGAAGGAAAGCGAAGCCGTGTTCGATATTGCCAAATCTACAGGGACAGTTGTTGCCACAGGCGGTGGTGTTGTGCTGGATAAGAGCAATATTGATATATTAAAGGAAAACGGCAGAGTTTATTTTATAGACAGACCCTTGGAGCTGCTTGTTACAACAGGTGACAGACCTTTATCAAGCAACAGGGCTGACCTTGAAAAAAGGTACAACGAACGCTACTCATTATATACAGCCTGTGCGGATGTTATTATCGACGGCTCGGGTACGGTTGATGAGGTAGTCGGAAGAATCGAGGCGGATTATTACGGATATACTTGTAATTAACGGACCAAATCTAAATATGCTGGGCATTCGTGAGCCTGACATTTACGGCAGAGAGACCTATAATTCTCTTGTTGAAAAAATTGAAGGCTATGCCCATGAAAAGGGTGTTTATGTAAGCTGTTATCAGTCAAATCACGAGGGTGATTTGGTGGATGCCATTCAGTTTGCTTACGGCAGATTTCAGGGTATAGTCATAAATCCCGGTGCATATACCCACACAAGCATAGCAATCCTTGATGCGGTGAAGGCAGTCGGAATACCTACTGTTGAGGTGCACATCTCTGATGTTGATTCCCGCGAGGATTTCAGGAAGGTAAGCTACATAAGACAAGCCTGCTTCAAAACAATCAGCGGTCAGGGAACAGACGGATATCTTCGTGCCATTGACAGTATTATTGAGAAGGTGACGGAATGAATGTAATCATCACTCCCTCCGTTGCCAAGGGCTCTGTGGTACCGCCCCCGTCAAAGAGCTATGCTCACAGACTGCTTGTCTGTGCCGCCCTTTCAGACGGTGAGTGTGTTATAGAAAATATCGGTACAAATGATGATATCCTTGCCACGGCAGAGTGCCTGGAAAAAATGGGCGCACAGATTACCATGGAGGGTACAACTGCCACCGTAAAAGGTATCAGCCTTGGTGAACGTGCAGATGACCTCTCACTTTTCTGTAACGAAAGCGGAAGCACGTTGCGTTTTCTTATACCGTTGAGTCTTGTTTTTTCAAAGAAAACAATTTTTAGCGGCAGGGGCAGACTTATGGAACGTCCTCAGACGGTTTATGAGGAGCTTTTCACAACCAAAGGGTGTTCTGTTGAAAAAACAGAGAAGGATTTAATTGTAAAGGGTGAGCTTCACAGCGGAGTATATGAGGTCGCCGGGGATGTCAGCAGTCAGTTTATAACAGGTCTGCTTTTTACCTTGCCTTTACTAAAGGGCGACAGCGAAATCCGACTCACAACACCCTTGCAAAGTGCACCTTATGTGGATATTACTATTGATGTTCTTTCGCACTTCGGTGTTGAAATTATAAGAGAGGGTGACACCTTTTTTATAAAGGGCGACCAAAAGTTCAAGTCCTGCAACGGAGTTTGTGAAGGCGACTGGTCAAATGCAGCCTTCCTCGACGGCTTTAACCTTGCAGGCGGTGAGGTCACTCTTGAAAATATGAATCCTCACAGTAAACAGGGGGATATGATTTATAAGGAGTATTTTCGTCTGCTGTGTGAAGGTACACCCCGACTTGATATAAGCCAATGTCCTGATCTGGGACCTGTGCTCATTGCCTGTGCGGTTCTCAGAAATGGTGCAACCCTCACAGGCACAAACCGACTTAAAATCAAGGAGAGTGACAGGGGACAGGTTATGGCACAGGAACTTCGAAAGTTCGGTGTCAATCTGCAGTTGGGTGACGATTATATAATTGTTCCCGATTGCGAATTAAAAGCCCCCTGTGAGAGTATTGATTGTCACAATGACCACCGGATTGCAATGAGCTTTGCACTGCTTTGCAGTGTGACAGGCGGTACCTTAGATGGTGCACAATGTGTAAATAAAAGCTATCCCGAATTCTTCAACTGTATAAAAGAACTCGGAATACAATATGATATTATTTGATTTAAAGGAGATTATTAAAATGGGTATGAACTTCAAAAGAAAGTTGCCCATTCCCATGGAGATTAAGGAGCAGTTACCCCTTACCATAGAAATGGCGCAACAAAAGGTAAAGAACGATGCGGAAATCAAGGCTGTTTTTACGGGTGAATCCGACAAGCTTCTGCTTGTTATAGGTCCTTGCTCTGCAGACTCAAAGGAGCCTGTGCTTGACTACATTTCACGTCTTGCCGAAATCCGTGAAAAGGTTAAGGACAAAATTGTTATCGTTCCGCGTATATATACAAACAAGCCCCGTACAACAGGTGCAGGCTACAAGGGTATGCTCCATCAGCCCGATCCCAACGAAAAGCCCGATATGCTTCACGGTATTATTGCTATCCGTGATTTGCATATGTGCGCTCTTAAGGAATACGGCTTCTCCTGTGCGGATGAAATGCTTTACCCCGACAATTACCGTTATCTTTCCGATCTGCTTTCCTACGTTGCAATCGGTGCACGCTCTGTTGAAAATCAACAGCACCGCCTTACTTCAAGCGGTATCGACATTCCCGTAGGTATGAAAAATCCTACAAGCGGTGATTTATCTATTATGATGAATGCCGTTACAGCGGCACAGAGCAAGCACACCTTTATATACCGCGGATGGGAGGTTGAAAGCGAGGGTAACCCCTATGCACACGCTATTATGCGTGGCTTGGTTGACAGAGACGGTCACAATATTTCAAACTACCATTATGAGGATTTGGCAAATCTCAGCGAAACCTATGCGAAATCAGGTCTTGTGAATCCTGCTTGTATTGTGGATGCTAACCACGCAAACTCAGGCAAGAAATACCTTGAGCAGATTCGTATCTGTAAGGATATTATGTACAGCAGAAATCACAATGATGATATCAAAAAGCTTGTCAAGGGTATTATGATTGAAAGCTATATAGAGGACGGCGCACAGAAAATCGGTGACGGAATCTACGGCAAATCAATCACTGACCCCTGCCTTGGCTGGGAAAAAACAGAAAGACTCATTCTCGATATTGCAGAAGAAGTATAAAACTAACCCCGGGTGTTCGATACACTCGGGGTTGCTGTTATTCTTCCATGCTTGCGATAATCTTTAAAAGCTCCTGCTTGTCGTGATAGCTCATAGTGTAGTAGTCACCGCTGTATTCAAAGTACATTTGATACATTTGGGCTTCGGGTATATAAACAATATAAACAGTTTTTTCATTTACTTTTACTGTTTCCGTAGCAAAATCAGTAATGGAATCGGGTAATTTGCTGTCAAGCGATATGCTGTAGCTTGCATTGGTAATGTTACAGCATACACAAATTTCTATACCTTCTTCAAGCTTATCTGTAACATAAAGGCTCTCGAGCTTTAAATCCTCTGGAAGATAAGTAGGGAAAAGAACGTTGTGAGGATTGTCCTTCGGGTAATCCTTTATATCATGGTACCTTTCCAGATATTCGTGTTCTATGTATGAAATACCGTTGAATTTGTATTCTTTTCCGAACTCAATGTTTTCGATGCCGATTGATTCTGATGCTTGTTTTATGAAATCACCATCAGGTGACTCTGAGTAACCAATGCTTGCTGTTAAAATTGCGTACAAAATGGTGATCAACGCGGCAATAAATAATGCCTTCTTTGCATTTATGCGCCTTCGTGCTTTCTTTTCTGTTGTGTTATCCGGCTCTGCCGATTTATCAAAGGGGATTTTGTTTACGTTCTCTTGGATTTCCTCTGTGGTGTGTCTGAATTCCTTGTCCTGAAGCTTCAGGGATAAATTCACGCAGGAATCAACAAGCTCTTCGTCAATTTCTTCAAGGGGCTTTTCCAATTCGCAGTCGCAGGTATGGGAAAGGTATGCAATTAAATCTTGTTTATTGATATTGCTATCCATAAAAATAACCCCCTCCGAGCAGTTGATATTTCTCTGTCATAACATATATGACAAAAAATCGGGAAACTGACAAAATAATTCAAAAAATTGAGAAAATTTTTAATAAAAGCTGACCTTGAGACGATAACATCAGCTTTATTATTCGTTTGATTTTCTTTTTTAGGCGTGATGAACGTGCGGAAACCGTGTTTTCCTTGAGGTTGAGTTCATCGGCAATTTCTTTGTGACTTTTCTTTTCTATGTAAATCTTTCGGTAAAGGTCACGGTCCTGTTTGGATAATGCTTTTATTATGATGCTTACGTATTTTTGTATTTCTTCGTCAATGTCGGGAAGCTGCTCTTCAAAAATTTTTTCAAAATCATTGTCTGCTATTTCCGACAGGGAAGAATCAATGGATACCAGTGAGGAATCCAGCTTCTTTTGTCTGTAGAGCTCTTTTGCCTTGTTCTTGGCAACAACAAACAACCATCTGCGTATGAGATTGTCGTCCAATATGTCACATTTCTCCTGGAAAAAGAGAAAAACCTCCTGTGTAAGCACTTCTGCTTCATATTTGTCGCAGTTTGTGAGTGAATAGCAATACAAAAAGACATCTTCGTAATATGCATTTGCTATTACTCGTGCTTTCTCAGCATCAATCACTTCATCATAACCTTTCCGTGGTTTACTTTGTCATTATACCACATAATCTGAAAAAATAATAACCAAAAAAGAGAATAGGAAATATACACTTTATATAAAACAAAAGTGCGTAGCCGAAGCTACGCACGAAAAATGCAAGCTCCAAGCTGCTAAGCGAAGTTGACCCACAAAAAAGCGTGCGAAAACAGAGCATGCATTTTTACCAAATGATAAGTCTGCACACTTAATTGTGGTCGATAATTAAATTCGCTTAGCAAAATTAGTATAGCACAAAATTCTGTTGAAATCAATAAATATATATGGTAAAAAATGGTCTGCTGTCTTACCGACAACAGACCATTTATGATTTATAACCAAAGTGTTAGTGTTCCAAAATTCCTGATTATTACACATTAAACCTGAACAGAACAATATCTCCGTCCTGCATAACGTACTCCTTACCCTCGGAGCGTACAAGACCCTTTTCCTTTGCAACTGCCATTGAACCGCACTCCATAAGCACGTCAAAGGAAACAACCTCTGCACGGATAAAGCCACGCTCAAAGTCAGAGTGGATTTTGCCTGCCGCCTGGGGAGCTTTGGTGCCTTTTTTGATTGTCCATGCTCTTACCTCGGGCTGACCTGCGGTAAGATAGCTCATAAGACCGAGCAGGTCATAGCTACGTTCAATAAGAAGGTCAAGTCCGCCTGTTTCAATGCCAAGCTCAGAGAGGAACATTTCCTTTTCTTCCTTGTCGAGCTCTGCGATCTGTGCTTCAAGCTCTGCACAGATGGGTAGAACCTGACTGCCTTCCTCTGCCGCAATTTCCTTGACTGCATTGTAACGTGCATTTGAGGTGATTTCTGATGCGAAATCCTCCTCGCTCATATTACAAGCATAAATTACGGGCTTTGATGTGAGCAGGTCAACTGTATCGATAATTGCCTTCTCGTCATCGGTAAGCTCAACAGTACGCGCACAAAGACCGTTGTCAAGTGCCTCGCGTACCTTTTCAAGAACCTTGAGTTCACCTGCGAGTGTTTTGTCACCCTTCATTGCCTTGGTTGTTCTGTCGATTCTTCTGCCGAGGATTTCGGCGTCGGAGAGAATAAGCTCAAGGTTAATTGTTTCAATATCACGCTGAGGGTTAACATCTCCGTCAACGTGCATAATATCGTCGTTGTCAAAGCAACGTACAACGTGAATTATCGCATCAACCTCACGGATGTGTGAGAGGAACTTGTTGCCGAGACCCTCGCCCTGTGATGCACCCTTAACAAGACCTGCAATGTCAACAAATTCGATTGTGGCAGGTGTTACCTTTACGGGATTGTACATTTCACAAAGTGCATCAAGTCGCTTATCCGGAACGGAAACCACACCGATGTTGGGCTCAATTGTGCAGAAAGCGTAGTTTGCCGCCTGTGCACCTGCGTTTGTAAGTGCGTTAAAAAGTGTGCTCTTGCCAACGTTTGGCAAGCCTACAATACCAAGCTTCATTATTAAAAACTTCCTTTTTAAAAATTCAAATCATTTTAACACATAAAACATTGCTTTGCAATATGTTTGTGGTTTTTGAATACAATTTTATAAATTCATCAATACTATTGGTGAGGTGATTTTTTATGGATTTCAGAACAGATTTAGCATTGGAGCGAAAGGAAATGCTCAATACCCATATTGAAGGTGTTGAGGTTACCGAGTATGAAAATGACGAGTGTAAAACAACCCTGATAAAAATTCTTACTCCTGAAGCCGCAGAACGTCTCGGTAAAGGTGTGGGCAAATTCATTACTGTAGAAACAGATGCATTTTCTGATGTTGCTGCAGTAAGTGACGGCAGATTATCCGCACTCGTCAAGAGTCTTAAAGCTTTGTTGCCAAAGGGTGAGGGCACCGTGCTTGTAGCAGGTGTGGGTAATGCTGATATGACATCAGATTCACTTGGTCCCCAAACCGCATCCAAGATTTTTGCAACTCGCCACATCGGTGACGAGCTTCACAGGCAGGCAGGCTTTGAAAAGCCTCTCAGGTCGGTTGCCGCCGTTTCCTCGGGTGTTCTGGGACAGACAGGTATTGAAACAGGGGAGTATATACGGAGTATCTGCGAAACCGTAAAGCCCTGTTGTGTTATAACCGTTGATGCCCTTGCGGCAGGTAGCGTGTCAAGGCTCGGCACCACAGTTCAGATGTCGGATACAGGCATTGCACCGGGCTCGGGTATAGGTAACACAAGGGGACGTATTGATGAAAAATATCTCGGTGTACCTGTTATTGCCGTCGGTGTGCCTACCGTTGTGGATGCGCTTTGTCTTGCCACGGAGCTTACAGGGGTGGAGCACGGTAAATTCTCCAAGGAAAACAGGGGAAAGGGCGAGGGTCTTGTGGTTGCTCCCAAGGATATTGACCTGCTTGTAAAAAACGCTTCGTATCTTCTTGCAATGGCAATAAATTGCGCCCTGCAGCCCTCATTGACACCGCAGGAGTTATATGCTCTTATGTAATATAAAATGTCACCCCATCATATTTATATATGAAAAGGGGTGACGTTGTGGTTTTCAGGCTTGAGAGTGTGAAACGTTTTTTTTGCGTGGCGGTGTGTATTGCTTTCGTTTTTGCTACGTTCAGGTGGGGCGATAACCTCGCCGGCTCAACACACACCTTTCTGCAGAGTGTCGGTAGCAGAAGCGTTATGGGCGGATACTCGGACTCGGCAGAGGGCGTTGCCGTTCAGTCAGATACAAGCTCAGTCACAGGATATGGCGGTGGTGGCTATGCATCTGAGAAGGTCAATACTGTACCTGCCGATATTGAAGCACTTACCGAAGCGGCGCAGGAGCTTTATAAAAGCTATAAGAAAAGCGGAGATATCAAGGAAATGCAGATGGGAGGGAGCTCTGCCTGTGTATCCTACGGCATTATCGACGTGAATAATAAAACGGATGAGTCTGTAGATATCAAGACGATTCTTAATACAAAACCACCGCTTGGTACAGTTAACAAGGATGAGCCATATATACTCATTTATCACACCCACACCACCGAGGGCTACGAGCTCCTTGACTTGGGATGGTACTCCAATCAATACGTGTCAAGAACAAGTGATGAGTCTAAAAATATGGTTCGGGTAGGGGATGAGCTTACCGAAACACTTGAACAGGCGGGGTATAAGGTGATTCACGACAGGAATATTTATGACAAAGCCTACAACGGTGCCTATGACCGCTCCCGTGTTACGGTAGAAAAATATCTTGAACAATATCCATCGATTAAAATTACTCTCGATGTGCACCGTGATGCCATTCAGTATGACAACGGCACAAAGTGTAAACCAACTGCACTCATTAATGGCAGAAAAGCCGCTCAGGTTATGATTATCACAGGCTGTGAAGAGGACGGTGTAACCGATTTTCCTGACTGGAAGCAGAATCTTACCTTTGCGCTTCACTTGCAGAACACTGTACAGGAATGCTACGAGGGTCTTATGCGCCCGGTCTTCTTCTGCAACCGCAAGTACAATATGAACGTGACACCCTGCTCTCTGCTTCTGGAGTTCGGTACCGATGCGAACACTCTGCAGGAGGCGGTTTATTCCGCTCAGCTTATCGGCAACAGCCTTGCAAAAATGCTCAATAATTATTGAAGGAAAGTTTTATTATGGAATTTGACAGAATTTTTAAATTTTACACAATATTATCCGTATCTGTAATGCTGGCTGTAACGGTAATCTGCCTTGGTTTTGTGGTCGTAAAAAGGGCGGATGCCAACCTTAACGGGGCATCGATCCCCCAAGATTTGGTAAAGGTTACAATAAATGAACCTGTTTATTGACAAAATGTTAAAAAATGTGTATTTTTCTGTAAAAGTGCAAAAATTCTATTGAAATGACAAACTGTTTATTGTAAAATATTAGCAAGAAACATTACACTCAAGCAGTGTAATGATTCTATTGTCACAGGAGATGAATCAATGTCAGTCAAGCTTAACACACGTTACCTTGAGGGCTTTGTGAATGATGATGATATCAAAGCAATAGCACCCGAGGTTGTCGCGGCAACACAGCTTCTTGATTCCCGTACAGGCGCAGGTAATGATTTCCTCGGATGGATTGATTTACCCGTTGATTACGATAAAGAAGAGTTTTCCCGTATCAAGTCCGCGGCTCAGAAAATCCGTAACGACAGCGAGGTTCTTGTTGTTATCGGTATCGGCGGTTCGTATCTCGGTGCCCGTGCGGCAATCGAGTTCTGCAAATCACAGAACCGTAATCTTTTTGAAAAACCTCAGATTATTTTTGCGGGTAATACCCTTTCATCTGCCGCATTGGCAGAGGCCGTTGCACTTTGCGAGGGCAAGGATTTTTCCGTAAATGTTATTTCAAAATCAGGTACAACCACAGAGCCTACAATCGCTTTCAGAGTATTTAAGGACTTGCTTGAAAAGAAGTACGGCAAGGCAGAGGCTGCCAAGCGTATCTACGCCACTACCGATAAGGCACGCGGAACACTCAAGGAGCTTTCCGACCGTGAGGGTTATGAGACCTTCGTTATCCCGGATGATGTCGGTGGCAGGTACTCGGTTCTTACTGCAGTCGGTCTTTTGCCTATTGCAGTTGCAGGTATTGATATCGATGCAATGATGAAAGGTGCACAGGATGCACGTTCGGATCTTGCAGAGGGCGATGTTTATACAAACGATTGCTACAAATATGCAGCAATGCGTAACATACTTTACCGTAAGGGTAAATCAGTTGAGATGATGATTTCCTATGAGCCCGATTACACTCTTATGAATGAGTGGTTCAAACAGCTCTTCGGAGAGAGTGAGGGTAAAGAGGGTAAGGGTATTTACCCGTCATCAGCAGTTTTCTCAACAGACCTTCATTCACTCGGTCAGTATGTTCAAGAGGGCGAACGACTTATGTTTGAGACTGTTGTAATGTTCAACAAGCCCAAACAGGAGCTCGTTATCGGTCTTGATCCCGAAAACGGCGACGGCTTTAACTTCGTTGCAGGTCAGACAGTTGACTATGTCAACAAGAAAGCCTTCCTCGGTACGGTGCTTGCACATACAGACGGCGGTGTACCCAATATGATTCTCGAGATGGAGCAGATGAACGAATATGAATTCGGTTATCTTGCATACTTCCTTGAAAAGGCTTGTGCAGTTTCAGGCTACATTTTGGGCATAAACCCCTTTGACCAGCCCGGTGTTGAAAGCTACAAGAAGAATATGTTTGCTCTCCTTGGCAAACCCGGTTATGAGGAGCACGGTAAAGCTCTTGAAGCCAGACTTTAATAAAATCAGAAATCACGCCGTAAGGCGAGAAATATAAACGACGGAGGTAAATCACCATGATTTCACTTATTATAGGCAACAAAGGTTCCGGTAAAACAAAAAGACTTATCGCTCTCATTAATGAGGCGGTTGCAAGCTCAGACGGAACAGTAGTTTGCATTGAAAAATCCCCGTTACTTACTTATGAGGTAACTCACAAAGCAAGACTTATCGAAACAGAGCGCTTCGCAGTTGAGGGCTGTGATGCTTTCTACGGTATGGTTTGCGGTATCATCGCTCAGGACCATGATATTACAGAGATTTTTGTTGACGCTACATTCAAGATTGTCGGCAGAGATTACGATGAGTTTGCTGCTCTTATCAATAAACTCAGCAAGGTATCCGAGGATACAGGCGTTAAGTTCGTATTCACAGTTTCCGAAGATAAAGAGAAGCTCCCCGAGGCACTTTTCGCAAACGCAGAGGTTATCTGACTATAGTTTATAAGCCCCCTCAACGAGGGGGCTTTTTCCTGCTCTTATATTGTTTTTAAAATATCAAAAAAATAAAAAATTCATATTGACAAAACAGGATTAAGATAATATAATATTCGGGTATGTTGAGAGGTAATGTATATGATTATCGAACTTGAATCAATTTTCAATACTGAGGGTATGAAGCTTCCTTTTGATTATGAGCTTTCGCTTTCCTCGTTGGACGTTTCGGGCTATAACCCCGTGACTGCACCTGTCAGGGTTCAGGGCGTTGTTGAAAACAAGGCAGGTATCGTTAATCTTACTGCAGGTGTTGGTCTTACATACGAGGCACCCTGCGACCGCTGTGCTAAGGATGTTGAGCGTGAGTTTAACTACACCTTCAGGCACACCTTGGTCGTTGCATTGGAAAGTGGCGAAAACGATGCTTTCCTTGAGGTACCGAATATGCGCCTTGACCTTGATGCACTTGTTGAGGAGGATGTCAATCTCGCTCTTCCTACCAAGTACCTCTGCGACGATGATTGTAAGGGTCTTTGCCCACAGTGCGGCAAGAACCTTAACGAGACCCAATGCGATTGTAAAGCGCCCATTGATCCACGCTTTGAGGCACTTTTACAGCTTTTGGATGAGTAAGTAATTTTTTAAACATTATATAGGAGGTAGTACTAATGGCAGTACCCAAGAGAAGAGTTTCTAAAGCAAGACGTGACAAGAGAAGATCCAACGTTTGGAAAATGGATGCAGCTGCACTCGTAAAGTGCCCTAACTGCGGTGAGTTCAAGAGACCCCACAGACTTTGCACAGCATGCGGCTACTACAACGGCAAGCAGGTTATCGCAGTAGACTAATCTGTAATAGTTGCAACTCGAATTTCAGAGGGCGGTGAGAGAAAAGTCTCCCCGCCCTGTTGGACTTTAATCAGCAATGTAAGGGGGTGGGTGTGTGTCTGTCATTGTTAAGGATGTTATTGAAGGCTCTTATTGTCAAAGAGCAGGTGTCTTGCCCGGTGACGAGCTTATAGCCGTTAATTCACATCAGATTTTTGATGTGCTCGATTACCGCTTTTATATTCAGTCACGCAAGCTTACCCTTTCCGTTAAGCGTAACGGTGAGGAACTGAACTTCAACATCCGTAAGAGCGACGAGTTTGCCGATATCGGTCTCGATTTTGAAACCTATCTTATGGATAAGCAACATTCCTGCAAGAATAAGTGCGTTTTCTGCTTCGTTGATCAGATGCCCGATGGGTTGCGTGATACCTTGTACTTCAAGGATGATGATGCCCGTATGTCCTTCCTTTTCGGTAACTATATTACCCTTACAGGGCTTTGTGAACGCGAGGTTCAGCGCATTATTGATATGCACATTTCGCCTGTTAATATATCCGTTCACACAATGAACCCCGAACTGCGCGTTGAGATGATGAAGAATCCTCACGCAGGGGAGTCGCTGAAGATTATTGACAGATTTTCCGAAAACGGTATCGAGATGAATACTCAGCTTGTGCTTTGTCCCGGCATAAATGACGGTGACGAGCTTCGCTACTCCTTGAGTGAGCTTGCAAAACATAAGTCGGTTAAAAGCATTGCCGCCGTTCCCGTAGGTCTTACCAGGTACCGCGACGGACTTTATCCCTTAAGGACTTATATCAAGGAAGAGGCTTCTGCGGTTATTGATATAATCGATGAGTTCAACGCCCACTATGCTTTTTATAACGAAGGGCAGATTCTTGCCTACGCTTCTGATGAGTTTTATCTTATAGCCGAGAGAGCCTTGCCCGATGCAGATTATTACGGAGAGTTTTCACAGCTTGATAACGGTGTGGGTATGTGTGCACTCCTTAAGGATGAATTTACAAATGCACTCCGCGATGCCGACGATAGGGAAGTAAACCGTACAATTACCGTTGCCACAGGTGATGCGGCATATGATTTGATGTGTGAGCTTTCCCGGATGGCGGAAGAAAAGTTCAACGGCTTAAAAATAAATGTTATTAAAATTATAAATAACTTCTTCGGTGAAACCGTAACAGTTGCAGGACTTATAACGGGGCAGGATTATAAAGAACAGCTTAAAGGCAAAGTCTTGGGCGATGCTTTACTTATTCCCCGAGTTTCTCTCCGCAACGAAGGGGACAGATTCCTTGATGACGTTACATTCGATGAGCTTGGAGATTTCTTGAATGTGAAAACGTATGCTGTACCCAATGATGGGTATGTGCTTTTAGATATGATAATTGACGGAGGTGTTTAATATGCCAAGACCTGTTGTTGCCATTGTTGGCAGACCTAATGTAGGTAAATCAACACTTTTCAACAAGCTTACAGGCACACGACTTGCCATTGTTGACAACACACCCGGTGTTACCCGTGACCGCCTTTTTGGTGATTGTGAGTGGCTGGGTCACAGTATGATGCTTGTTGACACAGGCGGTATAGAGCCTTATTCAACAGATATTATTCTTTCACAGATGCGCCGACAGGCTCAGCTTGCTATTGACAGTGCAAACGTGATTATTATGGTTACCGACGTCCGTGACGGCATTGTTGCCACGGATGAGGAGGTTGCCGCAATGCTCCAGAAGAGCGGTAAGCCCATTATCCTTGCAGTAAATAAGTGTGATGGTCTCGGTGCACCGCCACCCGAGCTTTACGAGTTCTATAACCTGGGCCTTGGTGATCCCATTCCCGTATCATCGGTTCACGGTCACGGAACAGGTGATTTGCTTGATGAGGTTCTCAAGCACCTGCCCGAGGAATATCTCGTGGAGGATAACGATGAGGATGATTACATCAAGGTTGCTGTTATCGGTAAGCCCAACGTAGGTAAATCTTCACTTGTCAACAAAATCATTGGTGAGGACAGAATGATTGTTTCCAACATTGCGGGTACAACCCGTGATGCCACCGACAGCTTTGTTGAAAATGAGCACGGCAAGTTTATGTTTATTGACACCGCAGGTCTCCGCCGCAAATCAAAGGTTGACGAAGCGGTTGAAAAATACAGCGTTCTGCGTACAGATATGGCTATTGAACGCGCCAATGTCTGTGTAATTATGGTGGATGCCCTTGAGGGCTTCACCGAGCAGGACAGCAAGGTTGCAGGCAAGGCACTTGAGCTCGGAAAGGGATGTATCATTGCCGTTAATAAGTGGGATGCCTATGAAAAAGACGGCAAAACAATGGATAATTACCGTAAGGAGCTTATGAAGGACTTTTCATTTATGTCCTATGCACCAATTATCTTTATTTCTGCCAAAACAGGTCAGCGTGTTGACCGACTTTACGAGCTTATAAAATTCGTTGATACACAGAATGCAATGCGTATCAAAACAGGTCAGCTTAATGAAATTCTTGCGGCGGCAACGCTCCGTGTTCAGCCCCCCACGGATAAGGGCAAACGCCTGAAGATTTACTATATGACACAGGCATCCACAAGACCTCCGACGTTTATTTGCTTTGTAAACAGCGCCGAGCTTTTCCACTACAGCTATCAGCGTTATCTGGAAAATCAGATTCGTGAGGTTTACGGCCTTGAGGGTACTCCCGTCCGCTTCGTAATCCGCGAGCGCAGCGACAAAAGTAAGCATTAAATCAACATTTTATTCAAAGCAGTAGGTTTTGAAACCTACTGCTTTTTTGTCAATTAGGCGACCAATCGCAAAAGACAGGGGATAAGTCGATATAAGACAGTGGTCGGTTCTATGATTGACCCCGAAAACAACTGAATATTTCTCTCAAAGGGTGGGTTTAACGACTCACCCTTTGGTTTAAGCAAAAGTTGCGGTTTGCTCTACCTCTCTCAACCAGAGAGGTAGGACCGCCAACAGCTTTATTGTTTCGTAATTACATTAATTGGCTTTTTGCCAATAGAAATTTACAATTTATATTTCCGTTATCTCGTTGAAAACCATACGAATTTATACTATAATATTGATAATATGTGAAAAAGCAAGGTGATTTTATGGAACTGAAAATCAACCCTGAAAAAGAATATCAGACCTTCAAGAGCATTGGTGCAAGCGGTGCATGGTGGGCGCAGATTGTTGGCGGTTGGAGTCATATTGACCCCCAATCGGGTATGTCTGTCCGTGACAGAATAGCCGAGCTTTTATATAATAATGAAACAGGCATCGGAATGGATGTTTACCGTTACAATATCGGCGGTGGCTCCAAGCATTCGGGCAAGGGTGAGTACAGTCAGCCTGCACGTGCTACAGAGTGCTTTGAAACAGCATCCGGTGAATATGATTGGACCCGTGACGAAAACGCAGTTTATATGATGAAAAAGTGCGTTGAAAACGGAGCAGATGAAGTTATTTTCTTTGTGAATTCACCCATTGAAAGACTTACTAAGAACGGTCTTGCGCACAACAAGAAGTATCAGCTTTTTCACGAGAATATCAGCAAAAAGAATTACAAGGAATTTGCAAAATATTGCCTTGACGTAACCGAGCATTTCGTGGGTGAGGGTATGCCCGTAAAATACCTTTCGCCTGTCAACGAGCCTATATGGGTGTGGAATGGCGGTCAGGAGGGTTGCTTTTACCGTCCCCGTAGCGTTAAAAAGGTTTTTAAGGTTTTTGCAGAGGAAATCGACAAGCGTAATTCTCTCAAAAATGTTAAGCTTTCAGGTGCAGAGTCAGGTGATTTGCGTTGGTTTAATAAATCATATACCCGACAGCTTCTTAAGGACAAAAATGTCCGCAAGCACCTTGACGGTGTAGATGTTCACTCCTATTGTCTTCCTCTGCCTTTACCCGTAACAATCCCATTTCTTAACGACAGACTCGGCTTTGTGAAGCGTTTTCGCAAGTTTATGGATAAGCATTACCCCGAAGTGCCTGTTGTTATGAGCGAATGGACTCATATGCATGGTGGCAGGGATTACGGTATGGATTCTGCCCTTGTTACTGCGCGGACAATGTATGAGGATTTTACACTCCTTAACGCGGTTTCCTGGCAGCATTGGATTGCCGTTTCCGAGGTTGATTATTGTGACGGACTTATTTACATAAATCTTGAGGATAAGACTTATGAAATCACTAAGAGATATTATGTAACAGGAAACTATTCCAAGTATGTAAAGCCCGGTTCAAAGCGTATTGAAGCAGATGTTGATGATGAGGATATCCTTGTTACCGCCTTTAAAAATAAAGAAGAAATTACCCTTGTTTTCGTGAATGAATCGAAGACTGAAAAGGGGATAGAGCTACCTCCGTATAATGATATCCTGCTTTCTGTTACTGATAAGGACAATAGCCTTGCAGAAAGCAAGTTAACTTCAAACGAAATCAGGTTGACACCAAAATCTGTTACAACTGTGGTGATGAAATGAAAAATAAAGCATTAAATCTTTTCTTATCCCTAAAAAACAATTGGAAAACTGCCCCCGATGGTAGATTTATTCCTTTCAGGGAGATTGTTTCCCTTGCCGTTGGCGGTATCGGTGTTAAATTTATTGTGTATTGTGTCAGCACAATGATATTAAGCGTAGGCAACACCCTTATCGGTAACACTATCGGTATTCCGCCCACGTCCATTTACTTTATTTACATACTCAGCGTTGTGGCAAGCTTCCCTCTTACGGGTCTTCGCGCCAAGATGATTGACAGCTCCGGGAGTATGAAGGGCAAATATCGTCCGTATATACTCAAAATGGGTCTGCCCACCGTTCTTCTCGGTATCGGTTTTATATGGGCACCATACGAGCTTATGAGTATGCCTGTGAAGTGCATAACCGTGTTACTCTTTAACATCGGCTTTCAGTTTTTCTATAACTTCCTGCTCGATGCCAATGACAGCATCATAAACGTCCTTTCACCCGATTCCATTGAACGTACGGACGTCTATGCGGTGAAATCGGTTATTGAAAATATTTCACCATCAATTGCAAGCATTTTCCTTCCCATTGTGGCAAAGGCTATAACAGGGGATAACACACTCTATGATATGACAGTATACAGAGTGCTTTATCCGCCGATGCTTATTGTGGGCTTTCTTGTGTCAATTATTATTTACGTTAACACCGAGGAACGAATTGTTCAACCTAAGAATCATACAGTAGGTATGAGCTTTGTTGACTCGTTCAGAGCAGTTGCAAGGAACAAATATTTCTGGATTATCTCCCTTGCTGGCTGGATAGGCTTCCTTGAAGGGTCATTCGGTACAATTCTTGGCTGGATGTACAACTATCAGGGTGCCTGTTCACCGGGGCAATATGCGGTGATTACCGCCATTGCGGGTAATGCCTCATTGTGGCCGAATCTCTTTGCCCCGTTCCTTATAAGACGCTTCGGCAAAAAGAAAATCCTTATATTAAGCAACGTGCTTAATATCATATTTATTGCACTTATGCTTCCTGTTGTGCGTATGACAGGCGGCGGAGTGATATGGATTCTTCTTGTATTCATTTTTATAAATCAGCTCCTTACGTCTTGCGGACACTTTATGAGCCCAAGCCTTAATGCGGATATAAGGGATTATCAGCAGTATATCAGCGGTGAGCGTATTGATGGTATGTTTTCTGCAATCGGACTTGTCGGAAGTATAATTACACTTGCAACATCGTCCGTTTTGCCTGCTATTTACGAAAAAGCAGGCCTTAATGAAGCAACTGCCGTTGCTCTCGGTTACAGTTCTGACAACGTTTACGACGTGCTTTATAATACGGAGCTTTTCCAATCAATCTGCTCTGTTCTTATTATTGCATCTGTTGTGGGTGCAACTCTTAACGTTGTTCCGTTCTTCTTCTATGACTTAACTGAAACAAAGCAGAAGGCAATGGTGCACGTTCTTCGTATACGCGCATATTTTGAGGATGCTCTCGGCGGTATTGCAACCGAGGAGCAGAAAAACGAGATTACCGGAATCATTAACAATGCCAAAGCTTATTCGGATAAGAAAATCCGCGTTGTTGAAAAATCAATGACCAAGGGTGAAAAAAAGCAAATTCGTTATGAAAACGAACAAATAGAAATTGCGGGAATTATCCTTGCCGAGCTTGATTATTTTAACACTCCGTCAGGCAAATTCGAGCTTGACTACTCAAGAAAGATTCTCTCACAGGGAATAAGTGCAGATGCTGATAAGCTTCTCCTGCAAATGAAATCACTGCCCGGGTCCACAACTGAAGAAAAGGAATTCCGTAGGAAGATGATATCATCAGTTAAGAATTTTAAAATAGCGCAAAAAACAAAAAACAGCAGGAATTTTAACGGTGCAGTTGACTTTGATTACAGCATTTTTACAGAGCTTTTCAATACGTCTGATGAGCTTGCTTTTGCTGTGGCTGATGTACAGAAGAAGATTAAATCTGCCAAGGAAGCAAAGGATAGTACCAAAGAGCTAAAAGAAAAGCTCGTAGCCCTCCGCCGTGAGCAGAAGCAGAATGAGGACAAAATAAAACAGGCAAAAAAGGTGTATATTCTTCACTACAGAGTTAATAAGCCAACTATCGACGCACAAAAATGTGTTGCCAGATACGAAAGCTACCGCGATTATCTGACGGTGAATTGAACTGAAAAGATAAAATAGGCGACGATAAGACAGTTGCGGTGCTGTGTCTCGTTCCGCGAATCCACAATAAAACATCCAAAAATTACAAAAGACTGTCCGAAAGTTACATTCGGACAGTTTTTTTGTGAGAAAAAGCTATACTGTAATCAAGAAAGGCAGGAGAGGTAAAAACCTTGTAAAATCAAGGCGCAACAAAATGTAGCCAAACTGTTTTTCGTAAAAGTAATGACATTTTTTATTTGAAATGGTTTTATTATGTTGAGGTGATAAATATGACTAAAATTTCAAAAAACATTAAACGGTTACGCGCGGTACACAATATGAGTCAGGAGGAATTGGCACAAAAGCTGTTTGTTTCCCGTCAGGCGGTTTCATCCTGGGAGAATAACAGAACTCAGCCTGACCTGGAGATGATTCATAAGCTTTCGGAGCTTTTCGGAGTTCAGGTAGAGGAGCTGCTTTACGGTGAAAAGCGGAACACAAAGCTTGAAGAAAGTGTAAGAACAAGCAAAACCCTGTTTATGGTTTTCTCCATTCTCGGCTCTCTGTTTGTAGGAGCAGGCATAATAATTCTTATGGTAGCTCTCTGGGACAAATTCCCCAGTGTTGCGAAAGCTGCAATTTCCTTTGTTCCGTTGCTCTTCGGTCAAGCCGCAGCTGTTTATACTTATAGGAAACGGTTTGATAACGTGGCATGGCGCGAGGGCGCATCCATTCTCTGGTCAGCAGGTGTTACCGCAACGGTGGGGCTTCTGAGTATGGTTCTGGAGCTTCACCTCGGTGCGCTGATTTGTCTGCTTATTGATGCTCTCCTGATTCTCCCCATACTGTGCTTTTTCAAGGTTGTTTCACCCTTGGTATTCTACTACGGCTTTTCAATCTCGGGTGCAATAGGTTTCTTTGAGTACACAGGTAACGAGATATTAACAACTGTTTTGTTAGTCCTTACTGTTGGAGCGGGATTGCTTTACACCTTTCTTAACAGAAAAAATCTCCCTGATGCAAGGTGTGAGTATTCATATTGGATATCTGTTTTAGGGGCAGTATCATTGGTGCTTACAATCTGCTTTATGCTTGATTGGGGCTACTTCTCATTACCCTTGGCACTTGCTGTCAGCCTGTATGCTCTTAATAAACATGACGGCTGGTCAAAGCCCTTCTATCCCGTGGGTATTCTGGGAACAGCACTCGGCTCAATTATTTCAACTTATATACACTTGCAGGGTGATATGTTCTATCATTACAATGAACAAGTGCTTCTTGATCTTCTTAAATCCGAAAGCATTATAACAATCATTCTGACAATTGCAGCACTTGTAATCGGCTTTGTTGTCGGTGAAAAGTCTCTTGATAAAAACAAATATCAGTCTGTTTTCTGTTATCTTGGCGGTGCAGGTGCATTTATTGCTTTGTTCAGCTACGGCTTCGAATCTACTGATTGGCTTGGTCTTATACTTTTCGCAATCACGTTTGCCGAAGGTCTTGTGATGCTCATCAAGGGAGCAAGTGAAAAGAACTATTTTAATCTGAACGTAGGTTTAGTAATGCTCCTTGTGTTAATGTTCTTCGTGCTTTCTGCATTCGATTGGAATATGGTGACGGTTGGTCTTATGTTCTTAATCAGCGGTGCATCACTCTTCGGTGCAAACTTCTGTATCTCAAAGAAAATCAAAAAAGAACAGCTTGAATTACAAAAGGCGGTGGAAGATTATGAATAAAAACAAAGGTATGATAATACTTTCAATAATACTTGCGGTTCAGCTTATACTCCCCTTAAGTGTGTGGGCTTACGAAACTTATAAAAATAATGAATTGGAAGAAAAAGGACAGGAAATAAAGCTTCTTGTGGATCGGGTGCATTACGATGATCACAAAATTGAGATAGGAAACGCTGTTTTAGAATCAATTGCCTATTCAAATGAAAATAAATTCGTTGTGTTCGAGACTAAGGAAAATGGTTTTGAAATACCCGTGGTAACAGATTCACCTGAAACCGATTTGTATATAAGCGTGAACAGATTGTACAGCCTGTATCGTGAAAATTGGGGCTTTGTGTATGAAAGTGAAACTACAAAAGCACAGGATGAGTATGATTTCTATCGGCTGTATGATAAAGAAATTGAATCGGAAAATATCAGATATGGATTGTGCGAGGGTCCCGAAACTCAGGCTTACGTAGTATTTAAGGTTTATAAAAACAGATTAAAGGTAGTGAACGTTTATATTGACGGAAAGCCTGTTGATACGGTTATTGAAGAATATTACAGCAATCAATATGATGTTGAGCGATATGAGTATAATGATTATGAATATTATAGTTATGACGAGGAAACAGAGGCTTACACCGATGTGACCGATTCTGACGGTAATTATGTAACTTAACCGGTTGCGGTGTGAGCGGTGATAAAAATTTGTACAATAAGAAAAAAGCAAATGTGAAAAAATAATGTGGTTGACAGTCTACCTCCCTAAACCATAGAGGTAGATTGTCAACAGCTTTATGGTTTCGTTTTCCTGATAATTCTGCGTTTTTCGTTCTGTGTTTTGCATTTAACACAACAAAACCCCACAGAGTTTACAAACAACTCTGTGGGGTTAAGTGTTGTATGAAATTAAGTTATTTCTTCTCTGCCTTGGGCTTCATAAGGATTGCACCGATTGCCATAATTACTGCAAATACAATAAGGTAGAACAGTACGGGGCAGGAGAAGCCGCCTTCAGCCTTTGCGTTGATGTAAGGAGTGTAGCCGTGTGAGTAGAGGGCTGCGAATACCATAAATGCTGAGCCGATAAGACCAAGTGTAGGAAGAACGAATCTCTTAACTGCGGGAAGAGATTTTTCTTTTCTCATAAACTGGATAAACATGGGAATGTAGAGCGCATAGATTGTAACGATGGGGAGCTCGGATGAGTCAAAGTTAAAGTAACCGAACCAGCCCTTGGGAGCAAGGTTTGCACCGTAGAAATATACAAGCCATGCAGCAACAACCACGAGACCGATAATGCAGGAGTTGGAGGGCATACCTGATGCAGGGTCAATCTGCTTCATAAGCTTAACCTTGGGGCCCATATTACGAACTGAAAGTGAGTACATACCGCGGATACAACCGATAAGAAGACCGTTGAGAGTACCGAGGCAGGAAACTGCAACGAACAGGTTGAGGATGTTGCCGAATACGTTACCGAAAACAGTTACGAATGCAGGAGCAGTACCTTCATCGATAAGTGTCTGTACGGGAGCACCGCCTGCAACACCGATGTAGTAGAATAAGTAGATTGCAATGATGATGAAACCGCCGAGAACAAGAGCAATGGGAAGATTCTTCTTGGAGTTCTTGATTTCGGAGTTGATTGATGTAGCAAGAATCCAGCCTTCATAAGCGAAAGCAGTAGCAACAACTGCACCGAAGAGGGGAGCAAAGTTACCTGTGCCTGTGCCGAAGTTTGATGCAAGGATTGTTGTGGGTTCACCTGCGATGTTGTGTGTAAGACCGTAGATTGTACCAACAATAGCCATAAGGAGCAAGGGGATAAGCTTAATAAATGTAGCGCTTATCTGGAGCTTACCTGCAAGCTTTGATGAAAGTGTGTTGACTGCGAACACGAAGATAAGGATAAATCCTGCAAGAAGGAAGGTTTCCGTACCTGTGACAGGGTCGCCTGCAAGCTGAATATCAGGGTTAACCGAAACTAAGAAGGTAAGGAAATACCTTGCGGTGAGCCAAGCAAGAACAGATGTCATTGCAGGAGTGTAGATGAGTGTTGAGAACCAACCGATAAGGTAAGCGTACTTACTGCCGATGGTTGCTTCCGCATAGTCAACAAGACCGTTGACCTTTTCGTACTGCTGTGCCATAACACAGAATGCAAGCACGCAGAAAATCATAATAACGCCACCGATTATCCATGCAAGGATACCCATGGGCATATCGCCGCTTGTTTTGTCAAGAATTGCCTGTGCTTTGAAGAAAACACCTGAGCCTACAACGGTACCTACAACCATGCAGATAGCCATCAGAAGGCCGTATTGTTTTTTCAATCCGTTTTCCATAAAATCACCCTTCTTAAAAGAGAATTATTTATATACACACAAATTGTGTTTATACCGTAAAAAAGTGTCTGTCCAATATATCAGCCGCTGTAATAACAAACTTCACACAGGGACGCACCTTGTAATATTCTGCTGTGCGAGGGTCTGATACAGGGGATGTGCTTTTGCCGAGATTCCCGAGAAGGTCACGGCAAATGATAGTTGAGTGCTTATCCTTAAATTCTTTAGCAAGCTGTTGGATGAGAGCGTAGTGTGCATCTTTTTTCTCCTTGGGATCGTCGTTTGTATAGCCTGCCAGTAAGCCTGCCACCATAAACATACCTGAAACCGCCCCACAGACCTCGCGGAGTCTGCCCATACCGCCACCGAATGATGAGGCAAGAAGTGATGCAGTCTGCTCGGTGATACCGCAATCATCGGCAAATGCAACAAAAACTGCCTGACAGCAATTGTGACCCTCACAGAATAATTTTGCAGCACGTTCTGAATGACCCATAGAAAAACACTCACTAAATGAAATTTAATACATAAAAAATGAATTTATATGTAATAATATTATACTATCGTGTGTGTTTTGTAAATTGTCATAAATGGAAAAATTTAGCTTGCTTTTTTGTACATATTATTAAATTTATATCGTTTTATTGAAATAATCGTTACAATTGTGTTATACTGAGTTAGAAAAAGCTTGTACAAATGAGCAGATGTGTAATGTACAAGCTTTAGTTATGTATAATCAATGTGTATTTTCGTTTTTGGAGGAGTAACCTTACAGATGAGTGTAAAGATTAAATATCTTTTAAACAAATACCGTGAAATAATCCTTTATGGTGTATTTGGTGTTGTCACAACCCTGGCAAACCTTTTTACATTTTTGA
Organism: Acutalibacteraceae bacterium; assembly: GCA_045532945.1. Classification (GTDB taxonomy): domain Bacteria; phylum Bacillota; class Clostridia; order Oscillospirales; family Acutalibacteraceae; genus DTU089. The sequence continues at coordinate 39,886 of JAZSGZ010000012.1, forward strand.
TTTTTACCGAAGTACTCGGTGAAAAGTTTTACCTTCTTAACAATGCAATAGCCTGGTTAGCAGGTGTGATTGTGGCATTTCTTACTAATAAGAGTTGGGTTTTCGGTTCGCGTGATTGGGGACTTCGTCAGGTTTGTAAGGAGTTTTTGGAGTTTGCTGCTGCCAGATTATTCAGCTTCGGCTTTGAGGAGGGCGGAATGCTCCTGTTAATCACCGTTCTCGGTCTGGGTGCAAATTCATTTACCTTGCTCGGAATCGAAATAACCGGACAGCTTATTATCAAAACCATTTTGTCCGTCGGTGTGGTTATAATGAATTACTTTTTTAGTAAATTCATCATTTTCAGGAAGAATAACGAAAAGAAAAAGGAAGAATAAGCTTTCCCCTGTGAAGCATTGTTTGAAGTGCCTCACGGGGGAATTTTATCTGTTATTTTATTTCATATTCAACCGAATTGATAACGATGCAGTCATCGGATTTAAAGTATATATCCATATCCTTGGATTCTCCCCATTCACTGATATAAACTCTTTGTGGCTTTTTCGATATTCTGAATATGAGCAAATTAAACTCTTTATTGCTTTCAAAAACGTATACAATAGTGTCGCCACCCAATGCCCCTTGGTCGGCATCAATCACTTCTGCATAGTGTGTGCCGTCAGGGGAGTCAACAGTTTTTACAATCGTATTACTGCCCCAGCTTCCGAAAACAAGGCACATACCCGAAAGAAAAAATGTAAAAACAAACAGAAGAATAAACACAACTACCGCAAGAATTTTATCTTTTTTGCTTTTTGTGCTTTTTACGGCAAGTATACAACAACATACAGAAACCAACAGTGAGCAAACCATTGCGGTAAGTGTGCAGTAATTGAACACAAAAATAACTGTGCTGATTAGTGCGAAAAGGGGAGATAATGAACACAAACATAGTGCTATATCAGACTTTGTGCATTCTTTGAAAACAAAGCCCAGAACAACCGTTGTAACGGATATAACTACACCGCCAACGGAATAAACAGTCGGATATGTAACATCAAATTTGTATCCGAAAAAAATACAAATAATTAAAAGTGCAGGGTAAAGCATAATGTACCCGAATAAAATGTAAATTGATGCTTCGGTAGTGAGTGACTTTTTATCCTTTTGTTCAATGACAAAACGCTTTTTCACATAATCACCTCAATGATGATAATATCATAGATGAATATCGTTTTCAAGTTGCGGTGTGTTGCGTGAGAAGATTTGAGCATAATTATAGGTGAACTTATATACTTGACAAATGTCCTCGTTTTGATATAATTATCAATGTTATTTATGAATATATCCGCCTCCATAGTTAAATGGATATAATAAACCCCTCCTAAGGGTTAGTTATAGGTTCGATTCCTATTGGGGGTGCCAAAAAAAGAACGAAGCTGTTGCTTCGTTCTTTTTTTATCCAAGCCGACAGGTATAGACTCAAGAAAAAAGCACCGCTTCAACTATTATCTTTTTTCTATTATCTGAAAAGGAGAAAAATATTGCATATTGATTATTGAGAATGATATAATTATTTTACTAAATTAAATTACGGGGTGATTTTATGTTCAAAATCAATAACTTTGTAAACAATGACGATATTGATATCATTGCCGAAAAGGGTGCGTTTCAGGTTGCTCAGTATAAAAGAGATCTCAGCGTTTCACCTGCAACTGCTATGAATGCTTATTTTTGTGATGAGATGAATATCAGAAAAAGGCAGGTTATTTGTGACCTTTCAAAAACAACCGGCATCATTTGTCAGTCAGGTGCAATGCAGTGGACTGTCGGCAACGTAAATGCCACAACAGGTGTAAAAGGTGCAGGAGACTTCCTCGGTAAGCTTGTTAAAGGTAAGGTGACAGGTGAGAGCGCAATCAAACCCGAGTATGTAGGTGACGGTATTTTAGTTTTGGAGCCTACATACAGACACATAATTTTGTTGGAAACAAGCGATTGGAACGGAAGGGTTGTCCTTGATGACGGTCTTTTCCTTGCTTGTGATTCTTCCATAAAGCAGAAGCTTGTTGCACGTTCGAATGTTTCATCTGCTGTTCTCGGCGGTGAAGGACTGTTTAACCTTGCACTTGAGGGTATGGGTATTGCTGTTCTTGAGTGCCGTTGCCCTCAGGAAGAGCTTATTGAAATTGAGCTCACGGACGATGTGCTTAAGGTTGACGGTAATTTTGCCATTGCTTGGAGCGACACACTTAACTTTACTGTTGAGCGTTCGGGTAAAACGCTTGTTGGCTCTGCCGCTTCGGGTGAAGGCTTCGTAAACGTATATCGCGGAACGGGTAAGGTTCTCCTTGCTCCCGTTGACAGAACAATCGGCAGTTTCACCAATCCTGCTACACCTACCTCAGGCGGAAGTAAGGCGGCAGGTGCATTAGGCTCGCTTCTGGGCGGAATTGCAGAGGCACTTGACTAAAATTTGATTTTCTATAGAAGCAAAGAGCAGACAGGTTCTGCTCTTTGCTTTTTGTGCATTTCCAAGCTTTTTATGATAGTACCACCGAATTATTAAGTGAAAAAACGCCTGTTTTGTGCTAATGCACCAAAATACTTGAAAATAACCAAAAATAATGTTAATATTAACTAAAATACTGGTATTGGAGATGGTTCGATGTTTAAAAAGAAATCTGTTTCCTCGGGTGAAATACCCCAAGGCGCACTTTTGCATAACGAGGGCAAATACATAACAAGGTTTGAGTATGTGTGTATTATGCTGGCGAGAATAGGCGGTATGTTCGGTACGACCCTTACCGGAACCCTTGCGGCCGCTTTTTTACATGAGCTTTATTTCGGCCCTGTGGGTGTCAGTTCGGATGAGATTGCATCTATTCTTGCTGTTCAATCAACTATCACAACCGTTCTCGGTATAGCAATAGGTGCTGTATCGGGTGTTATCGTTCAAAAGTGGAAGAGCCGTTGGGGCAGGTATCGTCAGTGGTACATAATCTGCCTTGCACCTGTTTTTTTGCTTACTGTTTTTTATTTCTATGTTCCCGAGGGATGGACGGTTGAGCAGATGACTCTCTTCCGTTACGGAATTGCTTGTTGTCAGACCATATTCAATACGTTTAATAATTTCGGTCAGAATGTGGTTCAGGTTATTTCACCGAATCATAAAGAGAAGAAGACCGTTGCGACAATATGGCAGTTGTCTTACTATATAGGTTATGGCGGAGCATATATTGCTACATTTGTTTACGGACTTTTTAGCGATGATAAGAATAAAATGTATATGACACTTGCCCTTGTTGCGGCAGCTGTAACTGCATTCGGCAACCTTATGTGTGGTCTGTTCTGCAAGGAAAGAATCGAGCTTCCCAAAAAGGAAAAGGTTAAGATTTCAAAAGCATTGTTTACTCTTTTCAAGTATAAGAATTACCGAGCCTACCATGCGATGCAGTGGGTTAATGCGTTTGCTATGCTTGGCAGAATGTCGACATATCTTGCTGCAATTACGGTTGGCTCATCAAAAAATCTTCTTCTTACACTTCCCACCGCTATCGGAACCGTTGTGGGTAATCTTATCACTACCAGGCTTTCGAAGAAATATGAACCCACAAAATTGCTTAAGTTCTGCGGACCGTATTCCCTTATATCGGCAGGTGTGCTTTTTGCAATTTGCTTTGTAGAGGCTAAGATGGGTATTACGTTCTTTTCAGGCTGGAACAGTATTTTCTTCTATGTATTCTATTTTATTTTCGGTGTAGGTATCGGTATTCAGGAGCTGTCAAATTCTCACTTTAATGTTGAATTTCTTGATTATCTTGAGTGGCAATGCGGTGAAAGAATGGAGGCTATCCAGGGCATTGTTCCCGGGTGGATTAACTCTGCCTGCAACTATCTCAAGGAGCTGGCAATCCCCTTTATGATTGCCTGGGCGGGTTATCTTTCATCTGCAGAGGGTGACCTTGTTGCTACCATGCAGGCACAGCCCACATATCTTGACACTTGTCTCAAGATTCTTGCATTCCTTCTCTTCGGCTACACTCTCAGTAACGTTCTTAAGGCAATTATTCTTAAGCTGTCTTATGATATTGAGGGTGAGAAAAAAGAGCAGATGTACCGCGAGCTTGAGGTTATAAGGGCGGAGCGTCACAAGGAAAATGAGGCTATCGCAGCTGAGAATAAATAAAGGAGTCGGAAAGATGAGTAGTAAAAAGAAAATTATATTGTCCGTTATTTCGGTTATCCTTGTTCTTGGCATTATTGCTGGTGCATTGGCATTATATTTTACGAGATATCACAGGGATAACAAGGACACCGAGGAGCTTTTCAGACAGAATGTTGCTTCGGTAAGCTATGAAAATACTATCGAATCTGCATATCCTCAGACAGAGCTTTATGGTATTATCAAAGACCATTTTGAAGCACCGTTGCCCGAAGGTAAAACAGAGAAAAAGGTTGTGATTATCGGTTATGACGGCTGTCGTGCAGATATACTTGCGGAAAAACAGGATAACGGTGCGGTAAGCTACCTTATTGATAACGGTGCCTCGGTTAACCTTGCGTACTGTGGCGGTGTCAATTACCCTGCAGAGAACACGCAGGATACCTCAACTGCACCGGGTTGGTGCTCAATCGTTACAGGTGAGTGGGCAGATGTTCACGGCATAACAGGTAACGATATTACCAAAGAGGTTGAGCCGAAAACTCTTATGACAAGCCTTGTCGAGGAGGGGACTATCGACAGTGCCTCATTCATAACCAAGTGGAAGGGTCATTTTTCACGCAATAACGCAACTTATTTGGATGAGAAGTCATATTGTGAAGAGAATAAAATCAACGTTGAATTCCAGCTTCGTAAAAATAAAAAGGATGTTCACACAGGTGCTATGGCAGAAATAACAAGTGCGGATTGTTCAGACTTTGTATTTATTATTTACGAGGATACCGATTCAGCAGGTCACGATTTCGGCTTCTCATATAACAATCCTGTATATAAAGATGGCTTTAATACAGAGGACGCTTACGGCTACGAGGTAATCAAGGCTATTGAAGCAAGAGAAAACTATGAAGCTGAGGATTGGCTTATTATAGTAACCTCTGACCACGGTGGAGTCGGAACAGGTCACGGTGGCCCGAGTATTCAGGAGAGAATGACATTTGTTGTAATGAATAAAGAGTGGGATTGAAAAAATCTGTTTTAAGCTGAAAAAAGCAAGAGACTATTGACTCTCACGCTCCGTAATAGTGTATGCTTTACTTCGTGGGGTGATATGTATGAGATTGCAGATTAAAGAATTTGCTGAGCTTACAGGTGTAAGTGTACGCACACTCCATTATTATGACGAAATCGGTAGATAATAATTTTTAATGAGGGGTAAACCTTGAATGAGGTTTGCTCCTTGTTTTTTCTGTAGGTTGTACATATTTAAGCTTGTTTTTCCAATAATACTTCGGAGAGGTGTTTTTATGAAAGATAACAAAAGCAAGGATAAGGGCTTCGTTGAAGAACTATCAATGGCAAATTTTACGCGAACCCCCGAAACGGTCGGGGAAATGCTCAATTCATACGGCACATATAATATCCAGCCTACTGCCGTAAATGAAAACGATTTTCCTGCTATTGCACAAGGGGAAAATAAGTGTATGAAAGCTCGCCCCGAGGAGTTTTTCCGTGGACAGGCTGATGAAAATCCTGCTGCAGATACAACGGAGAAGGATGCTTTTTAATTGTAACAAAATCTTCGTTTCACTGACGTTTGTAACATAATTGTATTTTTATTGTAACCGTCTGTTTCGTTGACTCGGTGTGATTTTTTTGATATAATTTTGTAGCAAAGCTATGATGGAGGGAGTGGTGTATATGCATGACGGTAAGGACAAAATCAATGATTTATCCCAAGAGACACAAAACAAAAAACGAAATAATACACCCCTCTTTGTGAAGGCTGTTGCGGTTGTTTGTATTGTACTTGTTCTTTGTATAACAGCTGCAATCATCTTTTCTACCGTTATTAATTCAGGTGAAATCGCACCGAGGGCAGATGTGCGCACCGTTGATGAGCCTGTGGTTATCAATTCCGCTGCGGAGGTCTCCGCTTACGGCTATGTCAGTGAGGTAGATGCCATACCGGACAGATTGCCTGAAAATCCCGATTGTCATCAGGTTGTTCTTGCAAAATGTGAGGGCTCCTTTGTTGAGCTCGATTTATATGAGTCTGTTGATGGGCAATGGGTTCACCGCCTCAGTACAAGCGGTCGTTGCGGAAAGAACGGGATTTCAGCCGAAAAAACTGACGGTGACGGTTGCACTCCTTCGGGTGAATTTCCTTTAAGCTTTTGTTGTGGCATAAGCAAGCCCGATACAAAGCTTGATTTCCAATGGATAGATGCTGATACTGTATGGGTAAATGATTCTGATTCTGTTTATTATAATACTCTGCAGTCTTCCTCCGTAAAAGGGGAGTGGCAATCTGCGGAGGCTATGTATTCTGATTATTTCAGTGATGGCTCGCACACTTATTGTGTAAATATTGCATCGAACGGTGACGGACTTACCCGCGGTGAGGCTGTTTCCGGCAGGGGGGCATTGATAACTCTTTGCGGAAGAACTACAACTCTTAAAGAAACTGAGGGGTGTATTGATATTCCTGCCGCACAGATGTCAAGCCTTTTAGGATATCTTGACAGCAGTAAAAATCCCGAAATAATAATATATTGATTGATTTTTGTTTAACCCGCAGGTTGCTTGCGGGTTTTTTCTTTTGTAAAACAGCTTTTGCGACAAAAATATGCTGATAATCTCCTCATAATGCGACAGCTTTTTTATTACAGATTATATAAAATTGTAAAAAACAGTTATTGGAGTTTAATTATGAGTGTTTCACAAGCGGTTAAAGTTGTTTCAAATAAGCCGGAGGTCCGGGATTATTCCCGTTTAAAATTTTCAGTTTTAAGGCAAGCGTTATCCTTTGCCGGTGGGCTTCTTTTCAGCTTTGCCGGGTTTTCGGATAATTTCTCGCCATTCGGCATAGCCTTTGCCTGCGGTGTGCCGTCAAATGTGTTGATTAGTGCCACGTTTGGTACTGTTGTGGGTTGCTTTTTATCTTTGGATTCGGTTTCTGCCCTCAGATATACCGCCACAGCTCTTGCTATGGCTGTGATAATGATATCGCTGAAATCACTCGGTCAGATACATAAAAAACCTGTGACACGTATTCTCGTTGTTTTTATTACCTTGTTTGTAACCGGACTTGCTGTTGCACTTGCAGACGGTTTGTCTGCACTCAATATTCTGCTTTGCTTTTCCGAAAGCGTAATCGGAGGCGCATCAACCTTTGTTTTTTCACGGTGTGTAAAAGCAATAGAAGCTTCAAGGGGGATAAATGCAGTTACCTCTAAAGATGCAACAGCCTTTGTAGTTGCGTTCACTCTGTTGCTTTTGTCTGTTAATTCATTCAGCATTTACGGTGTGTATCCGTCACACATTATTGCAAGTGTCCTCATCCTTGTTTGTGGGTTTTACGGGCGCGAGGCAGGCGGTGCTATCGTGGGAATCTGCGCAGGTGTTACAATGGCTCTTACGGGAGACAGAGAGTTTTTGGCTGTGTGTTATCCTCTCGGGGGCTTGCTGAGCGGTGTCTTCTCACGGTTCGGTAAAATTCCCTGCGCTTTGACTTTTGTTTTTTCGGGACTTGCTGTTACGGTGCTTTCGTTCGGTGCACATTCCGTAATACCTCTTTGTGTTGAAGCCGTAATTTCATTTATTCTGTTTCTTGTAATAACCTACCGTTTTTCCGACAGACTGGAAGGGCTGCTTGTCCCGACGGTGACATCTCCCGTGATAGAGTCTGTGAAAAGTGATATTGTGTCCAAGCTTCGTCGTGCAGCTGACTATTCAACCGAAATCTGCGCCTCTGTTTCAGCGGTGAATAATGCACTTCACAAAAGCGATAATTCGGACTTTGTTGATATTATCAAGAAAACCAAAAACAGGGTTTGCGGTTCCTGTGGGTTGTATGAAAACTGTTGGAAAGAGTCTGCGGAGACTACTGTGCAGAATTTTAATACCTTGCTTGATTTAAAGAAAAACGGCATATATCTGGAATATAAAACCGTTCCCCAAGGGTTTTCCTCTTCTTGTATAAGGTCAGAGAGTATCAGCAGCAGCTTTAACAAGCTCTATTCAGAATATAAGGTAAGATACCTTTCCGAGAGCAGGATAAAGGAGATGTATTCTCTTGCTACAGAGCAGTTTGTAAATGTAGCGGAATTGTTACAATCATTGAGCGAATCAATCCACCGTAATGTGAAGTTTGATATGGAAACTGCCGCACAAATCAGAGTTGCGGCATCGGAGTGCGGACTTACCGTGAAGGATTGTGTGTGCATCCTCAACAATACGGATAAAATGAAGATTGAACTGCAAATCGATATTGATTACAAGAAAGAGGATATGCTCGCATTTAATAACAGGGTAGAGTCTGTCGTAAATCGCAGACTTGATTTACCTGAGAAGGAGCAGTATGAGGACTGTATTAAGCTGATTTATAAAGAATTACCCGACTATAAAATCGTTCATTCTGCAGTTCAGTACAATGCAGGAGGAGAGAAGTATTCGGGCGACAGTTATTCCTGCTTTTCTGATGGCGAGGGGTATTTCTATGCACTTATCTGTGACGGTATGGGGACCGGAACTAAGGCGGCAATTACTTCATCCCTTGCAGTGAGTCTTCTTGAAAAGCTTTTGAAGGCAGGCTTCGGTATTGAATCTTCAATTAAAACCGTTAACACCTGTCTTGTGTCGAAGTCAGGGGATGAATGTTCATCATCACTTGACCTGTTTTGCGTGGATTTGTATACGGGCTACGCGGAGTTTTACAAGTGTGGTGCATCGGATACCCTTGTTAAAAAAAGGGGGAAGGTAGTTGATGTCGGTTTTCAGTCCTTACCTCTCGGTATTCTCGGTGAATGTGATATCGGTTGCGGTACGGGATATCTGGATTCAGGTGATGTTGTGGTTCTTTGCTCTGACGGTGTCCGTCTCGAGGATTATTATGAGATAAGGCAAAGCGTAAAGAAATTCGGTGGGGGCAGTGTTAAAGATTTCACTTCAAATCTTGCCGATTCCGTAAGAAAAAAGCAACCTGAAAAGAAAGACGATATGACATTGATAACACTTGTTGTAACAAAGAATTGAGGTACTGATATGTATAAATTCACAGGCTTTACGGACAGCGCCAACGATGCGTTGAATTTTGCGGTTGAGACTGCCGAGAATATGGGGCATACATACATTGGCAGTGAGCATCTTTTACTCGGTCTTCTGTCCGATTCACGTATGGTTTCTGCCTCTGTTCTGGGTATGAAAAGAGTGACTCTGAAAAAAGCTGAGGAACAGATTAAGGGGAGTGTGGGCATTGGCTTACCGACAAATCTCACACCCGATGATATCACACCACGGTGCAGAAGAATTATTGAAAATGCTCTGTCGGCAGTTAAACCGTCACCTTCGTCGGATGCAGGCACGGAACAGCTCCTGTTAGCACTTGTCGGTGAGAGTGATTGTGCTGCCTGCAGAGTTCTTGTAAGTCTTGGTGTTCAGCCCTACGAAATACTTATGCCCTCTCGCAGTAAGGGGAATGATTCCGATACCAAAAATTCCAAGGATACAAAAGCATCCTCGCGTAACCTTGATAAGTACGGTAAGGATTTAACCGAGCTTGCTCGAAAAGGGGAGATTGACCCCGTTATCGGACGTGATAAAGAAATTGAACGTGTGACGGAAATTCTGTGTCGTCGCACCAAGAATAACCCTTGTCTCATTGGTGAGTCAGGTGTTGGCAAAACTGCAGTTGCAGAGGGTCTTGCATTGCAGATTGCCCGCGGTACAGTGCCTCCGCCACTTAAATCGAAGAGGGTTGTCAGCGTGGATTTGACTTGTATGGTTGCAGGAACCAAGTATCGTGGTGATTTTGAGGAACGCATCAAGAATATTGTTGAGGAGGTTTGCCGTGAAGGTAATGTTATTCTTTTTATTGACGAGCTTCATAATATAGTAGGGGCAGGCTCTGCTGAGGGTGCCGTAGATGCGGCAAATATACTCAAGCCGTCACTTGCACGTGGCGAAATACAGGTTGTGGGAGCCACAACCGTTGATGAATACCGTAAATATATCGAAAAGGATTCTGCCCTTGAAAGACGGTTTCAGACAGTATCGGTAGAGGAGCCTTCACCGGAGGATGCTGTTACAATGCTCCGGGGCTTAAAAAGTCGATACGAACAACACCATAAGGTGAAAATATCCGATGAAGCAATCTGCGAAGCTGTAAGGTTAGGACAAAGGTATATAAATGATAGATTTTTGCCTGACAAAGCAATTGACCTGATTGATGAAGCTGCCGCAAAGGTGCGTTTGCAGGGCTATGAAGTGCCGGAGGAGGTTGCAAACCTCGAAAGAAAGCTTGAGACTACGGTAGCACAAAAACAGAATGCAGTTCAGAATCAGGATTTTGAGACTGCTGCAGGTCTTCGGGATAAGGAAAAGTCGGTTATGAAGGAGCTGCGTAATGCAAAACAGCTGTGGGAGGATTCCTTGGAGGCTGCTGAGCGCACCGTTACAGGTGAGGATGTGGCTCAGGTGGTGTCTATGTGGACTAATGTACCTGTATCGCGTATTACTCAGACGGAGAGCGACCGTCTGCTTGATTTGGAAAAGGTTCTTCATAAGCGGATTGTGGGACAGGATGAGTGTGTAACAGCAGTATCAAAGGCAATCCGCAGGGGTAGGTCTGTTTTCAAAAATCCCAAAAGACCAATCGGTTCATTTTTGCTGCTCGGTCCTACCGGCGTGGGTAAAACGGAGCTCACAAAAGCCCTTGCACAAGCCCTGTTCGGTTCCGAGCAAAGAATAATCCGTTTTGATATGTCCGAATATATGGAAAAGCACGCTGTATCAAAGCTTGTCGGCGCACCTCCCGGATATGTAGGCTTTGACGACGGGGGACAGTTGACCGCACAAATTCGACGTCACCCATACTCTATTGTCCTTTTTGATGAAATAGAGAAGGCCGACACTGATATATTTAATTTGTTGCTACAGATTCTTGAGGATGGTGTTCTCACAGATTCCAACGGCAAAAAGGCTGATTTTAAAAACAGCGTAATTATTATGACGTCAAATATCGGTGCCAAGCTTATAAGTAATAATAAATCCTCAATGGGTTTTACCGATGACACAGATGAGTCACGAAAATATACACGTATGAAAACCCTTGTAACAGATGAAGTTAAACGTTTCTTTAAGCCGGAGTTTATAAACAGAATTGATGAAATTATAGTGTTTTCTTCACTTACCAAAGAGCAGATTGTTGAAATCACCCGGAATATGCTCGCAGATTTTTCCGATCGCTGTAAGGAAACGGGTATAGATATTACTTTCAGCGAGGAGGTTATTGTATCAATAGCTGAATTAGGTACGGATTCACAGTATGGTGCACGACCCTTGCGACGTGCCATAACAACCTATGTCGAGGATGTTTTTGCAGAAAAGTATCTGTCAGGGGATATAAAACAAGGGATGAAAATTACTTGTAAATGGAAAAACGGAGAGATTGAATTGATCGGCGGTTAGCAATTAGCTGACCGCTGATAATTATATTGACTTTTATGTAAAATAACTTTATAATGTAAATTAATTTATTATACTCATTTTTGGCGGTGATATTATGAGGAAAAAGCTGTTATCAATTGTTCTTTCGTTGTGTGTTGTTGTAACACTTCTTTCTGTAATGACAGTATCTGCAAGTGCCGCCAATATCGGTACGGTTACAGGTGTTATGCAGGATACTTCCGACCCTGACAACACAACCGTCAACTGGAGCTTCAGCTACAATCGTTACGAGGGAACGGCAACCCTTACGCTCAGCGGTACAGGCTATATGCCCAATGCCGTTTATGAGGATTCATGGTTCGTTGTTCAGAATGAGGTGCAGTGTTACGTAACCAAGCTTGTTGTCCGTGATGGTGTCAGAAGCATAATGGAAAACGCTTTTATGGGCGAGATTTATCTTGAGGAAGTGACCTTGCCTGACTCAATCGAATATATCGGTGAGGGTGCTTTTGCTTATACTTCTATCGAAAAGTTCAATATTCCTCAAAAGGTTGATTACATCAGCAGCAGAATGTTTACCGGTTCTCCCATCAGGAATTTTACGGTTTCACCGTACAGTGAGCATTATAAGGCTGTTAACGGATTCGTTTACTCTAAGGATATGACGGAGCTTGTTATTGCACCTGCAGGCAAATGGTTGGATAATTCAAGCTTTTCTTATACCATTCCTTCAACAGTTACCACGATTATGCCCTATGCCTTTGCAGGGGTTGAAATCGACAGCATAACCATTCCCGCAAATGTAAAGGTTATCAAGCAGATGGCTTTTTACGGTTCAGCTCTCAGGAGAGTGTATTTCCGTAACGGTATAGAGATGCTCTATGACAGCGTGTTCCTTGATTGTCCGGAGCTTAAATTTGTACATCTCCCTTCATCCCTCAGATATGTCGGTTCGTACACCTTCGGCTACAATAATGAAGTTGATTACAATTCCATTGCCGCATTGCTGAAGCAGGAGGGGATTTCCTTTAAGCCCTTGACAGAGGACAATGTAGAATACTATCTTGAAATTCTCGGCTATACAATCGACCAGTTTTATATTCCTTATGCTGATAAATCATTTCAGATTTTTGCACCTGAGAAATCTGCCGGCAATAAATATGCCACGAATAACGGTATGAAGTTTGTCCGCAGTCAGGCGCTTACTCCGTCTATAACGAGCGTTGCTTCCGCTAACGGCGGTATGCTTGTTAAATGGACACAATCAAGTGATGCTACAGGCTATTACGTTTACAGGAAAAACCTTAAGGGTGTATGGGAACGAATAGCCATTGTCCGTGGCGTGAACAATACATCTTATCTTGATACAGGGGCTTTCTCGGGCAGAACCAATACATATACCGTGAGAGCATACAATTCCGCAGGTCAGAGCTATTGTTATCAGACGGGTGCCTCGGGATTTTACGTTCCTGCACCTAAGCTTACAACCATCGCAAATAACGTGGGTGGAGTCCGCGTTAATTGGGCAAAGCAAAGCGGTATATCAAATTATCTTATTTATCGCAAAGCTCCCGGTCAGGGCTCCTGGCAGTATCTTGCAAAGGTTTCAGGGACCGTAACAACCTATCTTGATAAAACGGTCAAATCAAATAATCGTTATTACTATACAGTAAAAGCGGTTATCAGCAATGTGAACAGTGCCTATAACGACACGGGTCTTTCCGTGATTTATGTAAATGCACCAACATTCTCGGTTTATAACACAACTAACAGCATTGCCGTTAAGTGGTCACACGGCTATTATGCTGATTGTTTCCGTATCTACCGCAAGGTGAACGGTGGCAGCTGGCAGCTTATTAAGATTGCCGGAGGTAAGGATACGGTTTATTATGATAAATCGGTTACCCGTGGCACTTCCTATACATATACCGTAAGAGCTGTATATAACGGTTCTCTGAGTTGTTATGAACCTGCGGGTAAAACACTTGTTTCCATTAACGCTCCCATGACAATAAAAACCGAAAATCGTGTTTCGGGTATTATGGTTAATTGGAACAAGGCGCTCGGTGCCAAGGGGTACCATATATACAGAAAAACCGCAGGCGGAAGCTTTGTTCGCATTGCTTCTGTTTCAGGCATAAACACCTTGCAGTATCTTGATACAAAGGTGAAGAGCGGAGTTACCTACTACTATACGGTAAGAGCCTATAACGGAGCTTCTATGTCTACCCATCACTTGTCAGGTGTAGGACAGCTTTTCTTATACACACCGCGACTCAGCTCTGCAGAGAGCACACGTGCAGGTGTTGTAATAAACTATACCAAGGCGGTTAACTGCGACGGCTACTATGTTTACCGTAAAACGCAAGGCTCGAATTGGGTGAGAATTGCAACCGTAAAGGGTGCTGATACTCTCTCATATACGGACAAGGGTGCACAGAAGGGTACAAAATACATCTACACCGTAAGGGCATATAAAGGCTCGGTTATGAGCAGTTATTTCGCAACGGGTATAGAGATTAAGGACAAATATTGATATGCTTTTTAAAAAGAAAAAAACCACAGATGGACAAGGCTATAAATATAAACCCAGACAATTTGAGCGTGATGAAAAAATAGAGATTCAAAAAATTGTTTCATCTATTCCCGTTACTCGGAATTTATTGTCTCAGGATTTGCTTGTAACCGCCATCAACAATTATGTAGTAAAAAACATTAAAATCGGTTCAACTGCGGCGCACCATATAAACACAACCAAGCATCCGCAACTGTTTTTTCAGTCTGTTGAGGATCTGATTTCATCAACGGAGAATCTTCAGAAGCTTGAACCATACTGGCGCTTTGAGGGTCATACCCCCACAGAGCAGCTGGAGGATTTTACCTCCCGACGTGATAAAATTATAAAGGGATTTATCTATGAGTCCTTTACACAGCTTGTTGAGGAGATTGAAAAAAAGAAGAATCCCTCAGCAAAGCAAAGGCTGTTTGATGAATATCAGGCATCCTTACTGAGTAAGTTAGATGTTTGCGGTGAAGAAAATTTTGAATTTTTCAAAAATTTGTGCCGTGAGAAGTTAAATATTACTGAATAAAGGAGAAAATAAAAATGGCTTATCTAACCGACATTGAAATTGCACAGAGCTGTCAGATGAAACCTATCACCGAAATTGCAAAGAAAGCAGGTGTAGGTGAGGAATTCCTTGAGCCTTACGGAAAATATAAGGCAAAGGTTGATTTATCTTATATCAACACCAAGGATAAAGAGGGCAAGCTCGTTCTTGTAACAGCAATCACTCCCACTCCTGCAGGTGAGGGCAAAACTACTACGACAATCGGTCTTGCCGATGGTATGAATCTTATCGGTAAAAATACTTGCGTTGCACTTCGCGAGCCTTCTCTCGGTCCCGTTTTTGGTGTGAAAGGCGGTGCCGCAGGTGGCGGTTATGCTCAGGTTGTACCTATGGAGGATATCAACCTTCACTTTACAGGTGACTTCCACGCAATCGGTGCGGCAAACAATCTTCTTGCCGCAATGCTTGATAACCACATTCAGCAGGGTAATGCTCTCGGTATTGACGTTAAGCGAATTACCTGGAAGCGTTGTGTTGATATGAATGACAGACAGCTTCGTAACATCGTTGACGGTCTCGGTGGCAGAATGCAGGGTGTTCCCCGTGAAGACGGCTTTGATATTACTGTTGCAAGTGAGATTATGGCTGTTTTCTGTCTTGCTACTTCAATTACAGATCTTAAGGAGCGTCTTGCTCGTATAGTTGTTGCTTATGATTACAGCGGTAAGCCTGTTACCTGTGGTGATATTAAGGCACAGGGTGCAATGACTGCACTTCTCCTTGATGCGGTTAAGCCTAACCTTGTTCAGACTCTTGAGGGTACACCTGCTTTTGTTCACGGTGGTCCTTTTGCAAATATTGCACACGGCTGTAATACCGTTCTTGCTACAAAGATGGCAATGCGTACAGCGGATTACGCTATCACGGAGGCAGGCTTCGGTGCGGACCTCGGTGCAGAAAAATTCCTCGATATCAAGTGCCGTGCCGCAGGTCTCAGACCCTCGGCAGTTGTAGTTGTTGCAACAGTTCGTGCACTCAAGATGCACGGCGGTCTTAAAAAAGACCAGTTGGGTGAAGAAAATATTGAAGCTCTCGGCAACGGTATTCCCAATCTTCTCCGTCACGTTTCAAATATCAAGAATGTTTACAAGCTTCCTTGTGTTGTTGCTGTAAACCGCTTCCCCACAGATACTGATGCAGAAATCGACTTCATCATTGCTAAGTGCAAGGAGCTCGGTGTTAACACAGTTCTTTCAACAGTCTGGGCAGACGGCGGCAAGGGTGGCGTTGAGCTTGCAAAAGAGGTTGTTCGTCTTTGCGAGGAAGAGGATAACTCAGGCTTCACCTTCTCTTATGAGGATGACACAACAATCGAAGAAAAGCTTAATGCAATTGTTACCAAGGTTTACGGCGGTGACGGTGTAGAGCTTACAACAAATGCAAAGAAGCAGATGGAAACACTCGTTGCAGACGGCTTCGGCAAGCTTCCCGTATGTGTTGCTAAGACACAGTACAGCTTCTCAGATGACTCCACAAAGCTTGGTGCACCCGAGGGCTTTAAGGTAACTGTAAGAAATCTTAAGGTTTCTGCAGGTGCAGGCTTCATTGTTGCTCTTACAGGTGACATTATGACAATGCCCGGTCTTCCTAAAGTGCCTGCAGCAGAGCGTATCGACGTTACAGAAGACGGCAAGATTGTCGGTCTTTTCTGATACAGCTTTCTTTGGATAAAGGATGATATAAATGCAACCGACTTATTGGGTGACTTTTTGTATTCTGTGGTATGTGATTATCTACCGACAGATGCAGAAAAAGAAGTTTATAAAAAACAGACACAAGAACCGAAAAGGTGGCATAAAGGAAATGGAAGAAATTATTAAAAAGTATATGAATAAGCCCGTTGTTCTTTCTCTTATAGATGACGGATTTGATAACGCGGGTGAAATTATCAACTATTCCGACGGTTGGATTGTTTTTAAAACTAAAAAAGGCGAGCACGCCATAAATTGCGATTTCATCATCAAAATCAAAGAAATAAAAACTAAGAAATAATTACACGGAGTATTTTACATAATGGAAAACACAGCAGAAAAAAAGAAAATTGTTTTAAGTTGTATTCAGCCCACAGGTACACCCACACTTGGTAATTACCTTGGTGCACTTAAAAACTGGAAGAATATGTGTGAGGATTACAATTGCCTTTACGGTGTTGCAGATCTTCACTCCATTACGGTTCCCACATTCCGTGAGAATCCCGCACAGCTTAAGAAAAATACAATGGAGCTTTACGCTTTGCTTATTGCTCTCGGCATCGACCCTGAGAAGAATGTTATATTCGTGCAGAGCCACGTGCCTACACACGCTCAGCTCGGATGGATTCTCAATTGCTACACACAGTTCGGTGAAGCATCGAGAATGACTCAGTTCAAAGAGAAAAGTCAGAAGCTTGGCGAGAATATCTCCGTCGGTCTTTTTGACTATCCCGTGCTTATGGCGGCAGATATCCTTGTTTACGGTGCTGACTATGTTCCCATCGGTGCAGACCAGAAGCAGCACCTTGAGCTTGCAAGAAACATCTGTGACAGGTTCAATATGATTTACGGCAATGTTCTCAAAATGCCTGAGCCCTTCATCGGTAAGAAGGGTGCCAAGATTACCTCGCTTCAGGACCCCACCAAGAAGATGAGTAAGTCTGACGATAATCCCAAGTCATACATCTCACTTCTTGACGAGCCCAACGTGATTATGAAGAAAATAAGAAGTGCAGTAACCGACAGTGAGGCTTGTGTACGCTATGCAGAGGGTAAGGACGGCATAAATAACCTTATGACAATTTATTCCTGCTGTACAGGCAAATCCTTTGAAGAAATCGAAAAAGAATTTGAAGGCAAGGGCTACGGCGACTTCAAGACTGCAGTAGGTGAGGCAGTTGTAAACGAGCTCGCACCCATACAGGCACGATATAAGGAGCTTATTGCAGACAAAAAATATCTTGAAGAATGTATGGCAAAGGGTGCTGAGTTTGCAACACGTCTCTCCCAGCGTACACTTGACAAGGTTATGAAAAAGGTCGGCTTCTATCCCGCAAGCAAATAATCTCAAAAATATGAAATTATTAGTTTTAAAGATTTTCGTTTTTGCCATCAGGGTGCTGTATGCACCTATGAAGCTGCGCAAAACGCAGAATAAAATTTTGTGGCTTTCTCGTCAAAGCAACGAAAAGTCATCGGATATGATAGCACTGGAATCTGCAATAAATAGTGCAGAACCCAATGTGAAGCAGGTGTTCAGACTTCGTCGTCTTAAGGATGAAAGCGCAGTAACAATTTCTTATGTTTTCGGAATAATCGGTGATATGTGGCATATAGCATCATCCAGGGTTGTTATTGTTGATACATATTCAATTCCCGTTTCCTGTCTTAATCACAAAGCGGATACAAAGGTCGTTCAGATATGGCACGCTCTCGGTGCGGTCAAAAAGTTCGGTCTTCAATCCGTAGGTAAGGCGCAAGGCAGGGCAGAGGACGTTTCCAAGGTCCTGTGTATGCATCGCAATTATGATTATGTTCTGGCACCTTCAAAAGCTACTGCCGATATTTATTGTGAGGCTTTCGTGTGCAATAAGGATAATATTAAAATCCTTTCTCTTCCGGGTGTGGATAATCTCCTCGACGGGAAAGAGCGACGTGACGAGTTTTTGGAACTCAACCCGGAGTATAAAGGCAAAAAGCTTGTGGCATATATACCCACCTTCAGAAATGATGACGATATTTTTGCCGAAGAACTGATGAATGAATTTAATTCTCAGTGTGATTATGCTTTGGTTGTTTCCGCACATCCTTTGAGCAAGACAGTTGCCACAGGCAAATATAAATTCAACGGTTATTTCAGTAGCCGTGATTTAATGAAGCTTTGCGACATTATCATAACGGATTATTCTGCGTGTGCAATAGAGGGCTCGTTGCTCCGGAAACCGCTGTATTTCTATACACCTGATTACGATATATATACAGCAGAGCAGGGCTTGAATATCGATTTGAAAGCAGAGCTTCCTTTTGCTGTATTTGATGATGCAGCTGCACTTCTTTCTGCTATGGACGACACTAAATATGATTTTCAGACACTTAACGCTTTTTCAAGACGTTATGTTGAAAATATAAATAAAGATAGTACTGAGCAACTGACAGCGTTTATTTGCTCATTATTGTAAGGAGAGTTTTTTATGAAAAGAATTTTAACCTACGGTACGTTTGACCTTCTTCACTACGGTCACATCCGCATCCTTAAGCGTGCAAAGGAGTTGGGCGATTACCTTGTTGTTGCTCTTTCAACTGATGAGTTTAATGCAACTAAGGGTAAGAAGGCTTATCACAGCTATGAAACACGTAAGAAGATGCTCGAGGCAATCCGTTACGTTGACCTTGTTATTCCCGAAAATAATTGGGAGCAGAAGATTCAGGACATCAAGGACTATAAAATTGATGTTTGTGTAATGGGTGACGATTGGGCAGGCAGTGACAAGTTTGATTATCTCAAGGAATATTGCGACGTTGTTTTCCTTGAGCGTACACCCGGTGTTTCAACCACACAGATCAAGAATGACCTTCAGCTTCAGGAAACAGTTGACGGTGTTGACCAGGTTCCGCATACGTAATAAAGTTGTTTTAAACTGTTAGCTTGTTACAATTTCACTTCAAATCGTAGATTTGAAACTTCACAAAAAACATACCATCCGAAAAAGAATTTTAATTCTTCTTCGGATGGTTTTGTTTTATATCTTATATAAATTCATTTGCAGAGATGTGTTATATAAGTCAAAAAAGCAAAGATTTTTATTGCAATAAAGAGTAAAACTCATTAACTGCGTTTTCGTTATATTTTTTGTAATCGGTTGTCAGCATTGGTACCTTGCCTTCGAGAAGAAGACGGAAGCCTTTTTCAACACCCTCATCAGAGTCCTCAACGAGAGTACCGCCATTGTTATTCATAAATATTCTCGGTCCTGTAATATCTGTTGAGACAGCAGGCAGTCCGAGTATATCTGCTTCGGCTAATACAAGACCAAATCCCTCATAATATGAGGCAAGAATAAAACCGTCACAGGCCTTTACAACCGGCAGAGGGTTCGTCATTGAGAGTATAAGTATAACGTTATTTGCACAGGGGAGAGTCTTTATATACTCTGTTAATTTGTCATAAAGTCCGTAATTCTGATATCCGCCGATAATCATAAAGTATGTGTTTTGATTTTTCTGCCATACCTTGTTAAAGGCATCAATCATTCTTTCGTGTCCTTTTTCGGGTGAATATCTGCCAACAGTAACAATTACTTTCGCATCACTGTCAAGAATTTTTTTGAGCTCATCAAATTCAATATTGCTTTGTGTGACATCTTCATCAAACATCATTTGTTCATTACCGCGTTCAAAAATTTCCTCGTGTGAAATAACATTGTGCACATATTTGAAATTATCTGTATTTTTTACAAATGTCGCAGTTGGTTCAAATATGTCCTCGGTAACAAGGGCAACATTGTCGTAAGTGGAGTAAGCGTATTCAAGGATATCCTGTCTCTGATTACCTTTTGTTCTTATTTCCTCAACCATATTACTGTGCACAAATATTGATTTGTTGCATTGGAAATTAGCAAAGAAAAGAATATATCTTGGACTGTAGCCGTTAAATTGAATTGCGTTGTCAAAGCGGGCATTGCCGAAGTTCCTTTTTACTTCAAGTGCCCATTCATCCTTAAGAATCTTGTTGATGGTTGTCACTTTGAAGATGTTTATTTTGAACAGACACAGCATAAGGAAAGCGTGCCACACAATATTTTTGTGAACACTCAGATTCATGCCGCCGTGTGTGGGAATATAACCAACACCTTCAGGAAGAGATGCAATGGTATCCTGATGGTCTTTTGCCTTTGAGGCCGGAAAGCAAATATAGTAGTTGCATTGATTTCTGTCGACACTATTAAGTAGGTTGAAAATTGATGTTGTAATACCATTTCTGTCAAGGTTGCCGGCATACATAAGCACATTTCTCTTACCGTTTGACGGCATAGCTCTGACCTCTGTTTTACTTGATACTATACCCTCAAATACCAGCGAAAGAAGATTTTTTGTAGCATCGGCACAGTCATAAGAACAGTATTCCTTAAGGAAAGCTGTGTCATCATATTCTTTTCCTGAACGTAATTCTGTAAGTAAAGCATCAACCGTTGCAACCTTGGGGAAGGGAAGCTCTGAGAAGGGCTTGTAAACACCGCGGTCAGCAAAATATTCTTCCTCGTCATAAGCAAATAGAATACATTTTCTGCCTGTAACCGCATAGTCGTAAAAAACGCTTGAATAGTCAGTTATAAGGCAATCTGTACAGTTCAGAAAGTCGTAGGTTTCGTACTGTGCCGGAAATTTTTTAATGTGCTTATAGCGTGATAAATCAAGTGTTTTTATTGCTATGGGGTGAAGGTTTACAAAGAGTATTTCATCATCTCTCAGCTGTTCGTCAAGACGGTCAAGATACTGCTTTTGTAAGTTGTTTGCATCTCCGTCAATGCCACCTAATACACCGCGCCAAGTGGGCATATACGCATAAATTCTGTTGTAGCCATGCGCTTCCTTTTGTCGAATTTCTTTTGCTCTTTCTTCGTTGAAAAAAATGGTGTTTCTGGGATAACCGTTAAGTACACATTTGTTGTTTACAAGGTTTTTGAGCATATAGTCCTCAAGCATGTGGTCCATAGTGTATTCATTGGGGTATAGCAGGTAATCAGCAAATAAAAAGTTTTTCTGAGCATTACCAATGTTGTGATTTGAGTTCTTTATCGCCTTACCAAGTGTTTTAAGCG
Organism: Acutalibacteraceae bacterium; assembly: GCA_045532945.1. Taxonomy (GTDB): domain Bacteria; phylum Bacillota; class Clostridia; order Oscillospirales; family Acutalibacteraceae; genus DTU089. Next base: position 61,397 of record JAZSGZ010000012.1, read on the forward strand.
GTGTGCCGTGCCAGGTGTTTACATATACCTGTCCATCTTTTTTATTGAAGTAGGGTAAGAATGTGTTGTCATTAAATAGGTATTTTGAAGTAGCAAGCGCCTTCATATATTTGAATGAATATACACGCGCTAATGTGACGTTTTTAATGTTGTAATTGTTGAGGATTGTTTGTATTTTTTTCTTGCTTTTCTTCCTGTAGCTGACGAATAATTTAAAGTCTTTATAGGCAGTGTTTGAGGATAACTCTTGCAGTATATAGAACATATTACCGCTTATTTCATTGCCGTGTTGTGATTCGAGAATAATAGATTTATCGTCTATATATGGGTCTTTCAGACACTTTGCGTAGAAGGCAAATCTGAAAAGAGTATAAAACCAACGCTTGATTGCATTAATTCTTATGATATTTTTCAAGGTGTTTAGCATACGAAAAAAACTCCCGACATATAAATTGAAGACTATTATATCATATTTGTTATTGTTTTTCTACAAATTTTTCCCTTTTGTCAGAGTGTGAAAGAAAAATGTTATTTTGTCCGTCGTCTTTCGACGGATTTTTTGTTCTTTAAGGGCTAATATTATAGCAAAACAAAAGGAGGTATTATTGTGCCTGTTGCATTAAAACTGAAAAACAATACGTTGACCGTGTGTCTGAAGGGTGATATTGACCACCATACTGCTCCTGCCATAAGGGAAAGTATAGATGATGCTATTGCAGTCAACCATAACGCAAACCATATAATTCTTGATTTTTCCGGTGTTACCTTTATGGATAGCTCGGGTGTCGGTCTTGTAATGGGACGTTACAGACTTCTTGCACCGATGGGTAAAAAGCTACAGGTGGACAACCTGTCTGCAAGGGATTATCAGATATTGCGGATGTCGGGAATCGAGAAGCTGGCACCACTTAATCAGCGTTATCGCGAAGTAAAGGAGAATAGCTATGACAAAAATAAATGAACTTAAAATGACAATCGACAGCAGGTCAGTCAATGAGTGCTTTTCCCGCGTTGCGGTGGCATCATTTTCATCACAGCTTGATATGACGGTTGAGGAGTTAGGTGATATCAAAACTGTTGTAAGTGAGGCGGTAACAAACTGTATTGTTCACGCTTACAGTAATTCAATCGGTAAAATATACATAACCTGTACGGTTTTTGAGGAGGGTGTAATAAGGGTAAGCATCCGTGACAAGGGTTGCGGTATTCCTGATGTGGCAAAGGCTCGTGAACCGCTGTACACAAGCGTGGGCGGTGAACGCTCGGGTCTTGGCTTTTCTGTTATGGAAAGCTTTTCCGACAAGCTTCGTGTACGTTCAAGGGTCGGTGTGGGTACAACCGTAACCTTTGAGAAAATAATCAAGGGCAAAGCAAGATGAAAAATAAAGAGGAAATGGTTGCCGATAATCTTGGTCTTGTTCACTCCTGTGCCAATCGATTTCGTAATCGGGGAGTGGAGTATGAGGATTTGTTTCAGGCAGGCTGTGTAGGTCTTCTTAAAGCTATTGACGGCTTTGATGCAAGTCTCGGTTTCGTTTTTTCAACCTATGCCGTCCCTGCTATTCTCGGTGAAATCAAACGCGTTTTCCGTGACGGTGGTGCAATAAAGGTGAGCCGTGGTATGAAGGAAAAATCACGGCTTATGTGGGCAGAAAAGGAAAAGCTTGAAAATATTATGGGTCGTGAGCCTACTGTGTCGGAGTTGTCCGAGTTTACAGAGCTGTCCGTGTGTGAGGTAAGTGAATTGCTCCTTGCCACACAACCCGTTTTATCCCTTACCACCGATGACGACGATGATAACAACCAGTTTGACATTCCCGTGGAGGGTGATCAGTCAAAAATTGACGAAAGAATCTGCCTGAACGACTGTTTGAGAAATCTGTCGGAAAATGACAGAAAAATAATTGATTTGCGATATTACAAGGCACAGACCCAATCGGATGTTGCACGTCAGCTTGGTATGTCACAGGTACAGGTATCACGTCGCGAAAAGAAAATATTAAAGGAAATACGGCAAAAAATGAGTGTATGAATGACAATAACCAAAAAAACAGAGGATAGATTGCAAAAGAATGTAAAAAATGATAGTGGAAAAATACGATATTATACTTGAAAAATAATACTGCTTGTTATAAAATATATTCGGTAAAAAATTAACAATTTAAAAGGAGTTAAACATTATGGGTCTTTTAAACAAAAAAACAGTTGATGATATCAACGCAAAAGGCAAAAAGGTTCTCGTTCGTTGCGACTTTAACGTTCCGCTTAAGGACGGCGTTATTACAGACGAAAACCGTATAACAGCAGCACTCCCCACTATTAAGAAGCTTATTGCTGACGGTGCACAGGTTATCCTTTGCTCACATCTCGGCAAGGTTAAAAACGGACCTAACGAGAAGGAGTCACTTGCTCCCGTAGCAAAGAGACTTGCTGAGGTTCTCGGTCAGGATGTTGTTTTCGCAGCAGACGACGTTGTTGTCGGCGAGAATGCAAAGAAGGCAGTTGCTGAAATGAAGGATGGCGACGTAGTTCTTCTTCAGAATACCCGCTTCCGCCCCGAAGAAACAAAGAACGGCGAAGCATTCTCAAAGGAGCTTGCTTCACTTTGCGATATCTATGTAAACGATGCTTTCGGTGCAGCTCACAGAGCACACTGCTCAACAGTTGGCGTTGCATCATTCGTTGAGGAAGCAGCAGTTGGTTACCTTATGGGTAAAGAGCTTAAGTACCTCGGCAACGCTGTTGAGGATCCTCAGAGACCCTTCGTTACTATCCTCGGTGGTGCAAAGGTTGCAGACAAGCTCAATGTTATTGAGAACCTTCTCAATAAGGCTGACACACTTATCATCGGTGGCGGTATGGCTTACACATTCCTTGCTGCAAAGGGCTACACAGTAGGTACATCTCTCCTTGATGAAACAAAGATTGACTACTGTAAGGATATGCTTGCAAAGGCAGAGGAGAAGGGCGTTAAGATTCTCCTTCCCGTTGACGTTACAACAGCTAAGGATTTCCCCAATCCCATCGACGCAGAAATCGAAGTTACAATCTACGATGCAGACAAAATCCCCGCAGATGCTATGGGTCTTGACATTGGTCCCAAGACTGCTGAGCTCTATGCAGATGCAGTTAAGTCAGCAAAGACAGTAGTTTGGAACGGACCTATGGGTGTATTTGAGAACCCCACTCTTGCAAAGGGTACAATCGCAGTTGCTAAGTCACTCGCTGAAACAGATGCAACAACAATCATCGGCGGTGGTGACTCCGCAGCAGCAGTTAATACACTCGGCTTTGGTTCAAAGATGAGCCACATCTCAACAGGTGGCGGTGCATCACTTGAGTTCTTGGAAGGAAAGGCTCTTCCGGGTATTGAGGCAGTAAATGACAAATAATCTATAATTACTGAAAGGGAAATTGTTATGGATAAATCACTTCGTAAAGCAGTTATCGCAGGTAACTGGAAAATGAACAAAACTCCTGATGAAGCAAAGGCAATCATCAGCGAGATGAAGCCCCTTGTAGCTGACGCTGATTGTGACGTTGTTCTTTGTGTTCCTTACATTGACATCTTCGCAGCACAGGAAGCAGCTGCAGGCTCAAACATCAAAATCGGTGCCGAGAACTGCCACTGGGCAGAGAGCGGTGCTTTCACAGGTGAGGTTTCAGCTCCTATGCTTAAGGCTATCGGTGTTGAATACGTAATCATCGGTCACTCTGAGAGAAGACAGTACTTCGGCGAAACAGACGAAACTGTTAACAAGAGAGTTCGTGCAGCTCTTGACAGCGGTCTCACAGTTATTCTTTGTGTTGGAGAGCTTCTTGACGAGCGCAAGAAGGGTGTAACAATGGAGGTTGTTCGCTCACAGACAAAGATTGCACTTCAGGGTGTTTCAAACGAAGAGCTTGACAGAATCATCATTGCTTACGAGCCTGTATGGGCTATCGGCACAGGTGAAACTGCAACTGCAGAGCAGGCTAACGAGGTTAACCACGCTATCCGCGAGGTTCTCGGTGAAATCTACTGTCCCAAGTGCGCAAGCCGTGTTACAATTCAGTACGGTGGCTCAATGAACGCTAAGAACGCTGCAGAGCTTCTTGCACAGATTGACGTTGACGGCGGTCTTATCGGCGGTGCTTCACTTAAGGCAGAAGACTTCTCAGTTATCGTTAAAGCAGCAAGCATCTAATCAATGAAAACAGGGCAGGCAAATTGTCTGCCCGCTGTTTTGTTTTAAAATTTAACAAAAGGCAGGAAATATAAATGTCAAAAAAAGTTCTTCTTGTTGTAATGGATGGTATCGGCTATTCCAAAACAGGCTTAGGCGATGCAGTTACACTTGCAAACACCCCGGTACTTGACAAGCTTCTTAAGGAGTGCCCTAACGTACGTCTCAAGGCACACGGTGCAGCAGTTGGTCTTCCCTCAGATGACGATATGGGTAACAGCGAGGTTGGTCACAACGCTCTCGGTTGCGGTCAGGTTTATTCTCAGGGCGCAAAGCTTGTTAACGAATCAATTGAATCAGGCAAAATCTACTCATCATCCGCTTGGAAGGAAATTGCAGGCAACTGTATTGAAAAGAATTCAACACTTCACTTCATTGGTCTTCTTTCCGACGGTAATGTTCACTCAAACATTTCTCACCTTATTGAGATGCTTAAGCAGGCAAAGGCAGAAGGTGTAAAGAACGTTCGTTGTCACATTCTTCTTGACGGTCGTGACGTACCTGCAACATCAGGTCTTGTTTACGTTGAACAGCTTGAAAACGCTCTTGCTGAGCTTAATGACGACACTTTCTGCGGTAAAATCGCATCAGGCGGTGGCAGAATGGTTGTTACAATGGACCGTTATCAGGCTAACTGGAATATGGTTAAGGTTGGCTGGGATACACACGTTAAGGGTATCGGCAGACAGTTTGCAACAGCCAAAGAGGCTATTGAAACATACCGTGCAGAGAATGAGGGTATGATTGACCAGGATCTTCTTCCCTTCGTTATTGCAGAGAACGGTGAGCCGGTGGGCACAATCAACAACGGCGACAGCGTTGTTCTCTTCAACTTCCGTGGTGATCGTGCTATCGAGCTTTCAATGGCTTTCGATAACGAGGAGTTCACATACTTTGACCGTGGTGCAAAGCTTGACGTTTGCTATGCAGGTATGCTCCAGTACGACGGTGACCTTAAGCTCCCCGAGCGTTACCTCGTTAATCCTCCCGAAATCAAGGACACTCTTTCAGAGCTTCTTGTTTCAAAGGGTATGAATCAGTTTGCTGTTTCCGAAACTCAGAAATACGGTCACGTAACATACTTCTGGAACGGTAACAAGAGCGATAAGTTCTCCGAGGAGCTTGAAACATTTATGGAAATTCCCTCTGATAAGGTTTCATTTGACGAGCGTCCCTGGATGAAGTCTGCCGAGGTTACAGATGCAGTTATCGAGGCAATGGAAAGCGGTAAATACGACTTCATTCGTTGCAACTATCCCAACGGTGATATGGTTGGCCACACAGGTAACCTTGATGCTACAATCACAGCTGTTGAGGCAGTTGACCTTGGTCTTGCCCGTGTACTTAAGGTTGCAGATAAGTGTGACGTTACAGTTCTTATCACCGCAGACCACGGTAATGCTGATGAAATGCTTGAAAAGGATAAAAAAGGCAATATCGCACCCCGTACTGCTCACTCACTTAACGAAGTACCCTTCATCATTTACAGCAAGGATGCTTACGAGGTTAAGGACGGCACATTCGGTCTTGCAAACGTTGCCCCCACAGTTGCAAAGATTTTCGGTATTGAGCCCTACGCTTCCTGGGAAGAATCAGTTATTAAATAATTGATATAAAAAGTAAATGAGTTATCAGTCCAATCGGATTGATAACTCTTTTTTATCTCTGATTTTTAATTAATTCGTATTTTCCGCTTTTTAATATTCGCAGTAAATCCTCGTTTGTTTTTATAGGTTCAGTTGTGATTATTCCACCTAAGCCTACACCGCTCTCTCTGTGGCAATCACTTCCGCTTGTCATAACAGGTGTATTGATTTCCTCAGCCCATTTAAGGGAATTGTCATTTGCTTCCTTGTCGACCTTGCCGTTGAAAACCTCGACACCGTCAAGGTACCTGGGATTTGCTCTTGTAATCATTTTTCGGAAAGGGTGTGCCTGTAAAAACAGACAACCGCGCTCACGCAACATATTACTCGCGCGTTTGATGTATGTCTTGAGCAGGAAGGGGAGTTCATAAAGCATTTCTTCACTTACACCGTATATGAGGTAGTCATTGACTGTTGCGTAAAAACGCAGCTCCATACCAAGCAGAACGGTAAAATCATCTGTTTCATATTCCTTTGCTTTGCGGTATCCCTCAAGGAAATGGTCGATAGCCTTTTTCTTATTGAAAAACTCCGAAATATGAAAGGTCATAGGGGAGTAATGGTCAGTTATGACTATACCCGAATAGCCTGCTTCCTTATATTTTTCAACAAGGTCCTTTGCATCTATGTCTCCGCACCAGCTTGTGTTTTTGGTGTGTGCGTGTATTTCGTATTTATATTCCATAATATCACCTGCCAAGCCTTGATATTATACACTATAAAGCTTTGTTTATCAATTTATTTCACATAATTTTACATTGTGTTAAAATTTTACTTGAAAAGTAAAGTGAATTAGTATATTCTATATCTATAAATTTAAACAGGAGGACAATGCTATGAACTTTTTTCATGATATTATAGCACTTCTTTCCGCAATCTGTATGCTTTTCACAGGTTTTATGGATTATGGTACACCAACTTCCAGTAAGAGTGTTAACCTTGTTAGGGAGGATAAGCTTGTATTTGATCAGGCAATGTACGCAGGACAGGGTATCACAACAGACGGTGAATATTATTACACATCAGGCTCTATGACCGGTCTTGGTATGACAGGACTTGCAAAATGGGATGCCGATACAATGGAGCTCATCTGCACAAACCTTGACCCCATTCCCGAGCATTATAAGAAGATTTACAAGTCTGACCACGTTGGTGGTATAAGCTACTATGACGGTAAAATCTATGCCGCAGTTGAAAATGAGCCTGAGGACTATAACCTGGTTATAACCTATGACTGTGAAAACCTTGAGCTTGTAGAGGTTTACAAGGTTAAAAGCGATATTCTTATCGACGGTATTCCGTGGTGCGCTGTTGACGGTGACAACGGCTATCTCTATTGCTCACCCTTCAATGAGGTTGATTGTATAGTTGCATTTGACCTTGAAACAATGGAGTTCTCACACATAATTGAGCTTTCCAAACCCCTTAAGCGTATTCAGGGCGGTGAGGTTTACGAGGGTGTCCTTTACCTTTCAAACGATGCCGAGGGCAGTAACACAGAGAAGCTTTACGGTGTGGATATCAGCACAGGTAAGGTAACAACAATCTGTTCACGTACACTTCCGTCAATGGCAGGTAACGAGGCGGAGGGTATCACAGTATTCCCTATGGAAGACGGTACAATATACCACATTCTCGACTACGATAAAACAGTTGGCGTTTACGTAAGGCATTACGAAATAGTTGAATAATAGAACAATACAAAACAGAGCAACTCATATGAAGTGAGTTGCTCTGTTCCTTTGTGCTGTTTATTCAGCGCTGAACATCAATATAATTGCCTTCTGACCTTCCGGTAAGGGGAGTGTGATACCGTCACTCATAAGCTCTTTACCGCTTAAGTTGTAAACCTTTTCCGGGTTATCAATATCATATACCTTATATGTCTTGGCTTCGATAAGACCGTTGAATTTAACAGTGTATTCTGTATCGGTAACCTTTGCGCGCTTATAAATGAGCGCTGTACCTGAAAGCGCATCTTCGGTTACAAATTCCATAGCGTGCATTTTGTTGTTGTCATAGCTGCCAAATTCAATAGGATAGTAATTACCTCCCATTAATTGTCTTTGTTCATTGTAGAAACTGAAATCAGGGTGGGTATGTGCACCAACGTCCATAAGCAACAGGGGCATTATATCTGATCTCACGGCATATTCATCCTGCATATAAATTGCAGAGCCTGTAATGGGCAGCCAGAAGGAAATGCCGTATGTATGTGACTGTGTAGCATCAAACAGATCGGGGTGATAGCTACAGTTATAGTCACTGCGCCAGAATGCAATGCTTCTGTATGCCATTTCAAGGTCAAGCCTTTTACCGCCCGAAGCACAGTTATCTATTATAAGTCCTTCAATGTTCTCTGTAAGGTAATCAAGATATCTGTAAAGGTTTGTAACGTAATGGTTTTCACAGATACCTGTTCTGCTGCCGTAATACTCTTTATCGGCTTTTTCCCAATATTTGTAGGGTGCAAAGTTGAAGTCCTGTCTGTAAATTGTAACACCGTTTTCCTTCATTGATTTGAGAAGATAGTCACAATAATACTTAAAGGCTTCTTCATTGGCAAGGTTCCACATAATGTTGTCCTCGCCATCAACTGATATAAGCCATTGGTTGTTTTCCGCACCGATAGTATGGAAGTGTGTGCCCGGCCATATTCTTTCAGGCTCGTACCAAAGGGTGTGACCGAGTCCTTTTTTCTTTGCGTAGTCCGAAAGCTCGGAAATACCGTTGTCATAGCGTTTGGTATCGACTGTCCAGTTACCTACACCGTCGTACCAGCCTTCATTATAGCTGTACCAGCCCGCATCCATCCAGAATGCATCTGTTTGTTTGTAAACACTCTCGTCAATGCCGTCAAGAATTTCAATGATTTCATCTGAAGTCCTTGTTGACATAGGTCCTGCAACCTCAAGTACAGTATAGGAGCTCTTTGTCACATTTTTAGGATAAACACAGTCCATAATCCATTTTCTGAACAGATTAAAGCCTTTAAGGGGATTTTCGTTATCATAAAAGCTGATTGAAACAAGGGGAGAACGAACACTCTCGCCGGGGAGGAGATAAGCGTTGAAGTTCTCTTGCTTTGCGGTTATGTTTGTATTGCCGTCCTTTTCATTAATCGCAGATATCCATTGACCTGACCAACCGATACCGAGAATCATACCGTAGCTTTCGCCGTGGATATTGAAATAGGGGAGATACTTTTCAGTAGGCTTACCTTCGTTTCCGCTGAAAACTCTTTCAGTAGAGGAAAGACCCTTTTTGATGAGTGAAAAGTCGCTTGCTGCAGTATCACTGCCCATTGAGTAATAAATGTCTGCCTTACCCGTCGCAAAGGATGAATCAAGAGCATAAAAATCACTTATTACCCCTGAGTTTTCTTTACCTGTATTCTTAATGTAAACTGTCCATTGGCAGGTGTTGTTGCTTTCAAAGATAGTTGCCTCAACAGTTACCTCAAGTCCTGTTGTCTTGTTAGTCAGAACAATATCAGTAGTTTTGCCGCCAATATATTTGGTGTTTGCTTTAACTTCTGTTGCTTTTGCATCCCATTCTGCAGGGTTGAATTCTTTTCCGTCAACCTTGAAGGTGAAGGGGTATTTATTATCAAAGAAATTGTCATTGTACCATTTGCTGCAAAGCTCAATTTCTTCGCTTTTTAACTTCATTTCGTCAGCACTTATGGTGTCAAACATAATGTTCTTTTTGTAGTCAAGTGCTTTTATGTTTTCTTCATTAAGCACATAAACCCCTACGCAAGAAACAACAAAGTAAACGAAAGCAAAAACAATGTTAAGTATCTTGTTTTTGTTTTTTGCCTTTAAAATAAAAGCGAGTAACAGAACAATTGCTGACAAGGCAAAAACAACGGTAAATGTTTTTATAATAACGTCTTCGTTAAGGAGATATTCCTCATTATGCATTACGTTAACATTTGCATTTATGCCCCATATTAAGCCGTGGAACAAAGCGTTGCCTGCTATAAATGCAATCACCTTGGGTATCCAATTAGCATTTTTAAAGATTGATTTAACTAAAATCAGTAAAAACCAACCAAGGGCAATACCTGAGATTATGTTGTAAAGCTGTACGTCAAAGCTGTTTGCGAAACCGCTGAATATGTACCATAGTGAGTATGCGGAATAAATCAGAAGCCCTAATAATACAGTTGTGACACAAATGTCAAAAATGTTGTTATTTTTTAATTTTTTCATAACATTTATCTCCTTTTGAAACCGGGTTTATACTAATTCCGATGTGTGAGGAACTTTGGAAACTCTCGGTGATGCACCGGTAAGATGAGATATATCACGGTAGGCAGGCGTGATATCTTCAAACAAACCTTCCGGTATCTGTGAGGTCCAGCCCGCTTCGTTGAATTCAGGGGCATCAATACCGAAAGCGTATAAAACGATAGCGGAAACATCACGTATATTCATATTCTCTATTGTTGCTTTGTTTACGCTCTTTCCCGTGGCGGCAAATGTAACATATTTTTCACTGTCAGTCCAACCGCCGTGACTGCCACCCTCGCCGTTACCCGGGTTTGTACCACCGTGGTCTGCAATAACAATGAATAAGGTGTCATCAACAATTCCTGCATCCTCTGTTGCTGTAAATATATCGTTGATTAGCTCATCAACCTCATTGATTCTTCTGAGGTGCTCCGGTGTACCGTAGCCGTGTCTGTGACCTGCACCGTCAACGCTGTCAAACTGAACAAAAAGGAAATCAGGCTTTTTCTCCTTTATATATTTGCAGATAATGGGAGTCAACTCATCATCACTGGCTGTGTCGTGTGAAACACCGAGATTATTCTCTACAATGCCGTAAGTTATCGGGTTCCAATCGCAGTATGAGCCAAGCTCTGCGTCGGGGTACACTTCTTTTATGCGACGAAAGAGAGAGGGGAACGGTGAATTTGTAGGGTAGGGGGTTGAGTCAACAATTTCGTTTGTCAGTTTGTGAATTTCAGGACCCACACCCAGGAGCATTGAGCCCCAGCACTCTGCGCTTATTGATGGTTTTGATGACAATGCACCGTATGTAATTGCACCGTTTCTGAATATTCGGTCAAAGTTGGGGGTGACAGCATCTTTAAAAAATGAGCCTGCACCGTCAACACCCAACACTATTACGTGAGAGTATTTTCTGCTCATAGTTTCACTCCGATGAATTTGCGTTTTTTCCATTATAGTATATTGATACTTTTAAATCAATGTGCTATTGTGCCAAAAAATATGTTTTGCGTTTGTGAAACTCATAAAGCAAGCTCTCTTATAAAATTTAAATTGAACACAACAATGTTAAATTAAATAATTTTGTTGAAATAATAAAACTTTTCTGTTATTATTTACTTAATAAATAAAATATATTTGACAGGAGTAATGATTATGGCAGAATTCAGATACGAGATTCAGGAGAACTTGGGTGTTATTTCAGAGTCCTCAAACGGCTGGTCAAGAGAGCTTAACCTTATCTCTTGGAACGGTGGTAATCCCAAATATGATATTCGTGACTGGGCACCTGAGCACGAGAAGATGGGTAAGGGTATCGGTCTTACAAAAGACGAGCTTGAATCTCTTTATAACATTATCGGAGAAGTTCTCGGCAAATAATTTGCGTAACTAAAACGGTCAATCTTTTATAGGTTGATCGTTTTTCTTTGAAGATTCATATAAACAGCACTTTACACCATATTTTTAACTGTATTTTAATTGATATTATTTTGGCTTTGATGTATATTAATATGTGGATTATAATTAACGGAGGTCTTTTTATGCGTAAAAATTTTGGTGCAGACAGCAGTGTTTATCCGATGCCGGTATTCATTGTTGCCGCTTATGATGAAAACGGCAATGCAAATTGTATGAATGCTGCGTGGGGCGGTATTTATGAGTCCGGACAGCTTATGCTCTGTCTTTCGCACGGTCATAAAACAACACAAAATATTAAAACGAGCAAGGCTTTTACGGTAAGTATTGCAGATTCACGCAATGTTGTTGCTGCCGATTATGTCGGTGTTGAATCCGGCAATAACGTACAGGATAAAATGGGAAAAGCAGGCTTTACGGTTACAAAATCCGAGTTTGTTAATGCACCTGTTATCAATGAGCTTTTGATGACTGTTGAGTGCGAGCTTTTAAAGTTTAATGAGGATGGAATCTGTATCGGAAAAATTATCAATATCAGTGCAGATGAAAGTGTATTGGGCGATGACGGACTTATTGATCCCCAAAAGCTTTCACCAATAACCTTTGACCCTGTACATAACACATATATCAGATTAGGTGAAAAGGTCGGAAATGCTTTTTCTGACGGAAAAAAGCTTAAATAAAGCTTGCCGTATTGATAGCTTTGGTTATTACGTAAATCCAAAGAAATTTTTATTATTATTGTTATTTAATAATATTAAGGGGGTATTTCCCTCGAAATTATCAAAATTACTGTTTTTTGTGGTGTTTTGTTATTGACTTTGAGACAAAAAGCAGTATAATTGAGGATAGAGAGTTTTTAACTTTTGAATAACCATAAAGGAGAATTTATGATGAAAAAAACTTTGTCTATGGTTTTGGCACTCGTAATGTTGATGAGTACCATTTCCTGCCTCGGCATTACAGCTTCTGCTGCAGCTGACGGCATCAAGTACTTCACCATGGAGTTCCTCATTGATGATGAGCTTGTTGCAAATAAGAAGCTCACCATTGATTACGCAAGTGAGGATTCTTACCGCAAACAGTGTGAAGACTACCTCTATGCAGAAGGTAACGTTTTAACAATGTACACCACAGATGGTGGCAAAATTGTCTATGAGAGCATTGGTGCAGGACTTTATGCTGCAACCGATACAGAAGAAAATATTCTCTCGGCAATCAAAGAGTTTTTCGGTTTGAGCAATGATGGTAAGTTATTGACTGCGAAGGAAATCTTTGTTGACGATGTTAATGTTACAGGCGATAAGAATGATTACTTCACTGTTAAGCTTTCAAGCGGTCTCACAACAGAGGTTTATGTTGACCTTGTAGGTTATCCCGAAAACTTCCCTGTTGCTATTGAGTATATTCCTGCTGTTGGATTAACAGTTATTGAGAATTGCTGTGGCTACGAATCAAACGGTCAGTTCTTCTATGATGACATTACTATCAATCAGGATGGCGACAGACTCATTCTTGATTATATTGGTCAACCTGATGTTGAGTATGTTTTTGAAGACGGCAAATATTTTGATGATAATTATAACGCCCTCAAGGGTTCACTGACTGTTGATGCTGATGCAACTGTTGAATCACAGATTTACAGAGCATGGACAACAGCAACAAAGAATAACTATGCAACTGTTACATATACAGCTGAAGGTCAGAGTGTTTCAGGAACAGTTCCGGTTAAGGTTGTTAAGAGTGAAGTTAATTCAATTAAATATGTAGAAAATACTGCTCTTGAGGTTTTTGAGAATTCTTGCGGTGAATGGAACGAGAATTTTGTATATGATTTAGATCACTTCAAGAAGGTTGCCGGAAATCAGATTATTGTTGAATATGTTGACGGCGCAAGAGTTACATATACAGCTGATAAGAACGGTTCTTTCAAGAGTGATAGTGGTGATGTGCTTGATGAGAATCACTTTTATTGGGAATCGGCACAGACAGTAAAGCCTTGGTCAATTGATAACGGTGGCGTTATCACAATTTCTTACCTTGGTGCTGAAAGTCAGGTAAATGTTGATGTTCTTGAAAATCCTATTGCTTCTGTTGAGTACAGCTCACCTGAAATCCTCAAGGTGAAAGAGGGTGTTGATGGTGAATGGTATACCAACAACGACGGTGACAAGGATTTCTATTATTCTTGCGATGATGCAATCTATGTAAAAGGTTCATCATTTACAGTCAATTTCAAGGACGGTACAAGCTCTGTTTACAATTATGTGAGTGGCAAAACATTCAAAAACGATAAGGGCGAAGCTCTTGACATTGACCATGTTAAGGTTACTGCATATTCACAGGACAGCAAGGCTTGGGAAATCAACAATGAATATGATTTCCAGGTTACATATCTCGGTGTAACTTGCGACGTTCCTGTTAAGGTTATTCCTTCAGCAGTTCCCGCAACTCCTAAGACAAAGGCTGCTAATGTTGTTGACGGTATCAAAGTTACTTGGAATACAATTGCTGAAGCTGAATCATATAATGTTTACAGACGTGCAGAGGGTGAAAAGACCTGGTCCTTCATCTCTAATCTTGAAGGTAGTGAATACCTTGACAAGAATGTCAAAAACGGAAAGTATTACAGATATACTGTAAAAGCAAAAAATGATAACGGTCTCAGCAAGGTTGATGCTACCGGTGCACTTATTAAGTGTGTAGCAACACCTGTTATGAATAAAATTAACAACGCTACAACGGGTATCTATGTTGATTGGACAAAGGTTTCCGGTGCAGATCATTACAGAGTTTACCGTCGTGCAGCAGGAGAAACATCTTGGAAGTTTATGGGACAGACAAGAAATCTCTGGTGGGTAGATAAAGGTGTAGTAAATGCAAACGGTGGCTATTACAGATATACTGTAAGAGCAGTTGCAAAAACTTCATCCGGTGATACATATAGCGGATATGAAGCAGGTCTTCTTATGAAGCGTCTTGCTAATCCTATGGTTAAGAGTGCAACTGATTGTGCAACGGGCATCGAAATCAAGTGGAAAATGATTCCGGGTTCCCAGGGTTATTATGTATACCGCAAGGTTGTAGGTGCTGCTGAAACAACATGGGTTCGCCTTGGTTCTGCAGAAGGAGTAAAAAATACTTCTTATATTGATACTACAGCCGAGAAGGGTGTTGCATATCAGTATACAGTAAGAGCATACTATGGTAAGATTTTAAGTGCTTATAATTCAGGCGTAATTTACGGCGCACCCGATATGCCTGAGCTTAAGACAATTGCAAACACAACAGAAGGTGTTAAGATTACCTGGGGTAAGGCTGCAAGAGCAGATGCTTACAGAGTATATCGTCGTTTTGCAGGCGGTTCATGGGTATTACTCGGTACAACAACCGAAACCTCTTACCTTGATAGCACAGCTCCCAACGGACAGTATGTTGCATACACAGTACGTGGTGTGAATAACGTTGGTTTCAGCACATATAATACTCAGGGTCTCCTTACAAGGTTTGTTGCAACACCTAAGCTTACATCAGCAACCTACAATGCAAAAGCAAAGGCTGTTACAGTTAAGTGGGGTGCAGTTGCAGGTGCAACAGAGTACCACGTTTACCGTCGTGTAGCAGGTGGTTCTTGGGTTCTTATTGACTCAACGAACACAAATTACTTTGTTGACAAGGATGTTAAGGCAAACGGTTATTATGCATATACTGTAAGAGCAATCAACGGTTGGCGTAGTTCCTATGAGTCAGGCATCGCAGTAAATACTGTTGCTGATACAGACAAGTTTTAATATATTCAAAAGTTATTTAACCCGCCGTTTTATAACGGCGGGTTTTTTCCTGAGAAAAAAGCTTTGAGTTGGTGACTCAAAGCTTTTTTGTGTTATTTTGTTTTATAAAGCTCAACTATGATATCAGCACATTTATCTATACCGAGTGATGATGTACTGAGTGTTACGTCATAGTTTCTGAGGTCGCCCCATTTCTGGTCGGTATAAAGCTGATAATAGGCAGCACGACGCTTATCTTTTTCCTTGAGTCTGCGTTCGGGAGTCTGTTCACTTTCACCGTATTGCTCAACGATTCGCTTTGCTTTGTCTTCAAGGTCAGCGTGGATAAACACTCTTATGCAGTCGGATGTTTCCTTGAGGATAAAATCTGCACAACGGCCGACAATAACACAATCGCCCTTGTTGGCAACCTCTACAATAGCTTTAAGCTGTGCAACCCATAATTTGTCCTGGATAGAGTTACCGTAATAGTCTTTACCGCCAAAGGCGCTCATAAACCAATTGCTTCGGGAGGCGTGTTCACTACGGTCTGCAACAAAATCCTCACAGTAACCGCTTTCCTGTGCGATTTTCTGGATTATCTCCTGGTCGTAGCAAGGGATTCCTAATTTTTCGGCAACTAACTTGCCTACCGTTCTTCCGCCACTGCCGAATTCACGGCTTATGGTTATAATTCTGTTGCTCATAATCAAGCCTCCTTTGTGTTTTGTTACTTATATTATAATATACAATATATAAATGTGTCAATTACAGTATGGTTACAGAAATCAGATGTTTTACAGCATTTTCTTAAGCGCAACGTGAGGATGATTCTCCTCCAAGTAAATCTCACCGTATTGGGTGTAGCCAAGCTTCTTGTAAAACTCTGCAACTTGAACCTGACCTGAGATAAAAACCTCCTTGCCGCCAAGCTCTCTGATGACTTTTTCAGCTTCAGAAACAATCTTTGCACCCAGTCCCTCACCGCGACGATGCTTCAAGACCGCGATTCTGCCCACGTGATAACAACCCACTTCGTCATCCCAATATAGTCTGCAGGTTCCGATAGCAGCCTCACCGTCATATATTACAATTGTTTTTGCGATATTGTCATTTTCGTCATATTCTTTTTCGAAGCCTTGCTCCTGCAAAAACACGGTTTCACGGATATATCTTGCTTCGGGAACAACTTTATCATAAACTATAGTTTTCATACCAAACTCCAAATACTTTTTCGTTTTTTTATTATAAGTTTTTATTCGTTTTTCGTCAAGCAGAGTTGAACAATAAATTGTAATATGCAACTATAAATACAAGCCTCGCCATCGTTTGACAGCAAGGCTTGTTTTTGGGGGATTAGGAGGATGTATTCCAAAATAGTAAGGGTTTATTTGTTATATATGTCTGCAAGAATTTCTGCACATTTTTCAATTCCGAGGGTTGATGTGCTCAGAACCACATCATAGTTGCGGATATCGCCCCATTTACGGTCGGTATAGAACTGATAATATGCACCGCGTCGCTTATCCTTGTCACGAAGTCGTCTTTCGGGAGCAACATCGCTCTCGCCGTATTGCTCAACAATACGCTTTGCTCGACATGGGATATCTGCTCTTATGAATACCTTAAGGCATTCGGGATTATCCTTTAGGATGTAATCTGCGCATCTTCCCACTATTACACAGGGACCTTTGTTTGCAAGCTCCATAATTATTTTGCGTTGAGCAAACCATATATCATCCTGAAGGGAGTGACCGTAATAATCTCTGTCTGCAAAGGCATTTGCAAACCAATTGCCGTGTGTTGCATATTCACCGCGTTCTGCAACAAATTCTTCGCACAAACCGCTTTCCTCTGCAATTTTTTGTATCAGATCGTGGTCGTAGCACGGAATATCCAGTTTTTCGGCAACAAGCTTGCCGACGGTTCTGCCACCGCTACCAAATTCACGGCTGATAGCAATAATTTTGTTATTCATATAGTTCGCCTCCTTGAAAAGTATATCTTTTCTGACTATAGTATATCATATGTTGAATGAAATGTCAAATATTTAACAAACTTCCCGGATTTGAGTTGACATCTGTTATATATAGGTATATAGTATAATCAATCTGAAAAATACATATTTTTGGGGAGGTATATTTATGGATAGTGTTTTTGAAAATATTTATACACGTCGTAGCTACAGAAGCTATAAGCCGGATACTGTTCCTGCAGAGTTGATTGAAAAAATTGTTACTGCAGGTACTTATGCTGCAACAGGTATGAATAAACAGTCTCCCGTGATTATTGTCATTACCAATAAAAAGGTGAGAAATGCTCTCTCTCGTCTGAATGCATCTGTAATGGGAAGAGAGGATGGGTTTGATCCGTTTTACGGAGCACCTGTTGTAATAATTGTTCTTGCACAAAAGGATATTTCTACTCACGTTTATGATGGTAGTCTTGTTCTTGGGAATATGATGCTTGCTGCACACGATTGTGGTCTCGGAAGCTGTTGGATTCATCGTGCTAAAGAGGAGTTTGAACTTCCTGAGGGTAAGCAGATATTAAAATCTCTCGGTATTGAAGGTGAATACGAGGGGATAGGTCACCTCATTCTCGGATATCCTGACGGGGATATTCCTCAGGTGAGGCCACGAAAAGAGGATTATGTTTATTTTATTGACTGACAGAGTAGATGAAGCTTATCCCTTTATACTGTCAATAGCACTTTTTTCAAGCCTTGAAACCTGAGCTTGAGATATACCGATTTCCTCGGCAACCTCAGTTTGTGTCATTCCTCGCATAAACCTCATTGAAAGTATTTTCTTTTCTCTTTGTGGCAGGTTTTTGATGGCTTCCTTCATAGAAATTTCATCAATCCAGTCTCCGTCGCTTTCATCTGTTCCGAGCTGGTCCATAAGGTATATGGTGTCACCGCCGTTTGAATATACCGGCTCATAAAATGAAACGGGGTCAACTATTGCTTCAAGTGCAATGACAATTTCACTTTTCTTCTTACCCATTGCCTTGGCGATTTCTTCTACCGTAGGGTCGCGGTTAAGCTCGTTTGACAGCTGCTCTCGTGTCTGCATGGCGTGGTATGCTGTGTCCCGTATTGAACGACTTACTCTCACCGGGTTGTTATCGCGCAGGTGTCGCCTTACTTCACCGATAATCATCGGAACGGCATAGGTTGAAAATTTTACGTCGTGCCCTATGTCAAAGTTGTCAATTGCTTTCATCAGGCCGATGCATCCGACCTGAAACAGGTCATCGGGATTTTCACCCCTGTTTGCAAATCTCTGGATAACACTCAGCACCAATCTAAGGTTGCCTGTTATTAGCTTCTCTCTGGCGCGTAAATCACCATTTTTGGCATTTATGAGTAGCTCTGTTTTTTCGTTTTCTGAAAGTATTTTCAGCTTTGATGTATCAATTCCGCATATATCAACCTTGTTAAAGTACATCTGAACACTCCTTTTGATTTCTAAAAGGAGTATTGCCTGAAATTGTTATTGTAAACAATTTTTAAATTTCCAAATTTTAATGTGCTTTACTTGACATTTAAGGTATCTATGGTATAATAAACTCAACAATATTTTTTCAGGAGGATTATCATGAAAAAGGTTTTAAAGGTTATCGGTATTATCGCAGCTATTGCCGCAGCGGCAGCAGCAGTTTATGTTATAATCTCAAAGATTAAAGCTAAAAATGCTCCTCAGGGTTATGATGAGGATAACTACGTATCCTGTTCTTGTCTTGACGAGGATTTCATCAGCGAAACAGTTGCTGAGTAATTTAGTTTTTTACCCCTGTCGGTTTATTGCCGACAGGGTTTTTTTCATAAAATCATTTTTTTGTCAGATAATAGTATCAAATATATCGTTTGGAGAGATTATGTGATTTATATTAAGGCTTTTGTGGTTGGTGGCTTAATATGTGTTATAGGACAGATTTTAATTGATAAAACAAAGCTCACGCCGGCCCGTATTCTTGTATTATATGTTGTTACAGGCGTTGTTCTCGGTTCGTTAGGGGTATTTGAGCCTATGAGAGAGTTCGCAGGCTCAGGTGTTACCGTGCCCTTGCTTGGCTTTGGTGCCGTTCTGGCTGAAGGAACGAAGGATATTATTGATAAGGACGGTGCCATAGGTATTTTGACAGGTCCCTTGAGTTCGGGCGCAGGCGGTATCGCAGTCGCAGTTATTTCGGGACTTATTATGTCGTGTATTACTAAACCTCGCGCAAAATGATTTAACAAAAACTTAACAATAATAACTTATAATTGCTGTAAAATATATTACAGGTGATTATATGGTTAACGTACTTGTTGTTGAAGATGATGTTCAGTTCAACAGAATAATGTGCTCGCATCTGAGCAATTACGGATATAATGTTATCGGTTGTTCAGGTGGTGCTGATGCACTTGCTCAAATGGAAAAAATATCCTTTGATGTTATTGTTTCCGATGTCATGATGAAGGGTATGAACGGTTTTGAGTTTGTTGAACAGGCAAGGGTGATTGACGGCAGTATACCCGTTCTTCTGCTGACTGCCCGTGATGATATGACGTCAAAAGAACAAGGTTACAAAATCGGAATAGATGATTATATTGTAAAGCCTGTTGAGATGAAGGAGCTTATTTTCAGAATTGAAGCGGTTTTACGTCGTGCTAATATTTCGAGTAAATCTCGTATTACGGTTGGTGACCTTGTACTTGATTCAACTGAGACATGTGCATATCTTAACGGTAATGATTTGGGACTTTCTGTCAAGGAATTCAATATATTGTTCAAGTTACTTTCTTATCCGAAGCGTACTTTTACCCGGTTACAGCTTATGAACGATTTTTGGGGATATGAATCAGAAAGTGCTCCGCGTACCGTTGATGTTTGTATTACTAAGCTCAGAGGTAAGCTTAAGGATTGTACCGATATTGAAATCGTAACCGTACACGGTCTGGGCTACAAGGCGGTGATCCTGATTTGAATAAGTGCGTTGTCAATAAAAAATATGCCAGCCGTCTTCGTAATTTTATTGTAGAATTTTTTTCTGTGTTTTCAATTGTTGCGTTGAATGGTACATTTCTTGTGTTGATTCTTGTGAATGTTATTGATAAGGGATTTGGTAAATCAAAAATAGCATTAGTTGGTGCATTATTTCTTTTGTTTGGTTGCACGATTTCTACAGCTCTTATTTATTTTGTTAAAGGTAGGGTGTATTACAATAAAATCAAGGTTTTTTGTGATGCGGCAGATGCGGTTGCTAATGGCGATTTCTCGGTAAGAGTACCTACATATTTTGTAAAACCTAAAAGTGCAATGGATTATCTTGCAGTCAACTTTAACAAGATGCTTACTGAAATTTCTTCTTTGGACAGTATGAAGGATAGTTTTATCGCTGATGTTTCCCACGAAATCAAGACGCCCTTAAGTGTTATTCAGGGTTATACGGAGCTCTTGCAGAAAAAGAATGTTACGGAGGAAGAGAAGACAGATTGCATAAATAATATATCCGTGGCTGTAAACAACCTAAAAAATCTTACATCTAACATCCTGAAGCTTAACAAGCTTGAAAACCAGGCTATTATTCAGAAGGATAAATATGCATTGGATGAACAGCTCAGATGCTGTGTTTTATCGTTGGAGGATGTTATCGAGGATAAAAGTATTGTGCTTGAGATTGATTTAGATGAAATCAATATATATGCAGACGAGGGCTTGCTGGAGATAGTATGGAATAATTTGTTGCAGAATGCTGTTAAGTTTAATAACGACGGCGGTTTGCTGAAAATTGAACTTGTATCGAAAAACAATGATGCTGTAGTAACCGTAACCGATAATGGTTGCGGAATGGAGCCGTTTGTTGTTGAACATATTTTTGAAAAATTCTATCAGGGTGATACATCCCGTTCGGGTAACGGAAACGGTCTTGGTATGGCTTTGGTTAAAAAGGTTGTGGATTTACATAACGGTGTAATTAAAGTTGAAAGTAGTTCGGGTGTTGGCACCAGAATTCAAGTAATTTTACCCAACGCTGTACTTTAACATTTATTTAACACTTTTTTAAAATAATTTAACATTGTTGCATTAACATATAGAGTGAGTGTATTTGAAATACGCCCACTCTATTTTTGAAAGCAGAGATATATGAAAAAACAAAAGAATAAACAACGGTTTCTTGATAATAAATACAACCGCTATTCTGTTATAGTTATTGAGGTTGCTTTATTACTGACATTATCTATTGTTGTCTGCATTATATTTGAAAGCGGAGCTCTTTCAAGTGAAGAACCGACATCAATGTATGTGTTGCAAAAGCAACAGGATTCCGTCACGGCAAACAGTCAGCAAACAACCGGTTACGGTTATTACGCACACAGTAACGTAGGAACACCACAAACAATGCTTGATGCATCGGATAATGTGAATGTAATAACAACATCAGCGGGAATAACTCAGAGTGCTGCAATTCAGAATAATTCGGTTGTTGATGATGCATCGCAGTGGAGTACCTCGCAGATACTTTCAAAGGCAACCGAGGCGGTTAATAAAACCAAGGGTTACGGCGGTAACTTTAGTGTACATCACGTCGAAGCCTTTGATGCTTCTGTTACCGAATGTACGGGCGGAAGTGTTGTTCAGGGTGTTGCCAATCTGATGGTTGGCTGGGTTGTTGAGCCTGTTGATGAAACGCTTGCTTTTTCAGGTGGCAGAGCTACTAATAGTGAGGGTGAAACCGTTCCTGCATTGTTACCCAAAAACGGCGCTTTTACATTGGGGCAGGATGGTGTTGCAGGTGCCTCCGCAAGAAGTGTCAACGGGGAATATGTTATTAATATTAACCTTGTTCAGGAGTCTGTCGGAATGACACAGATTCCTCGGCACAACGCTTCTGCGATAGGTTATCTTGATGTCAGCGCCTTTGACTTAAGCTTTTTGACTGTGGATTCGGCTGACATAATGTACAGAGGCTCATCAATTGAGCTTCACATTAATTCGCAAGGGTATGTGACTTATGCACATTACAGGGTACCTCTCAAAATAACAGGCTCAGGGCACAGCGGAGCAATAAGCGGCTCTGTTACCTTCGAGGGTGAACAAACCGAGCAATGGACATTTAGTTACTAAAAGAAAGGATATATAATTATGGGGATTAAAGAAAAGGCTTTGAATGTTGCTGTTAAAGAGGCGATTCAGTACGTAAGAAAGGATTATGATACCAATCTTTTTAAGCTCATTGAATGGGGTAAAAAGATGGTTAAGGACGAGCTTCACTACAAGGTTCTTGATAAACTGGGATCTCGTCTTTCCGACCCTGACAACAGATGGGCTGACTATGTGAAGAATATTGTTATGTCTGTTGATCCTGACGTTATTGTTAAGCTTATTCCTCCATTTGTAAATGCAGTTGTTAAGTCTTATGACAGACGACTTGCTGCTATGAAGGAGAATGATTGTAATATTCCCTGGGCAATACTTATTGATATTACAACGGCTTGTAACCTTAAATGTACAGGCTGTTGGGCTGCTGAATACGGCAACAAGCTACAGATGACATATGATGATTTGAATAAAGTTATCACAGAGGGTAAAGCTCTCGGTACTTATGTTTATCTTTATACAGGCGGTGAGCCCCTTGTTCGTAAGGATGACCTTATAAGAATCTGTAAGGAAAATCCCGATTGCCTTTTCCTTGCCTTTACAAACGGAACTCTTTGTGATGATGCATTTGCCGACAAACTTAAAGAGGTTGGTAATATGTTCCTTACATTCTCAATTGAGGGTAATGAAGAATCAACCGATGCACGTCGCGGTAAGGGTACATATAAGGCTGTTGTCAGTGCAATGGCACGCCTTAAAGAGCGTGGTGTTCCATTTGGTACATCTATCTGCTATACTAAGTTAAATGCGGATGTTGTTTCATCTGATGAATATGCTGACTTCCTTATTGAGTTGGGTGCAATTTTTGCATGGTATTTCACTTATGTTCCTGTTGGTTGCAGTGCACCTGCGGAGCTTATGGCAACAGCCGAGCAGCGTGAAAAAATGTATGACCAGATTCGCAAGTGGCGCTTTGATGAGGTTAAGCCTCTTATGACTATTGACTTCTTTAATGATGGTGAATATGTCGGCGGTTGTGTTGCGGCAGGTAAGCAGTATTTCCACATCAGCGCAAACGGTGACTGTGAGCCTTGTGTTTTTGCTCACTATTCAAATGTAAACATTAAAGACCCTGACAAGCATTTGCTCGATGCACTCAAGAGTCCCATATTTATGGCATACAGAAAGCGTCAGCCCTTCTCGGACAACATGCTTCGTGCTTGTCCCGTTGTTGATAATCCCGGTGCAATCAAGAAGATTGTTGAGGAATCAGGCGCAAAATCCACCGACCTTCAGAATCCTGAAAGGGTAGAGGAGCTTTTCGGCAAAACTGTTGATGTAGCTCGTCGTTGGAAGGAAAAGGCTGATGTAATGGCAGAGAAACACGGCTTTATACAGTGGCATATCAGAAGCGTTGATATTTATAAGGATACAGAATCAACTGTATTGCGAGATTTCAGCGAGTTTGAATAATGATTAATAATTCGATTCCCAGAGCTGTAAGTCCTGAAAGTGTAGGTATAAGCTCTTCGACTGTCAATAAGATGGTCGAAGAGTTTATTTGTCGTGGTATTAATATCCATAGTATGATGATTTTACGTCACGGTAAGGTTGCAATGGAAGGGTGGAGCGCACCCTTAACAGCTGATATGCCTCATATGGTTTATTCCGTGAGCAAAAGCTTTCTCGCAACGGCTTACGGATTTGCCCTGGATGAAGGTCGTATAACACGTGACACAAAAGCGGTTGATGTAATACCTGAGCTTTGCACAAAGAAGTGTGATAAATGGTTAGAAAAGCTTACGATACATCACTTACTTACGATGACTGCAGGTAAACAAAGTTCCGTTAAAGGCGTAAAAAATAAGGATTGGCTTAAGGATTTTTCAAATGCAAGGTGGCTGTTTGAACCGGGCGAAGGTTGGCGCTATGTCAACGATAATTATTATATCGCATCGGTAATGCTTGTGAGAGTTTTAGGTCAATCAATAACAGATTATCTCACACCTCGTTTGTTCCAGCCTCTCGGAATAGATGTTCCGTTCTGGGAGGAATCAGCAGACGGTATAGAAGCAGGCGGATGGGGTCTTATGCTTAAGACTGAGGATATAGCCAAATTCATTCTTTGCTATCACAACGACGGTGTTTACAATGGTAAACAGATTGTGCCTGAATGGTGGGTTAGGGAAGCAACCTCGCTTATTACAGATAATTCAGATGTTGAAACTCACGCTGACAGCAGTGCGGGATATGGTTGTGGCTTCTGGCGTTGTGCAGGTATGCCCAATGTTTTCCGCTGTGAGGGTATGTTTTGCCAATATGCCATTTCATTAAAGGATTATGATGCTTGCCTGATAATGACCTCAGATCATAGCGATTTGCAGGAAACACTTGATGTTTTATGGCAATTCTTACCCGAGGTGTTTATTGAGCCCCGTAATGAAAACAGCAGTAATGAAATCAAGTTGAACGATGATTGGTGTGCCGTAAAAACTAACCGCAACAAAGTGATAGAAAATACAATAAACAAAAATGTTTACAGCTTAAGAAAATGCAGATTTGTAAATGCAATCGGCTTTCCTGTAAGTATTTTTCCCATGCCTGTTGTATTTTTTGACTATAACCGAAGCGGAAATATTAATAATATATCCTTCGAGTTTTTCGGGGATTATTGTACATTCTCGTGGGATGAAGATGGCGATAATCACAATTCTGTTGAGCTGGGGCTTAACGGCACAGCGCGAGAAGGTAAGGTGAAAATCGGTCAGTTGAATCTGCCTGTGCTTTCATATGCCTATTGGGATAATAATGTACTTGTTTTACACATAAGGGCTTTGCCGACTGTTGCTGAGCGTATATTGAAATTTGAGTTTAAGGGTAAGCGTATAAGAATGACGCCCTCATCAAAGCCGGGTACAGATGAAAAAGCGAAAAAAATCGGTGATAAGCTTAAATGTATTCTTATCGGCAGATGGTTCCATTGGTGGATAGATTTTCTTGTTCCTAAGGTTGGCAGAATATTAAATCCGACTCATTCAGGAAAGGTGAAATAATATTATAATTAGTTTTTCTGAAATCAACACGAAAACAAAATGATGTTGTTCAGTTGCCTCTCTTTTCGTTTTATAATTATGTTGTAAAAAAACGAAGGAGGTTCTCAAATGAACACAAACAAAATTTACGCAGAATCAATTGCGAAGGAATATGCACCGAAGGACAATTCAAAGATTATTGCCCTCCGTAAATTGGATAGGAAAGCCAAAATGCCGGCAACAGTATTCACCTATACCTTTGGTGTTGTTTCTTGTCTTGTAGCAGGCTTAGGTATGTGCCTTGCTATGAAAGTCATCGGTGGCACAACAGCTATGATGATTCTTGGTATTTGTATCGGTATAATCGGTTTTACTTGCTGCGGAATAAATTATCCTGTATATAAAAAGCTTCTTGAGGCAGGTAAAAAGAAATACGCCTTTGAAATCGTTGAGCTTGCAAAGCAAATAAGTGAGGAAGAAAAATAAAGGTGCTGTCGTATGAATAAAAACGAAAGCAAATATTTTAATACTGCGGTAAAAATGGATAAGGCTTTAATTGAGTTGCTGGAAAAGAAGGATTTTGAGTATATTACAATTAAAGAAATCTGCGAAAAGGCAGGGGTAAACCGATCCACATTTTACCTGCATTATGAAAATACTTCGGATTTGTTGACAGAAACAACGCAATATATTACGGATAGCTTTCTATCCTATTTCACACTTGATGAAAAAGAACGTGCTCCGGACTTTGAAAAATGCGATATCGGCAGTTTGTTTTTGGTTACCCCTGAGTATGTTTTGCCGTATCTCAGATACATCAAGGATAATCAACGGGTTTTCAAAACAGCATTGAGGCATCTCGGGACTATGAATTTTAACACGATTTATGAAAAGCTGTTCAGATACGTTTTCAATCCGATTCTTAAACGATTTGATTTCCCCGAAAACGAAAGAGAGTATGTTATGAAGTTTTATCTTACGGGGATTACTGCAATTGTTGAGGAGTGGCTTAAGCGTGAATGTGTCACACCGGAAAACGAGCTTTGTAAAATTATTCTTGAATGTGTAGTAGGTAAACAATATTATAAAATTGTAAAAGAAACAAAGCCATAAGTTTTACTTACGGCTTTGTTTTTTGTATGTTTTTAATTGTCGGGTGCTGTTGATAATCATATATATAGCCAAACTTATAATAAATGCGGATAATACAAATCCGCTTGATGCAAGCATAACACGACGTGTGTACAGAGAGAGTTGTTCGGAACCAAAGGTTGTTAACATTGTTGATTCAAGCGTCAGCACTGAAACACAGGCTGCAGCGAGAGAAATTGTTTTGGATGCTGAAAGTATGGGACTTCTGTGTTTGCGATGTTTTATTGCATTTATAATGGATATAGTTAATGATGTGAAGGTATATGTTGCTATCGTTATTGTAGTAATCTCATTATGATAAAAGGTTCTGTCCCAATATACCATAAAGAAAATGATTAAAGAAAGAATTGAATTCATTATAAGAAAAGCTATACCGCAAAAACGGTACTTAATTAATTCGGATTTAATTTTTTCTCCGGGAGAATATTTGTTAGTATGTGAAAAAATAATCAATCTTATAACTACAAGGCTGATATAATAACAGCCTAGTGATAGGAACCAGTATGTAGAATAATAATAACCAAGATAAATATTAAATATTCCGTATATGCTATTGATAATAATTGTACTCAACAGCATAATTTTCTCACGTGATTTGCTGTTGTTATGGTTAAAAACAAATTTTCTTTTTGGTGGATTATCTGTATACTTATTCATATTCTTGCTCCTGATTTACGGATTGTCCGTGTAACAAAAAATCATTCAAAGATATTATACAGCGTTTTCGCAGATTGATACAACAACATATATTTGCTTTTGTGTTGTTTTTAAACATTTGGTTAAAGTTGAGTGTTGTAAATAAAGCATTTTTGAGGATTAAAAAAACCAGCCCCTTGCATCATCTTTCGATGTGTTATAAGGGGCTGGTTAAGAATTTATTTCATTACAATGTCAGCATAGATGGGGTAGTGGTCAGAAACAAATCTGCCGTCAACACCCTCTGTAACAACTCTGTATGTAAGTGCATCGAATCCGTCATTAATCATAACATAGTCAATAACGTCATCCTTGTGCATATCGGGCTTTGTGTCGTGGTATGTGCAGTAATTCATTGAATCGGGTGCCGCAAATTTTGTGTCACGGAAGTAGCCTGAATCGACAAACTGATTGTAGTTTGTAGAGCCCTGAACAACGTTCATATCAGCGGTGAAAACAACGGGGATGTCTGTGAAAGTTTTTGCTTTGTCAATAATCATTTCAACGCTGTTTTTACGTGCGGAAATGCCGACGTGGTCAAAGTGCGTGTTCATATGAACGTATTGCTTGCCTGTTTGCTTGTCCTTAAGCTGTACCCAGGTGCAAACACGTCTGCAAGCTGCATCCCAACCGAATGAGGGCTTGTCAGGTGTCTCGGAGAGCCAGAATGTGTCGCTGTCAACAACTTCATACTTGTCCTTGAGATAGAACACTGCGGAGTATTCGCCCTCGTTATCACCGTCGTCTCTGCCAACACCAACGTAAGCGTATTTCTCGCCAACGGTTTCCTTGAGTGTGGCCATCCATTCGGGAGTTGCTTCCTGCACACCGATTGAATCGGCTTCGCTTTCAAGCATTGTCTGTGAAACAATACCGATTCTGTCCTCCCAGGAATCCTTGCCTACATTAGTACAACGAATGTTAAAAGACATTATTCTCATAGCATTTTCCTCCTTAACCTCGAAGCCCTGAATAACAGATGTATCGGGTCTGCTCTGAATGATTCCGAAAATTGATGAAATCATTGTGATAAAAGACATAATAATTGACATAATTGCGGTAAGACCTGCACTTGTCATATAATCACTCCTTATCGAATTATTTACCAGATAATTATAATACTACATAAAAAATTAGTCAATAAAACCCTCACAATTTCTTGTGAGGGTTAAAAATTTTAGTTGTGGTTTTTACCAAACTTTCTCTGGAAAGCCTTTACGATTTCAACAATGGGAATGATAAGGAAAGCAAGACCGAGTGAAATTGCATAAGCAGTACCGTCAAGGTGTGAGAAACCGAAGAGGTTTGAAAGGAAATCAATCTCAACAACTGCGGTTGTAAGAAGGAATGAACCAATCATTGCACCGTAGAGAGCAACGTTGTGGTGACCCTTGAAGACCATAGCCACAGCAGAGCCTCTCTGTGAGCGCATATTGAATGAATGGAAGATTTCACACATTGCCATTGTGAAGAATGCCATTGTCATACCTTCGGAGCTGTCCTGGATGTTTGTGAAAGCGAACTGTGCACCGGTCTTAAGGCACTCAAGGTATTCACCGATGTAGAATGCGGCAACTGTAAGAATACTTACAAGCACACCCTGGTATGCACAGTCAACACCGAGACCGCCGGAGAATACACCGTCATTTTTGCCACGGGGTTTACGCTTCATAATGTTCTGCTCGGGCTTCTCAAGACCAAGTGCAAGAGCAGGAATACTGTCTGTAACAAGGTTGATGAAGAGAAGGTGAGGAGCCTGAAGAATTGTGAAGTTCATAATAGTTGCAAAGAAGATTGAGAGAACCTCTGACAGGTTAGAGCCGAGAAGGAACTGAATAGCCTTGCGGATGTTATCGTAAATTCTTCTGCCTTCACCGACTGCAGAAACGATTGTTGCAAAGTTATCGTCTGTAAGAACCATATCTGCAACGTTCTTTGTAACGTCAGTACCGGTAATACCCATACCGACACCGATATCGGCACTCTTGATTGAGGGAGCATCGTTAACACCGTCACCCGTCATAGCAGTAACGTAGCCCTTTGCTCTCCAGGCGTTAACAATTCTTGTCTTGTGCTCAGGCTGAACACGAGCGTAAACGAAGATGTTTTCAACAATTTTTTCAAACTCTTCGTCAGAGTATTTATCAATGTCAGCACCCATCATTGCCTGTGAATCATCCTTGAGAATACCAAGCTCACGTGCAATAGCTTTAGCTGTGTTGATATGGTCACCGGTAATCATAATGGGTGTGATACCTGCGCTGCGACACTCAACAATAGCATCCTTAACCTCGGGACGAACAGGGTCAATCATACCTGTAAGACCGATGAAAATCATATCATATTCAAGTGATGCAGAATCGTAAACCTCGGGGGCAGATGTGTACTCTTTATATGCAACTGCGAATACACGGAGCGCCTTGTTACCCATTCTTGTGTTTTCCTCGGCGGCCTTTGCAAGAATTGAGTCATCCATTGCAACAACCTGACCGTCAACAAGAGCGTGCGTACATTTCTTAAGAATCTCGTCGGGAGCACCCTTTGTATACTGAACGAATTTGCCGTCAACGCTATGAACTGTTGACATCATCTTTCTGCCTGAGTCAAAGGGAACCTCACCTGCACGGGGATTAGCCGCAACAAGGTCTGCCTTTTTGAGACCGAGTGTAGCTGCATAGTTGATAAGCGCAACTTCGTCAGGCTCACCTGTGCCCTTGCCGTCTTCTTCAACCTCTGCGTTGGTGCAAAGAGCCATTGCAGTTGCAAGGAGCTTTTCATCCTGTGCGTAGTGGTCAACAACGGTCATTACGTTCTGTGTAAGAGTACCTGTCTTATCAGAACAGATAATCTGTGTACATCCGAGAGTTTCAACAGCAGTCATCTTACGGATGATTGCATTCTTCTTGGACATATTTGTAACACCGATTGAAAGAACGATGGTCATAACTGCAACAAGACCCTCAGGAATAGCCGCAACAGCAAGAGCAATGGCAGTGATGAACGAGTGAAGACCAACGTCCATAAGCTCGGGCTTTACGAGCACGTCGGGGTTGTTAAGGGGCATAATATACTGTGTGATGATGTTGTAGCCGAAGATAACGATACAAACACCGATAACAAGCTTTGTAAGAACCTTTGAAAGCTGTTCAAGCTTGATTTCAAGGGGCGTTTTGCTTTCCTCAGCGGTGGAGATAGCATCGGCAATCTTACCCATTTCTGTGTCCATACCTGTGGCAACAACAACTGCCTTACCACGGCCGTAAACAAGGGTTGAACCCATATATGCCATATTCTTACGGTCACCGAGGGGAACCTCAGCTTCCTTGGAAAGTGTGAGAATCTGCATAATTTTGCTTACGGGAACAGACTCACCGGTAAGAGCTGCTTCCTCAATTTTCATGCTTGCACATTCAAAGATACGGCAGTCAGCAGGGATAGCGTCGCCTGCATCAAGGAGTATAACGTCACCAACAACAAGATCTTCACTCTTGATGTTGACGATTTTGCCGTCGCGCAGAGTCTTGGTTGTTGCGGCAGACATTTTCTGCAACGCTTCAACAGCCTTTTCTGCTTTATTTTCCTGAATAACACCGAGAATAGCGTTAATAAGAACAACGGCAAGAATGATGATTGTGTCTGTGGGAACGAACATACCGTCTGCAGGATTGTGCTCGATGAACTCAGTAACGGCAGAGATAACGGCCGCAACAATGAGGATAATAATCATCGGGTCCTTCATCTGGTCAAAGAACTTCTTGAGTGTTGAGTCCTTTTTTGCCTCAGCAAGCTTGTTTTTGCCGTTCTTTTCAAGTCTTGCGGCAGCTTCCTGTGAGGAAAGACCTGCTTCACTTGACTGAACCTCGGCAAATACTGCTTCAGCAGTTTCGAGATAATGCTTCATTAGAAAATCCCTTTCAAGTTTATTCAAAGGAGAGAAAATAAAAAGACCTTTACCACCCGCGCGGTAAAAGTCTCACTCTTTGAGGTGCAGGCGGGCTATTGCCGTATTGACGACCTACACCGCACCTTCGTGCGAGTTACTCCCTTTTGTTGGAAAGTATTATACAATATAATTATAGTTTTGTAAATAGTTTTTCCCTAAAATTAATATAACGGACAGCAACCCGTTGGTTACTATCCGTTATTGTTTAACTCCCAATCACTATGGGCTGAATCTGCTTACCTTTGAGTGCGAGCTCAAGTGTGGGTTGAATCTGTGTGAAATCTGCAACCATTGAGGTTGGTTTTTTTATTGCATCATCCTCACCGAATGGTACGAAATATATGTTTTTGTAGTTTAACAGGGCGCCGATATTTTTGCCTGCGTTCGAGAGCGCATCGTTTGTTGAGGGTGCAATGATAAGCGGTCTGCCGTTTCTCAGGTGCGCCTTTGCCGCAAGTGTTACAGATGTATCGGTTACGCCCCAAGTGAGCTTTGCAAGGGTGTTGCCTGTGCAGGGTGCAATTATGAGTGCATCAAGTAGCTTCTGAGGGCCGATCGGCTCTGCCTGAGGTATGGTATGAATTATTCTGTTGCCGGTTATTTCCGTGAACTGTCGGCGCCAATGTACGGCATCACCGAAGCGTGTGTCGAGTGTATATGAGTTGTCTGACATTATGGGTATTATGTTGTAGCCTGCTTCTTTTAATTTTTTGACCTCTTCAAATACTGCCTTGAATGTGCAGAATGAACCGCAAATCGCGAAACCTACGGTTGTCAATCAAATAACCCCCTTGTTTTTATAATAGGTAAAACCGAGCGACCGATTATTTCACCTGCGGTACGTGGCGCAACCTTGCCGGGGAGTGAGCCTGCCTTAATAACCTCAAACGCAAGCTCCTTTGCAGCCTGAAAATCTATTCCGAAGGGTGCAGATGCAGTTTCAATCAGCAAGCAGTCGGGGTTTAGGTGAAGCATAACGTCCCTGTCAATTACCTTGACGGGAACTGTGTTTATAAGGGCGTCAAAGTCGTTCAAGCCTTCCTTAAGCGTTGGGTAGCCTTCTGCCTTTATCGATTTTGTATAGGCGCAGGCAAAATCATGCTCCTTGCGTGCAAATACGGTAACATCTGCACCGAGTGCTTTCAGGGTGGATGCCAATACCTTACCAACCTTGCCGTAGCCTGTTATTGCACACTTCATCCCGTGGATTGTTATGGGCGTTTTTTCAATAAGTATTTGCAAAACACCCTCTGCTGTGGGAACTGCATTGTATATTGCAAGCTCGTCAAGCTTCATATAGTCGTAGCATTCCGCGCCCCTTGAACGTATTTCCTCACAAAAGCTTGTTGGTATTTTACCCCCAAGGAACAGCTTGTCGGGTATGGCAAGGGCACATATATCCGACAGTAAAACCGTTTCGTCAAAGAGTGGTGTGTTCAGCGTTGTTCTGTCACGGGTTAAGGGAAGTGGCAGAATGATAAAATTTGCCTCATTTACAGCCTCTGTCACCGTTTTATAGCAATCTGTCTGATTAAATGCAAAATAACATACCTTGAAGCCTTGCTTTTCCAGGTATTCGCCAAGGTAAAGTGAACGGTCGTCACCGCCCAAAATCAAAAAAATATTATCTTTCATAGGAATAATCAATCCTCTCGGTATATCATATTCCTTTGAAAGATAATTGTGAGTTAAAATATCGTTGTCAGTGTTGGTTCGTTGCCTGCAATTATTATATTAAGGTCTGCCTTGCACTCCTGCAGGTGTAGTAGGGCAGTAGGGTAGTCCTTACAGTTCAGGAAATATATTGCGGTATTCAAATCACTTCGTATTTCAAGGGTTTCACCCTGACCCGTAAGCAAATTAAGAACAGGCTTGTGCTTTTCGAATAAATCAATCAGTTCAATAAACATTTTTTGTGCTTCTTCGGGCTTTTCTTCAATGAGGCTTGTTTCTGCCTGTGCGATTTTTTCTATCATCTCCGAGCAACTGTATTCAATATAGCTAAGTGATAAAATACCCAGTATAATGCTTATTCCAAGGAAAATAAATGCCAGCTTTGGTCTGTTCATATCACTTCTCCTTGTTAATTGTCAAAAACTTCTTGCTTTTGGTTACTGTCATAAGCAGGATGTTTTTTGTATCTTTCCTGTCATTTTTGATTTTTCTGTTTATCTCGTCAAGGGTAACAGGTGAATCCTCAAGGGATGATTCAATGATACTTCCGTCAATGATTACTACACAAGGTGCATCTGTTGTTTTCTTGGGACTTTCGTAGGTTTCTTGGGTCAGCGGTTGTTTGTTTTGCTTTAATAAAACTGATAACGTACCGTTTGTTTCAACAACCGCGTATTCAACCTCGCTGATGTCAAAAATATCCTTTTGACGCAGTGCAGACAAAACCTCATCTATTGTAAAACGAAGCTCCTTCAGATTCTTTTGATTGAGCTTGCCGTTTTTGATAAGTGTTATAGGCTTGCCGTCACTTGCATACCTGAATTTAAGGCTCTTTCGTGCTATAAGTGAGCTGATTATTTCAAATGATACAAGAAGCATAAGCGATACTGCCGTGTTCAGTATGGGCTGATTTGTGTCCGTAATCGGAGTTGCGGCTATTTCTGAGATGAGGATTGTTATGACAAGCTCACCCGGTTGCAGTTGTCCAAGCTGACGTTTCCCCATAATCCGCACACAAAGGCTTACGAAGCAGTAGATTATAAAGGTTCTTATTATTGTCGATATCATAAAATCACCATAAATTGTTTTTTCCTGTTTCCCTTTGAATATACAAGCATAATCGGGTTAAAACACTATTGGTGATTTTATGAAAAATAAGCCGTTTTTGTATGTTGATGACATTAAAGAGCCACAGTTCGGAGATATAAGAAAAGACCCTCTGGAGAACGGCAGGGTTATAAAGAAAGCCTTTGAGGGAAGCTTTGATATCGTGGTAAAAAAGGGCTATTGCGGTGGTAAAACAGTTGTTTTTGCCAACTGTGACGGACTTTGCAATTCGCAAAAAATAGCCGATAACGCCATAAGACCTTTGTTGCAGTTTGAAGGTGAGCTTCCTGATGAAGCTCCGCTCGATTATATCGCTGACAGACTTCTTTGCGGTACGGAGCAAAAGCGTGAAACAAGTCTTGACCAAGCTGTAATGAACCTTCTCAGAGGAACACTTCTTATATTTATGGAAGGGCAAAGCGAGTGCATAATCTTCGGTGTTCAGGCTATCCCCGAAAGAGCGATTTCTGAGCCTGATACCGACGTGCAGGAGTTCGGTTCCCGTGAGGGCTTTACGGAAAATATCAAAACAAATCTTACACTTGTTCGTAAAAAACTGTGTTCCTCGAATTTTACAGTTGAAATGCAGGAGCACGGCAAGGAGAGTAAAACCCGAATTCTTCTTTGTTATATGAAGGGCAGGGTAAGTGATGAAACTCTCAATGAGGTCAGAGAAAGATTAAATAAGGTTTCCTTTGATACAATCCTCGGTGCAGGATATCTACGACGAGCACTTGATACAAAGCGCAAGTCACTTTTTACGATGGTAGGACAGACAGAGCGTCCCGATACCTTTGCCGCAAAGCTTTGCGAGGGAAAGGTAGGTATCCTTATTGACGGTACACCATTTGCACTTGTCGTACCGAGGCTTTTTATTGAGAATTTTCAGACTCTCGATGACTATATAAACCGTCCGTATTACGCAACATTTATGCGATTTGTACGCTTTCTCGCCTTTATAATCAGCGTGTTTTTACCGGGTATTTTCGTTTCTATTGGTCTTTTTCATCAGGAAATCTTACCCGATGATATGCTTTATAATATCGTCCTTATGGAGAGTAATACCTTGTTCACCCTTACGGCAGAGGCGCTCATAATTCACTTTATTTACGAAACTGTCCGTGAGGCAGGTCTGAGAATGCCAAAATCAATCGGACATGCCGTCAGTATTGTCGGTGCACTTGTAATAGGTGATGCGGCAGTAACGGCAGGTCTTATCGGTGCGCCTATGCTGATTATTGTTGCAATGACTGCTATATGCTCGCTTGTTTCCTCGGATTTGTATCAGCCGATTGCCGTCTTGCGTATAGTATTTATTCTTGTTGGTGGCTTTTCGGGCTTTTACGGTATCATAACAGGTGCTGCCGCACTCATAATAAATCTTGCATCAATGACAGATTACGGCGTACCTTTTTTAGCACCCTTCAGCCCGTGGCAGACATCATATATGCGCGACACACTCGTAAGAGTGTCCACAGGAAAAATCCAAAGTAAAATTTTCAGTATAAATAAACTAAAATCAAAGGGAGCGGGTGATTGATTTGACAGAGCAAAAGGTGTCTGCACCGGGATTTTTTTCTTTGCTTTTTTTGTCCGTATTGAGCACGGCTTTTATGTATATTTCATCACCCGAAATCCCGATTGCCCGAACAGAAACACTCTTAAGACCTGTTGTGTTTGTTATAATCAGTCTTGTTGCAGGATTGCCTGCGTATTTCATCTATAAAAATAATGTTAAAAATACAAAAAAAGGGTTAGTTGTAAAGGAAACAAAATTTATGCGTATTGCCACATCCGTTTTTGGTGCGGTGTATTTTGTCGGTGCATTAAAGACGATTTTACGCTTTGATTTGTTTGCAAGCTCCGAGCTTTTCCCGGGAAATGATATGTCAATATTTCTTATTGCAATAGTTGTCGTCTGTGGTGCTTTGTCGACAGTCGGTCTTAGTGCCCTTTGTCGCGGAAGTGTGATTTTCTGCTTCATTGTGGTGAGTGCAACGGCTTTTGTTATGCTTTCTCTTGTTGATGAAATCAATATTCTTAATTTCACACCGTTGTTTTCAGACGGTGTGGGAGTATTCGTAAAGGACAGCATCCTTTTTGCTGTTCAGACAACGGAAATAGGTGCTGTTACATTCTTTTTGCCACAAATAAAGGGTGAGTTTAAAAAGCACCATTTTGCTTTCGTTATATTGAGCGGTATTACATTTGTGGGAATACTTGCATTTGTAGTTGGTGCTTTAGGTTCATTTGCCGATACTCAGCTTTTTCCCACATATACGGCAGTAACCCTCGCAGGTTTCGGATTACTTGAACGTATTGATGCACTTGAAACCGCGATATGGATATTGTGTGTAGTAGTAAAAATTTCTTTCTATATTCTCATAGTTGTGCAAAGCCTTAAGAAGCTTTTGCCCAAATTATCAATTAGATTATTAACCGTTGCCGTATGTACCGTCCTTGCGGTAATTCCTGCAATTATATCAAATAATATCGAAGCCTTCGGCTTTGTTTCAAATAATGTGTTGACGTTTGTTTTATATACCGTTGGCGTTGTTATTCTGCCATATGTCCTGCTTGTATATTACAGAAAGGTGAAACCTTATGAAAAAATCGAAGAAGATATTTAAGATATTTATTGTCGTTTCACTTTTACTTTCCTTTACATCATGTCAAAAGGCAGGAACAGAGCTTTCACAGCTTATGATTATTCAGGGTATAGGAATAGATACAACACAAAACGGGTATAAGGTTACCGTTGAAATTCTCAATAACGAGCAAAGCGGTACCCCGTCCGGTGACGGCTCATCGGAAAACAAAACAAAAATATACACAGCCGAAGCAGAAAGCGTGTCAGCCGCACTGCGGACATTAACATCAAAAAGCGGTAATCTGCCCCTTTTTGCCCATAACAGGGTTATTGTAATCGGTGAGGGGGCATCAAACAAAAAGCTATCCGATGTTCTTGATTTCTTTTTGAGAAACTACGATTCAAGAGTTTCGCAGCTTGTTTGTATTGCCAAAAACTCGGATGCAGAACGAATTATCAGAGCAAAGCTTCTTAATGATACTGTTAAAAGTGAAATTCTTGAAAATATGCTTATGGAAAGCTACAGACAATCTCGTGTTCCTCGTGTCAGGATAGTGGATGCAATAAATATTCTTAATACACCCACGTCAGTACTTTGTCTGCCTGCGGTTACCGTGCAGAAAAACGGAGAAAACGAGGATTTCAAGCTTGACGGATGCGCGCTTTACGGAAGCGATGAAACCTTTTCTATGTATATGTCAACAGGTGATGCAGAAGGCCTTGCTTTTCTGACAGATACCGCCCAAAAAGGCTTTTTGACCGTAGAGCTTCCCAATGGTGAAAAGGCAGGCTTCGTTATCAATAAATCAAAAACTCATTATACAATATCCGAGAAGAACGGTGTGTTGCATTATAATCTGAGAATTAATATTTCTTGCGATATCGACGAGGTAAGCGGAGCGGAGTTTTTCAGTACAGATGATGACTTCTTTGAGATTATCAAGTCAAGCGTTGCCGAGGCGGTTATCAAACGGGCGGAGAACGCTCTCGTTATCCTTAAGGGGGAACACGGCGGTGATGCACTTCGTTACGGAAAGCGTCTTATGCTCCATAAACCAAAATTGTATAACAGTGTAAAAGATGATTGGGAAACTGTTTTCAGGGAGACAGTTACAAACGTAACAGTAAAAGTAACTGTCCGCAGAATAGGTGAAGAAATGTTTTATAACCAAAAGCAATAAAAAATTACCGCCCTTGCTAAGGACGGTAATCAGAAAGTGTTAAATTATTCAGCCTTTTCTTCTTTCTTTTTGTGGAAGAGAATCTTGTCAACAGGGAAGTAGAGTACGAACTGAAGTGTTGAGCAAACTGCAGTTGCGATTGTAAGTGCAAGGCCACTACCAAGGCCGAATTTTGTAACACAAAGCTCGAAAATTGTGGGGTTAAGCCAAGCAGAGAAGCAAACAAGTGCAACTGTAAAGACTATGTAAATAGGAAGTGCAACCTTGATGTTTGCGCTTGAATTGAATGTCTTTTCCTTATTGATGAAGAAAGCAACAATCTGCGCAAGGATGTTCGCAACGTTTGCAGAAATGAAAAGTGCAAGACCGCAACGCTCACCCTCGATTACGGGGTAATCAAATACCCACCAACTGAATGCTGTGTTGCTTAATTCCTTGATTGCGGGGATGTTGTAAAGGATTGCAAGTGAAACAACCTGAACAATACAAGCACCAAGGCTTACAACAATAAATTTAACAAACTGCCAGAAGGTTTCAACCTTTTTGCCTTTCTTAGCAGCAGCTGCATCGATATTATCTAACCAACTCATAATACACACCTCGTATCATTATTTTAAGTGTAGTTTACCATAACGCTTTTGATAAGTCAATAAATAAAAAATACACTTTTAATGTTAAAAATACTTTGACAAAATAAATTCTTTGTTTTATAGTATATTCAGACCCCCGTATGGGGAGTATATAGTTGGAAAGGATGTTATATTATGGAACTTAAAGGTTCAAAAACAGAACAGAATCTTCGTGCAGCATTTTCAGGCGAAAGCGAAGCAAGAAACAAATACACATACTTTGCTTCCGTAGCAAAGAAGGAAGGCTTCCAGCAGATTTCTGCAATTTTTGAAGAAACTGCAAACAACGAAAAAGAACACGCAAAAATGTGGTTTAAGGAGCTCAAAGGTATAGGCACAACTGCCGAAAACCTTGAGGCTGCAGCAGCAGGTGAAAACTATGAGTGGACAGATATGTACGCTACCTTCGCTGACGAGGCAGAGGAAGAGGGCTTCACCGAGATTGCAAGAAAATTCAGAATGGTTGCCGCTATCGAGAAAACCCACGAGGAACGTTACAGAAAGCTTCTTAACAACGTTGAAATGCAGCAGGTTTTCGAAAAGGCTGAGGAAACTATGTGGGAGTGCCGTAACTGCGGTCACCTTGTAATGGGTAAAAAGGCACCCGAGGTTTGCCCCGTTTGTGCACATCCTCAGAGCTACTTTGAGGTAAGAAAAGAGAATTATTGATTTTTCTTAACATCACACGGTTGTGAGCGTAATGCTTTCAACCGTGTTTTTGTTGTGTTTATACAATTATTCGGTGTACTATTTAGCAAGTAATTTCGTTGACTTTATATTACAATGTTGGTAAAATATAATTGAAGTATTGTTTAATCTTAGATTATTGTTAAGGAGGACGAATATATGGGATTCAATGAAATTGCCGCTAAGGCAGTTCGTGCCGTAGGCAGAAAAACAAGTAAAAAATTAAGAAAAAAGGGCATTGTTGCAGGTGAACTTCCTCGCATGGAGCCCACAGTAATTTCCGGTGAAAAGTATGTTTGCGGCTACTCTGTTAAAGAAGTAATGCCGGATGATGTTACTGCAAAAACATATTGGATTGCAGGTCACGGTATGGGTCACCGAATTGAGCGTGTTCACGACCCCATTACAGTAAGTGCTATGTGGGTAGGTGCGGATGATAACGGTGGTTATGTTCACCTTGCGGCGGATATTATCGGTCTTACAAACTACGAGCTTAATATTGTCCGTGATAATCTTAAGGATTTTATGACTGAGAGCAAATGTGCAGGTGTATTCCTTTCATTCTCGCACACTCACGCAGGCTTTGATACTGTTGGTTATTGGGGTCAGCTTTACAAATTGCAAAGCGGTAAGGATACTGAGTATATGGATTTGCTCCTTAAGTCGCTTGAGCAGGTTGCCCGCGAGGCTTACGCAAACCGTAAGGCAGGTAAGCTCTACATCGGCACAATCCATGTTCCCGAGGCTCAGCACGACAAACGTGAGCCTATTGTTCTGCACGATGTTCTTACAAGAACACGCTTCGTGCCTGATGACGGCTCTACTGAAACCTGGTTTATGAACTTTGCAGCTCATCCCAATACATTGGGTGGCGGCAACCGTGATGTAAGTGCTGATTATCCTTACTGGCTCAGAAAAACAATTAATGATACAAAGACCGTGAACGTGCTCTTCGGTGCAGGTGCTATCGGTGCCGTTGATCCGGGTGATTTCTGTGATGATGTTGTTGAAAGAACACGTCTTCAGGGTGAGTGTCTGGGCAGAGCTGCACTTCAGATTGATAATGACAAGGAAATGCCTGTTGAAATCACGGTTTTACAGCACAAATATTATGCTCCTGTTGATAACGGACTTCTTGCGCTTATGGTTACTATCGGTGCGGTTTCAGGTCAACGATATGCCGGTGACAAGGGCGATTTAGGTCTTTCTCTGCTTACAGAGATGGTTTACATAAAGCTTGGCACACAGCAGATTCTTATGCTTCCCGGGGAGCCCTTCCCTGAGGTTGTTTACGGTGGTGCCGCCGAAGCAGATAAATCCGCAACAGGCAAGGGTACTGATATTAACCCCACACCTGTTATTGATGTTGTCGGTGATAAGGATTTGCTTGTTTATGCCGTGTCAAACGATATGACAGGCTACTGTGTTGCTCCGAATGATTTTATTCTCCACGAAACACAGGCTTACATTGAACAGGGTAAGGACGTTTTTGACAGACGTCACTACCACGAAACAAATTCTCTCGGCTATCTTACAAACGAGGTAATCGTTGAAAACGTTGCCGAGCTTATGAAGTGTGTGAATAAGTGATTTTAAAAAGGGAGTAGAAATACTCCCTTTTGTGGTAATTAATGAGGTGATTTCATTGAAGTACTATATGGGAATTGACGGTGGCGGTACTTACACCAAAGCTGTTGTATCAGATGAAATGGGTGTTGTTCTTTGCAAAGCAGAGGGGGGCTCTATAAATTACTATGCCGTTGGTATGGATGAATCACGAAAAAATCTGCAGAATATTGTGGATTTCATTACCGCTGAGCTTGGCGAAATCACTTTTGAAAATGTATTTGTAGGTTGCTCTGCTCTCGATGATGAAGCAGATGATGAAACTGTAAATAATCTTTGCGGTGGTATAATCAATGCACGTAAAATCAGTATGAACAGTGACATTTACGTTGCCTATGCTGCATCGGGCTGTGACAGTATAGCTATCTGCGGTACAGGTTCAATGGCTATGGGTAAAAGCTGTGACGGTCAGCTTGTTGTCAAAGGCGGTTGGGGTCACATTTTAGGTGACGAGGGTTCAGGCTATTCAATTGCTCTTAATGCTCTGAAGCACAGCTGTTATTGTGCAGATCACGGCTATAATGATACCTTCACAACTGTTCTTAATAATTATTTCGGGGTTACCTCAACACGACAAATAATTGATGTAGTCTACTCTGAAAATATCAAAAAGGATTTTATTGCGGGTTATGGCGCAGAGGTAGGGCGGTTAGCGGATGATGGCGATTTGATTGCTGTTGATATTATTGACAGCGAGGCATTTCGTTTTGCTGACACTGTCTTAAGCTTGCTTGATGAAACAGGAAATGTGGGTACACTTGCCGTTTATGGCGGTGTGTTTGCAAATTGTAAGTCTTACAAAGAATCTTTCTGTGATTGTATTAAATTACATTTCCCTGATATTAAAATAGAAATGCTTACCGTTTCACCTGAAATGGGTGCACTTAATATTGCGCGAGGTCTGTATGAATAAAGCTTTTGAATATATAAACGAGGTCGAAATCTTGATTTCAAAAATCAAATCAGCTTGTGCCGAATCAATTGAGCAAGCTGCAATTCTTTTTAGAGATGCACTCGTTAACAATAAAAAAATATTCCTTTTCGGGACAGGTCATTCACATATGCTCTGTGAAGAGCTGTTTTACAGGGCGGGTGGTCTTGTACAGATTCAACCCATTCTTTATGATGATTTAATGCTCCATATAAGCGCAAGTGGGAGT
Source organism: Acutalibacteraceae bacterium (assembly GCA_045532945.1). Taxonomy (GTDB): domain Bacteria; phylum Bacillota; class Clostridia; order Oscillospirales; family Acutalibacteraceae; genus DTU089. The sequence continues at coordinate 103,261 of JAZSGZ010000012.1, forward strand.
ACTGCCCTGGAACGAAAAGAGGGTCTTGCCGAGGAGCTTTTCAATTGCTATGGCCTGACAGAAGATGACGTTATTGTTATAATATCAAATTCGGGCAGGAACGGTGTAATTGTGGATATGGCACTCCTTTGTAAGGAAAAGGGGCTAAGTACAATTGCACTCACAAACCTTAATCACACAAACGCAGGTGCATCACGTCACAAGAGCGGTAAAAGACTTTGTGAGATTGCAGATGTTGTCCTTGATAACTGCGGTTGCGTGGGTGATGCCTGTGTCAGCGTTAACGGGATTGAGGGCAAAATCTGTGCTACGTCAACAGTTACAGGTGCACTTATATTGAACAGCATTGTTGCTCGTAGTGTTGAGCTTTGTGCAGAAATCGGCTATAATCCGCCACACTTTTGCAGTGCCAACGTTGACGGCGGTGACGAAATAAATGATAAGCTTGTTGATGAATATAAAAAGGAGTTCAGGCATTTATGATTTATCCTGTTATACAGAAAAATAATCTTAACGGCGAAAGTATTGCGGTAAGCGGAGTGAAAATAAGTGGCGATTTTATCGATGTTGCACGCAAGGTTTTTACCGGCTATAATATAAATACAAATGGAGATTTTGCTGTCGAGGTAAAGCTTGCCGACAGTCGCGAGACTACTTATATTGAAGAACTAAGACGGCTTACCGATGAAAAATATATTATTGATGTAAAAAGGGACAGTGCGATAATCAAGGTGTCCTCCGAGAAAGGCGCTTTCCGCGGACTTAACACCCTCTGTAAGCTTATATGTGACAGTTCGCTTTGTGAGGGTACCGTGGAGGATTATCCTACCTTTGAAACACGTGGTTATATCGAGGGCTTTTACGGACCCACCTGGGAGCACGAAAAACGACTTTCCGTGATGTCACTTATGGCAAAATACGGTATGAACACATATTTCTATGCACCTAAGGATGATATTTACCACCGTGAAAAGTGGCGCGAGCTTTACCCTGAAAATGAGCTTAATAACCTTAAAATCCTTGTTGATTACGCAAGAGAAAACTACTTCAGTTTTAATTGGTGTATAGGTCCCGGTTTATCATATAAATACACCTCAGAGGAAGACTTTAAACTGCTTGTTGATAAAATCAAAAGTATTTATAATATCGGTGTTCGTGGTTTCGGACTTCTCCTTGATGATATTCCTTGGGATTTTCAGTACCCTGAGGATGCGGAGAAATATGACGGTATCGTAGAAGCACACATTGACCTTATTAATAAGGTTTATGATGAATTGAAAGCCCTTGATAACAGCGTTAAGCTCACAGTCTGTCCCACACAGTACAGCGGTGATGAAAACGGCTACTATATAACAAAATTCGGAAAGGGAATTCCCTCGGATGTTTCAATGTTCTGGACAGGACGGGAGATTTGTTCACGTGTTCTCACAGTCCGTGAAAGTCAGGAGCTTTTCCGTTCCACAGACCACAAGCCCCTTTTCTGGGATAACTATCCTGTAAACGACTGCGAAATGTTCCAGGAAATGCACCTTGGCGCAATACAGGGCAGAGATAAGGAGCTTTACAAGGCTTGTGAAGGTCTTATTTCAAATGTTATGGAGTATGCCGAGTGCTCAAAAATCCCTTTGATGACAATTGCTGATTATCTGTGGAATCCCGAAAGCTACAACCCGGATGAATCACTCGAGAATGCCCACAAGGAAATGTTGGGTGATGATGCAGAGCTTTTCTCATACTTTGCCGACCATCTCGGTGTTTCCTGTCTTACAAAATACGGTTCAGCAATTATGAGTAACACCTTGGGGCACATAAATTTCCTTCTTTCTACAGGTGACAAGGAGTCTGCCGTTAAGGAGTTTTCGGATTATAATGCAAAAATGCGCCAATGCCTTGCATTGATAAGCGACGAAACAGTACCCATTTTCAAGGAAATGACAAAATGGGTAAAGAAATTCAGCTTGTGTTGTGATTTACTTGATGCAATTCTTGCGGTGTGGGTTGACCCTGCTGATAAAAATGCTTCAAGCCTTGCAAGGCTTACCGAAGAGTACAATATGAACGGTGTCTCCCTCACGGGCTTTTGTCTGCGAGAAGCTGCCGAAAAAACCCTTCGTATGTTTTGATGTGATGATTAATATCAGTCCGACTGCTTTTGCGGTCGGATTTTTTTGTCGAAAAAATGACGGGTTTTCGAAATTGAGACATATATTTAGTGTGATCGAAAAAATAAAGAAAGGAGATTGTGTCTGTGTAACGGGAATATGTTTGTTTTTGTATAATGTTGTTTTTCTTTTGTTTTAAAGGGTAATAACATTTTAAGCTGTCACAAAAGCTGTAAATATTCAATTTTTTGTTGTTTTCACAAAAACATAATTTAAAGTTGCACAACACATTAGACAAAATTCGACAAAATCGGTCACAAAGCTTTTTTTATCAAGGCTTGACAAATGAGATGATTTGTTCAAAATCCCGATTATCAGCAAGCTCTATTGAATAAAAAAATCGGCAATGATATAATTTAGTCACTTTATAGGAGGTGCTTGCCAAATGGTGAAAAGCTTGTCAGTTTTAATGACAGAAGAAAAGGATGAAGCAAGTATAAAGCTCGCTAACATATTGCGTAACAGTAATATGGAAGTGAGATTTTGTGCAAAAAACGGTGCGGAAGTTATCAGAGTTATGGATGAGACCAGACCTGATGTTATAATTATGGATGCATTTTTACAGCATATCGACGCAATGGGAGTAATCTCGCGTATTAATATGAAGGATCCTGTTAATCGTCCATTGGTAATTGTAATGTCATCCATTGATAACCCAAATTTTGAAAGAGAGTTGACAAAATGCGGTGTTGATTATTATTTTCTTAAGCCAATCGATCCGCAGATGATGGCAGAAAGGATAGTGCAGATTTCAAGCTGGAAAGGTACAGGTGTAGCGGCTAATTATATTCCTGAGCAGGATCTGAATATAGTTATTACCGATATTCTTCATCAGATTGGTGTTCCTGCACATATCAAGGGCTATAAATATGTCCGTGAGGCTATTCGCCTGACAGTGGAGGACCCTGAAATGCTCAACTCTGTTACCAAAATATTGTATCCCACAGTTGCCAAAAACTTCGGTAGCACCGCCTCGCGTGTTGAACGCGCTATAAGGCACGGCATAGAGGTTGCCTGGGACAGAGGTGACGTTGAAGTCCTTAACGCTTACTTCGGATACACAATTCAGAGTCAACGCGGTAAACCCACTAACTCCGAGTTTGTTGCAATGATTTCGGATAAAATCCGTCTCCAACGCAGAATTACAATGTGATATCACCTGGAATTCTGACCTGTTGTTTGTCCTTCGGGACGGGCAACAGGTTAATTTTTTGTGAAAATGTTTATTTTTTTCGTCCGCTAACTGCTTTTATATATTATCTATAAAATTATTGCTAAAATTTAAGCCTTTTAACTATTTACAATATTGTCCTTTTATTGTAAAATAATAGGGTAGATTTTAATGTCGTTTTTCGGCTGAAAGGGGATTGTTATTATGGAACCCGTTTACAAAAGACTTCTGCTCAAGCTCAGCGGTGAAGTTCTCGCAGGTGAGGCAGGTCACGGTTTCGATTTTAATGTTATTAACGAGGTTTGCTCCGCTGTTAAAAAGATTACCGACAAGGGTGTTCAGGTTGGTATCGTTGTTGGTGGCGGCAACTTCTGGAGAGGTCGTTCCAGCGGTGATATGGACAGAACCCGTGCTGACAGCATCGGTATGTTAGCTACGGTTATGAATTCGCTTGCACTTCAGCAGGGCTTCCTTGATGTTGGTGTTGATTGCCGTGTTATGTCTGCGGTACAGATTACAGGTGTTGTTGAAACCTTTGTACGCGACGAAGCAGTAAGACACCTCGAAAAGGGCAGGGTTGTTATCTTTGCAGGCGGCACAGGCAATCCCTTCTTCTCAACAGATTCAGGTGCCGCACTCAGAGCCGCACAGATTAATGCCGATGTTTATTTCAAAGCAACAAACGTTGACGGTGTTTATGATAAGGACCCCAATAAGTTCAGTGATGCCGTGAAGTTTGACAGGATTTCACACGATGAGCTTCTTGAAAGACATCTTGCGGTTATGGATACTGCTGCAGCAGCTATCTGCCGTGAAAACAATATCCCCATTCTTGTATTTAACCTTAACGACACAGAAAATATCAACAGAGCCGTTTGCGGTGAAAATGCCGGTACGGTAGTATCTTAAGAATTATTTGCTTAAAGGAGTTTTATTTTATGAAAACAGTATTTGAAAAAACACGCGAAAAGATGGAAAAGTCAGTTTCCTCACTTAAGCACGAGTACAACTCAATCCGTGCAGGCAGAGCCAATGCCGCAATTCTTGATAAGGTTCAGGTTGACTACTACGGATGCCCCACTCCCGTTAATCAGATGGCAGCTATTTCTGTTCCTGAAGCTCGTATTCTTGCAATTCAGCCCTGGGATGTTTCAACTGTAAGCCTTATTGAGAAGGCTATCCTTGCTTCAGATATCGGTATCAATCCCTCAAACGACGGCAGAATCATCCGTCTTGTTTTCCCTGCTCTTACAGAGGAGCGCAGAAAACAGCTTTCCAAAGAGGTTTCACAGCTTGCTGAGGAAGCAAAGGTTGGTGTTCGTAACATCAGACGCGACAGCATTGACAAAATCAAGGCGATGAAAAAGAATTCTGAGATTACCGAGGATGACCAGAAGTACGCTGAAGATGAAATTCAGAAGATTACCGACGAATTCATCAAAAAGCTTGATGAGGTTGCTGCAGGTAAGACAAAGGAAATAATGGAAATCTGATTATGAGTGATAATATTCCACAGTTTGAGGTTCTTCCTCAACACATCGGCTTCATAATGGACGGTAACGGCAGATGGGCAAAGGAGCGCGGTCTTGAACGCACTGCGGGTCACAAGGAGGGCGCAAAAACCTTTCGTAAAATTGGTGAGTATTGTGCAGATGTAGGTATCAAGTACCTTACCTTTTATGCCTTCTCCACCGAAAACTGGAACAGACCCAAGAAAGAGGTTCTTGCTCTTATGAATCTCTTTAAAGAGTATCTTCGTGAGGGTGATACCCGTACAGGTGAAAACACCATCAGACAGATGCGACTCCGTTTCATCGGTGAGCGTGAGGGTCTTCCCAAGGATTTACTGAAGCTTATTGAGAAGGCTGAGCGCGAAACTGCTCATTATGAAAAAATGACTGTCAACATTGCTCTTAATTACGGTGGCAGAGCAGAGATTACTCACGCCGTAAAGGACATTGCGCAGCTCGTTAAGGACGGCAAATTGGACATTGACAATATTACGGAATCAACTGTTTGTGACCACATTTATACTGCAGGTCAGCCTGACCCTGATATAATTGTACGTCCGAGCGGTGAATACCGTCTTTCCAATTTCCTGCCCTGGCAGTCTGCTTATTCTGAGTTTTGGTTTTCTGATGTTCTGTGGCCTGATTTCACAGAGGAGCACGTTAACGAAATACTCAGGGATTTTCAAAAACGTAATCGTCGTTTCGGCGGTGTATAACATACTTGTATCCGAATGTATTTATACATTCGGATATTGGTGACTTTATAAGATGTTTTTTGTCCTTCGTTTTTGGGCAAATGAGGTGTATTTATGAAACAGAGAGTTATAACAGGCCTTGTTTTTGGAATAGTATTTATTGGTGCAGTTTTGCTCATAAATACTGTTGCTTTTGCAGTTTTTACCGCGGTACTTTCGGTTATTGCTGTGTGGGAAATTGAAAAAGCTGTTGGTTTAAAGAATAAGTTGATAATTGCCGCAAGTCTGGTTTTAAGCGGGTTTGTGCCTTTTATTTTCCATTATGCAGTTGATTTTCCGACTGCTCCCTTTGGTTGCCTTTATGTTGTTCTTGTTTTTGTGTTTATGCTTCTTAAATTTGAGACAACTAAATTTGAACAGGCGGTTACTGCAATTTTTGCATCCGTTTGTGTTCCTTTCTCTTTTTCTTTGATGATTATGTTCAGGGATATCGACCGCTATATTGAGGGTTTCGAGAAGGTTGAGGGTATTTATCTTCTTCTTTTCTCGGTTTGCGCCGCGTGGATGACGGATATCTTTGCTTATTTTGTGGGCAGTAAGCTCGGTAAACACAAGCTTTGCCCTAAAATTAGTCCTAAAAAGTCTGTTGAAGGTGCAATCGGTGGCATATTGGGTGCGGTAATTGTTTGTGAAATACTGCTCCTTGTATTCAATAAATATGTCTTTACCGAGCCCGGTAAGCTCTCTTACATAGCTGTATTAGTTGTCAGCATCATTCTTTCTGTGGCAGGTATGTTCGGTGATCTTGCCGCATCTACAATCAAGCGTAATTTCGGTATTAAGGATTTCGGTAACCTTCTTCCCGGTCACGGCGGAATTATGGACAGATTCGACAGTCTTCTCTTTATTATGCCTGTTCTTTACGGAACAATTTACCTTATGAATAGTGTAGGTGCTTTATGAAAAGTATAAATTTATTGGGTTCAACCGGTTCGATTGGTGTTCAGACCCTGGATGTTGCCCGTACTCACGGGTATAAAATAGAGGCTTTGACAGCTCATTCAAGTGTTGATATTATCGAAAAACAGATTCGTGAATTTAAGCCTCGTTATGCAGCTCTTGTGGATGAAAAAGCTGCAGCCGATTTGAAGGTGCGTGTTGCTGATTTGTCGGTTAAGGTTCTCAGCGGTCTTGAGGGTGTTTCCTTCTGTGCCGCAGAGGGTGAGGGTAACATTACACTTAACTCCGTTGTTGGTATGGCAGGTCTTAAGCCTACCGTTGATGCCATAAATGCCGGCAAAACAATTGCCCTTGCCAACAAAGAGACTCTTGTTGCAGGCGGTAAGCTTGTTACAGATGCCGCCAAAAAGAACGGCGTGGAAATTTTACCTGTTGACAGTGAGCATTCTGCGATTTTTCAGTGCCTTTTGGGTAAACCCCGTAACTCTGCACTTAAGAGAATTATTCTTACTGCATCGGGCGGACCCTTCTTCGGTAAAACAAAGGAAGAACTCAGAAATGTAACTCTTGCGGATGCACTTAAACATCCGAGCTGGAGTATGGGTCAGAAAATTACCATTGACAGTGCAACCATGTTCAATAAGGGGCTCGAGCTTATCGAGGCTGTCTGGCTATTTGATGTTGAGCCCGATATGATTGATATTGTTGTTCACCGCGAGAGTATAGTTCACTCACTTATTGAGTATGATGATAATTCGGTTATCGCTCAGCTCGGTCACCCTGATATGAGGTTGCCTATTCAGTTTGCGATAACATATCCCGATAGGTTTGAGTCTCCCGAAAAACAGCTTGATTTATGGGAGGTTGGTAACCTTTCCTTCTATAAGCCTGACTATGAAACCTTCCCTTGTATGGATATATGCCGTAATGCTATTAAGAAGGGTGGTCTTTACCCCGCGGCAGTTAACTGTGCAAATGAGGAAGCTAACCTTCTTTTCAGACAGGGCAAGATTTCCTTCTGTGATATTCCTGTTCTTATTGAAAAGGCGTCAGAGTTTACAAATAACAATGATAATTATTCCCTGCAGGATGTTTACGATACCGATGCTTTGATGCGTGAAAAGGTACGTGAGCTTGCAGAAATATAAAATGTTACATTAATTGGGTGGTGTTTTTCACTTGGATATTGGTGCAATCTGGAGTAACGTCTGGCCTTATTTATTGGCAATTTTTCTGTTCGGTGTTCTTATTGCCATTCACGAATTCGGTCACTTCTCATTTGCGAAGCTTTTTAAAGTAAAGGTTAATGAGTTTTCTCTCGGTATGGGTCCCAAGCTCATCAGTAAGAAAAAAGGGGAGACTGCATATTCACTCCGTCTGCTTCCTATTGGTGGCTTCGTCAGTATGGAGGGTGAGGATGAGGACAGCGAGGATGACCGTGCATTCAATAAAAAGCCGGCATGGCAACGTTTTATAATTGTTGCCGCAGGTGCAATTCTTAACCTTATACTTGGTGTGGTAGTTGTTGCAATCTGCCTTTCTTGTAGTGACCTTGTGGGTACTCGCGAGGTTCACAGCTTTTATGAAAATGCCACAAGTCAGCAGACCGGCTTGCAGGTAGGCGACGAAATACTCGAAATCAACGGTACAAAGGTATATTCATTTAAAGGTATTTCTTTTAATCTTGTCAGAGATTCCGACAATAAGCTGGATATGACTGTTCGTCGTGATGGTGAAAAGGTTGAGCTTAAGGGCGTAACCTTTAAGCAGTTTGAGTTTGACGGCAGACAGTATATTGAACAGGATTTTATTATTGTCGGTGAAAAGCCCAATATTTTGAATGTAACCAAGAATGCTTTTCTCGACTCTGCATCTATTGTACAGATGGTAAGACTGAGCTTGGTTGATATTGTTTCGGGCAAGTACGGTATCAAGGATATTTCAGGACCTGTGGGTACAATATCTGCCATTGCCGAATCGACTGCAGAGGCAGAAGATTTCGGTGACAAGATGCTTACGGCACTTACATTCCTATCGATGATTACCATTAATGTGGGTGTCTTCAATCTTCTTCCGTTCCCTGCCCTTGATGGTGGCAGACTGTTCTTTATTTTAGTTGAAATGATAAGACGTAAACCTATTCCTGCCAAGAAGGAGGGTCTTATTCACACCATTGGTATGGTAATTCTCCTTGCGTTTATGGCAGTTGTTATGGTTAGTGATATTATAAAGGTGATATAAATGATTAGACGTATTTCAAGACAAGTTAATGTGGGTAATGTGAAAATCGGCGGTGATGCACCCATTGCAATTCAGTCGATGCTCAATGCACCTGCATCCGATTATGAAAAAAATCTTGAGCAATTAATTGCTCTGCAGGATGCCGGCTGTGAAATTGTGCGTATGGCTGTACCGGATATGGATGCTGTAAGGGTTCTCGGCAAGCTTAAGGAACAAGCTGAAATACCGCTTGTTGCCGACATTCATTTTGATTACAGACTTGCTCTTGAAAGCTTACAGGCGGGTGTGGACAAAATACGTATTAACCCGGGTAATATCGGTTCGCAGGACAGAGTTGCCGCAGTTGCCGATGCCTGTGCACTTAAGGGTGTTCCGATTCGTATCGGTGTGAATTCGGGCTCTGTCGAAAAGGAGCTCCTTGAAAAATACGGTGGTGCAACACCTGAGGCTATGGTTGAAAGTGCATTCCGTCACGTGAAAATGCTTGAAGCTTGCGACTTTTATGATACGGTTATTTCAATCAAATCATCAGATGTTGAAAATATGGTAAGGGCTTACACTCTTGTTGCATCGCAGTGTGATTATCCCTTGCATCTCGGTGTTACCGAGGCAGGTACGGAGCGTAGCTCTCTTATTAAGTCATCTATCGGTATCGGTTCACTTCTTCTTAATGGTATCGGTGATACAATCCGCGTATCCATAACAGATTCACCTGTCAAAGAAATATATGCCGCAAGGGATATTATGAAGGCCGTAAACATTCGTGTAGAAACACCGCAGATTGTAGCTTGTCCCACCTGTGGCAGAACGAAAATTGACCTTGTTTCCTTGGCTAAAGAGGTTGAGGAAGCAGTTAAGGACGTTAAAAAGCCCGTTAAAATTGCAGTTATGGGCTGTGTGGTTAACGGTCCCGGTGAGGCACGCGAAGCTGATATCGGTATCGCAGGCGGTGACGGTTGTGCCGTGTTATTCAAAAAAGGCGAAATTTTAAGAAAGGTATCCGAAGAGGATATTGTCAAGGAATTGCTTGACGAATTAGATAAAATATGAAGTTGTATAATTTTCCGGAAATCTTCGGTGAGTACATTTCAACCGAACAATACAGAAGTATGTTAAAAAATACTCTGTTTTCCGATTTGAATATAAATAAGGAAAGTATGTCTTTGACCGCGCTTTTACATATTGACACGTTTAATAATATAATGTGTCTTAAGGCGGTTGCTAATGAAATAAAGAAATCCTTACAGCTCAGGTCTGTTGAGTTTGAATATACACTTCCACCCGAAGCATTAAAAGCAGAGTGCTTCCCGATGCTTCTTAAGGTTGTGAAGAAAAATGTGCCTCAGACAAACGGCTTTCTTGATGCTATTGATACGAAATTTGATGGTGAAGTTTTTACAATTAACTTTCTTAAGCAGGGTAGGGATATCTGTGAAAATGCAGGTGCTCATAAATTCCTTGAGGAGTATGTTTTACAGCACTTTGACCGTAAAATTACTGTTGAGCTTATCGGTGAGGACAGCAATGCCGAGGAATTTCTTAAAAAGCAACAGGAAATCGACCGTGCAAATCAGCCTGTAAAGCCCCCTGAGGTTAATCCGAACTTTGAGGGTGTTCCCCTTGATTTTAACACCGTAAAGACTATCTACGGCAACTATAAATATGCTAAGCCCAAGCCTATGAGTGAGGTTTCATACGACGATGGTGAAATCATTGTATGGGGTGACGTTTTTAAATATGAAAAGCGTGAAACCAAGGACGGTAAACGCTATATTATCGAATTTAATATCACAGATAATACAGGCTCATTTTCCTGTAAGTTCTTTGACGTTAAGGAACAGCTTGAGTACCTTGATTCACAGGTTAAGGACGGCCTTACCGTTATTGTACGCGGTGTGCTTACTTATGATGATTATAAGAAGGATTACGTAATTAAGGTTAATTGCCTGTCTACAATCAGCAAGATTGAGGAAACGGATGAAGCCGAGGAAAAACGTGTTGAGCTTCACCTTCATACAAATATGTCCGCAATGGACGCTATGAGTAGTGCAAAATCCATTGTTAAAACTGCGATGAAGTGGGGTCACAAGGCTATTGCCATTACTGACCACGGCTGTGTACAGGCTTTCCCCGAGGCTTGTAATACCGCTCGCGGAAGTGGTTTTAAGATTATTTACGGTTGCGAGTGCTATCTCGTTAACGATATTAATGACGACGGCTCTAAAAAGAGCCTTGAGGAAATCAAAGCTGACAGATATTTCCATTGTATTCTTCTTGTTAAGAATAAGGTTGGTCTTAAAAATCTGTACAAGCTTGTTTCCCGTTCTAATATCGATTACTTCCACAAAAAGCCCAGAATGCCCAAAAGTCTTATTGACGAAATGCGTGAGGGTCTGATTATCGGTAGTGCTTGCTCAGAGGGTGAGCTTTATCATGCTTTCCTTAAAAATGAAAGCCCCGAAAAAATCAGAGAGATAGCATCATTTTATGATTATCTTGAAATTCAACCCGTTGGCAACAATGAATATATGATCCTCAGTCAGCGTGACGGCTGTGAAAACATCAATTCATTTGATGATATTCAGCGTATAAATAAGGCTATTATCACTCTTGGTGATGAATTAGGCAAAAAGACCGTTGCCACAGGTGACGTACATTTCCTTAAGAAGACAGATGCTAAATTCCGTGCAATTCTTCAGGCGGGTCAGGGCTTCGGTGATGCTGATAATCAGCCACCCCTTTACCTTAAGACAACACAGGAAATGCTCGATGATTTTGCATACCTCGGTGAGGAAACTGCCAAGGAGGTTGTTATCACAAACACAAACCTTATTGCAGATATGATTGAGCCCGACATTCTTCCGATTCCTGACGGCACCTTTAACCCCGTTATTCCCGGTGCAGAGGAAGATCTTACAAGGCATTGCTGGGACAGAGCAAAGGAATGGTACGGTGACCCTGTTCCGCAGGTAGTTGCCGAAAGACTTGAAAAAGAGCTGAAATCTATTATAGAAAACGGCTTTGCGGGTCTTTATATGATTGCCCGACTTCTCGTTAAACATTCTGAGGAATGCGGATATTACGTTGGCTCGCGAGGCTCGGTTGGTTCATCATTCGTAGCAATAATGGCGGGTATTTCCGAGGTTAACCCCTTGCAACCCCATTATCGTTGTCCGAAGTGCCGTTATTCCGAATTTTTCCTTCATAATGAAGTCGGTTCAGGCTTTGACCTTCCGCCAAAGGAGTGTCCCGAGTGCGGTACACCTCTTGTCCGTGACGGTCACGAGATTCCCTTTGAAACCTTCCTTGGCTTCTTCGGTGATAAATCTCCCGATATCGACCTTAACTTTGCAGGTGAATATCAGGCACAGTCACATAAATATACGGAAGAGCTTTTCGGTAAGGCTTACGTTTTCAAGGCAGGTACAATATCAGGTGTTGCCGATAAAACTGCTTACGGCTTCGTTAAGAAATACATAGAAGAACGCGGTCTTACAATGACAAAGGCGGAGATTGACCGCCTTACAATCGGCTGTACAGGTGTTAAACGCACCACGGGTCAGCACCCGGGCGGTATGGTTGTTGTTCCCAATACTTATGAGGTTGAGGACTTCACTCCCGTGCAGAGACCTGCCGATGATACCACCAAGGACATTATTACAACCCACTTCGACTTTAACTCCATGCACGACACCTTGCTCAAGTTGGATGAGCTTGGCCATGATGTGCCCACAATTTATAAGCACCTTACAGACCTTACGGGTATCGATGTTCTTGATATTGATATCAGTGACCGTAAGCTTTATGAATTGTGTACAAGTCCCGAACCCCTTGGTATTACCGAGGAAGAGTTAGGTTGGCCCACAGGTACACTTTCAATTCCTGAAATGGGTACAGATTTCACTAAGGGAATGCTTCTTGAAGCAAGACCACAGACCTTTGCCGACCTTATTCAGATTGCAGGTCTTTCCCACGGTACTGCTGTGTGGCTTGGTAACGCACAGGACCTTATCAAGGACGGTACTTGTACAATTTCCGAGGTTATCGGTACTCGTGACAGTATTATGGTTTATCTGATGCACTGCGGTCTTGAGCCTAAGCAGGCGTTTGATATAATGGAAACAGTAAGAAAGAAAAATAAGTATCTTACGCCGGAGATGATTGAGATAATGAAGTCTCATAATGTTCCTGCGTGGTATATTGAATCTTGTGATAAGATTCAATATATGTTCCCCAAGGCACACGCAGCTGCATATATCATTGCATCACTTCGACTTGCGTGGTTTAAGATTTATAAACCACTTGAATACTACTGTGCATATCTTACGGTTCGTGGTGACGACGTAGATGCCGAGGCAATGTCCAAGGGTAAAAATGCTGTCAAAACTCTGTTGCAGATGATAAGAGCAAAGGGTAAAGAGGCTTCCGCCGCAGAAAAGTCAAAGGAAACAATTATGATGATTGTTTACGAGGCTATGGTACGCGGTATCGAGTTTTTACCCATTGATATATACAAGTCTTCTGCCGGCTCCTATGAGCCCGAGGACGGCAAGATACGTATGCCCTTCGCCGCACTTGCAGGTGTAGGTGAGGCAGCTGCAGTACAGCTGGCAAACGCTCGTAATGACGGTGGTGCAGAGTTTTCGTCTATTGAGGATTTTGCAATTCGTGCAGGTGCAGGTAAATCAACTGTTGATTTGCTTAAGTCCTGTGGTGCTTTCGGTGATTTACCCGATAGTGATCAGATGTCATTGTTTTAATTGAAATATATTTCATAAAGGAGAATTCATTATGAAAAAGGTTATAAAAGGTTTAGGTGTTGCTGCTGCAGCAGGTGTCGGTATCAGTATGGTGAGAGCCGCCACTACTTATAAAGCAAAGCCTGTCGAAGCAGGCGAGCAATTAACACCTGAAAAGGTCGATGTTGACAGATTCATCAAGAATCTTTCAAAGGCTATTCAGATTCCCACAATCTGTAATGTTGATGAGAGTGTTGTTGATTGGTCGAAGTTTGATGAATTTCACGCTTTTCTCAAGGATGCCTATCCTCTTATTCACGAGAAGCTCGATTTAGAGATTATTTCCACAAGGAGTCTGCTGTATCATTGGAAGAGTGCACATCCCGAGAAGGAGCCTATTGCTTTGCTCTCTCATCAGGACGTTGTTCCCGTTACACCCGGTACTGAAGGTGATTGGGAATATCCGCCCTTCAGCGGTGAGGTTGCAGATGGCTTCGTATGGGGCCGTGGCGCAATAGATATGAAAAATCACCTTATCGGTGTTATGGAAGCTGTTGAAACACTTCTCGAGGAAGGATATGTACCCGAACGTGATGTTTACCTCTGCTTTGGTCACAACGAAGAGGTTATGGCAGAAGGAAATCTTTGCGGTGCTACTTGTATGATGGAGTGGTTCAAGGAACGCGGAATTAAGCTCGACAGCGTTATCGACGAGGGTGGTGCCATCCTCGAGGTTAAGGTTGATAAGGTTATTGACGGTCACCTTGCAGGTGTTGGTCTTGCTGAAAAGGGTCACGTTGATTTTGAAATTTCCGTTGATGCAAAGGGCGGTCATTCATCACAGCCGCCTAAGCACAGTGCGTTGGGTAAGCTTTCAAAAATCCTTTGCAATCTTGAAAATCATCAGTTCAAGGCAGAGCTTACTCCACAGCTTTGCTCACTCTTTAATGAAATCGGCAAGAACACAACTTATCCTGTAAGATGTGTAATGAGCAATTTCCCCATTCTTAAGCCTCTTATTACTAAGGTTTGCTCCGAGATTCCGCCTGTTGCATCAATGATGCGTACAACTACTGCGGTTACAATGGCAAACGGTAGCCCTGCTCCTAATGTTCTTCCTCAGAAGGCATCTGCGGTTGTTAACTTCCGTATTATGCCCGGTCAGACCGTTGAGGATGTTGAGAAGCATATCCGCAAATATGCAGGCTCAAAGGCTGATGTTAAAATGCTTGCCGGTAAAAATCCTTCGAAGATTTCCCCCACGGATTCAAGAGCTTTCAAGGCTATTGAAAAAATCTGTAAGGGTATGGACCCCAAAGCTATTGTTGCTCCGTATCTTGTTATGGGCGGTACAGACTCCCGTCAGTATGAGGATGTTTGTGATAATATTTACCGTTATTCACCCTTCCTTATGAATACAGGCCTTTTGCTTACAACACACGGTACAAATGAGCGTATTCCCGTAAGCTCGCTTGAAGATGGTGTTGCATTCTTTAAACGCTACATAAGAGAGCTTACCTGTGATTAATTTTATATAACAGTAAATCCGACTACACAATCTTAGTGAAGGTGTAGTCGGATATTTTTATAATGCTTCAATTGTAGCTTTAAATATAGTAAAGAATTTTTCAAGAACCTCTTTGTCGTCAGAGTTACCTCTCAGACACATAGAGGCACTCAGCTTGCCGTTGACGGTAAGAGCAGTCATAACAGCGCAGGGCTTGTTTTTTGCCGCACCTGCCACAAAAGCTGAAATGGGGGAATTGCCTGATAAATCAAAGCCCATTCGGTCAACCGCACCAACGTTACTGACTGAAAAAACAGGGTTGTTATAAAACATCTTAACCGCGTTTTCCGCCTGTATGTAAGTCATTGCTTTATATGCAAAGTTGAGAAGGGGAAGTCCGTGCAAACCCATAAACGGGTCACTTTTTATTTCCTTCATTTTCGCAGATACTCTTTGGAGAATAGTATCAAATGAATCTCCCGTTCCATCAATAGAGCAATGGGAGAATGAGACGTGGTTGGTATATCCCAAGGTGGATAAATCCTTAATATGACGTCTTAAATCCGTTGCACAGGCAATACTTACAGCTTCGTTCTTTGGCATATCCGTAATGGTTGCAAGTGAATTTATAAATGATGCAATAAGTAAATCTGTAACGGTTGCACCCATTTTTTTTGCATATTCAACCGCTTTTTGAAATTTATCTGCCTCAACCTGCCTTGAAACAATGATTATTTCATTTGTCTTATCCAAGGTCTTGAAGGGCATAGTCCTTTTGATTTTCGGTGAAATATTCGCAAGCTGTTTTTTAGCGGCTTTCGCGGTTTTCTCGTCCATATCCTTATAGACTTCCTTGTAGCTTCTTGAACCGCTTGAAAATGCAACAGGGGAAACACCGTTCAGGTCATATTCTGTATAGTTTTTGCAGAAATCGTACCAGAATGCCTTGTATCCGCCACCGTCAAAGAGCATATGATTCCAAATGAACAACACATAGGTGTTGCCTTTGCAATAATAAAGACCGATTTTAATCTGTACATTGCTTTTTAAGGGAATCTGTATTTTGAAAAACTCTTCTCTTGCCGAGTCGATATCGTCGACGTGCTTTACAATAACCACATCGTCAATATGATAATCGGCAACCCTCCAATAAGGGGCAAGGAGACTGTTTATGACCTGTGAGTGCATAAACGGTGCACACTCAAGGCAACAGATAAGTGTGTTTTTGAATTTTTCTTCGTCTATTTCGAAGCCGTAATCAACCTCAAACCGTGCAAGCCTGTCCATATATTTACGGCACATAAGATTTACCTTGTCGTACATTTCTGTGGGGTATCTCTTCCGTTGCATATACGGAGTGTTTTTCTTGTGCTCTGACAGGTCTTTTATAACCTTTTCGTCGGTAAGACCTTTTTCCCTTAAGGCTTCACTTTCGCTTTTAAAGTCAAAATCTTTCATTATCAGTCCTCAACGTGTGCGAAGAAGAAATCGCGTTTTTCGTCTGTGTCGATTACCTTAAGGGGCTTAACCTGATTAAGGTTTGCACCGCGCTTCCTCAAAACCTCACGGTAATCGTCGTATGTGCCGTGCTTGAGGAATTTAACCTCACAATGACCGAGTGCGCCACTCTTGATAAGCGGTTCTACACTTACGTTACCCTTGCACAGCATTTCCTCAAAGGTTTGATTGTATCGTGCTTTCTTCTCATCACTTACAGGGTCAGCAGTTTCTACAAAGAGAATATAATGACCGGGGGATGTAGTTCTGTCGGGATAAATACTGTAGCCGATGTACATATCATCCATAGCTTCGGAAAGATTAGCTACGATTTCATCAAATGCAAGTGAGCTGACCTTTTCACCGCTGATGTTTGCAATCTGGTTTAGTCTGTAACAGAAGGTGATTTTGGGTGATTGGTTATAGTAGCCTGTTACTTTGACAACGTCTTCAATTCTGTAACGGTAGAAGCCACTCATATTAGTAAGGATTATTTCATACTCCTTGCCAACCTCAAGGTCTTTTATAGTAAGGAGATTGTCATATCCCTCCTGGTCAATGGGTCGGAATTCGTAAAAACCATTCTGAGGGAGAATAACATATTCAAATGAGTTGAACTCAAGAGGTACTGCCATAAAGGCTTCTGTTGCTGTATAGCCAAGATAATGCATAGGGATATCTTCACCAAGATATCTTCTCAGCTTTTTCTGATAAAAGCTGAGGGAGCCTGTACCCATACCGTACATCCAACCAACATTGGGCCAGATACGGGGGATAATGGGTGATTCATCAAAGCCCTTTCTGAATTCTCTGCGTAATTCTTCGGCTCTTTTGGGATTGGGCTTAAGCTTTTTATTGTATTTTTTCCTTATTTCTTCAGGAACCTTAACATTATCGTTAATAATACCTTTTTCAATATCATCACAAAGCATTTCCCAGTTTTCTTCCATATAGAAGAACATTGATTCAAGGGTTGTGATGAATATTGTACCGAGATAGCTGACTTTTTTGCTGGGTAGTGCAAAGCGAAGCTTCATATAGTGCATATCCATATCCGCACCGGGCTCGGGGAAGAGAACCTCTTTAGGTGATGTTGTAAAGCACTCAACAATCGATTTAACGTTGAGAAGGGGAATTGATGAAAGACAGCTTATTGTACCGCCCTTAACCTTTCTGCAACCGATTTCCGCTGTTAAAAGACCCTTTTGTGCAGGCAAAGTTTTACCGTGCTGAGCAAACCACTTTACCGCACAGCCAACAGGTGCACTGAAGCTGAAGCACTGACAAACCCACTCTGCCCAATATGAGAGGGGAACAAGCTTCTGCTTACCTGTACTGCCTGAGCTTTCGGTGAAACGGCGCACATACATATTTGTAATAAGCCCCTTTTCGCCGTTAGCCATACGCCAAACGTAGTCGTCATAGTCGGCATATACGGAGAGCGGAACTATTCTCTGATAATCCTCAATGGACTTAACATCCTTGAAGTTATGTAGCTTACCGTAAACGGTAGATTTGTTTTTCCTCATAAGTCGTTTAACACAGGTTTCCTGCATTTTAAAGGCTCGTTTTGAGTATATGAAAATCTTGATATGCTCACATACACCCATAAATCCGCCCCAACCGGAAAGAAACTTGTCTAACATATAAACACCCCAAAGTAAATAGTTTTGTTTAATACAATAATTATATAAATTATACTATATAATACGTTTACTTTCAAGACAAAAATAAACCCTTGATGCAGTAAATGATAGCATCAAGGGTTTTGTTTGTATTCTATCTTATTTCATCAAGCCGTTTGCTACGCACCAATCATAGAATGACTTGATTGAGCGAAGTCGAGCGCTTGAAAGGTCGTGACCGCATCTTGTGCGCCAATTGAAGTTCTTAACACCCTGGAGTCTGATAAGCTCCTTGGCACTTGCCATAAAGCCACTGTCAATAGCGTTGTCAAGAAGGATGATTTCGTTATATCTCTGCTCTGCAAGAGCCATATCACCGCTGATGAAGGCCTCGTGGAATCTCTGGAAGAAGGCACCGCCACAGCTTGTGGGAGTAGCCATAACACCGCGTGCACCTGCTACGTATGAATCGAAAAGGAAGGGCATATTTGCCTGAATGATTGTAGAATCATTTTTATTGTCAATTTTGTCCTTAATGCCTTCAAAGGTGCTTGTGGTATCCTTGATGCCCCAGATAAGACCGTCCTTTGTAAGCTCACCGTAAGCCTTACCGCTCATTTTGTGGGGCTGGAAGCCGGGGAATTCATAAAGAAATACAGGGAGCTCTGTGCTCTTTGCAAGAGTGCTGATGTATTCAACAAGCTTGTCATCATCATCACCGAGACCCTTTGTTGTAAGGACAACACCGTCAACACCTGTCTGCTCCATCTTCTTGATTTCTTCAAGGTTTTCTTCGAGAGTAGCCTCGATGTTTGCAGTTGCAACAACAGTTGTATCACCTTTATGCTTAACAGTAAGCTCTGCAAGCTTGAGTCTTTCCTCAAGTGAAAGCTCTCTCATTTCTGAGCTGCCGCAAACTGCAAAAAGGTGCTCAACGCCCTGTGAAACCTGCCAGTCAGCGTATTCTTCGTATGTATCGTAGTCGATGCTTAAATCCTCTTTGTATGGGGTAAGCATAAGTGAATAAATACCGTCTTTTGTTTCTCTTGTAAGCTTTGCCATAAGAAAATCTTCTTTCCTGAGTATTTTAATATAATGCACTTAAGGGCTATGCTGCTGCATAGCCCTGATAAGCTTTATTACTGAACGTTTTTCTTGAGTGTTTCAAGCTCGTTAACGAGTACGGGAGGAATCTTGTCGCCGAATTTAGCGTAGAATTCTTCAACACCCTTAGCATCTTCTGCCCAGAGCTCTTTTTCAACCTCAAGTATGCTCTCAAGTGATTCAAGTGAAACCTCACCCTCAAGACCTTCGATGTTGATGTCCTTAGCATAGGGGATGTATCCGATTTCTGTCTCTTTAGCATCAACCTTGCCTTCGCAACGGTCGATAATCCAATCAAGAACACGAAGGTTGTCACCGAAGCCGGGCCACATAAAGTTGCCTTCATCATCCTTACGGAACCAGTTAACGTTGAAAATCTTGGGAGCCTTGTCGGGATCAAGTGTTGCACCGATGTCAATCCAATGCTGCCAGTAGTCAGCCATATTGTAGCCACAGAAGGGGAGCATAGCCATGGGGTCACGACGAACAACACCGACAGCACCTGCAGCAGCTGCTGTTGTCTCAGAAGCCATAATTGAACCAACGAATACACCGTGGTTCCAGTCACGTGACTGATATACGAGGGGAGCAAGCTTAGCACGTCTGCCGCCGAATACGATAGCAGAAATCGGAACACCGTTGGGGTTCTCAAACTCTGAGCTGAGGCAGGGGCAGTTTACAGCGGGAGCTGTGAAACGGCTGTTGGGATGTGCACCCTTTTCTTCGCTCTCCTGACCGTTCCAGGGGTTACCCTTCCATTCAACAGCATTTGCAGGAGCATTCTTGTCAAGACCTTCCCACCAAACTGTATTGTCATCAAGGTTGTGAGCAACGTTTGTGAAGATTGGACCCTTCTTTGTTGAAGCAAGAGCGTTGGGATTTGACTTTTCATTTGTACCGGGAGCAACGCCGAAGAAACCGTTTTCGGGGTTGATAGCGTAAAGTCTTCCGTCGGGACCCTTACGAATCCATGAAATATCGTCACCAACGCACCATACCTTGTAGCCTTTTTCTTTGTAAAGCTCCGGAGGAATGAGCATAGCAAGGTTTGTCTTACCGCAAGCTGAGGGGAATGCAGCACAGATGTACTTAACCTCGCCCTTGGGATTTTCAATACCGAGGATGAGCATGTGCTCAGCCTGCCAGCCTTCCTTCCAGCCCTGGTAAGATGCAATACGGAGAGCAAAGCACTTTTTACCGAGGAGAACGTTTCCGCCGTAGCCTGAGTTAACAGAGATAATTGTGTTGTCCTGAGGGAACTGGCAGATGTATCTCTTTTCTTCGTCGATATCACAACGGCAGTGAAGACCGCGAACCCAGTCGTCGCTGTCGCCGAGAACCTCAAGAACATCCTTGCCTACTCTTGTCATGATAACCATGTTAAGAACAACGTAGATTGAGTCTGTAAGCTCAATACCAACCTTTGCGAAGGGTGAGCCAACGGGACCCATTGAGTAGGGGATAACGTACATTGTTCTGCCCTTGTAGCTGTCGCGGGCAATATCATAAAGCATTTCGTATGCTTCTGCGGGCTCCATCCAGTTGTTTGTGGGGCCTGCCTCTTCTTTAGTTGTTGCACAGATAAATGTTCTGCCTTCAACACGAGCAACGTCGTTTACGGCAGTTCTGTGAAGGTAGCAGTCAGGAAGAAGCTCCTGATTAAGCTTGATGAGCTCGCCTGTTGAACAAGCAGTAGCTCTGAGCTCTTCGATCTGTTCCTTTGAACCGTCAATCCAAACGATCTTGTCGGGCTTTACAAGCTCAACCTTTTCGTCAATCCAGGAAAGTACGCTTTTGTTTGTAGTTAATGCTGACATTAGTGTATAACCTCCTGCAAAAATATCCAAAATTACCTATTTTGTAATCGTATGTATTTTACAACATTTTATACACAAAAACAAGTGAATTTTGAAATATTCTTATTTTGTTAATATGTTGACATATATGCCACAAATTATACACTGTTTTGTGTGCAATAAGACAATTATCTTAAGATTCAGGCAACCGGTTTTTTTAGTATAAAAACAAAAAATTGTCAGTTTTTGCAAAAAGTGTCATATATATACAAAACATAAAGAATTGTGTTTTGCATTTTATTGACAAATTTCGTTTTACGGTGGTATATTTAAGTTGTAAAATGCAAGAAAGTCAGACGGTATAGAGTAAGGCGGTATGATTATGTCTGTAAAAAAGAAAAAAATTGTGACAACAATTGTTATATGTGTAATAATTGTTGCTGTTATTGTTTCATATTTATGGCACAGAAAAAATAAAATTGAGTGTGTTATACAGAGCTATAGCTATGATAATATATCTGATATAACTGCTACACCCATCTTTCAAGGCTTTGGATTATCCGGTGATATCATCGATGATGTTTTAGAAAATCCGCAAAACTACTATTTAATTACTTTTTCCGTTGATTTAAATAATCGTCACATATACACTTTGTTCAATTGGGAATATACTCTGAACAATACGGAAGAAAGCAACATTGTTTATTGGGTTGAAACAAACGAAAATGATGAAGATTACAAATTTGAACCATTCGTTTCGGATAAAGATGAGGTGAGAGTACTCGTCAAAGGTGAGCAGGAGACTGTTAAGAATCTTTGTGAAACAGTTGTAGCCGAACAATCAATAGCATGTAGCGGTGAGATTTTTCCTGAGGATGGGGTCTCATCTGAAGGAATACACATTGGAAATCATTACATTGTTTTTGATAAGGAATAATTATCAATAAGGCTCTTAGGTGAGATAATGAAAAAGTCTACTCATAATATTGAAAAATATAATTTAGACAACATAAAAGCACAAGTTTTGTTGTTTGTTATTCCGGTAGCGTATTATTATTTTTATTCGGCTATTTTTGAACTTCAGGGTTATTTATATTATACGAATCTTCAATGGATATATGATTTTTTGTCATATATATATTATCTCCTAGGGGTTTGTTGTTTGATTGCAACTGTTGCTTTGACTATCAAAACTCCAAAGGGAGTAGTCAGATATATTGATTACCTTGTACGCGCATTTATGATAAGTTCACATGCGATAAGATTCTTCATTATATACACCCTTGAAGAAAAGTTGAACAATATACCGTATTTCCTAATAACGATAGCTAACCTTATAGCAGAGATTCCTAAGCCGGAAATGTTTATATTTTTCGCGAGTATTTTATCTTTTTTTCGTATAATACATATAATAGCTGTAAGACGAGGGTTAAGAAAACAAACAGGGAAAAACAATCAGGGGTCAATTCTGTGATTACCCACGAAAACAACTGAATATTTCTCTCGAAGGGTGGGTTTAACGACTCACCCTTTGGTTTTTTGTTATTTAAGCAATCCACCGAAAACAATGACTTTTAGCAAAAAACTGACGAGTCAAAATCGGATTCGTCAGTTTTTTTGTTTGTTTAATTAAAACTTTATGTAATAATTATTGTTATCAAGCGGTCCGCCTGTCATAAGCTCAGGTGCGGCATCCTTAAGGTGGGTGAGTGTTCTGATAAGACCACCGTTCTTAATGCGGAGCTTTTTAACGAGCTTAAGGGGAAAGGCGAGAGCTTGAGTGAAAACCGTGTAATATGCAGAGCCTTCCTCGTGGGTGGTAAGAGAGCCGTCAAGAATTGAATGGAAGGTCTCAAATATAACATTTTTTACCTTATAATCACCGATTTCCTTTGCGGCTTTTTTATCAATTGCCTTGCCGAAGGATATAAAGTTCATAATCCTTGCAGCTTTTTTTACAGTAAGCTTGTCGAGCCATTTAAGAACAGGTCTTGCAATTTTCCACATCTTGAAAGACTTTTCGTGACTCATACCAAGGCTTTCCATAAGTGCGGCAAACTTGATTTTTTCGTTGCTTGCAGCCGCGTCAATAACCTCTGTAAAGAGCTTTGTTGCATGGTCTTTAAGATATTGGTTAGTGTAGGTTTCACCCTTGTATGTAAAGCTTTCAAGGTGCTCTGTTTTGATTTCAATACCATCAGAGTCAACCGTACAGTATGCAATGGGGGCAGGGTAACCGCTTATAGAGCCGATGTTTGCTTCGTAAAATTCGTTCCCTTTTTCCGAAACAAGCTTTCTTATGTGCTGCATATGTGAGTGACCTGTGAACATAAGCGGAAAGCCGATATCAGCAAATTTATTGCAAAGTCTTTCTCGGTATTCGACAGAGCCCTTGCCGTTGATTACGCGGTCAAATTCTGTGAGGTGCAGGTGATGGTGCTGCATACCGAAAACAACGTCACCGCGTTTTTTTGCTTCCTCGACCTGCTCAGTAATCCAACTGAAATGCTCATCGGAATAACCGGAACCGCCCTCGCCGTTCTGGTCATCATCAAGGCAGAATACAGTCACACCGTCACAGGGTCTTACAACGTAAGAAACCTTATCCTGATGCGTGTGAAATTCGCTGAGAGCCTCATCGGGACCAAAATCCTTGTAAAAATTGTGGAGCTTTTCGGGTGGGATGGTTTCCACGTCGTGGAAAACCTTATCGCCCTCGTATCTGCGCGGATTGCCGTCACAGCACCAGTCGTGAGTGGCGGTAATAACGTAAACAGGCATAGTCTTTTTGAATTCGTATAACAGCTCACGCATTTCCTCGTGGGAGCAAAGCTCACCATCGTTTGACAGGTCGCCTGCAATCATAAGGAACTGTGCGCCGGAATTCTTAATGTGGTCAAATGCGGCAAGCACACAACCCCTTGACGGGGCAAGCATTTTTTGGTCGGAACCTGCTCGTCTTTCATAAGCCGTACCGCTACATCCTAATTTCTCGGAAAAATAGTGCGGGTCGGCAATAACTGCAAATTTTACACTCATTTCAATCACCAGACAATATTGAATTTTGAACCTGCGCGCGTATAGGTCATGGGGTCAATGGGGTCTGTGTTGAGTTGTTTTTTCAATGCCTTCTGGAACTCGTTAGCCATAAGGTTATCCTGGAAATTAAGGGTCATATCCATTTCAATGAATTGGGGTACACCGATATGTGCAACCTTGAAGCCTGTGAGCCACCAATGCTTTTCGGGACCGCGTGAGAAAACATATTCGCCCATATTGTAGAAGTCAAACTGCATCTCAATAAGCTCTGAGTCATCAGCACAGTCGTATTGCATAACCTTGGATGGGTCACGGCTGTAAAGACCGATTTCAGCACCGGCGGTTATACCGTACTGTCCCTTCCATATCTGCACCATCCATTCCTTGCCTGCATATTCGAATTCAATACGCTTGGTTGAATAATGCATACCTGCAATAGGTGCAGCCATATCGTAGAGAAAGTTAAAGCCGAATTTTCTCTGCAAGGGGTTCATCTGAGAGTAGTAAATACCTTGCTCCTCGTCATATTCGAAGCCTGCCGCAAGGAGGATTTTTCTTGCTGTGCTTTCATCTTTGGTTGCAAAAAGCAAATCCTGTACTTCCTTTACAGGCATATCCTTGATATCCTCAACACTTGTGTCTTCATCAATAATGGGTGCCTGTGTTGCACCTGCAGTTGTTCCGGGGACCTTGGGGGATGTGGTTTCGGGGGAAGACTGCACCTGTGTTGTACCGGTTGTTGCGGGCTTGGTTACAGGCCTTGTGGTGCTTTGTGCGGCCTGACTCTGCGGTGTTGTAACAACAGCGCTTTGTGTAGCCTGAGTGTTGCCTGTGGGGATTACATTTTCTGCACCGACTACAATCTCCGTGCTCCCCTCTGAGGGAACAGGCTCTCTTTTAATTGCCGAACGGGCATAGTCAATAATTCCACAGCCTGAAAAACACAAGATTATTGCAAGTAAAAGTGCAAAAGATGACAGCGTTTTTGTGTACTTTCTCATTTAAGTTGCCTCCTGTAAGACATAATAATTCATTCTACCTACCATACTATACCATATAAGAATGAAAAAGTCATTAATTTTTTGTAACTTTAATGGTTTCTGTTATATTTGACAAAATCGATATGTAAGATATATAATTTAATAAACTAATGGATTGTGAGGCATTGTTATGTATTCAGCTTTAAAGCAAACTGTATGTGAAGCCAATAAGGAGCTTCATGCACTCGGACTTGCCCCCTTTACATGGGGTAACGTTTCACAGGTCGACCGTGAGGCAGGTGTTTTTGCCATAAAGCCGTCAGGTGTTCCATACAGTGAGCTGACACCCGAAAAAATTGTTGTTGTTTCGCTCAGCGACGGTAAGGTTGTTGAAGGGGAGTATAACCCTTCCTCGGACACTCCCACGCACTATGTTTTATATAAAGAATTTGCAGAGCTTAATGCTGTTGTTCACACTCACTCTGTTAATGCTTCGTCCTTTGCACAGGCCGGGCGCAGTATTCCTGCATACGGCACAACTCATGCGGATTTCTCATATACTGCCGTGCCCTGTACACGTGCCCTCACTGATGTCGAGGTCAACGGTGAATATGAATATAATACAGGCGTGGTGATTGCCGAGCATTTCAGGAATAATATGCTTGATGTCAAGTCTACTCCTGCTGTGCTTGTCCGTTCTCATGCTCCCTTTGCTTTCGGTAAAAATGCAGATGATGCGGTACACAATGCTGCTGTACTTGAAATCGTTGCCGAAATGGCGATGAAAACGGAGCTTATCGGCAAGGATGTTCCTGAAATTGACGATTACCTTTCAGATAAGCACTATTTCAGAAAACACGGAGCGAATGCTTACTACGGTCAGAAGTGATTTGATATGACAGATTTTACACACGTTCATTTACATACGGAATACAGCCTTCTCGACGGTGCCTGCCGAATCGAGGAGATTGTTGAGCGTGCCAAAAGCCTTGGTCAGACTTCTCTTGCGGTAACTGATCATGGTGTGCTTTACGGTGCGGTTGCTTTCTATAAGGCTTGCAAAAATGCAGGTGTAAAGCCTATTATCGGCTGCGAGGTATATGTTGCACCACGCAGTCGGTTTGACAAGGTTCATGGTATTGATAATGACCGCTATCACCTTATTCTCCTTTGTAAAAACGAAACAGGATATAAAAATCTTATAAAGCTCGTTTCCGCGGCTTGGGTTGACGGATTTTATACTAAGCCACGTGTTGACCGTGATATTCTTGAAAAATACAGCGAGGGTCTTGTTGCGCTTTCGGGTTGCCTTTTCGGTGAGGTTGCACAGCGTATTCTCCAGCGTAATCAGGAGGAAGCTGAAAATGTTGCTCAATGGTATAAATCCGTTTTCGGTGATGATTACTACCTCGAAGTACAGAATCACGATATGGTTGAGGAAAAAGAGGTTATTGACGGTGCTCTTTCAATAAGTCGTAAATATGATATTCCCATTGTTGCAACAAACGACGTTCATTATTGTACCAAGGCAGATGCGGATATTCAGAGAGTGCTTATAGCGGTTCAGACCAACAAGGTTGTGGGTTCCGAAAATGCCCTTGAGTTTGCCAATGATGAGTTTTATCTTAAAAGCGGTGACGAGATGGCTCAGGCTTTCAGGGACTATCCCGAAGCCGTTGCCAATACATGTATTATTGCAGATAAATGTAATTTCGATTTTGAATTCGGTGTTACAAAATTGCCACTCTTTGATGCTCCGCATCCGGACCATAAGGCTTTCCTGAGAGAGGAGTGTATAACCGGTCTTGGACGTGTTTTTGGTACAATTCCCGATGATTATCTCAAAAGACTTGATTACGAGCTTTCCGTAATTGATGAAATGGGCTTCAATGATTATTTCCTTATTGTTGCGGATTTTATAAAATTTGCAAAATCCAAGGATATTCCCGTTGGTCCCGGCAGAGGCTCTGCGGCAGGCAGTCTTGCCGCTTATGCCCTTGGTATTACGGGTATTGACCCCATAAAGAACAAGCTCCTTTTTGAGCGCTTTCTGAACCCTGAAAGAGTCAGCATGCCTGATATTGATATTGACTTCTGTTACGAGCGTCGCGGTGAGGTTATTGACTATGTAACCGAAAAATACGGTTCCGACCGTGTAGCTCAGATTGTAACATTCGGTACAATGCAGGCAAAGCAGGCTGTCAGGGACGTTGCAAGGGCTCTCGGCTTGCCTTACAGCACGGGTGATATCGTCGCTAAGCAGATTACCCGTGATTACAAGGATATCAAGGATGCTCTTGCGAAAAATAATGACCTGAAAACACTTTATAATTCAGATGATAATATAAAGAAGCTGATTGAAACTGCCGCAAGGGTAGAGGGTATGCCCCGTCACGCTTCAACTCATGCGGCAGGTGTTGTTATCACAAGGGACGAGGTATCCTCCTACGTACCCCTTGCACGTAACGGTGAGCAGACTGTCACTCAGTTTACTATGACGGAGATTGAACAGTTGGGGCTTCTCAAAATGGACGTGCGACTTGTTCGCTAACGAAAAACTTCCGAAAGGAAAACAAGTTAGCGGAACAAATGAATGAAATATATGAGTACAGTTGGTACAAAAGTGGTTAGAACCCGCCTGCTTGAAAGTATAGAGTAAAGAGTTTGTTTAACTATTAAACTGATTAGAATGGTGAAATCCCATTTGTGAGGTAAATGTCGATACCTCATCCCCTAATACTCCGTTATGCTATATCAGCTTAAATTGATACGGTATAAAGCACGGTGAAGTCGGTTGAAAATCGCCTAAATAGGGAAAAGCATACGAATGTATGGTTGGTTCAAAAGTGGTTAGAACCCGCCCGCCAGAAAAGTATGTGAAGTAGTCTACAAGGCAGAGAAGTAAATCGGGGGTCCTGTAAAATGTAATATGCCTACTCACCAGGAACTGTTGTATGAAAGGCTCGTGATTTAAGACCCTGACGAAAGTTAGGTTGCCCCCAGAGGGGCATAAATCGCAGTAACAGTATTGTCCATTGCGGTTACTGTTCCTATCCCAAAGAGGTTAGGAGTTCTGATTCCTTCGACAGTGGAAGAAAGAATGGTTTACGGGTTAAAGACAGAGGCTAAGTTACAATAATTAAAGGATAAGTTTAATGGAACAAGCGAACCTCAAAAGAAAATGTTAAGGTGTTTAAGAGCCAATGTTTCTAACAAGTAGGAAATGACTTGTGAATTTGAGGGACAGCAGCCCGTAGTAGTGTTGAAGCAGAGTAATGTCTGTGGAGCGAAGGGGCATAGTCGTGAAGTAGAAAGGTGTAAGATAGTTCAATTGTTAAGGTAGCCGTTGAGCGAAACGAACTAACCATAGGAGGTGATTGCCTATGGGGACAAAACTTAACAAAGTTCCTGTAAATGAAAAGGAACTCAACGAACTCTTACAAGAAATGTATCTAACGGCAAAACAAAACTATGATGAAAGACAAAAAAGCAATTTCACTGGAATCCTTGAAATCATAGCATCCGAACCAAACATTGTATCGGCAATTCACAAAATCAAGGGTAATAAAGGAAGTCGCACTGCTGGTGTAGATGGGAAAATTATCAATGATTGTTTGAATATGAAATACGATGAACTTCTGGAATATATCAAAAAGAAATTATATGATTATCATCCAGATAAGGTGCGAAGAGTATGGATTCCCAAACCAGGCAAAACCGAATTAAGACCGCTTGGAATTCCGACAATTTCAGACCGAATAGTACAAGAATGTGTGAGAAATGTAATCGAACCGATTGCAGAGGGACAATTCTTCGAACACTCATATGGTTTCCGACCAATGAGGTCTGCTCATATGGCAGTAACAAGAATTAAGAAACTCAATTTTATCTCCAAATGCTACTGGGTTGTAGAGGGCGATATCAAAGGCTTCTTTGATAACATAGACCACAATGTAATGATTGAGAGTCTATGGGCACTCGGTATCCGTGACAAAAGAGTTCTTTGTATTATCAAACAAATGCTTAAAGCAGGAGTTATGGGAGAGTGTAGCACAAGTGATTTAGGAACACCGCAAGGTGGAATCATCTCACCCTTACTTGCCAACATTTATCTCAACAGGTTTGACAATTTTATCACATCGGATTTTGAACGGAAAAAGTTGAGGAAACAATATACAAGCCACAGTGGAGAGATAACATCTATGAGAAATCATAGCAATCTCAAAACAGCTTATTATGTCCGATATGCAGATGACTGGGTTATCCTAACAGATAGCAAGGAAGATGCAGAAAAACTGAAATATAAAGCGAAAAGATATCTTAAAGATACTCTCAAACTTGACCTTTCAGAAGAAAAGACACTTATAACCAATGTTAAAAGCAAACCCATAAAGTTTTTGGGTGTTGAAATAAGACTGGTTAATAAGAATGGTAAGTGGGTTAATCAAGTTTCCCCAGAAAAGCAGAGATTCAAGAGAAAAATGGAAAGTTTAAGTCGTGAATTGTTTATGTTACGGAAAACCGCAATCTGGGACAAAGACAGGCTTATACAGAACATTACGAGAGTCAATGCAATTATAGTCGGATTGCTTAACTACTACGATATGTGTGACCAAATAAGTGTAGTAATGAGAAAATATGCTTGGTTGCTGAAATACACTGCCTATAAATCTCTAAAACGATATGGCGGTCAATGGATTAAAGCAAATAAAGTTTCCAACTTAATAGGATTGCACAGTGGGCATACTGCTCACATCCCCGCAGTCAAATACAAAGGTATGTATATAGGAGTTACTGATGTAAACTTTGCCAAATGGGTCGAAAGATACCCAAAGAACCAAAGTGAAACTCCCTACACATCTCAAGGTAGAGAACTTTATAATCAACGAATGCGAAAAAGAGGTTTGAAAGTTAGAGTAGATGAGGTTAACTCCTCGGAGCACGCTCTCTACATCCGAACTAACAAAAAACCGATTTACAATTTCGAATACTTTATGAACAGACCATATGCCTATAATAGAGACAAAGGAAAATGTAGACTATGCAACGGGTATGTCGAACCTTATGAATCCTATTTTCACCACATCGACCCGAAATTGCCAATCGAGAGTGTAAACAAGGTTAAAAACTTGATAACTACACACGATTATTGTCACAAACTCATTCATAGCGAAGAAATGCCAACAGATTTGTCAGATGAAACTCTTAAAAAACTTGCTAAATACCGCAAGAAATTGAACTAATGGTAATTATACTTGAAATATTGATTTCAAACTTTCATACTTTATACAAATAAGTAAAGGGGGAAATCAATTATGAAAAGTAAGAAAAAAATCGCACTAATTGTTGTAATTGTCTTGGCAATTATAATGCTGTTTCCCATACCTCTCCATCTTAAAGATGGTGGGTCAGTGGAATATAAAGCATTACTCTATACCATTACAGACGTTAAAAGGCTTAACCCTGCAATAGAAGAGGATAACGGAAACGGTAAACTCTATCTTGAAGGAATAACCATTGAAATCTTGGGTATGGAAGTTTATAACAATGTAAAATAGCGAAAAGTATAATACCTTTCTCTGACACCTTTCGAAAGTAGATTACCGAAGTCTATTGAATCACGATGGAACGCCGTGTGCGGTGAAAGTCGCACGCACGGTGTGAAGGAGGGGAAAACGACCCGTAGCAAGTTATGTTGACGGTGTTCGTTACCTATTCCTATTTTCTCGGTCTTCGTACCCTTACTGTTATTAATGATGCGGTTAATCTTGTCAAAAAGAGTGAACCGGAGTTTGATATTTCGAAAATTCCCCTTGATTGTCCCGAGGTTTTCCGTGAAATGTCAAAGGGTAATACAATCGGTGTTTTTCAGTGCGAATCCGCAGGTATGACAAACCTGATTGTGAATATGAAGCCCCGCAACTTCTCAGACATTGCGGCGGCGATAGCCCTGTACAGACCCGGTCCTATGTACTTTATTGATACCTATCTTGAAAATCGCAGGGATTCCGATAAGATTTCCTACAGGACACCGCTACTGAAGGATATCCTTGACGAGACTAACGGCTGTATGGTCTATCAGGAGCAGGTAATGCAGGTTTTCCGAACCCTTGCAGGCTATTCCTACGGCAGAGCGGATGTTGTACGTCGTGCTATGAGCAAGAAAAAGCGTGACGTTATGGAAAGCGAGCGCGAGATTTTTGTCAACGGTCTTAAGGATGAAAAGGGGAACGTTGTCATTAAGGGTGCGGTGAATAACGGTATTGATGCAAAAACAGCCGACGACGTTTTCTCGGATATGATTTCCTTTGCATCTTACGGCTTTAATAAGAGTCATACAGCGGCGTACGGTCTCATTGCGTACCAGACTGCGTATCTTAAGGTTATGTATCCCAAAGCCTTTATGGCTGCTCTTCTTACAAGTGTTATCGGTGATGTCACAAAGACGGTTGTATATATAAATGAATGTAACAGACTTGGTATAAATGTGCTTCCGCCCCACGTTAATTATAGTGGTAAGCGTTTTTCCGTAAACGGTGACAGTATAGTTTTTCCGTTGCTCGGTATTAAGAATATCGGCAGAGCACTTATTGATAAAATAAGACATAGCCATCAGGAGGACGGCGATTTTAAATCATATTGGGATTTCTGTAAGCGTGTAAGCGGTACGGAGCTTAACCGCAGAGCACTTGAATGTCTTGTTAAGGGCGGCGCTCTCGATGGACTTGATCTTAACAGAAATGAGATGCTCCATAACCTGGATCTGGCTGTTGAATGTGCCGCCAAGGAAAGTCAGATTTATGCCGGTGGTCAGCTTGATATGTTCTCCGCCTTCGGTGACGAAAGCTTCTCCAATGACCCTGTTTTCGGCAAGTTTGACGAAATGAGTAAAACGGACCTTCTTAATAACGAAAAAGAAGTTGCCGGTCTTTATTTCTCAGGACACCCTCTCGATGAGTACCGCGGTGTTTCTGAGGTGCTCGGCTGTCCGAAAACATCTGTGTTGTATGAGCTCCTTGAAACGGGTGCGGAGAGTGAGATTGATAATAAAAAGGTGAAATTTCTCGGTGTTATCAACAGCGTGAAAAAGAAGGTTACCAAGCGTGATGATATAATGGCGTTCTGCGGTGTGGAGGATTTGTTCGGTGAGCTTGAAATGATAGTTTTTCCGAAGGTTCTTATGCAGTATAACGATTTTCTTACAGCAAACAAGGTTGTGCTTGTTGAGGGCAGATTGTCTGTTAAGGACGATGAAATCAAGCTTCTTGCCGAAAGCATATCAGAAGCACCTGAGAGTGTTGGTGACATAAAGGAAAACACATCTTTAACTGCTGAAAAAACCTCAAAAGGAAGGTCCGGTATATTCTTGCGTGTAAAGCAGGGAAATGAATCCTCTGTTGACAGCATAAAAAACCTTCTTTCTATATTTGATGGCAATATGCCTGTTTACGTTTATTACGAAAGCACGAAGCAGTATGAATTTCTTGGCAGAGAATATACTGTCAATGTAAATGACCCTCTTGTTAAAGAGTTAAAGTTCATTTTGGGAGACGAAAATGTTGTCGTAAGACAATAAAAGTCAATATTTTACTTTTTTCTCTTGTAAGATTGATTTTTGTATGATATAATCCCATAGTTATTTAATATTTTGGTATGGAGGTACTGAAAGTGAAAACAATTGGTGTGCTTACAAGCGGTGGCGACGCCCCCGGTATGAATGCGGCAATCCGTGCTGTTGTACGTAGCGCTTGCGAGAGCGGTATGAGAGTTATGGGTATTCGCCGTGGATATAAAGGTCTTGTTGAGGGTGATATGTACGAAATGAATCTTCGTACAGTTTCCGACATTATTCATCGTGGCGGTACAATGCTCTATTCTGCACGTTGTCCCGAATTCGCTGAGTCCGAGGTTCAGGATAAGGCTGTTGAGGTTTGTAAGGAGTTCGGTCTTGACGGTATCGTAACTATCGGTGGTGACGGTACATTCAAGGGTGCTCGTGCTCTTACTCTCAAGGGTATTCCCTGTATCGGTATTCCCGGTACAATCGATAACGACATCGCATCCTGCGACCATACAATCGGTTATGATACAGCCCTTAATACAGTTATGGATATGGTTGACAGAATCCGTGACACAACAGAGTCACACGACCGTTGCTCAATAGTTGAGGTTATGGGCAGAAATGCGGGCTATCTTGCACTTAACGCAGGTATTGCAGTCGGTGCAACCTGTATCCTTATTCCCGAGGTTGATTATGATATTGATTCATATATCATTGAGCGTATGAAGCGTACTCAGAAGACGGGTAAGGAGCATTTCGTTATTGTTGTTGCTGAGGGTGTTAAGGGTATCGATTCTGCATCTCTTGCAAAATATATTGAGCAGAAAACAGGCGTTGAAAGCCGTGCAACAGTTCTCGGTCACGTTCAGCGAGGTGGCTCACCTTCAGTTCGCGACAGAGTTCTTGCAAGTCAGATGGGCTTCTACGCAGTACAGCTCCTTAAGCAGGATATCGGTAACCGTGTAGTTGCTACAAAGCAGGATCAGATTGTTGACTACGATATCATTGAAGCACTCAATATGAAGAAGTCGATTGACCTTGAGCTTTACAGAATCGCAAACGAAATTTCTATCTGATTTTTTTACAGATTTTACCTGAGCAGGTTTATGCCTGCTCGGGTTTTTTATTACTTAATTTGACATTTTTAAAAACATCTTTGCTACGCAAATTAATTCTGTGATGCGGAGGTGTTTTTTATGAAAAAAAGTAAAGTTTTATATGGCTTGTGTTCACTTATTTTATCTGCGGTACTTATGTTGACCGTATTTACATCGCCATCATTCGGGGATACTGCCTTTGCTGATGTTAAAATTGACGGTGTAAGCGGTCAGCTTGTGGTATTGCGTGATAAATTTCTACAGCATTTTACTGAAGCGCCTACCGAGAATAATAACAATGTGGCGTTGCTGGAAGAGGTCTTCGTAGGTGGATTTCCGGTAGGTCTGAAGCTGTATGCTGACGGGGTGGTTATAGTCGGTACGGAGCCCGTGGATACGGAGAACGGATATATTAATACGGCTGAAAAAGCAGGTCTTATAGTGGGGGATATCATTAAAAATATTAATGGTGAAAGAGTTTTCACCAATAGCAGAGTTTCGCAAATTATTGAGGAAAGCAACGGTGATGTTATTGAACTTACTGTTTTACGTGACGGAGAAATGCACACTTTTTCATTCAACAGCGAGTATTCGGTAAGCGAAGGTAAGTTTAAGGCGGGAATATGGGTGCGTGACAGCTCAGCAGGTATCGGTACTGTTAGCTTTTGTACAAGGGATGGTCTTTTTGCCTCTCTCGGTCACGCGGTCTGTGATATCGATACCAAGGATGTTGTACCTATTTCTCAGGGTGAATGTACACGAGTGAGCATAACAGGCTTTACTAAAGGTGTTACGGGAAAGGCAGGTGAATTATGCGGTGTCCTCGAAAGTGATAAGACAGGGGATATATACAGCAACGGTGATTCGGGTGTTTACGGTAAGTTTGAGGACTTACCTGAAGCACAGCTTTTCCCTGTTTCACCGAGTTCACTTGTAAAGCCCGGAGAGGCTTATATTTACACAACGCTTGAAAATAATACCATTGAAAAATATAAGGTTAAAATAAACAGTATCAATCCCGAGGCTTCGGACAATAAAAACCTTGTTGTGGAAATAATCGACCCTGCACTTCTTGAAAAAACAGGCGGTATCATACAAGGGATGAGTGGCAGTCCCATTATACAGAACGGTATGCTTGTGGGTGCGGTTACTCATGTGCTTATCGATTATCCCACGAAAGGCTATGGTATATTTGCCGAAACAATGCTTCATAAGCTTGAAGGGTACAGGGATAATTAATATAATAGGATTAATACAGCAACCTTTACAAATA
Source organism: Acutalibacteraceae bacterium (assembly GCA_045532945.1). Lineage (GTDB taxonomy): Bacteria > Bacillota > Clostridia > Oscillospirales > Acutalibacteraceae > DTU089. Next base: position 138,219 of record JAZSGZ010000012.1, read on the forward strand.
TCAGTCTGTGTATTTGTGTAACTTTTTGAAAATGCCAAGGAAGAAAAATATATGAAAAACAAAGAAAAAACGAGAAAACGAGAGTTTGCGTTTGGTATTTAAAAATATTGACAAAAAAGTGTTGACAACCCCGCATTGCTGTGATAATATATCAAGGCAATGCGGGGTACTTATGCCCCAAAACTATTTCGGAGGTAACTGTTATGTCTACTTATATGCCCACAGGCAAGCCCGAGCGCCAGTGGTATGTTCTTGACGCTGCAGGCAGAACTCTCGGCGAGGTTGCTGTTGAGGCTGCTGTTCTTCTTCGCGGTAAGCACAAACCCACATTCGCTCCTCACGCTGATTGCGGCGACAGCGTTATCATCATCAACGCTGCACAGGTTGTTCTCACAGGTAACAAGCTTGAGGACAAGTATTATCACCATCACACAGGCTACATCGGCCATCTCAAATCTGTAAAGTACGGCATCCTTATGAAGGAAAAGCCCGAGTTCGCAGTACAGAAGGCTGTTAAGGGTATGCTCCCCGATAACACACTCGGCAGAGCAGCTATGGCTCGTCTTCGTGTTTATGCAGGTGCAGAGCACGAACAGGCAGCTCAGAAGCCTATTGTCAGAGAGTTTTAAGGGAGGAGGCAATTAATTATGTACGAAAGCAAAGCATATTTCTACGGCACAGGTAGAAGAAAGAAATCAGTTGCTCGTGTTCGTGTATATCCCGGCACAGGTAACGTAACAATCAACGACAGAGATATTGACGATTACTTCGGTCTCGAAACACTCAAACTTATCGTTCGTCAGCCTCTCGCTCTTACAGAGTCACTTGAGAAGTACGACGTTGTTTGTCGTGTATCAGGCGGCGGTGTTACAGGTCAGGCAGGTGCTATCCGTCACGGTATAGCTCGTGCACTTCTTCAGTCTGAGGATGATGTTCGTCCTGTTCTTAAGAAAGCCGGTCTCCTTACTCGTGACCCCAGAATGAAAGAAAGAAAGAAATACGGTCTCAAAGGCGCACGTCGTGCACCCCAGTTCTCAAAGAGATAATCAGTATTATTTCATATTTCTCAACTCCTTGCAGAAATGCAGGGAGTTTTTATTTGTTAAAAATGTGCCATATCTTTTGCCTTCTTTCGGTTGACACGATACATTACCGTGGAGTATTATATTAGTGTTTGAATTTTATTTAAAAAGGTGACTGATTATGTACATAAATCCCGAAACTTATAATATACATCCTGAAACGACCTTGACGGAAAAAGAAATGCAAAGCTACCTTTTCCTTGAGGAAAACGGCGTGGATTACATCCGTGCCGAGCACGATGAGGCGGCTACAATTGAACTCTGTGAAAATATCGAAAAGGTTATAGATGCGAAAATCTGCAAAAATCTTCTCCTTTGCAACCGTCAGCAGACAGATTTTTATATGCTTCTTATCCCGGGTGATATGCCGTTTAAGACGAAGTATCTGTCAAAACAGATCGGCTCTGCTCGTTTATCTTTTGCGAGCGGTGAGCAAATGACGGAGCTTCTTAACGTCACACCCGGCTCGCTTACCGTGCTTTCGCTTATGTACGATAAGGAACAAAAGGTAAAGCTTCTCATTGAAAAGAATGTGTTTGATGATGAGTTTTTTGCTTGTCACCCCTGTGTGAATACTGCAACCGTTAAATTCAGTACGGCAGATTTGAAGGAAAAGATTCTTCCACAGCTTTTCCACGAATATACAATAGTTGACCTGGAGTGTCCCGAAGATGAAGGTTGATGCAGTAATTTTTGACCTTGACGGCACAATTTTAGATACCCTCGAGGATTTAAAAAACAGCGTTAATTACGCTCTTTCAAACAACGGCTTGCCCGAAAGAAGCCTTGAAGAGGTAAGGTCTTTTGTGGGTAACGGTATAAGACTTCTTGTTGAGCGTTCAGTTCCTCTCGGGACAGATGAAGCTACGTTTAATAAATGCTTTTCGGATTTCAAGCAACACTATAAGGCGAATTCAGCAAACAACACAAAGCCGTATGATGGCATAATTGATACGCTCAAGGACTTGAAAAGCAATGGCTACAAGCTTGCCGTTGTATCAAACAAGGCGGATTTTGCTGTACAGACACTTGTTAGTGATTACTTCGACGGCATTTTTCATTATGCAGTAGGTGAACGTGACGGTATTAGACGTAAGCCGTACCCCGATTCCGTTATTTCTGCTCTTGAATTTCTCGGAGTGGACAATAATAATGCGGTTTATGTCGGTGACTCCGAGGTAGATGTGGAAACTGCCCATAATTCGGAACTGACCTGTATTGCCGTAACCTGGGGTTTTAGGGACAAAAGTGTGTTAGAAAGCCTTTCTCCCGAATATATTATAGACAAACCGTCACAGCTGACGGGTATATTAAATAATGAGTTATAACGAGGTATTGTTATGAAAGTATTACTTGTAAACGGCGCTCCTCACGAAAAGGGATGTACCTACACCGCACTTTGTGAGGTTGAAAAGGAGCTTAAAAATGCAGGAATTGAAACAGAGATTTTCTGGCTTGGCAACAAACAGGTTAGGGGCTGTATCGGTTGTGGCAAATGTGCAGAAAATGACCGTCATTGTATTTTTAATGATGACGTCGTGAATGTACTTATAGATAAGGCGGAAGAGTCCGATGGCTTTGTTTTCGGCTCTGCTGTTCACTATGCCGCACCCTCGGGTACAATCTGTGCCGTGCTTGACAGAGCTTTCTATTCAGGTGCAACAAATTTCCGATATAAGCCTGCAGCCGCTGTTGTAAGCTGTCGCCGTGCAGGGTCAACTGCGGCTCTTGACGTGCTCAACAAATATATGACAATCAGCAGTATGCCACTTGTTTCCTCGGGCTATTGGAATATGGTTCACGGTGCAAAGGCAGAGGATGTCCTCAAGGATGAAGAGGGGCTTCAGACTATGCGCACCATTGGTAAAAATATGGCATGGCTTCTCAAGTGCATTGACCTTGGTAAACAAAACGGCATTGAAAGACCTGCATCAGAGAAGAAACTACGCACAAATTTTATAAGATAATTGATTTTACTTTTTGATAGTGATATAATTTAAACTGTATTAAAACGGCTATCCGTTCTGAAAGGAAGATTATAATGAATGATATAAATGCTCTTTACAAAATCTGGAGCGAGAAAGCGGTTCTTGACCCGGACCTTCAGGCAGAGCTTAAGTCCTGTGAGGGTAAGGATGATGAAATTCTTGACCGCTTTTATAAGAATCTTGAATTTGGTACAGGTGGTCTGCGCGGTGTTATCGGTGCAGGTACTAATCGTATGAATGTTTATACGGTTGCACAGGCAACACAGGGCCTTGCAGATTATCTCAATGAAACCTTTGATGAGCCTACTGTTGCTATTGCTTACGACTCTCGTATCAAATCCGATATGTTTGCAGAGAGTGCCGCTTGTGTTCTTGCGGCAAACGGAGTTAAGGTGTACCTTTATCCCGAGCTTATGCCAACACCTATGCTCTCATTTGCAGTGCGCAGACTTCATTGCTCATCGGGTATTGTTATCACAGCAAGTCATAATCCTTCAAAGTACAACGGCTACAAGTGCTATGACCCCACAGGCTATCAGATTACCGATGAGGCTGCGGCTAAAATTTATGGCTATATGAAGAGTGTTGATATGTTTGACGGTGTCAAGCGTATGTCATTTGAAGATGCTCTTGCAAATGATATGGTTGACTATATTGAGGATTGGCTTAAGGATGAGTTTATCGACTGTGTAATGGCTTGCTCTATTAATAAAGATGCAGTTAAGAATTCAGGCATTAAGGTGCTTTATACACCTCTTAACGGTACCGGTAATAAGCCTGTTCGCAGAGTACTCAAAAAATTAGGCGTAAGTGAATTGCAGGTTGTAAAAAGTCAGGAGAAGCCTGATGGTAATTTCCCGACTTGTCCGTATCCAAACCCTGAAATCCGTCAGGTATTTGAAGAAGGTCTTAAAATGACAGAGGAATTCCCTGCAGACCTTATGCTTGCGACTGACCCTGATTGCGACCGCGTTGGTATTGCTGTTCGTGATAACGGCGAATATAAGCTTATGACAGGTAATGAGGTTGGTGCAATGCTCTGCGAGTATCTTCTTTCAGAGCTTAAGGCGAAGGGGCAGCTTCCCGAAAGCCCGGTCATCGTTAAAACAATCGTTACAACACCCCTTATTTCTGCAATATGTAAG
>JAZSGZ010000003.1:0-292194 GCA_045532945.1 Acutalibacteraceae bacterium
AAAGAGAGATAGAGCTCCTTGATTTCGGCAACGCTTGTATCTCTGGGGTTACCGGGACGGCAAGCATCGGCGAATGCGCTTTCAGAAAGGAAGTCAACGTCTTCAGCCTTAACGATCTCTTTAAGGTCAGCAGGAATACCGACGTCAATGCTTAACTGCTTGACAGCGTCGATAGCGGCCTTGCGTGCATCCTCAAGACTCATTGCATCTACACCTTCAACACCCATAGCCTTTGCGATATCGCGGTACTTCTCACCTGTGCATTCAGCATTGTATGCCATAATTGAGGGGAGAAGGATAGCGTTTGCAACACCGTGAGGTGTGTCATAAAGTGCACCGAGACCGTGCGCCATACTGTGAACGATACCAAGACCAACGTTTGAGAAGCCCTGACCTGCGATGTACTGTGCAAGTGCCATACCCTCTCTGCCTTCTGCGGTATTCTCACAAGCACCGGGGAGATGCTTTGCAATAAGCTCAATTGCCTTAAGATGGAACATATCTGTCATTTCCCAGGCACCCTTTGTGATGTAGCCTTCAATAGCGTGAGTGAGGGCATCCATACCTGTAGCGGCAGTAAGACCTTTGGGCATTGTAGCAGTCATATCGGGGTCAACAACTGCAACCTCGGGGATATCGTGAACGTCAACGCAAACGAACTTACGCTTCTTTTCAACGTCAGTAATAACGTAGTTGATTGTAACCTCTGCTGCAGTACCTGCAGTTGTGGGAACTGCGATTGTGAATACTGCGTGATTCTTTGTGGGAGCAACACCCTCAAGGCTTCTTACATCTGCAAACTCGGGGTTTTCAATAATGATACCGATAGCCTTTGCTGTGTCCATTGAAGAACCGCCACCGATAGCAACGATGCTGTCTGCACCGCTCTTTTTGAAAGCCTCAACACCTGCAAGAACATTCTCAATTGTGGGGTTAGCCTTGATTTCGCTGAAGATTTCATAAGCGAAGCCTGCTTTATCAAGTGAATCTGTAACCTTTGCTGAAACACCGAACTTGATAAGATCGGGGTCAGCACAAACAAAAGCCTTTTTGAAGCCGCGGCTCTCAAGCTCGGGAACGATGTTCTCAATTGCGCCCTTTCCGTGATATGAGATAGTGTTTAAAACTATACGATTTGCCATTGGAATTACCTCCTTGAATTTAGGGCTGAGCCCTTTGTGATTTATATTATATAACAAATTATTTGTGAAATCATTAACAAATTGAAAAAATTTGTGAAAAAGCAAAAATTCAGTAGGTTTTACAAATTTTAACCCAAAAAACCTTGCACTTTTGCCATTGTTTTAGTTCCTGTAGAGTGATATACTTTTAGAAAGTAATAACTTTAATAATTATTTGCAGAAATGCTCTCAATATACAGGAGTAGATTATGGATATACCAAAAATACTTTTACAAAAAGCAGATGAAATCACAGAAAAGCTCAAAGTGAAATACCCGGACATGGCGCCTTTTTTCAAGGGTTGTTTTCTTAATACCATAGAGACCACCGTTACAAAGGCAGATGATGGCGGGTATTTTGTCATTACAGGCGATATTCCTGCAATGTGGCTCAGGGACAGTGCCGCTCAGCTTACACACTACATACGCTATGCCAATGAGGATGATGATTTAAAGGAAATCATCCGCAGTGTTATTGCACGTCAGGTACAGCAGGTGTGCCTTGACCCGTATGCAAACGCCTTCAACATTGTTCCCAACAATGCAAGCCACAAGGATGAAACAGATTTTTACCACCCCCTTATATGGGAGCGTAAATATGAGGTGGACTCACTTTGTGCACCGCTTTATCTTGCTTATCAGTACTACCGTGAAACTCTGGATGCTTCCATTTTTACCGAGGATTTCCACACAATGCTTCTGAAAATTGTGGAAGTGTTTAAAAATGAGCAGAATCATACAGAACGCTCAAAATATTTCTTCAATCGCAAGGATTGTCCCGTTACTGATACTCTGCCGATGGAGGGTAAGGGAAACCCCGTTTCCTATACGGGTATGACCTGGTCGGGCTTCAGACCCTCCGATGACAGATGCTTTTACGGATATCTTGTGCCTGCCAATATGATGGCAGTCTGTGCACTTAAAAAGGCGGCAGAGATGGCTAATATCGGTTTTGAGGATACGAAGCTTGAAAGTGAGTGCCGTTCACTTGCCTTTGATATTGATGAGGGTATTAAGAGCCACGGAATATATGACCACCCGAAGCTTGGCAAAATGTACGCCTACGAGGTTGACGGAAACGGTAATATGATACTTATGGACGATGCCAATTCACCAAGCCTTATGGCGGCTCCGTACCTTGGCTATGCAGATAAAAATGACGAATTGTACCGCAATACCCGTAAGTTTATTCTGTCGATTGAAAATCCGTGGTACTTTGAGGGTGCTGTTGCTAAGGGAGTGGGAAGTCCCCACACGGGACAGAACAAAATATGGCACATTGCCCTTTGTATGCAGGCGCTTACAAGTGACAATGATGAGGAAATCAATGCTTGCCTTAAGATGATTGCAGATTCTCACGCAGGTACATACCTTATGCATGAATCATTCAATAAAAATGATGACAAGGATTTCACAAGACCTTGGTTCGCCTGGGCAAACAGCCTGTTCGCAGAGCTTATGATAAGACTTGCAGATAAAAACTGAATCAGAAGAAAAAACGAAACTCTTCAGCACAAATGCTGAGGAGTTTCATTTTGTAACCGATTGGTTATATTACCATCTGTGAGTGTATTTTTTAAAATTATTGTACTCCGTAAATTTAATTATAAAGAAGAGTACTCTGCCAGAGAATAGTAATTTATAAGAGAAAGTTGTAATATAAAAACACATAAGCATATGCAGAATATTTCGTCAAAGGAGATATGGTATGAAAAATAAAAAAAGAATGAAGTCAACAGCTGTTGCATTGATTGTTATTATGATATTTTCAATGTTTTCGCTGGCGTGTTCAAACAGTGGGAATAAGCCGGCAAATTTAGGCGAAACGGTATCTGTAGAGAATGAGGAAACTACATATAAAAGAATGAGTACGGATAGCTATGTTGTTGGGGATTATGAATTTGTAAAAGAAATAAAAGACAACAGATGTATTATTACTTGTTATGAATTTGGTGAAAAGCAGTGGGCACAGACTGTGAGTTCATTTAATGGGTTCGATGACTTTAGAATGGGTGTGCCATCATTTTCGTTGGATGAAGATGGTGTCGATCCTGATAAGTATATATACTTGTGGGTTAATGTCGATAGTAAGTTGACAATTTTCAGTTTGTATGATGGTGAACAAATGGTAGAGTTTGAGGGCTTTGATTACGTTGTTGATTGTGTTGGTACATTGACCGACTGTTTTATTGCTCATAATGACGGGTATGATTTAAGTGTTGTGACAGAAACAGGCAGAATTATTTACGAGGATTATCTCGGTGATGAAAAGCCTATCACAAAATTGTATAGTGATGAATCGTATGTTTATCTGATAACTGACGAAACAGATGTTACATACGATGAACTTGAGCGATTTGAAAAGGTTTCGTGGAAAGAGCTGTGGAGAAAATCGATTCTTTCAGTCGAGGCTACAAGCACACTACCGCCTCAAGGAGATAAAAGCTATGAAGCAGATAATCTTTTTGACGGTGATAATGCAACAGTCTGGAGCGAGGGCGTTGCAGGATCAGGTGTCGGTGAGAAAATAACTGTAAAAATCGATCCGGCTATTTCCTACTATTCATATGTTATTTCAACAGGACATCATGGTAGTGATGAGTTGTTCCAACAAAACAACAGGGTACTTAAATTCAAGATTACCGATAGTATGGGAGATGAAAATGTTTTTGAATGTCAGAACGGTTATGGTAGTTTTTATGTATGCGATGGCTCCGAGTGGTTTGAAATTGAAATATTAGAAGTTGAAAAGGGCACAAAGTACGATGATACTTGCATTAGCGAAATATGTTTTGACTTTTCTTAAAAGCTAACTCGAATGTTAGTATAAATCTGCAGGATATACTGTTACGGTATATCCTGTTTTTTATAAAATAGTACTCTGGCGGAGAATTGGTTTTGAGTTATCCGTGATATATAATGAAATCACCTAAAAATTTCAGGAGGTAAAAAAATGAAAAGAACATTGAGTTTAGTGCTTTCAATGGTAATGGTTCTCAGCATTTTGGCGAGTATGCCTATAGTTGCTAATGCCGATTATGTGAATTTTGGTACTGTCTGTACTTATAATTCAGGTGAGACATTTACTATTAAAGCGGATTATGACGGTTGGTACTATGTTGAGTCGGTTGACAACGAGGGCGATCCATTCTTACAAGTGTTTGATGGTAATGGCAACGAGACAACATATGATGATGCCAATGACGAAACATATGAGTTTGAGTATGCTGACTATCTCTATGCAGGTGACACAGTCTCATTTGAAGTCGGCAACTGGGAGAGTTCTCAGATTAACGTATTAGTTACTCCTGCCTATGATGTTGAGGTTGGTTGCTCATATACAGTTGCTTCGGGTTCTAAGTTCTGCTTGGAGACGGACCATGCTTGCGAATATTTTATTTATTCTGAAGGTGAAAATGACCCCGAGCTTATTCTTACCTTCCCTGACGGAAGCGAAGTAACCTATGATGATGCAGACGTTGAAAACGGTGTTTACGATTTCGAGGCTTGCTTTGATGCCGGTGAAATTGAACATATCAGCGGTTATGTTTATGACTATGATGACGAGTATGCAGATATCAATTTCACTGTAACATGTGCTTGTAATTATGATGACAACGATGAGTTTGAACCCGGTTACTATTACACGGTTCCTGCTTGTTCAGAGTTTGTTTTTACTGCACAAGAAGAAGGTTACTATAACTTCTTCTCTTTTGACAATGACGGACTTGATCCCTATATTTTGTTTGAAGATTCTTTCGAAGAAGAAGGTTATGTGAAATTTGATGACGCTGACTTTGATGCGGATTGTTTTGAATTTGATGCAACAATTTATCTTTATGAAGGCGACGAAATAGCTTTTGGTATTGGTGAGTTTGATGAGTCAGAGGATGTAGATATCACATTCGGAATTCAATTCTTTACTGATGACGATTATGACTGCGCTTGTGAGGACGATGAGGATTGTTGTTCATGGTATGAAACAACTGCACCCACTTATGTGTCAAGGGGCGAAGAATTCCTCGTTTGCGATTATTGTCGTAGTGTAATTGATTTCAGAGATATTCCTATGCTCAAGCCCGCCACTCCCAAGGCAACAACAACCAACGAAATCGGGGGTGTACAGGTTAAGTGGAATGCAGTTGCAGGTGCTACAAAGTATGTAGTCTATCGCAGACAAGGCGGTTACAAAACATGGGTGAATGTTGGTACAACAACAGGAACAACATTACTTGACAAAAACGTTAAGAGTGGTATTTATTACGTTTACTCTGTAAGAGCTTATAACAGTGACGGTCAGTATAGCGATTTCGTAACCGCTAATACTCAGACACGTAAGTATATGGCAACACCCAAGCTTACAACAATCTACAACCATCAGAACGGTCTTGCAATCAAGTGGAATGCAGTTGCAGGTGTAACAAACGGATACAGAGTATATCGTCGTGGTGCAGGTTCAACATATTGGACATACCTCGGCACAACAAAGAATCTTTACTTCATTGATTCTCAGGTTAAGAACAGAAACGGTGAATACTTCCGTTACACAGTAATTGCTGACGGTGGTTACCACAGCAAGTTTGACACAACAGGTCTTTATCTCAGAAGACTTGCTAACCCCACACTCAATAGTGCGGTATCTTCAAAATCAGGTATCACAGTTAAGTGGGGCGCAGTTAAGGGTACAACAGGCTATTATGTTTACCGCAAAACAGCAAATTCAACTTGGGTAAGAGTTGCCGCCGTAGGTGGTACAAACAACACAACCTTCCTTGACAAAACAGCAAAGAAGGGCACAACCTACACTTACACAGTACGTGCAGTTTACGGTAATACTCTCAGCTCATATTACTCGGGTATCAGCTGTAAGGATAAGTATTAAGTTATACAAAATCCTCGCCTTCGGGCGAGGATTCTGATTTTAGTCAGTTAGGCTATGTTATACCTTCTTCAAGAACACCTTTGCGGCTTTCAGGGCTGTGTAGCCCACAAGGAATACCGTAAGGGCTGTCTTGATTGTGGAAATCCGCATATAGGTTTTTGCAAGTGTCGAGAGACCTTCAATAGCTTGTGTATAGTTGTTCATATAAAATTATCCTTTCTTTATCAGCACCCCATGAGCAATGCCCGGGGTTGATTCCTTCTGCATTGATGATGTGGGGGATAAGAGTGCGCCTGTTCCCACAAACAAAACATTGTTAAGCTTGCCATCGTTTATAAGGTCAAGTATATATGAGCACACAACGGTTGCACTGCATCCGCAGCCCGATCCGCCCGAATGGACGTCCTGCTTCTCAATGTCGAAAATCATACTTCCGCAATCGTTGTGTACGGATGAAATATCAAGCTTATGCTCAATAGATATAATCTGCTTTAACAGCTCACTTCCCGTAGTGCCAAGGTCACCCGTGAGAATCATTCCGTAGTCCGAGGGCTTTGTGTTGGTATCATTAAGGAAGCGTGCAATTGTCTGTGCCGCCGCAGGTGCCATTGCGGCACCCATATTGTTGGGGTCGGTTATACCCAGATCCCTGACTGCACCGAAAATCACCTTGTCGATATATGGCGTGCTTTCTTTGTGTGCACTGACTACGGCACAGCCTGCACCCGTAACCGTCCATTGACAGGCAGGGGAACGCTGTCCGCCGTATTCAAGTGGCATACGGTATTGCCTTTCAGCAGAGCAGAAGTGTGATGATGCGGCGGCAACAAGGTTGTTACAGGCACCGCAATCTGCCATAATTCCGCTCAGTGCAAGTGACAGTGCCATTGTGGAGCAGGCGCCGTAAAGTCCTGCGAAATTAAGCTTCAAATCCCGCATACCGAAGGATGAACCGATGCATTGGTTAAGCAAATCACCTGCAAAGGCAAGGTCAATCTGTGACTTCTGAAGCCCTGCTTTCTTTATTGATTTTTCTATGGCACATTTCTGCAGATGTGTTTCTGCTTTTTCAAAGGTTTTTTCACCGCAGAATTCGTCTCCGAAGGCGACATCAAAGTATTTGCCGAGGGGACCTTCTGCTTCTTTTTTGCCTACAGCGGCAGCATAACCTGTAATTGACGGCTTATGAGATAATTCAATTGTGTATTTTCCTGTTCGTTGTGGCATAGCTTACTCCCTGAAAATTTGTGTTGATTTTAGTTTGCCGTTTTACCACAGATATATACTTGAAATAGTGAAAAAGTCTTTCGTAAGGTTTCAATAATCGTTTGTCATTGAATTTTATTTACACCGGGATTTATTTGTTATATAATAAGCGAGAGGTGAAAATCTATGAATTATTTTCTTAACATTGCACTGTCAGATGAGGATTTTTTACTCTTTGAGGTCTTTTTTGGTATTTACACCGAACGAGGTGAGGAAAATATAAAAAAGAACAGAATGATATGGGCGTTTAGCATTGCTGTTGTTGCATTAGTGTGTTTTACAATAGGTGGTTCGTTTTGGTCTGCCTTGAATTTTGTTCTTGTATATAGCGTGCTTGGTGTTTTGAATATTTTGTTTTTCAAAAAATCCTTGAAGAAAAGAATAACCAAAAACTGTAAGCGTATTTTGGAGGTTGAACCGGGGGCTTTTGACAGAGTTTCTGTGCTGGAATTTTACGAGGACAGAATTATAGAGCGCACACCCGCTAAAACAACTGAAGAATTATATAGCAGAATCAGGGCTGTGTATGTAATACCGGATAAAGCAATTTATTTGAGAAACGGACTTGGTTCAGCATACATTATTCCTGTTTCGCAGTTGAGAATGCATGCGGATGAAAAAAGTTTTATTGAGTTTATCTCGAGGAGATGCGGTTCTTTGGAATATGTTGACGTGAAATAGTTTAGATGCTTGACCCTTGCGGTCAGGCATATTGTTTATAATAGGGTTATTATTCGATAAATAAGCCCATACAGATTTGCGGCATATACAATTGTACGCTTAAAAAGTATATTGTTTTATTAAATATCTGTGATATAATGAATTCGTAAAAAGAGGTGAGAGTATGACAAAAAGGCTTTCTGTACATAAATTTGGTGTGGTATATGCTTATATTCATTTTGCTGTAGAGGTAGCATGCTTTTTTTTGTTGTACAGCCGATTTGAGAGTGGCCCTCTCGGCGCAATGTATTTCTTGTTATTTGATGCACTCGCCTTTGTGCCGCAAAGCTTTCTGGGTGTTTTGAATGATAAATATCCGAAGCTGAACATAGGTCTTATCGGTAGTGTGTTTATGGTTTTGAGCTTTTTCATTCCCGTAAACATAATCTCACTTGTTCTGCTGACCTTGGGTAACGCAATGCTTCACGTCAGCGGTGCACAATACACTATGCATGGTGCAGATGGTAAGCTGGGACCTTTGGGTACATTTGTGGGAGCAGGCTCTTTCGGACTTGTTACGGGCAAGCTTCTCGGCGTGGCAGGCTATGCGTGGGGCATGATTATCCCCGTTGTGCTTATGCTTTCGGTAATGGTTTTGACTATTGTTTTGCCCCGATATTATGAGCAGGTTGACGATTGTCATAAATATAATGCAGGTTCGGATAAATCCGCAGGGTTTGTTATTCTGTTGGCATTTGTTGTTGTGGTTATCAGGTCTTATGTGGGTTATGCAATTCCTACAGGGTGGAATAAAACGAGTATACAAACCGTTGCACTGTTTTTGTTTATGGGTGCAGGTAAAATTGCAGGTGGCTTTGTTGCCGATAAAATCGGATACCGTAAAACTGCGGTTCTGAGCCTCGGTTTAAGTCTGCCGTTTCTTGTGTTTGGCGATTCACTGATGTGGTTGTCACTTATCGGAGTGGCACTTTTCAGTATGACTATGACACTCACGGTCGGTATCATTGCTTCCAAGATACCTGATATGCCGGGTCTTGCCTTCGGAATCACTACCGTGGCACTTTTTGTGGGTGTTTTTCCCGCATTTTTTATAAGACCTGAAACGCTCCTTGAACATCAGCTTACTTCAGGGATATTAAATATTATTGCTTTATTATGCTTGGTTAAGTTGACGAAAGTCGAACACTGCACGGTTTTGGAAGACAAAAATCCACACTAACTGCGTTAAAACTCTTGAAAGGAGAAAGCCTTCCTGCGAGTTTTGCCTTGTTATTGTGAATTTTTTAGTCTTACAAAACTGCTCGCACCTGAAATTCAAACGATTTTGGTGGAGCAAGGTGTTTCTTCGTCGCAGACATACCGGCGTATATCAAAACGAAAAACGGCTTGATACGCCGAAATACTTGAATTTAAGGCGTACAGGGTTCAACTGTCGCCAACTTAAAGCATAAGGAAGGGATGTTAATTATGAATACAGAGTTTAAAACATTGGATGCTCCCGTGCATGATTATTATTATAAGCATGAGGATAATTATGTTGACCAATATGATGATGCTCTTTATCCTGCGACATCATTACCGCCTCAGACGGAGATTATAACCGTTCCGCAGACTGAACAGACATCCGAAGAGGTCGATGAATATGAATTGTACGATGCAGAGGGTTATGCAGAGCTTGAAGAATATTCTGTTTATGACGGTGGTGACGGCTACTATACGGACCATGATTCATCAGGCGGAAGTAGCTTTTTGGGGTTAGGGCTTATATTTGTTATTCTGCTTCTTATCGCAGCAATTACTACGATTATCGCCCTTGTTGTTAACGATAACAAGAAGAAAAAGAAACAGCAGAATATGAATAATCAGGGCTATCAATATCCCAATAATCAGCAGAACTATAACGGCTATAACCAAAATCAACAGTATCCCAACAATCAGCAGGGTTATCAGGGCTATAATCAGAATCAGCATTATCCCAACGGACAGAATAATCCGAACAATAACCGGAATTATCCGCAACAATGAGTAGGTTTATAATAGCCCTTGTGTTGACCTGTTGTCTTACCTGTATTGCTGAATTTGTCCCCTTGTTGTTTCTGAAAAACAGATGGAGCTTTGTCAGGACAAGTATCTTGTGTAATATTGTGACTAACCCTGTGCTCAATGTTGTGGTTGCAATGGTGCTTGTGTATACTAATGACTATACTGCATATTATATTGTGCTTGCATTTCTTGAAATAGCGGTGGTCTTTGTTGAAGGCTTATATTACAAGCGTTTCGTTGGTATAGAATATAAAAAAGCTGTTTTAGTATCCCTTGTTGCAAATGTGTGCTCGTATGTTGTAGGTACAATTGTCAATGAAACAGGGTTGATGTTTAAGCTTTTACCGCTTCAATAATCCAATAAATCAGGCCGTACAGGCTTGCGGCGGAGCAACCATACACGATTACGGGGCCTGCAAGATTGAACATTTTTGCACCTGTACCAAGGATTTTCCCCTCAAGGCTGAATTCAACCGCAGGGGAGACGACGGAGTTTGCAAAGCCTGTTATGGGCACAGCGGTGCCTGCGCCTGCGTGCTTTGCGATTTTGTCAAAAACACCTGCGCCTGTTAGTATGGCGGTTATTACAATTAGGGTGGATGAAACTGCAAGCTTTACTTCATCTTCGTTGAGGCTCGTCATTGAGTAAAGTGTTTTCAATACCTCGCCAAAGCAACATATACCACCACCGAATATGAAGGCTTTTGTGCAGTCCTTGAGTATAGGGGATTTGGGTGTTGTAACGCGGACTAAATCTTTATATTGCTTATTATCCAATATTCACATATCCTTTCGTTGATATGTGAATATTTTTTACATCGATTTTACAATTTATGCATTGCTTGTTTCAGCACTTTGATGTATAATATAGCTGTACCTGACATAAAGATTACTTCTGATTGAAAGGTGCGGCGAAAATGATTTATTTACCTGCAGTTTTGTGGGTTTATTATGCCGTACCGTCAGGGTACGGCATTTTTGTTGCGTGAGTTTTTAACGAAATATGAGTGGAAAAGACTATCCCGAAATCTGATTCGGATAATTTCTTTCGTTCTACGGAGGCGATTTTTTGACTACGCGTGTCGGTGTTATCAGCATAATTGTTGAAAACGAAAATTCTGTACAGGAGCTTAACAATCTTCTGCATAATTACGGTGAATATATTATCGGCAGAATGGGTATTCCTTACAGAAGCAAAGGAATAAATATAATAAGCGTTGCATTTGATGCTCCCCAGGATGTTATTTCCGCGCTCAGCGGTAAAATCGGCAACATTGACGGTGTAAGCGCAAAAACTGCCTATTCAAACGTTGTGAGTGATGATTGATTTGAAAAAAATAATTGATAAATTATTGAGTGAACGCTCTCTGAGTGTTTCCGAATATGATGCGCTTATTGAGAACAGAACACCCGAAATACAAGAGCTTCTGCGGTGCGAGGCAGACAAAATACGCAAAGAGTCTTATGGGAACAAGGTGTATATAAGAGGGCTTATTGAAGTAAGTAATATTTGTAAGAATAACTGTTATTACTGCGGTATCCGTGGTGGTAACGAGAACTGTCAGCGGTACAGACTGACCCCTGACGAAATACTTGAGTGCTGTAAATCCGGCTATGAGCTGGGCTTTCGTACCTTTGTTATGCAGGGTGGTGAGGATGGCTTTTTCACAGACGAAGTTGTGTGCGACATCATAAGAAGGATAAAAGCTCGTTATCCCGATTGTGCGGTTACCTTGTCACTTGGTGAGAGAAGTCGTGAAAGCTATCAAAGGCTTTTCGATGCAGGGGCAGACAGATATCTTCTCCGTCACGAGGCAGTAAGCAGTGAGCTGTACGGCAAGCTTCACCCCGAAAACCTGAGTATTGAAACAAGGCTTCAATGTCTTAAGGATTTGAAAGAAATCGGCTTTCAGACAGGCTGTGGCTTTATGGTTGGTGCACCATATCAGACTTCACGTCACATTGCTGAGGATTTGAAGTTTATTGAGGAGTTCAAGCCTCATATGTGCGGTATCGGGCCCTTCATTCCACATAAGGACACACAGTTCAGGGACTTTTCCAAGGGTAGTGCAGACCTTACATGTTACCTTCTCAGCATTGTGCGTATTATTTTACCGAGGGTGCTTTTACCTGCTACAACGGCTCTGGGTACTGCGGAGAATGACGGCAGGGAGAAGGGTATTCTGTCGGGGGCTAATGTTGTTATGCCTAACCTTTCACCAAGGGAAGTCCGCTCCAAATATGCACTATATGACAACAAAATCAGCACGGGTGCGGAGAGCGCTCAGCACATAGAAGAGTTAAAAGAAAAAATGGCAAAAATCGGCTATGAGATCGTATGTGACCGTGGCGATTATATAAGTTTCTGACAGGGAAGTGTAAGCTGACCCTAAGAAAGGAGTAATATTATGGCAATTTATAACCCGAAATCATTAAAGGCAGAGGAATTCATTAATCACGATGAAATTCTTGATACTATCAAGTACGCAGAGGAAAACAAAAATAACATTGAGCTTATTGATAGTATTCTTGAAAAAGCAAAGCCTGTCAAGGTAGGTAACGGCTATCAGTGTACAGGTCTTACACACCGTGATGCAGCTGTGCTCCTTGCCTGTGATATTCCCGAAAAAATTGAGGAAATGTACTCACTTGCTAATGACATCAAGCAGAAATTCTACGGCAACCGTATTGTAATGTTTGCTCCCCTTTACCTTTCAAACTACTGTGTAAACGGCTGTGTTTACTGCCCTTATCACTTGAAAAACAAGCATATTGCACGTAAAAAGCTTACACAGGAGGAGGTTAAAAACGAGGTTATTGCCTTGCAGGATATGGGCCACAAGCGACTTGCCATTGAGGCAGGCGAGGACCCCAAAAACAATCCTATTGAGTATATACTTGAGTGCATCAAGACTATATACAGCGTGAACCACAAAAACGGTGCAATCCGTCGTGTGAACGTGAATATTGCGGCAACAACCGTTGAAAATTACCGCAAGCTTAAGGATGCAGGTATCGGCACATATATCCTCTTTCAGGAAACATATCACAAGGAGAGCTATCTCAAGCTTCATCCCACAGGACCCAAGCACGATTATGACTACCACACCGAGGCTATGGACAGAGCAATGGAGGGCGGTATCGACGACGTTGGCTTAGGCGTTCTTTTCGGGCTTGAGCTTTATATGTATGAGTTTGTAGGTCTTCTTATGCACGCAGAGCACCTTGAGGCAGTTCACGGTGTTGGACCTCACACCATAAGCGTTCCCCGACTTAAAAGGGCAGATGATATCGACCCTGATGCATTTGATAACGGCATCAGTGACGATATGTTCAAGAAGATTATTGCTTGTATCCGCATTGCCGTACCTTATACAGGTATGATTATCTCCACACGTGAAAGTGAAAAGGTACGCGGTGAGGTGCTTCACTTGGGCATTTCACAGATAAGCGGTGCATCACGTACATCGGTTGGCGGATATACAGAGGAGGAACGTCCTCACGACTCTGAACAGTTTGATGTTTCTGACCAGCGAACACTTGACGAGGTTGTGCGTTGGCTTATGGAGAACGGACATATTCCGTCATTCTGCACCGCCTGCTATCGTGAGGGCAGAACAGGTGACCGCTTTATGAGCCTTTGCAAAAGCGGACAGATTCTTAACTGCTGTCACCCCAATGCGCTTATGACACTTTCCGAATATATGGAGGACTATGCAACACCTGAAACAAAGGCAATCGGTTACAAGCTTATTGTAGATGAGCTTAACAAGATTCCTACACAGAAGGTAAGGGATATTGCTGAGAAAAATATTGCGGATATCAGAAATTCCAACGGCAGAGACTTCCGTTTCTGAGTGAGGTTTTAGTATGAGTTTAAATGAAGTTGCATCAGGTGAGCGTGTTCATATCGGATTTTTCGGTCTGAGAAACGCAGGTAAATCAAGCCTTGTGAATGCGGTTACAGGTCAGCAGTTGGCGGTAGTGTCCGATATTAAAGGCACTACAACAGACCCTGTAAAAAAGGCTATGGAGCTTTTACCGATTGGCCCCGTGGTGATTATTGACACACCCGGTATTGATGATGAGGGAGGTCTGGGTGAGCTCCGTGTTAAGAAAACCCGCGAAATCCTGGGTAAAACCGATGTTGCCGTGCTTGTTGCAGATTGCACAAGGGGGCTTACAGACTGCGACAATGAGCTGCTTGACGAGTTTAAAAAAAGAGAAATTCCCTTTGTTGTGGCGTATAACAAGTGCGATCTGTTAAGTGATTTGCCTGTTGCAGGTGAAAATGAGATATATGTAAGCGCACAGAACAGTACTAATGTTTTTGAGTTGAAGGAAAAAATCGGCAGTCTTGCGAAAATAAAGGATAAGCCCAAATTTATAGTTGCTGATTTATTGGATGAGGGTGCCCTTGTGGTGCTCGTTACACCCATTGATGAATCTGCGCCAAAGGGCAGACTTATTCTTCCTCAGCAGATGACTCTGAGAGAGTTGCTTGACTTCAATTGTACCGCAATTGTATGTCAGACAGAGCAGTTGTCAAAAACACTTGCTTCACTTTCGCGCAAGCCTGATCTGGTTATAACAGATTCACAAGTATTTGGTGCAGTTTCGAAAATTGTGCCCGAGGATGTTAAATTAACATCATTTTCTATACTTATGGCGCGTTACAAGGGGGATCTGAATATTCTTGTTGATGGTGCATTGGCACTCAAAAGAGTTAGCGACAGCAGTAAAATTCTTGTCAGTGAGGGTTGTACACATCACCGTCAATGTAACGATATCGGTACAGTAAAAATACCCGGATGGATTAAGGCTTTTACAAAGTCTGAGCCTGAATTTCAGTTTACTTCAGGCGGTGAATTTCCCGATGATCTGAGCAGTTATGACCTTGTTATCCATTGCGGTGGATGTATGCTCAACGAAAAGGAAATGAAAAACCGCATAAGACTTGCTGTGGAGCAGGGTATACCCATTGTAAATTACGGTGTGGGAATTGCCTGTATGAACGGTATTCTTAAGCGTAGCCTTGAGATTTTTCCTGAGCTGTACAATAAGATATAACGAGAAGGGAAACAGCGCAAAAACTGTTTCCCTTTTTAATGTTGTGTGCTATAATATCACAAGGGTGATTTTAAAATGAACGTAATCATTTGTCTTGATGATAACAAGGGTATGCTTTTCAACAACAGACGGCAGAGCCGTGATAAGGCTGTGCTTTCGGATATTTTCTATGATTTGAAGGACGAAAAGCTCTTTATAACACAGTTTTCCGAAAAGCTTATGGCGGAGTATTGCGATAAGGTTGTTGCTTGTGACGACACTGCTACTCTTGAAAAAGGTCAATGGTTTTTCTGCGAAAATGTTGATTTGACAGCATTTGCTGACAAGATTGAAAAGCTTGTTGTGTATAAATGGAACAGGGTATATCCTGCAGACTTTAATTGTAACCTCGACTTTTCATTATTTAATCTTGAGAGTGAAGGTGATTTTGAAGGCAGCTCTCATCCTGTGATTACTAAACAGATTTTTGCGAAAGGATAAGAAAAATGGCACGCAGAAGGAAGAAAAACAGTAAAAACTCGATTATTATAGCGGTTGTTGCAGTAATTGTCCTTGCGCTTATTGGCGGTTTGAGCTCGAACGAGGATACCACTCTTGACACACCCCTGCAATCAAGTCAGCCTTTAAATACCACACAGGCAGAAAGCTTTGTTGAAAGCTTTACGAAAGAAACCGAGGCTTTTGAGAGCGAAGCCCATGAAGAGAAAACTACAAAGAATGTCGGTGTAAGCAGTCTTAAGGGTGATTTGCCACAATATGAGGGTAAGCCCTACGTTGCGGTCAACGGCAATGAGCCTGAGTTTACCTCTGATGAGATAAATGACAAATATTTTGAAATATACGAGCCTCTTGACAGATACGGCAGGTGCACCGTTGCCTTTGCCTGCCTCGGTAAGGAAACAATGCCCACCGAGGAGCGCGGTGCAATCGGCTCGGTTAAGCCCTCGGGATGGCACACGGTGAAGTATGACTTCGTTGACGGAAAATATCTTTACAACCGTTGTCACCTGATTGGCTTCCAGCTTTCGGGTGAGAATGCAAACAAGCGCAATCTGATTACAGGTACCCGTTATATGAATGTGGAGGGTATGTTGCCCTTTGAAAATATGGTTGCAGACTATATCGATGAAACAGGCAACCACGTTATGTACAGAGCCACACCCGTTTTTGAGGGTGACGACCTTGTTGCCAAGGGTGTGCAGATAGAAGGCTATTCCGTGGAGGATGAGGGCGAAGGAATTTGCTTCAATGTTTTTTGCTTTAATGTTCAGCCCGGTGTTGTGATAGATTATACAACCGGTGAGAGTGTTGAGGAATAAAAAAGACCTTGAGAAATCGTTGCATTTCTCAAGGTCTTTTTTTGTCGTTTTTTAAGCTAATAAATCCTCGGGCTTGTTTAAAATATGTGTTGCACCTGCGGTTGTCAACTCTTCAACCGTGCCGAAGCCGAAAACAGCACCTGCGCTGTCAATACCAACGGCATTTGCACCGTCAATATCATAAAACCTGTCGCCTGTCATAATAACTGTTGCTTTGTCGGGGTATCCGAAGAAATCAAGGCAGGCGTTTATCAGATCCGCCTTGCTTGAATGGTTGTTTTTAAAGCTTTCGGCGGAAACAAAGTCATAGTACTTGTAAATACCGTGATATTTTGATATTTCCTCTACAAATTGCAGGGGCTTTGATGATGCAACCGCAATTTTTTTACCACGTAGCTTTAACTCTGAAAGTAATTCCTCCACACCGTCATAAAGGGTAGATTCCTCTGCCGCTTTCACTCTGTAACGCTCGCGGTATTTCTCGATAAGCCACTTTGCATCCTCGTCGCTGACGTTGTAAAGTGTTTTGTAGCTTTCAAAGAGTGGCGGACCAACAAAGAAACGGAGCTTTTCACGGTCTGTTTCCTTGATTCCGTAGCACTCAAGTGAATAAATTACGGAGTTGAAAATACCCTCTGTGGTGTCACAAAGAGTGCCGTCAAAATCAAAAAGATATACTTCATAATCTTTCATATTATCACCTGACACCATTTTATAACGATTTTCCGAAAAAGTAAAGCAGTCATATAAAATACAATCAAAATTAATACATATTTAGTGCAATTTACTATTGAAACTCTTTTTTCTCTGTTGTAAAATTAAAATTATATTATGGGAAAGAAGGCGCCTTTATGGCAGAGTGTTTGAATAATAAAATTGATATTATTCTTGAAAAATACAACAATCCTGAAGAAAGCCTTATTGCGGTTTTGCAGGATGTTCAGGCTATTGACGGCTATATTTCACAGAATGCAGTTGAATATATTACGGAGAAAACCGGTATTCCGTCAAGCCGTATTATGGGTGTGGCATCGTTCTATGCAGGCTTTCGCCTTAAGCCTGTCGGCAAGTACAGGATAATGGTGTGTATGGGAACAGCCTGTCACGTTAACGGTGCGGAGCGTATCGGTGATACCGTACAGCGTGTGCTTGGTATTGATGCAGGTGATGTTACCTCCGACGGACTTTTTTCATGGGAAGAGGTTGCTTGTCTCGGCTGTTGCAGTATTGCTCCTGCTATGATGATAAACGACAAGGCTTACGGCAAGCTTACACCCGATAAGGTACAGTCGATTATTGATTCCATTCGTAAGGAGGAGCAGTTATGAGAGTTCTTTTAGGCTACGGCTCCTGCGGTATTGCCTCCGGTGCTGATAATGTTCTCAGAGGCTTGTGCGAGGTTCTTTGTGATACCGGTATTACGGTTGAGAAGGTCGGCTGTAACGGACTTTGCTTTGCAGAGCCCGTTTGTGAGGTTATAAATGATAGTGGCGAAGGTGTGCTTTTCGGCAGACTCGATTATGACAGCGGTAAAGCGCTTGCAGAGTCTGTTGTTAACGGTTCGTTGATGAATGAAAACAGACTCAGTGACGATGAGCTTCGTTTTCTTAACGGACAGACACGTATCGTTTTGTCAGGTTGCGGTAAGGTTGACCCGGAAAGTATTGATTCTTATATCAGTTCAGGCGGTTATAATGCTCTTAAAAAAGCACTCGTTATGGGTGCAGACGGCATTATTGAAGAAATTAAAAAATCGGGTCTCCGTGGCAGAGGTGGTGCAGGCTTCCCGACACACATCAAGTGGCAGTCTGCCCGTAATTCTCAGTCTGATGAAAAATATATTGTCTGCAATGCAGACGAGGGTGACCCCGGTGCATTTATGGACAGAGCTGTTCTTGAGGGTGATCCTCACAGAGTTCTCGAGGGTATGATGATTGCAGGTGTTGCAGTCGGTGCATCTACGGGTATTATTTATGTCCGTGCAGAATATCCTCTGGCGGTAAAGCGCTTGCAAAAGGCTATTGATGAAATGCGTCAGCGTAACATCCTCGGGAAAAACATCTTTGACAGCGGATTTGATTTTGATTTTTACATTATGATGGGTGCGGGTGCATTCGTTTGCGGTGAGGAAACTGCACTTCTTGCATCTCTTGGCGGTAACAGAGGTATGCCTGTTACAAAGCCCCCGTTCCCTGCACAAAAGGGCTTCAGAAAGCAACCCACAAATATCAATAACGTTGAAACCTTTGCAAATGTCAGCTGGATTATTGAAAACGGCGGTGACAAATTTGCCGCAATGGGTACAGAGGGCAGTAAGGGTACCAAGGTTTTTGCTCTTGCAGGTAAGGTTAAGCGTGGCGGTCTCGTTGAGGTGCCTATGGGACTTACCATTAAGGATATTGTTTTTGGTATCTGTGGCGGAATAAAGGATGATATCAATGTTAAGGCTGTCCAGATGGGCGGTCCGTCCGGTGGTTGTATTCCCGAAAATATGCTTGATACAGTTATAGACTATGAAAATATTGCAAAAACGGGTGCGATTATGGGCTCCGGCGGTATGATTGTTATGGACGAAAACACCTGTATGGTTGATATGGCAAAATTCTTTATGGATTTCACCAGTAAGGAAAGCTGTGGCAAATGTGTGCCCTGCCGTATCGGTACAACACGTATGCTTGAGATTTTGAAACGTATATGTGACGGTGAGGGTGAAGAAAGCGATATTGAAACACTTGTTGAATTGGGTGAAAGCATCAAAACAGGTGCCCTTTGCGGTCTCGGAAATTCTGCACCTAACCCTGTTCTGACGACTATAAAGTATTTCAGAAATGAATATGAAGCACATATAAATAACAAGGAATGTCCTGCTAAAAAGTGCACATCTCTTATTTCCTTTGAAAT
The DNA here is from genome assembly GCA_045532945.1 of Acutalibacteraceae bacterium. Classification (GTDB taxonomy): domain Bacteria; phylum Bacillota; class Clostridia; order Oscillospirales; family Acutalibacteraceae; genus DTU089. The sequence continues at coordinate 19,343 of JAZSGZ010000003.1, forward strand.
TGATGCACAAAGGTGTAAAGGTTGTTCCCTTTGCAGTAAAAAGTGTCCTGTGGGAGCAATCAGCGGACAGGTTAAAATGCCGTATGTTATTGACGGTGATAAGTGTATCCGTTGTTCACAATGTCTTGATAACTGCAGATTCGGTGCAATTATAAAAAAGAGTGGAGGGGTTAAGTAATGGGCAAGGTTACGATTTATATAAATGACAATGAATACTTGGCAGATACGGAAAAAACCCTTCTTGACAATATTCTTGAAAGCGGTGTGGATTTACCTCACCTCTGTCACAATAAAGAGCTTGAAAGCTACGGAGGCTGCGGTCTTTGTCTTGTCCAATTGGAAGGTAGCCGTAAGCCCTTGCGCGCTTGCTCACTTACGGTAAGTGAAGGAATGAAGGTTACTACTTCTACTCCCGAGCTTGAAAAAAGCAGACGTACTGCACTTTCTCTGATAATGTCTGATCACGGCGGTGACTGTAAAGCACCTTGTTTTATGGCTTGTCCCACACATCAGGATGTGCAGGGGTATGTAGGTCTTATTGCTAACGGCAGAGTCGGTGAGGCACTTGAGCTCATTAAAAAGGACAATCCCTTGCCCGCATCTATCGGCAGGGTGTGTCCTCACCCCTGTGAGGAGCAATGTCGCAGAAAGCACCTTGAGGGCGCAGTTTCAATCTGCGGTCTAAAGCGTTTTGCCGCGGATTATGACAGGGATTATGTTCCTGCCTGCAAGTCACCCAACGGTAAGAGCATTGCGGTTGTCGGAGCAGGCCCTGCAGGTCTTTCCTGTGCGTATTTCCTTGCAATTGAGGGTTACAATGTAACAGTTTTTGAGGCTCAGACAAAGGCGGGCGGTATGCTCCGCTACGGTATTCCTTATTACAGATTGCCTGAGGCTGTTCTTGATAAAGAAATTGAATGTATTGAAAAAATGGGTGTGAAATTCTGCTATTCTCAGAAATTGGGAACAGATTTTACAGTTGAGTCACTTAAGAGTGAATATGATGCAGTCTTTTTGGCTATCGGTGCATGGCGCTCAGCAAGACTTGGTTGTCCCGGTGACAACGCAGAGGGTGTTGTCGGCGGTATTGATATGCTTTATAAAGCTGCAAAGGGGGAAGCCTTTACACTTGGCGACAGAGTTTGTGTTGTGGGTGGCGGTAATACGGCAATAGATGCGGTTCGTACTGCTGTACGCCTCGGTTCGGAAAATGTTAAACTCATTTACAGACGTACAGAGTCTGAAATGCCTGCAGAACCTGATGAGATACGTGATGCGAGGGCAGAGGGCGTACAGTTCCGTTTTCTTGCTTCACCCATCGAGGTTGTTGTGGAAAACGGCAAGGCTGTTGGTCTCAAGGTGCAGAATATGGAGCTGGGCGAGCCAGACAGCAGCGGCAGAAGAACTCCCGTTCCGATTGAGGGTAGCACCGAGATTATTCCTTGTGATACTATTATCTCTGCAATCGGACAGAAGGTAGTAGGGGAGGATATAGATTCACTTGAGCTTACCCGTAAATCAACCATTGCAGTTGATGAGTTGACGTATATGACCTCCTGCGACGGTGTTTTTGCCGCAGGTGACGTTATAAACAAAGGCCCTGATATTGCAATCAGAGCTATTGCAGGCGGTAAATATGCGGCACGGTCCATTGATTGTTATCTTAAAGGCGTATCCGTTCCTCCTGTTTTACCTGATTATTCGGTGAATAAGCACTTTGACCCTTCGGTTCTTGAGGGGATGAGCCGGCTTCCCAGAAACGAACAGGCTATGCTTGATGCCTCGGAAAGAAGAAGTAATTTTAATGAAGTGGCTTCTACATTTACTTGTGAACAGGCAGTGGCAGAGGCTTCACGCTGTCTAGAGTGCGGATGCTCTGCGGTTTATTCCTGCGAGCTTTTACCCCTGATGCAGAAATATGATTCACTTTCAATGCAGTTCAAGGGTAAGGTCAGACAGTATAAAAAGGATAAAAGTCATCCGTTTATTGTGCGTGACAATAACAAATGTATGCTTTGCGGTCAATGTGTGAGGGCTTGCAAGGAAATTTCACACACGGAGAATCTCGGGCTTTTCGGCAGAGGCTTTACAACTGTTCCCGTGAGTGCTTTCGATTTGCCTTTGGGCGAAAGCAGGTGTATTTCCTGCGGTGCATGTGTGAGCGTATGTCCTACGGGCGCACTCGTTTCCGTTACTCCTGCAATTAAAAACCCTCCGTTGCCCTATACTGAAGAAAACTATATCTGTACACTTTGTGACAGGAATTGCAGATTTATCAAACGTATCTCCAACGGAAGAACTGTTCAGATGGTACCCTGTGATTTGAACGAAGTCTGTTCCTTAGGTATGTTCCTGCCTGTTGTTAAGGACAACATAAATACAAAGATTACACCGGAGCAAAGGTGCGATATAAAGAGCAGATTGTTCGGGTCACTCGGATTTTATAACGGGGAGGATATGAGCGACTTGCCTTTAGAGGCCTTGCTCAAGCTTTAAAAATCCCGTTGTTGAAAATTTTGTTATAATATATATAATAAAAACAAATTTATGTGTTGACATTCGCTTTCAATTGTACTATAATCTCTTTAGGCTATAAGTGTCGCTATATCTATGCCCACTCGTATAGCACGGGTTTATCCCAAATTCATATAAAAGGAAGATATAAATGAAGAAAGCACTTGCGATTTTTCTTTCCGCGCTTCTCATCTGCATTATGATTGCACCGATGGGTGCCGCGGCAACAGGTCCTGCTCTCACTACCAAGGTTATTGAGGGCGAGTATTCAAAGTCAGCAAACGGTGTTGCAGCTGTTACAGCTACTACATTCACAATTGTAGTTACAGCCCCCGCCGTTGAAAACCTTACAGGTGTTAACCTCTACTTTGAGTACGACCCTGCAATCCTTAAGGTTAAGAGCGCCGGTTTCGCGGCTGACGCAGACGGAACAAAGTTCTTCCCCGGTCTTGAGGTTACAGGTCCTAAAGCAGGTACAGATAATCAGTACGCTTTTGCATGGATTCCCTCAGGCAGTGGCGTGTCAAAGGCAGAGGCAAGAGATCTTCTCTACATAACCTTCAATGTTCTTGATACAACTAAAGCACAGACTCCTGTTTATCTTTACATTGATGAGTTCCGTACAGATGATGCTTCCGCAAATAACGACGTAATCTCAACAGTTCTTTACAATAATAATATCGTAAACTTCAACTATCCCGAAAACACTCCTCCTGCAGAGGATGCTCCCATTGTTGATAGTACAACTCCCGAGGGTGAGGGTACAACAGCTGATGATATCAACGCTCTTCTTCAGATTATCAGAGATATGCTTAACGGTAACGGAGTTACATTTGCTGATTTCGCAGATGCTATTGCAAACGTTCTCGGTAATGCAGAAATCACAGATATCGTTGAACAGCTTGTTGATGGTGATATGAACATTGCAGAAGCTTTTGCAGATTTTCTTAAGTCAATCGGTCTTGACTTCAGTATGTTTGAAGAAATCCTTAACAAAATCATCGAGTTCCTTTCAGGTCTCTTTGGTGGCGACGAAGGCGGTGACGATACCACTGCACAGAATACAACCTCTGCAGCAGGTAACGATTCAACAACAGCTAAGGGTTCATCAAGCGGTTCAGAGAAAACCGGTGACAAGGGCGTAGCTCTCGCTGCTACAGTTTGTGTAGTATCAACTGCAGCATTTGTTCTCACAAGAAAGAAGAAAGAAATTATTTAATCGGAATCGCAAGTTCGTAATTAAATAGTAACACCGTTCGGGTTATCCGAACGGTGTTTTATTTTATATGTATTATATAAAAGCCACCGATATTTCGGTGGCTTTTGGTATTTGTTTAGTTGTATTACATACCGAGCATTGAGGAAACCATACCTTTTTTCTTGCCTTTTTTGGGCTTGTAAAGGGGTGGGTTTTCAAGCCTCATTCTTGCGCCCTTACTTTTACGGAGATAACTGATGATTTCAGTAACGGGCTCGTTCATTGTATCGCTGAAATAACTTTTGGCGTTATCAATGAGCTCAGGATTCTCTGCAAGTGACACACCCAGGATTGTAACACCTACAAGGCTCTGTGTATCATTTGTGCCGTCCTCGTAAATGTCATTGAGGAGGTTAAAGAGTTTTCTCATTTTAACCTTGTCATTTTCACGGATTGTTTCAATTACAACTGCATTACCATGGTTTACAAAGAAGTCCTCTGCAAGAAATTCACCGTAAAGCTCAATATTGCTTTTATATTCATCACGAAGCTCGGGATAAATTGTAGTGAAACGACTGCCTAATGTGTTGGCATCATAGGAGAGAGCACCGCTCTTTGCCTGAGTACGTGAAACAGGGGTAGGCAGCTTTTTGCCTGCCATTGAGTTTTTGTTTGAAAAATTCTTTTCTAATGTTTCAATATATTCTTCAAAAATATACTTAAGATCGCGCTCCTCAAAGGTATCAAGCTCAAGGAGTGAAAGTGAGATTCTGGGCATATCGTCGTCCGGAGCATCGCTTTCATCAGCGCGAGCAATGAAAAGAGCTAATTTGTTATTTTCAAACTCAAGGCGCACACGACCTTTTTCGCCACGGTACATAATAACTGATTTATTTCCGATTGTGGCAATAGGTAATTCGGGTTTCCGGATACCGTCGGGGTATTCAACCTTAAAGCCAAGCTCTGTAAGTGTACCCTCGATACCCTTCATAATAAGATTAAGCGCATAATTTAATTCAAGCACTGTTAAGTACCTCGCATTTCTTTAAAATCCAATAGATTATAGCACATCTTCAATTGTTTGTCACTATCTATTTGAAAATTACTGAACACCCTTCATTGTCAGGGAGATTCGTTTCTTCTGGAGTTCAACTCCAAGAACCTTAACCTTTACAACTTGACCTACCTTAAGGACCTCTGACGGATGCTTAATATATCGGTCGCAAATCTGTGATATGTGAACGAGTCCGTCCTGATGAACTCCGATATCGACAAACACACCGAAGTCAATAACATTACGGACTGTGCCTGTAAGCTCCATACCTTCCTTGAGATCGTTCATATCCATAATGTCGGAGCGAAGCATAGGCTTAGGTAAGTCGTCACGGATATCTCTGCCGGGTTTTTCAAGCTCTCCGATGATATCTGTAAGAGTGGGGACACCTACTCCACATTCTTCGGCGGCTTTTGCGATGCCGTATTCCTTGACCTTACCGCCGATACCTGAGGCACCCTGTGCGGAAACATCCTTCTGAGAATAGCCGAAAATATCTAAAAGCTTTTTGGCGGCATCGTAGCTTTCAGGGTGAACGCCTGTGTTATCAAGGGGTGTTTTGCCGTCGGGGACACGGAGGAAGCCGGCACATTGCTGGTATGCCTTGGGGCCCAGACCCTTAACCTTCTTAAGCTCGGTACGTGCATTAAAGCTGCCGTTTTCCTCGCGGAAAGCAACAATATTTTTTGCGATTGTAGAGTTAACACCAGCAATATACTTGAGAAGTGAAACAGAAGCGGTGTTAAGGTCAACGCCTACTGCGTTAACACAGTCCTCAACAACACCTGTAAGGGACTCATCCAACTGTGCAGGGGGAACGTCGTGCTGATACTGACCGACACCGATACTGCGTGGCTCAATTTTTACAAGCTCCGAAAGAGGGTCCTGCAAACGACGTGCAATGGAAACTGCAGAACGAACGGAAACGTCAAAATCGGGGAATTCCTCTGCACCTAATTTGGACGCGGAGTAAACAGAAGCACCTGCTTCGTTGACAACCATATATGATACGGGTCGTGAAGCCTTCTTGATTGTGTCCGCAATGAAAATTTCGCTTTCCTTACTTGCTGTACCGTTTCCGATTGAGATACAGTCAATTTTAAATTTATCAATAAGCTCAAGAACACGCTTTTCAGACTCGGCAATCTTTGACTGTGGGGGAGTGGGATAGATAACTCCTGTGAAAAGAACACGGCTGTTGCCGTCAACAACTGCCAACTTGCAACCTGTTCTGTAAGCCGGGTCAACGGCAAGAACAGTTTTGCCCTTGATGGGCGGTTGCATAAGTAAGGGCTTAAGGTTGCTGCCGAACATCTTGATAGCCTGTTCATTTGCTTTTTCCGTAAGATTGTTGCGGATTTCATTTTCAAGTGAGGGGAAAATGAGTCTTGAATAAGCATCCTTAACAGCCTCAATGCAGAAATCTGTGGATGAACTGCCACTCTTTATAAATAACTGATTAAGCAGAGACAAAGCAGTTTCTTCCTCGACCTGAACAGATACCTTAAGGATATTTTCCTTTTCACCGCGGTTTATTGCGAGAATACGGTGTGAGGGAATCTTGGCAACAGGCTCACTGTAATCGTAATACATCTGATAAACGCTGTCTTCCTCAACCTTGGCAACGGACTTCACAAGACCGCGCTTGTTGATAAGGTCCTTGAGCACCTTACGGGCTTCAGGGGAGTCGGAAACCTGCTCTGCAATAATATCGGATGCGCCCTGCAAAGCTTCCTCGGGGGTATTAACACCCTTTTCCTCGTTTACATAATCAGAGGCAATTTCGGTAAGCTCAACACCCTTAAGCTCAAAGGAAAACAGAATTTCTGCCAAAGGCTCCAAGCCCTTCTCTTTAGCAACAGAAGCACGTGTTTTACGCTTTTGCTTGTAGGGTCTGTATATATCCTCAACCTCGGCAAGGGTGATTGCCTGTGCTACTGCCTCAGCGATTTCGTCTGTGAGCTTGCCCTGTTCCTCGATAGAATTAAGTACCTCTTCCTTACGCTTTTTAAGGTTTCTGAGGTATGTGAGTCGGTCATTGATTTCACGCAGCTTCTGGTCGTCGCAGGAGCCTGTCATCTCCTTACGGTAACGGGCAATAAAGGGGATGGTATTGCCGTCGTCGATAAGCTCGACAATATTCTTAATATGAAGCTCGCTGATGCCGAATTCTTGTTGTAATACGTTTAAAATCTCCATATAATCTTCCTTTATATAATAGTATAGGAATTATATCACAAAATAAAATAAAAGTCATTATTATGTTGAATAATATTTATGAGTATGAGTTAATGAAAAAAGTGCGTTTTTTCTGATAAAATCCCAAAAAACAGTAAAAAAATGTGTTTGTTCACAATTTGTTTACAAAGTTGTGAAATTAATGCAACATTGTTATGTTATATAATAGATAGACAATTTGATTGCTTAATCATTTCATTTTCTCTTTCCAAAGATTTGAGTCCTTGCTTTTCAGACGGCAAGGGCTCAAGTCTTTTTTTGAATTTCCTGATTTTTGCGACTTGCTTGACTTAGCTCGCTTGACGTACCCTTGTACGCCTGCGTTCACTAAGTCGGCGCAATTCATCAAAAATCAAAAAATCCAATGTGCTCTGAATCGAAAATAGAGAATTCATATTCTACTATACAGCTTCATTCACTAAAACTGCGTTCTGCATCAAAAATCAAAAAATAATATGTGGTTATATTTTGACAATTTGCTTGACTTAGCTCGCTTGACGTACCTTTGTACGTCCATAGGCTCATCTGCGATTCGCGTGATATAAATCCTGTCGGATTTGTGATATACGCTGACGCGTGCGATATATTGCTGAAGCAATGCGATATATTTTGCTATCGCAAAATGTTTCGGGGAAGCTACGCTTCCGAACATTATAAAACTTCGTATCACTTTTGGTTTATTGTGAGCTATGGCAGGTGTATTTATAATCCGCGCATGCGCCCGAAAATTGCCATTTGCCAATTGCAATTTAAAATCCCTTTGAACTTGTCAAAGGGATTTAATATATCGTATAACTTTTTGTGGTACAATGAGTGAATCGGGGACGGTATCCTTTTTGAACAGCAAATCAAGGTAGAACATTTCGTCGTGCTTAACCAAAGCCTTAAGTCGTTTTGTCAGCTTTTCGGCATATTCTGTATTGCCGTCGTGCTGAGCAATGATAAGTGCACCGATATATTCGTACACTCTGTCATTCATAAGCCCAAGGTTAAGCTCTGCTGTTGCCTTGCTCCAACGCTCGCGGAGTTCTTCGGAGTAGGTGAAATCATCACGAAGAATGAGAGCCTTGAGCATAATTGAGTCATTACCCTCGTTCTCTGTGTTATTGAGAACGTATTTCTCGTAATAGGTATAGGCTTTTACAAAGTTCTCCTTATAAAGCTCGTACAACTGACCGAGGCAATAGTAAACCTTTGCCTTGTAGTGGGAGTCACTTACCTGCGGATAGTGCTGTGTGGCATATATAAGTATGGTCTCGGCTGCCGTAATATTCTCATTGTCACCGCGCTTCATAAGCTCTGTGGCAACCCTTACGGTGATTTCACATTTATCCTCATTGAAATAATCGTTGAGTGCCTCAAAAAATTTGCCGTTTGTTTCTGCGGTCCAGAAGGGCACCTTCAGGAGTTTTTCTATCATCAGTTACACCTCCGGTGGGATGCAGGATGCCAAAGTAAGGCTACTGTCAGATTTTACGGTGAATTTACCGTTGCAGGAATAGGGCATAAAGAAGTAGTCGCCTTTTCTGAGCACCTTTTCGTAGCCGTCACCTGTGAGAGCACCGTTACCCTCTGTTACAACATAAACACAAGGAGCAGAGAGCTTTTCTGTTTCGCCATTATTTATAACATATCTCTCAACACCAAAGCAGGGGGTATCGTTTTTACCGATAAGACATTCTTTTTTACAGCCTTCGGTTTCATAGATAACCGTGGGTGTTTTTTTGCACTCATTTTCAACCCTTGTGAGATTATATGAATAGTCAAACACGCTGAGAGCAGTTTTCTTATCAAGGCCGATATACATTTCATTGTCGGACAGCTTGTAATCACCGCACCAACGCTCAGGCTGGATAGTAAAATCCGTAGGCTCCTGTACCTCAAGGATAAGACATCCGTAGCCGATAGCGTGAACTGCCTTGGCAGGGATAAAATACACGTCACCCGGCTTTACGGGGATTTTATTGAGGAGCTTTTCCATAGCAGCCTTGTCGGTTTCGCTTTCATTAACAGCCTTTTCAAAATCCTCAGGTGTAACACCGTCTTTAAAGCCGAAGTAGATACAAGCACCTTCCCTTGCACCAAGCACAAGCCAGGATTCTGCTTTGCCGAAATCGGAATTGAAATTTACTCTTGAAAAAGCCTTGTCAGGGTGAGCCTGTACAGGAAGTCTGATAGCGGAATCAAGTGCCTTTACAAGCACATCAAGACCATCTCTGTCACCTAACATCAAAGCCTTTTCTGTTTTTAAAAGCTCGTCGAAGTGTATGTCTGTATCTCTGATTGTGGACAAGCCCTCGTAGGGGTCTGTACTGCCTTCATTAAGAGCCTTTGTGGATGAGCAAATCCACTCCTCGGGATAGAAGCCGTCGGTGCTGTCATCACCAAAAAAGTCAGAGAAAAGCGCACCACCCAGATATACTCTGAAAACTCTGTTTTTCTCAAAAAATACAGGATTGCTTGCAATTTTTACAGTATCCATAATTCACCTCAACAAAGCATTCTGTGATGCTTTTATATCTTCAAATATACCGCAGGCGGCACCGCTGAAAACACAGGCGCCCATAGCTGCTTCCTCAGAGTGTTTGGGAAGCTGTGATGTAAGTCCGAAATCATTTTCAAATATCTGTCGCCATATATGACTCTTGCGCAGACCGTTACCCGAACAAACGAGATTCACAGGGGGAGTGCTTAACAGCTTTTCTGCAGATGAGTACATATCATAAAGCTCTTTTGAAACGCCCTTCAATACTCCGCAAATAAGGTTTTGCGGTGTGAAATTCTCTGTGCCGATGTTCTCAATAAAACCGCGCTTTTCAGGGTTCTGACGGGTACCGCAGAACTCACAGTTTACCACTAATTCATCGGTTAAATCAAACACACCTTCGGAAAGTGTATCCATTTTGCCGTAAAGGTTGTCTGCATCACCGTGGAGCATTTCTGCACACATTGTAAAGAAGTTTTTGAGTATAGCGTAGGCTCTGCCACCGCAGAGTGATGCGCCTACAAAGATGTAGTCCTTGTCGGTAAGGGGGCGGATTTCACAGCCCTCGGGGGCAAGTGTGCTCCTTGTCATAAATGAAACCTGACTGCCTGTGCCCACGTTTACAAGAACGGAATTCTCAGGCTCTGCAACTGAGCCCAGAAAGCTTGCCTGATTGTCGCCGATAGCAACACTCACAGGGATGCCGTCGGGGAGAAAATCGCACATTGTTTTGCCTGCAAGGGCAGTAGTGGTGATAACCTCGGGTAAAAAGTCCTTGTCGATACCTGCGATTTCAAGTGCCTTTTCATCAAAGCAAAGATTATTAATATCAAAAAAACCGAGGCTTGCACCGTCACTTGAATGGGTGACAGGTGTCTTTGATGTGAGAAGTCCGACGAGATAATCGTGTATGGTAGAAAGCATGACTGCATTTTCGGGAACAAGATCATTTTTAAGGTTGTAAAAATGAGTTGTAAGTCCGAAGCCTGTTGCCGCCTTGATTCCTGTGACACGTGTCAGATACTGAGCGTAGGTTTCACTGTTCTCATAAATCTCGTTACCGCGTTCATCCTGCCATATCATAAGGGGAGAGCAGGGCACGTTGTTCTTGTCAAGGTAAAGTATGCCGTGCATCTGACCTGTCACACCCACAGCATCGGGGGTGTAGCTTGCAGTCACCTTTTTTACGGCGGATTTTACCGTATCAATTATTATCTGAGGGTCCTGGAGCCTTTCGTAGCCCCTGCCCTCAATAAAGCTGTCATTTTTAAGCGTACAACTGTCACACACCGTTTTTGTTACAGTATCTGTAACGAGGGCGGTTACTGTGGTTGTACCGATATCAATACCTAATATTTTCATACTTTAGCACATAACTGCAGTTGATGCAGGGTCAAGTCGGCGGATAATATCTTGCTGAATTGCAGGGGAAAGGTCAAGGAAGTTTACGAATGTGCCGTGAATACGCATAATGTAAACTCCGCTTGGTGCATATTTCTTGGGCTCTGCAAGAACCTTTTTGAGAATTTCTGCAGTTGTAACATTAACATAAAGGTAGAATGGAGCAACATTCTCGTTAAGCTCGTTGAAGAAAAGGGGCTTCATAACCTTGTCGCGGAATTCAACACCCTTGCCCTCGTAGTCTTTGCTCATAAAGTACTTGGGGTCAATGCCGAAGTGTGAAGCATAGCCGCCGCACATTTTCTCAAAGGGTAATTTCATAAGGCTGAGAGTACGGAAGCCGAGACCGTTCTGTGCCTCACCATAAAGCGGGTCAAGACCGTAGTTGAGCATATCGCGTGACTTTCTGCCGCAGGGAAGTGCGCCAACCCAATAACCGTAGAGAAGGTGTGTGGACGGAGTTGAGAAGTCGGGACGGAAATTGTTGCCGAGATAATTCTTCTCTGCGCGTACCATATCTGCAATTCTGTTTGTGAGCTCTGCGGTCTCGTTGTCAACAACCTCGATGTTGTTGCCGAACTTAGGTGCAGAAAGGAGATAATCACGGAGCTCATCATAGCCCTCAAAGTTACATTTAAGTGCATCAAGGAGAGTCTGTGCATCCTCAGGACGCTCGTTTATAAGCTTATCGATAGCAATAAATGAATCTGCAACAACGCTTGTGCCGTGAATAAGGCAACCGCTACCATTGTACTTTGTGCCCTGATTTGTAATGTCACGTGTGTCATAGCCTGATTCAATACCGCCCATAACTGTGCTGAGGAATGGTACGGGTAAGTGTGAAATAGCACGTGAAGCACCGTTTGCTGCCTTTACCATTTCATCACAGAAATACTGTGCGTTTTTATAGAAGCGTTCTCTTACATTCTTAAGGGCAGTAAGTGCATCTGTGCTCTCACATACTGTGCCGATTTCGTCACCTGTAATAAGTGATTTACCGTCGTTGAGTGTAAGCTCAAGAATCTTTGCAAGGTTAAACCAGCTGTTTGTGGTGTTAGCGTTGTCTTTGCCCATAATAAGAGGCTCCTGACAGCCTGCAATTGATGTGTCCTGAATATCATCAATATCAACACCTGCAGTTGAAAGCACCTTGAAAAGGGAATCATCATTGAAGAATGAGGGTGTAAGACAACCGGGTGTGAAAAGGAATCTGCCAAGCTCCTCGTAAAGCTTCTGAGGAGTGTTCTTGTGAAGCTTAACGGAGAGAATTGGTTGGGGAAGATTCATATCATAATATGCATCAAGGAGTGCATAGGTGGAGTCGTTTGTAAGGTCCTTTCCGTCTTTATCTCTGCCACTTACAATGAGGTTCTGTGAAATTGCCCAGCTTCTGTCACCAACGTTGAAGAAAACAAGGAAGTGCTTGAAGAGTGCGGCAGTTTCCTCCCTTGAAAGACCATCGGCAGCCCTGTAAGGCTCAAAAATTCGGTCTGCATTACCGACAGAAAATGCGAAGGGGTTGGGAGCCTGCTCGAGACACATAATCTGCCACAGGAGAATAAAGCTCTGCAATGCCTCATAAAGTGTTTCGGCACCGTTTTCAGGCACCTTTGCAAGTGCATCCGAAAGGAGCTTAAGCTGTTCCTTTCTTTCACCCTCGGCAGAGAGTAATTTTTCGTCTGCAATTTCTTTGTATCTGTTTGCAAGGATGATTACACACTCGAGCGCAATTTTCATTGCATTGTAGTTTTCTGTCTGCTCGGGATTAGCGGTTTTCTGCTTTTCCTCGATATCGGCAATCATCTTTTTAACACCGTATTTTAAAGCATAGCGCATATCGGGGATAAGGTGACCCGTTACCTGCTCAATGAAATATGCAACCTCGCCTGTATGCTTTTCACAAGACTTATAAACCTGGGAAAGTGATTTTACGTAGGGTGTTTCCTTGTCGAGCTTTCTGAGGGCATCTATTCGCTCCTGAGTGAATTCCTCGGTGGGGTCTATGTCATCGTAAACCGCAGTAGGGTCACAATAACCTGCAAAGGTTTCTACACGGAAGCTTGGGTTAATAAGTGCATAGCTACGTGCGAACGCATCGCGCTGAGTACCTGCAAAAACCGCGTTATCGCTGATTGATAAGGGCAACACCTTAACTGCCTGACGGAACTTTTCTGCCGCATTGAGCATAGGGGGAAGTGCGCTGTATTCAGCATCATATTTCTGCTCGGTTTCCTTAATAATAAACCAGCCTTCAAGGTGGTTAATGGCACGTTCTTCTTTAAAAAGAGCATTAGCCATTTCTGTTGTTTTTTGTGGGTCGAATTTGTACATAAAAATCACCTCAGGTGTTAATAAGTTTCAATTTTCTTTTTTTAATTTCTTCGGCTAAAAGTTTTACATCGTCGGGAGTGGTAAAGCCGTCTGTAACGGTGTAATCCTTGCCCAGTTTGTTGTACTTTTCTTTGCCGAATTCGTGGTATGTCAGTATCTCGAAGGATACATTATCATTCGAACTTACTTGTTGAAGCTCTGTGAAAAAATCACCGAATTGACGGGCATCTTCTTCACCGCAATTAAAGTAGCGGACCAACGGCACACGCACTAAAAGTGGCTTACCCGTTTTTGCACGACAGATAAGATTTGATTTGATAACATTAATATCCGCACCAAGCACTTCTTTACACTTTTCTGCTGACGGGGATTTGAAATCGGCTATCATATAGTCAACCGTGCAGAATAATTCCTCGCACTCCGTAAGGGAAGCATTTGTTTCAATGCAGGTGTGAATTCCCTGATTCTGCAAATCTTTTATAAGGGGCAGTACAGTGTCCTTCTGGCAGGTGACTTCGCCGCCTGTGAAGGTAACTCCGCCACCGTCAATGAATATCATCTTTGCGGAAAGGACTTCCTTAACGATGCTGTCGGGCGAAAGTGTATCTGCGTTTTCAGTTATTGTCATACCCTCAGGATTTGAACACCAGGGACACTTCAGGTTACACCCTGCAAGGTGATAAACAAGGCGGTTGCCGGGGCCGTCCTGGGAGTAGTTAAACCCCTTTTGGAATATGTAAAGCTTTTTGTCGTCTATGGTGCTCACCACCCTTATATTATATTAATTACATATTATAACATTGTTGTCCTTTTTTTTCAATGAGAAATATTGTTCACAAATTGTTCACAAAGTTGTGACACAGACACAATACTCTTGTAGTACACTACTCGACGAGAGGTGTTACACAATGAAGAAGCTTTTATCAATTTTATTATCATTTTCAATAATATTTTCTTGTGTCAGTACAGCATCTGCTGCAGATATTCAGCTGCCGACGCTCGAAAATATTGTTTCTTTTGATGCCGGTAATGCTGTGCCTGAGGGCGAAGTAACCGTTCCGGAGACTTCGGATGATGAGGATATCTCCGAAACGAGTGAACAGGTGGATTTTGATACGTTCAGTTCTCAGGTAACAGAGCTTATTAATGATTATGAGGATGAGGGTGAAATGACTCTCAGCGGAGAGGCATCATTATATTACGGCTCATCATCCGATGAAAGCATTGTACAGAAAGAAGCAGAATGTACAAACAGACTGATTGTTAAATCAGCACAGGAAATAGATACACTTAATGCCGTTGATTATGTTTGCGGATTTGATGATTTATATATCCTTCAGTTTGCAGATTGCGACGATTATACAGCGGCATATAATTACTATTCAACCCTTGATTATGTTGAGTATGTTCAGGAGGATGGGGTTTATTCCGAAACAGAGGTTGTAGAGAATAATGCACCTTTTACGGAGTCTGCCGTGGGTCTTTCTACCCAGTATCAGTCAGATTACTTCGGTTATACCGATGCTAAAGCCAATATGGGTACAGGTCAGGTTGTTATTGCCGTTATCGACTCGGGTGTTCAGCACGACCACGAGAGACTTCAGGGCAGGGTAATCCCCACAGGCTTCGACAGTATCAATAACGAAAGCTGTTATGATACGCGCGGTCACGGTACCCACGTGGCAGGTATTATTGCCGCTAACACAAAGAGTAATGTGATAATCAAGCCCTATAAAGTTCTTGACGATTCGGGTCAGGGTACCGACACCCAGGTTTACCTTGGTATTCAGGCTGCCATTGAGGACGGTGTTGATATCATCAACCTCAGTATGAGTAAAAGAGGTGACAGCGAGCTTATCCACGAGGTTATCAAGGAAGCTTACGATGCAGGCATAACAATCGTTGCCGCAGCAGGTAACAATAACGAAAATGTAGGTACAACCACATATACTCCCGCCAGCTTCGAGGAAGTAATTTGTGTTGTTTCGATTGACACCACACGCTATAAGGCGGATACCTCCAACTGGGGCTCAGCTAAGGATTTGTCGGCTCCCGGTGTGAATATTCTCAGCACTCACCTTGATAATACATATAAGGTTATGTCGGGTACCTCAATGGCGGCTCCCTTTATTTCATCTGCTGCCGCATATCTTCTTGCAGATGACAGCACACTCACTCCCGAAGAGGTTTATTCAACTCTGTATGCCAGCACCACAAGAGGTGGTGGTACACACAATATCCGTTACGTTGTGCCCGGTGCACTCGTGCGTAGCACGGTGACGTGTGCTACTCCTGTGTTTGCTCCCGAGCCTGCAGAGTTTGCGGGTTGGTTGAATGTGGAGCTTACCTGCTCCACAAGCGGTGCAGAAATTCTTTACCGTACATCTGATATGGCAGATTCAACGTGGCTGTCATATACGGGTCCTGTGAAAATAGAGGAGACCGTAACACTTTATGCCTATGCAATCTGTGCAGGCTACAAGAATAGTGGTACAAGCACAGCCACATATCCTAAGAGCAGTATTGATGCCTCCCAGTTTCAGGTTGATGAAAACGGTGTTCTTACGGGATACACGGGCACAAGTGTTATAGTAAACGTTCCTCAGTACTGTAACGGTAGCGTGGTAACGGGTGTCTCGGCAAGTGCCTTCAGCGGTAATAGGGATGTTGAGACAGTTACATTCAGTAAATACGTTGTGGATATGGAGGAGGGTGCCTTTGCAGGCTGTACGAGTCTTATATCCGTTTTTGCACCGTCAGTAACCACACTTGATTCTACAACCTTTGCAGGTTGCGAAAATCTGCAGATGCTCGATTTATCAGCTGTTACGGATATTCCCACAGAGCTGTTCAAAGATTTTACTTCTCTCAGATCTGTTTCTTTTTCTGCTCTCAAAACAATCGGTGACAGAGCATTTTACGGTTGCACGTCGCTTCAGAGTGTTTCTGCACCTTCGCTTACATCAATCGGCGACAGCGCATTTGAAAACTCCTCTGTTACAAATGTAACGGCAGGTAATGTTACATCAATCGGAAACAGAGCATTCTACGGCTCAGGAATTACGTCCGTTTCTTTCCCATATGCAAACTTTGTAGGAAAAAATGCGTTTGCTTACTGCGAAAACCTTACGGGAGTTACCCTCACATACCTGAGTGAGCTTGGAGACAGCGTGTTTGAAGGTAGCAAAGCTCTGAAAAATGTAAACATAAACAGCGTTAAGATTATTCCTGAATATACATTCTATGATTGTAATGCACTTGCTACTGTTACGGCAAGCAATGCAACGTCAATCGGTCAATATGCTTTTGGTAATACTGCACTTACAAAGCTTACACTTGCAAAGGTGGGCGCACTTTCGGAAAATGCATTCTATAACTGTAAAAGTCTCACAAGCGTAACAATGGCAAAGCTTCTCAAGTTTAATCCCGATCAATTTTTCGGTTGTGAAAATATAGAGTCATTTACCTTTGCCGGTCTTACAACCCTTGACGTGGGATATAATCAGATTTCAAATTATTTCCCCTTACTCGAAACCTTTAAGGCTGTCAACTATGCAGGAGAAATACCTGACTATGCTTTTACAGGCTGCAATAATTTGTCAACCTTCTCTTTTGCAAAGGTGACGAGTATCGGTGCGTATGCTTTCAAGGGCACCGCCTTGACCGAGGTTGATGCACCGCTTGTTGAAACACTCAGCAGCGGAGCCTTTAACAACATTGTAACCCTCAAAACAGTAAAAATGGCGAAGCTAGGTAACTTCGGGCCATATTATTTCTCGGGCTGTACTAATGTTGAAACGATGACATTCGGTTCAGCGGAGCTGGCAGCCGGCTACAAAATGGTGGATTATCTTCCAAATCTCAAAACCTTCTCGGCAGGGGTTGCACTGAGGGTTCCTGCAGAATACTTTAAGGATCACAGAAAAATCCAGAAGGTATATATGAGCTCAGCGGTTGAAATCGGTGCAGAAGCATTCTGTAACTCAACTATTACGGAACCTAACTTCAATGCCACAACCTTCGGCGAAAGAGCATTTGCGGATTGTGATAACCTTGTATATGTTGATTTGCCGAAGGCTCCAAGAATAGATATGGCTATCTTTGAGGGTAGTGAGGAATCTGTTCTGGAAATCGGCTTTAACGGTATGAACAATATTACCGAAGAAGATTTTGATACCTTCAACTTCTCAAAGTTTACCAACCTTGAGCTTATAAATATACAAAGCACTCCTGTTATACCCAAGGGTGCGTTTAAGGGCTGTACAAAGCTTGATGAAATATATATGGATAAGGTAACTCACATCTGTGAGGAAGCTTTTATGAACTGTGAATCACTTATCACGCTCAGTATTCCTTTGGTTACCGAGATTGAAACAGGTGCATTCCGCAACTGTACAGGTCTGCAGAAGTTCAGCGCAAACTCACTCCAGACCTTCAAGCCCGATATGTTAGAGGGCTGTACTTCACTTGAAAATTTATCCCTTAACTCGGTTCTGTTTATGCCGACTGACGAAAACGGTAACTTTGCACTTGAAGGTATAGATAATCTTAAGAGCTTCAGCGCAAATGCCGTTACGGCAGTTCCTGCAAACTTCCTCAGAGGCTACAGAAATCTTACCTCTGTTTCCTTCAATAATGCCAAGACAATAGGTAACTATGCTTTCTGTGACACGGGAATCACCGAGTTTGCTTTCGGTGAAAAGTTGCTTACAATCGGTAAATACTCATTTGCAAACACACCCCTTACACTCATTGACCTGGGTGCTGTTGAGTATGTGGGTGACTATGCATTCAGCGGATGCACACAACTCACAGATGTGGTCGGATATCCCGACAGTATCGGTGAGTATGCATTTAAGGACTGTACCGCGCTTGAAATTGTGGAATTATATTACACTATGACACCGGACAATATGCCGTCAAATGCATTTGACGGTTGTGTGAATATAAGGAACCTGGGTCTGTACGGAGTGGAGAGCCTTTATGATGAAAACGGTGTGAGCTACGTTGCAGATAAGCCTCAGTTGGTTTTCTTCGGCGCCAACGGCGTAGAGAGTATTCCCGATAATTATTTCGCGGAAAACCCCAACCTTGCAGAGGTTGAGATGAATAAAGTTACGGAAATCGGCAATGGTGCTTTTGAAAACACAAAGCTTTCCGAATTTGACGGTAGCCTGATTGAAAAGGTCGGAGAATATGCCTTCTTCGGTACAAAGCTTACTTATCTGAGTCTTCCTGTCTGCAGGACTGTCGGTAAATATGCCTTTGCAGATTGTCAGGACCTTACACAGGCAAACTTTGATTATAATGTTAAGCTCAGCGAGGGCGCCTTCCAGAACTGCACCATGCTGACAACGGTATCGCTCCCCGGCAGTCAGGCTATTCCCGACAAATGCTTTAAAAACTGCTATTCACTCAATGAGCTTAATAACGGAAACTCAACAAGATTTACCGTTAACTTCACGGCTTTAGGTAAAGAGGCATTCTATGATTGCCAGGCATTCTCCCTTACAGAATTTGATTTCACCAATCTTCAGAGTATGGGTACGGATTGCCTGAAGGGAACATTTATTGATGAACTGAATCAGAGCAGCAGCAATGACTATGTAATGCCTAAGCTTAAGGTGATTGAGGATGGCGCATTTAACGGAATTGTAATGTATTCGCTTGCTATGGAAAATGTTGAAATGATAGGGGATTTGCCTGAGTGTGAATATGTTGTGATAGGCTCCGACGTTAAGGATTTCTACCCTGAATCATACGAGGGAATTGTGTTTGCTCCCGAATATACCTGTGTTGGCGAATATTGTGAGGAATTGGGCATTGAATACAGAAGGCTGAATGAAACAGAGGCTTTCCTTAATGACGTTCCGAAAGCAGGAGTTAATCACGAAAGTGAAATTTCCTTTGAGCCTGTTGGCTTTGACCTTACTTACCAATGGTATGCCTGCAATGAGGATGACCGTTCAGACTCTGTGATACTTGCAAACCAGACACAGAATACATTTATACCTGCAGATGCCTTAACACAGACTAATGACGAGTTCAAGTACAGATACTATTACTGTATTGCTACGAGTGTGGAGAACGGTAACGTGCTTGAAATCCGTTCGGGACTTTGTGCAAATGCCCACGTTAAGATTCTTTGCACAGAGGATACTGTTGTTGATTTTGGTGACAAGCTTATCTACACACACAGCTCCGAAAACATCAACTCAACCTCAGGCGTTTTCACTGAATTGGGTGAAAATATCGTTGTAAAGCCCTCATATTCAAGTGGCGAAACAAAGCTTTACGGCACAGGCGCCAAGGTTAAGGTTTACGGCGATGTTGACCACGTTGACCTTATGCAGGAATACACCATTGTGGTTTATGGTGATGTTAACGGTGACAGCGTTGTGGATGCCCTCGATGCGCAGATTATTGCCCGACAGGTAAACGGTCTGGGTGAAATCGGCGACAAGATAACAAGAAAAGCTGCTGACCTTGATAAATCCTACGAAATTGACGTAAATGATTATCAGGCAGTTGTGAATAAGGTTGTGGCGTAAAACAAATTGCAAATTACAATTGGCAAATGGCAGATTTCAGAACTGCGTTGCGATTATAACGCTACCGCTAAACTAAATTGATGCGAGGCTTTACTAACTGAATACAAAATTTAAACACGAAACAATAAGGCGGTTGGTGGTCTACCTCTCTTAAGCCAGAGAGGCAGACCGCCAATAAGTTTATTTTACGCTTGAAAGCTTGTTGTTTAAGTAAGTAATAGTAAGTCCTCTTGTGGTACCCAAAATTGTTTGCTCGTTGTTCACTTCGCACAATTTTGACCACTACGCCAACTCACACTCCCTGCATCCGCCACAGGCGGCGGTCGTGCTCCTTGCCCCCTCTCTTAAGCCAGAGAGGTAGAATATACAACAACTTTTTGTTCTGATTATGTTGGTTCTTGAAATCTTTTTGCTGTAAAAACACATTAGTCGTTTGTTACAAAATGGTAACAAACGATAAATTTTTATTGACAAACGATAAAAATAGGAGTATTTTTTGCCCAAGGAGATGGTTTTATGAAACATTCAGAAAAATCTATTAACTTAACACTTGCACTTGCTTTTGTATTAAGCGCATTTTTTGCCGTGATGTTATTTATCGGACCTCACGTGTTTACGATTTACTGTGATGCCGCACATAAAAGCGAGGGTGCATTGAAGGCATTGATTGGTGTTTTTTATATCTGCTCACCATCTGCCGCAGTTACCTTGTATTGTACTATTAAGTTTTTATTCAATCTTAAGAAGGGGGAGGTGTTTACAAGACAAACAGTTAAATATCTGAAAATCCTTTCATATGCGTGTCTGTCCGTAGTTCCCTTTACATTGCCCTTGTGCTATTATTTCCTTGCAGGATTCCCCATACCGGCTGCAGCTATGTGTATGTGGCTGTTCCTGAGGGTGCTCAAAAATGCTTTTGAATACGGTACTGATATTAAAAATGAAAATGATTTGACGGTGTAAATATGGGAATAATTGTGAATCTTGATGTAATGTTAGCAAAAAGAAAGATGTCTTCGGGGGAGCTTGCCGCTAAAATCGGCTTGACTCAGGCAAACCTGTCTATATTAAAGACGGGTAAGGCAAAGGCTATACGCTTTTCCACCCTGTCTGCAATATGCAAGGAGCTTAATTGTCAGCCCGGGGATATTCTTGAATATTCTTCGGAGGATTGATTATGGACAGTTTACAAAATAATAATACTCCCGTTTATAATAACGGAGCCGTGCCCCCGTTCAATAACGGGTATTACGGAAATAATTACGGGAATTACAATTATCAGCTGCCTAATAAGCCACGCCATAAAATAACAAAGCCCGATATAGCAGGCTTTATAATTGGCTTTGTGCTAATGTTTGCAGTTTTTCAGGTGGGTATATTCAACGGCTTTAACTTCGGCTTTTCCCTGAGTGTAACGGTGCTTTTTACCTTTGGCTTTATATACGTGTGGAACAGCAGTAAGAAGAATACTGTTTTTTCATTATTAATGTATTTACTGTCAGTTGTGCTGATAGCATCTTATTCCTTTAATAATGACGGATTGATAAAGTTTATCAGCTTTCTTTTTCTGTTGTTTTCGTCATCCTTTGCCCTCAGCGGTATTTCGGGCAACGTAAATGTTAAGGAAAGTACATATCTGTTGGCTATTGATTCAACGCTTGTTGCATTCAAGTGCTTCTTTACAAAATTTTCCGTTATGGTGCGCTCATTTAAAGAACACCTTAAGGCTTCAAAATCAAGGGCTTTTGTAAGTTCTGCTTTGGGTGTTGTAATTGCCTTCCCTGTGATGTGCCTTGTTATGGGACTTTTGTCATCAACCGACGTTGCATTTGAATCGTTAGTGACGATTATTTTTGATAACGTGGCAACATTTATCTTTGCGGTAATTCTGTCGGTTGTGTTTACTCCCTTTATTTTTTCTCACTTCTTTGCGTTGAAAAAGGGTGAGGGTCTCAGAAAAAAGCCCTTGAAAAAGCTTAATGCAAGGCTGTCAGCGGTTACCGCAAACACCTTCCTTGCAATGATTTCAGTTGTCTATTGCATTTACCTGATTTCACAGCTGGCATACATTACAAAAGCATTTGCCTTCTTATTGCCCGAGGGTTACTCTGCATCACAGTTTGCAAGGGACGGCTTTTTTCAGATGGCGGCAATTGCATTCATTAACCTGTTGATTCTGACTCTTACGATGGTGCTTATAAGGAGAAAGGATAACAACAAGGTTTCTGCCTTAACAAAGGCATTGCTTACCTTCCTGTGTCTGTTTACGGAGTTTTACATTGCAACCTCATTTGTTAAAATGGCAAAGTATATTTCAATGTACGGTCTTACACGTCTGCGCGTGCTGACAAGTGTATTTATGATTATGCTTGCAGTAATATTCCTTGTTTTGTTGGTTCGTTTGTTTGTGAGAAAAATCCCGTATATCAAGGTGATTACCTTTGTTTGTGCACTTACCGTTATACTGATATCTGTTGTTGATATTAATACCGTTATCGCAGAGTATAACTACAAGGCATATAAAGACGGTAAGGTTCACAGTATTGACGTTGATTTGCTTGAGTCATTGGGAATAAATGCTTTGCCTGTGATTATTCAGCTTACAGAGGATAAAAATCCTGATGTGGCATTTCAGGCAAAGGGAACGCTCCTGCATTTATCCGAGGACATATATATTCATCCCTTTGATAACGAGCTCAATGAAAATCAGCCTCTTTCGGACAGAACCTTGTACCGTGATGTTTTCGATATGAACATTATCAGCAAAAGGGCAAAGGAAAGCCTTGATAAATTTATCGAAAAGAACCCGGATTTCCTTGAGGAGTACGATAATGAGTTCCTTGCACGAAGTGAAATTGCGGTAGCGGGGTAATATGATGTAATAAAGTGTTTTTGCGGTCTGCCTTTCTTAAACGGAGAGGCAGGCCGAAAATTTTTTAAAAGTATTGTTACGGCAACTGCAGACAGGCGACGAACAATAATTTTTTGCATTTATTGTTTCTTTATGATAGAATAAATTAAATCCTTGTTCAGGGGTGAATTTATGAAATTTGATTTATTCGAAAAAGCAAAGGAAAATATAATTGTGGTTGCTCACAGGGGTGCTTGTGGGGGTAACATACCCTGTAACACCCTGACTGCTTATGAAATTGCCCTTAAGCAGGGGGCAGATATGATTGAGGTTGACGTTAGCCGCAGCCGTGACAATAAGCTGTTCATTTTCCACCCGGGTATGGAAGAAGACCATTTTAATAAGAAGATGAACTTCAAGCGGATGAAGTTCGAAAGGATTGCCAAGGAACGATACGTCAACTTTGACAATTCCGTTACACAGTTCGGTGTGGCAACCTTTGACGATTTTCTTGAGCAGTTCAAGGGCAGGTGCTTTATAAATATTGACAAATTCTGGGATAATCCTGAGATGATTTATGATGCAATCAAGCGCCACGGTATGATTGACCAGGTGCTTGTAAAAAGCAAGCTGTCGCCCAACATTATTAAGACGGTTGAGGATTTTTGCCCCGACGTGGCATTTATGCCCATTGTGAGAGATGAGCACCCTTACCACGAGGAGCTTATGAAGCGTAACATCAATTACATCGGTGCAGAGGTGCTTTTTGAGAATGAGTGCTCATATATGGCAAGCCCTGAGTTTATTGATATGATGCACCGTGACGGTAGGCTGGTGTGGGTGAACTCCATAATCTATGATTACAAGGAACAGCTTGCAGGTGGTCACAGTGACGATACCGCATTTACCGTAAGCGAGGATTACGGCTGGGGCTGGCTTGCCGACAGGGGTTATGATATGATTCAGACCGATTGGGCACTTATGCTCATAAATTACCTGAAGGAAAGCGGTAAATACTATAAAAAATAAATTCGTTAAAATTAACTAAAAAAGCGTGAAAATTTCTACCTAAAAACTACGCTTTGGAATTTACAAAAACCGCCCTGTTCTATTGACACAAACAGGGCGGTTATGATATTATTATTAAGGTCTTTAAGTCGATACAGAGAGATCGGCAAGATGAATGTTGAATATGTTGGGTACAGGTAAAACTGTATCAATGTTTTTGTGTGTTCAGCCTTGCCAAGTGCAGGGCTAATTTTTTTATAAAATCGTTTCGGAAGGGATTACTATGATACAGCAGCTCAAAGTCAAAACAATTAAACTTGCTGACGCAGGAATGGGACAAGCGCCTTTTTATGAGGGCGTTGCAGAGCATTTGTCTGCTGATGATACCCTTTCTGTTTTCAATTCTGATAAATATATTGTTTTTCCCGGTTTTTGCGATGTGCATGTGCATTTTCGTGAGCCGGGTTTTTCTTATAAAGAGACTATTGAAACAGGCTGTAAGGCATCTGCAAGGGGCGGTTACACCGCAGTGTGCACAATGCCCAATCTTG
This sequence comes from Acutalibacteraceae bacterium, assembly GCA_045532945.1. Lineage (GTDB taxonomy): Bacteria > Bacillota > Clostridia > Oscillospirales > Acutalibacteraceae > DTU089. The sequence continues at coordinate 43,525 of JAZSGZ010000003.1, forward strand.
ACCCTGTGCCCGATTGTGCCGAACACCTGAAAATGCAGACAGACCTCATAAAGGCAGATGCCTGCATAAATGTTTACCCCTATGCTTCAATTACTGTGGGGCAGAAGGGTGAGGAGCTCTCCGATATGGATGCTATGGCAGGGGATGCCTTCGCATTCTCCGACGACGGCAAGGGTGTTCAGAGTGATGATGTGATGAGGGCGGCAATGCTTAAGGCAAAATCACTCGGTAAAATGATTGTTGCCCATTGTGAGGATAACTCACTTCTTTACGGCGGATATATCCACGACGGTGCATACGCAAAGGAGCACGGCCACAAGGGTATATGCAGTGAAAGCGAATGGAAGCCCATTGCAAGGGATATTGAGCTTGTTAAGGAAACAGGCTGCAGCTACCACGTTTGTCACATCTCCACAAAGGAGAGTGTGGATATCATAAGAAAAGCCAAGGCAGAGGGTGTTGACATCACCTGCGAAACAGGTCCTCATTACCTTGTGCTTGATGAAAATGACCTTGAGGAAAGCGGTTCGTTTAAAATGAATCCGCCCTTACGCTCCGAGGAGGACAGGCTTGCGCTTATTGAGGGTATCAAGGACGGTACAATTGATATGATTGCCACCGACCATGCCCCCCACTCCAAGGAGGAAAAAAGCAAGGGTCTCCAAGGCAGTGCTTTCGGTATCGTGGGTATCGAAACCGCATTTCAGGTTATGTACACAAACCTTGTGAAAACAGGGATTATCACTTTGGAAAAGCTTGTTGAGCTTATGGCAGTAAATCCCCGTAAAAGGTTTAATATACCCTTGGGTGTTGACTACACCGTGTGGGATTTGGAGAAGGAAGTAACAATCAACTCCGCAGACTTCCTTTCAAAGGGCAAGGCAACTCCCTTTGAGGGCGTACCCGTGCAGAGCGAATGTGTGCTGACGGTGTGCGGCGGTAAAGTTGTCTATAAGAAGTAAGCATAATTAACGATGATAATGCAGAATGCAAAATGCAAAATGCAGAATTATCGGGGAAGCTTCGCTTCCGAACATTTTTAAGATATTACTTCTGTCCAACAGAAGACGAATATTTAGTGGAACTACCCACCACAGACGTCAATGGCGTCGGTCCCCCTCCCTAGGGTTAGGGAGGAAAAACTTCGCGGCAATTCAATTATGCGAAAGCAATATGATTAACGCGTAGCGTTCCTTTAATTTTGCATTCTGCATTCTGCATTTTGCATTTGAAAAAGTTATCAAATCTAATTAATTATATATCGTTCAGGAGGATTCTCGTATGGCAAAGAGAACAGACATCAAAAAGGTTTTGATTATCGGCTCAGGCCCTATCGTTATCGGTCAGGCGGCAGAGTTCGATTATGCAGGCACACAGGCCTGTCTTGCACTTAAGGAAGAGGGCTATGAGGTTATTCTTGCAAACTCAAACCCTGCTACAATTATGACAGACACAACTATTGCAGATAAGGTTTATATGGAGCCTCTTACATTGGAATACGTTGCAAAGATTCTCAGATATGAGCGTCCCGATGCAATTGTTCCCGGCATCGGCGGACAGACAGGTCTTAACCTTGCAATGCAGTTGGAGAAGAAGGGTATTCTCAAGGAGTGTGGTGTTGAGCTTCTCGGCACAAGCAGTGAGAGTATTGAGCGTGCTGAGGACCGCGAGCTTTTCAAGGAGCTTTGCCAGTCAATCGGTGAGCCTACAATTCCTTCTGAAATTACATACAGCCTTGACGAGGCACTTGAGGCGGCTGAAAGAATCGGCTATCCTATAGTTGTTCGTCCTGCATTTACACTTGGCGGTACAGGTGGCGGCTTCGCGGCTAACAGAGAAGAGCTTATTGAAATCGGTACAAATGCTTTCAAGCTTTCTCCCGTTCATCAGGCACTTATTGAAAAGAGCGTTAAGGGCTACAAGGAAATCGAGTTTGAGGTTATGCGTGACTCAAACGACCACGCTATCACAATCTGTGGTATGGAAAATATCGACCCCGTAGGTGTTCACACAGGTGACTCACTTGTTGTTGCTCCCATACTTACCCTCAATGACCACGACCTTAAGATGCTCAACGATTCTGCTATCAAGATTATCCGCGAGCTTAAAATCGAGGGTGGATGTAACGTTCAGTTTGCACTCAACCCCGAAACAAGTGAATACTTCCTTATTGAGGTTAACCCCCGAGTTTCACGTTCATCTGCACTTGCGTCAAAGGCAAGCGGTTATCCCATTGCACGTGTTACTGCCAAGATTGCAGTCGGTATGGCACTTGAGGATATTACAATTGCAAACACAACTGCGGCATTTGAGCCACGCCTTGATTACATCGTTGCAAAGCTTCCTCGATTCCCCTTTGATAAGTTCGCATCTGCTGCAAACACTCTCGGCACACAGATGAAGGCAACAGGTGAGGTTATGGGTATCGGCTCAAACCTTGAAGAGTGTCTTCTCAAATCTGTTCGTTCACTTGAAACAGGTGCATATCACTTCCATCTTCCCAAGTTTGACAATATGACAGAGGATGAGCTTGTCAGCTATCTTGCAGAGTTTAAGGATGACACAATCTTTGCCGTAACAGAGCTTATTCGTCGCGGTATGTCATTGGAAAAGCTCCACGATATTACAAAAATCACAACATATTTCCTTGAAGCATTCAAGAGAATTGTTGATATGGAAAATAAGCTTAAAGAGAACGTAGGTGACAAGGCAGTTCTCCTCGAGGCAAAGAAAATGGGCTTTGGTGACAAGTTTATTTCAAAGCTCTGGGATCAGGATGAAATCGAGGTTTACAATCTCCGTAAGGCAGAGGGTATGTTCCCCGTGTTCCGTATGGTTGATACCTGCCACACAAATGCTTACATTCCTTACTTCTATTCATCATACACAGATAAGAACGACTCCATACTCACAGACAAGAAGAAAATCGTTGTTATCGGTGCAGGTCCCATCCGTATCGGTCAGGGCGTTGAGTTTGACTATTCAACTGTTCACGCTGTTACCACAATCAAAAACTCAGGCTACGAGGCTATTATCATCAACAATAACCCCGAAACCGTTTCAACAGACTACACAACTGCGGACAAGCTTTACTTCGAGCCCCTCACTCCCGAGGACGTTATGAACATCATTGAGTTTGAAAAGCCTGATGGTGTTATTACTTCTCTCGGCGGACAGACTGCTATTAACCTTGCAGAGCCTCTTATGAAGCGCGGTGTTAAGATTATCGGTACAGACTGCGATGCTATCGAACGCGCAGAGAACAGAGACAGCTTCGAAAAAATCCTTACCAATCTCGGTATTCCTCAGCCTAAGGGCAAGGCAGTTACAAAGATTGAGGACGGTATCAAGGCGGCAAGTGAAATCGGTTATCCCGTGCTTGTAAGACCCAGCTTTGTTCTCGGTGGCCGTGCAATGCAGATTGTTGCTAACGAGGAACAGTTGAGACACTATCTCAAAACAGCCGTTGAAATTGACGAGGACAAGCCTGTTCTCGTTGATAAGTACATTCAGGGTAAAGAGGTTGAGGTTGACGCTATCTGCGACGGCAGAGATGTATTCATCCCCGGTATTATGGAGCTTGTTGAAAAGACAGGTGTTCACTCAGGTGACTCCATAAGCGTTTACCCCTCGTTTAGTATCTCCGACAAGGTTAAGGGCATCATTCTTCAGTATGCTAAGAAGCTTGGCCTTGGCATCGGTATCATCGGTCTTTACAATATCCAGTTCATCGTCGACGAAAAGGATGATGTTTACATCATCGAGGTTAACCCTCGTTCATCAAGAACAGTTCCCTTCCTTTCAAAAGCAACAGGCTACTCACTTGCTGATATCGCAACAGAGGTCATTATGGGTAAGAGCCTTAAGGAGCAGGGTATATTCGATATATATCCTCAGGAAAAGAATCGTTGGTACGTAAAGGTACCCGTATTCTCCTTCAATAAAATCCGAGGTCTTGATGCTTACCTTTCACCCGAAATGAAGTCAACAGGTGAGGCTATCGGCTACGACAACAAGCTTAACCGTGCGCTTTACAAGGCACTTCAGGCATCAGGTATGCACCTTCAGAATTACGGTACTGTTTTTGCAACCATTGCAGATAAGGACAAGGACGAGGCACTTCCTCTTATCCGTCGCTTCTACAATCTCGGCTTTAACATTCAGGCGACAGAGGGTACTGCAAAGTTCTTTAAGGAGAACGGAATCCGCACTCACGCTCTCGGTAAAATCAGCGACGGCAGTGAGGAAATCCCCGAGGCACTTCGTCAGGGTCACATTGCTTACGTTATCAATACAAAGGATATCGGTTCAACAGGCTCTGCAAATGACGGTCTTGAAATCCGCCGTTACGCTATTGAGAACAACGTAAATATCTTTACTGCACTTGATACGGTGCGAGTTCTCCTTGATGCTCTTGAGGAGTCAACAATCACAATTTCAACAATTGATGCTTGAGGTTAAATATGAAACAGACAATTTTTAAAATTACACAGCACACACAGCTGACTGACACGGTTTATAAAATGTGCCTTCAGGGTGATACCGAGGGTATCAGATGCGGTCAGTTTGTGAATATTCAGCTTGACGGTCTTTACCTTCGCAGACCTATTTCAGTCTGCGACTGTCAGGGTGATGTGCTTACAATAATCTATAAGGTGGTAGGTAAGGGTACTGAGCAGATGGCTACTATGACAGTCGGTCAGGAGCTTGACGTTCTTACAGGTCTCGGCAACGGATATGACCTTGAGGTTGCAGGGGACAGCCCCGTGCTTATCGGTGGCGGTGTTGGTGTTCCGCCTATGTATATGCTTGCAAAAGAGCTCGTTAATATGGGTAAAAGTGTTAAGGTTATTCTCGGCTTTAACACAAAGGCGGAAATCTTCTGTGAGGAGGATTTCAAGGCTCTCGGTTGTGACGTCACTGTTGCAACTGCAGACGGCTCATACGGTGTGAAGGGCTTCGTTACAAATGCCCTTGAGGGTATGGATTACTCATACTTCTACACCTGCGGTCCCGAGCCTATGTTGAAGGCACTCTATAAGGCAACTACTACAAGCGGTCAGTTCAGCTTTGAGGAGCGTATGGGCTGTGGCTTTGGTGCGTGTATGGGTTGCTCCTGTAAAACAATCACAGGCTATAAGCGAATCTGTAAGGAAGGCCCTGTTCTTAAAAAGGAGGAAATTTTATGGGAAGATTAAGTGTTGACCTTTGCGGAATTACTCTTGACAACCCGATTATTCCTGCCAGCGGAACATTCGGCTTCGGTTATGAATTCGCAGAGCTTTATGATATAAATGTGCTTGGTACCTTCTCATTCAAGGGTACAACAAAGGACCCTCGTTTCGGTAATCCCACACCCCGAATTGCAGAGTGCACCGCGGGTATGATAAACGCGGTGGGACTTCAGAACCCGGGCGTTGAAAAGGTTATCGGTGAGGAATTACCCAAGCTTGCAAAGTGTTTTGATAAAAAGGTTATGGCTAACGTCAGCGGTTTTGCCGTTGAGGATTATGCTTACACCTGTGAACAGCTTGATAAATGTGAGCAGGTTGGCTGGCTTGAGGTGAATGTCAGCTGTCCCAACGTGCACGGCGGTGGTATGAGCTTCGGCACAAACCCCGAGGCGGCGGCAGAGGTTACTGCGGCTGTTAAAAAGGTGACAACAAAGCCTGTTATTATCAAGCTTTCACCTAATGTTACAGATATTGTGTCAATCGCAAAGGCTTGCGAGGAGGCAGGTGCAGACGGTATCAGCCTTATAAACACACTCCTCGGTATGCGGATTGACCTTAAAACAAAAAAGCCTGTTATCGCAAACAAAATGGGCGGTTTTTCAGGCAGTGCAATTTTCCCTGTGGCAGTAAGAATGGTTTATCAGGTTGCAAATGCAGTAAATATCCCCATCGTCGGTATGGGCGGTGTTACAACTGCCGAGGACGTAATCGAGCTTATGCTTGCAGGTGCATCTGCAGTTGAGGTAGGTGCGGCAAACCTTGTTAACCCCTACGCTTGCCGTGATATTATCAACGACCTGCCGAGGGCTATGGACAAATACGGTATTAATAATCTCAGTGATATAATAGGAGGAGCAAAATAATGGGTAGAGACGTAATTGTTGCTTGCGACTTTTCAAGCGCAGAAAAGGTATTCGAATTCCTTGACAAATTTGAGGGTGGCAGAAAGCCCTTCGTAAAAATCGGTATGGAGCTTTTCTATGCAGAGGGCCCCTCAATCGTAAAAGAAATCAAAAAGCGCGGTCATAAGATTTTCCTTGACCTTAAGCTTCACGATATCCCCAATACAGTAAAGAAAGCTATGTCGGTTCTTTCAAACCTTGATGTTGATATCACAAACCTTCACGCATCAGGCACCTGCCGTATGATGGAGGCTGCCATTGAAGGCCTTACACGTGAGGACGGCACAAGACCTCTCCTTATTGCAGTAACACAGCTTACTTCAACAGACCAGGAGAGTATGGAGAAGGATTTGCTTATCAATGAGCCTATTGACAAGGTTGTTATGCACTATGCTCACAATGCAAAGCTTGCAGGTCTCGACGGTGTTGTTTGCTCACCTCTTGAGGCAGGTAAGGTGCACGAAATCTGCGGTAGTGAGTTCCTTACAATCACACCCGGTGTTCGTTTTGCGGACGGTGATGTTGGTGACCAGAAGAGAGTTATGACCCCTGCACAGGCAAAGGAAATCGGCTCTGACTACATTGTTGTGGGCAGACCCATTACAGCGGCGGAGGATCCCGTTGCGGCATATAACCGTTGCGTGGAAGAATTCTGTGATTAAAATAAAATTTTTTACCGAATAAACCTCCCTGGCGAAGGGAGGGGGACCGCACCGAAACTTGTTTTGGTGTGGTGGAGGGTTCTAGCACCAGGGGTGCGTATAATAAAATCCTTTACCTAATACAGACAGGAGAGATATAAAATGGAAAGCTACAAAAGAGAATTTATACAGTTTTTAGAGGGCGCAGGTGTGCTCAAATTCGGTGATTTTACTGCAAAGAGCGGCAGAAAAATCCCTTACTTCATCAATGCAGGTGACATCAAAACAGGTGAGCAGATTTGCAAGCTTGGTGAATTCTATGCTAAGGCATATTTTGAAAAGGTGGGCAACAAGAAAACCGTTCTTTACGGACCTGCATACAAGGGTATTCCCATTGCAGTTTCCGTTGCGGTTGCACTTGCAAAGAACGGACTTGACGTGCCCTTCTTCTTTAACCGTAAGGAAGAAAAGGACCACGGTGAGGGCGGTGTGTTCGTTGGCTACAAGCCTCAGGAGGGTGAGGAAATCGTTATCGTTGAGGACGTTATCACAGCAGGCACAGCTATCCGTGAGAGTATGAATATACTTTCAGGTCTTAAGGGCACAAAGGTTGCCGCTACATTCGTTATGGTTGACCGTAAGGAAAAGGGTCAGACAGAAAAATCTGCTATGGCAGAGGTAGGCGAGGAATTCGGCTTCCCCGTATATTCTGTTGTTGATGTTTATGACATTATCGAGTACCTTGAAGAGGATGAAAAGAACCGTGAAAACGTTGACCGTATCAAGAAGTACCTTGAGGTAAACGGTGCTAAATAAATTAAGGATGTGAGCAAAATGAGAAGTCTTATTGATATTCTTGATTTTTCAGTAGAAGAGCTTGATGCTCTTATTGCATCGGCTAATGACATTATAGCAAATCCCGAAAAATACGCTGAGAAGTGCAAGGGCAAAAAGCTTGCTACACTTTTCTTTGAGCCTTCCACAAGAACACGTCTCAGCTTTGAGGCGGCAATGCTTGAACTGGGCGGTAGTGTAATCGGCTTCTCTGAGGCTAACAGCTCATCTGCCGCAAAGGGCGAGAGCGTTTCCGATACTGCGAAAACAATCAGCTGTTATGCAGATATTATTGCAATGCGCCACCCCAAGGAGGGTGCGCCCCTTGTTGCGGCACAGGCTGCAAGCATCCCTGTTATCAATGCAGGTGACGGCGGTCACAATCACCCTACACAGACTCTTGCAGACCTTCTCACAATCAGCCGTGAAAAGGGCGGCTTTGATAATCTTACCGTTGGCTTCTGCGGTGACCTTAAATTCGGCAGAACAGTTCATTCACTTATAACCGCACTTTCAAGATATAAGGGCATTAAGGTTGTACTTATCTCTCCTGAAGAACTTAAGTTACCAAGCTATGTCAAAAAGGATGTTCTTAAAAAGAATCATATTCCTTACGAGCAGACAACAGATCTTGAAAGTGTAATGCCCAAGCTTGACATTCTCTATATGACACGTGTACAGCGTGAGCGCTTCTTTAACGAGGAGGATTATCTTCGTCTTAAGGACAGCTATATTCTTGAACCGGGCAAGCTTAAAAATGCAAAGACCGACCTTTGCATTATGCATCCGCTGCCCCGAGTAAATGAAATCTCGGTTGCGGTGGATGACGACCCAAGAGCTTGCTACTTCAAGCAGGTGCTTAACGGAAAATATATCCGTATGGCACTTATACTTAAATTATTAGAGGAGGCAGGAAAATGAACGTTGATTCCATCACAAACGGCTTTGTAATTGATCATATTATTGCCGGCAGAGGTATGCGTATATATGAACTCCTCGGTCTTGACGAGCTCGATTGCTCCGTTGCCATTATCAAAAATGTAAACAGCAAAAAGCACGGCAGAAAAGATATCATTAAAATTGATGCGGATATTCCGATTGATTTTGATGTTATCGGCTACGTTGACCCCGGTGCTACAATCAATATTATCCGCGACGGCAAGCTTGTTGAAAAACGCTTTATTGAGCTTCCAGAAACACTCACAAACGTTATCAAATGTAAAAATCCCCGTTGCATTACAACAACGGAGCAGGAGATTAACCACGTATTCAAGCTCACAGACAGAGATGCAGGCATTTACCGTTGTATGTACTGTGAAACAAAAGCAAATTAACCTATTGTCAATTTGACCATAAAATAGCAGGTAAATGAGGTTTTATTATACCTCTGTGTGCCTTGACACTATAATGTATAAATGTTAAAATTGTAGTGTTATTTAAAGTCCCGTTTCTGCGACTGACGGAGCAATGTAGAATTAACTACGAAGGAGCAGAAAATCACCCTCTCAGAAAGGGTGTTCAGCAGGACTTTGAGCCGACCGTCTGGGCACACCTGTTCTCATTGGATAGGTGCGCCCTTTTTGTTTTTTATAAAATTGAAGTAATACCCGAAAGGAATGTTTTTATGAAAAAAGTTGGTATCATTATGGGTAGCGACAGCGACTTGCCCGTAGTTGAAAAAGCAATAAATACACTCAAGGATTTTGAAGTGCCTTATGAGGTGCACGTTTTCTCTGCACACAGAACTCCCGTTCAGGCAAAGGAATTCAGCGAAAATGCCCGTGCAAACGGCTTCGGTGTAATTATTGCGGCGGCAGGTATGGCGGCACACCTTGCAGGTGCAGTTGCGGCAAACACAACCTTGCCCGTTATCGGTATTCCGATTAAGTCCGCTAACCTTGGCGGTATGGAAGCACTCCTTTCAACAGTACAGATGCCCTCAGGTATTCCTGTAGCAACAGTTGCTATTGACGGTGCGGTAAATTCTGCACTCCTTGCTATTGAAATTCTTTCACTTTCTGAGCCTGTTCTCGAACAGAAGCTCGCAGATAAAAGAGCCAAGGACACCGCAACAGTTCTTGAAAAGAACCTTGCGGTTGAAAATAAATTCAATTCATAAATTGTTAGGAAGCAAAGCTTCCCCGATAATTCTGCATTCTGCATTTTGCATTTTGCATTTATAAAAGAGGTGTATTATGGGCGGATTTTTCGGAGTGGCATCAAAAAATGATGCTGTGCTTGATACCTTCTTCGGTGTTGACTATCACTCGCACCTTGGCACTCGTCGTGCAGGTCTTGCGGCATACGACAGCGAAAAGGGTCTTCAACGTAAAATTCACAAAATTGAAAATTCACCGTTCAGAACTAAGTTCGAGAGAATACTCGATGAAATGACAGGTACAAGTGCTATCGGCTGTATCAGTGACAGCGATGCACAGCCCCTGCTTATGCGTTCTAACCACGGTCTTTATGCCATCAGTACAATCGGCATTATAAATAACGAGGATGCACTCGTTAAACAGTACCTTTCATTCAGCGGCGGTCACTTCGGTGCAATGACAAGCACGGGTATTAACTCAACCGAGCTTGTTTCTGCAATGATTGACCAGAAGAGTAGCTTTGCCGAGGGCATTGCTTTCGCACAGGATGTTATCGAGGGTACAGCATCAATACTTATCCTTAAGGAGAACGGCAATATTATTGCCGCCCGCGATAAGGTAGGCAGAATCCCCGTGCTCATCGGTAAGCGTGATGACGGCTACTGCGTATCCTTTGAGGACTTTGCTTACAAAAAGCTGGGCTTTGAGGATTACAAGGAGCTTGGCCCCGGTGAGGTTGTTGAAATTTCACCCGACGGTGTTGAGGTTCTTGTGAAGCCTCAAAAGAAAAAGAAAATCTGTGCGTTCCTCTGGTCATATTACGGCTATCCTACATCCTGCTATGAGGGTGTAAATGTTGAAATAATGCGTTACCGTAACGGTCAGATTATGGCGCAGACCGACAAAGAGGCTAATGTTGCACAGGATATCGACTATGTCAGCGGTGTTCCCGATTCAGGTACACCCCACGCCATAGGCTACGCTAATGAAAGCGGTATTCCCTTTGCAAGACCCTTTATTAAGTACACACCCACCTGGCCCCGTAGCTTTATGCCATCTAACCAGAGAGAGCGTAGCAGGGTTGCCAAGATGAAGCAGATTCCCGTGCATGACCTTATCAAGGACAAAAAACTTCTCTTTGTTGATGACAGTATCGTAAGAGGTACACAGCTCAGAGAAACGGTTGAGTTCCTTTACGAGAACGGTGCAAAAGAGGTTCATATGCGCTCTGCTTGTCCTCCCATTATGTACGGCTGTAAGTTCCTTAACTTTTCCCGCGGTACATCAGACCTTGAACTGATTACCCGAAGCACTATTATGGAGCTTGAGGGTGAGGAAGGCTTCAAGTATATTGAAGAATACAGCGATGCTTCCACAGAGCGTGGCGCAAAAATGCGTAAAGCAATTTGCGAAAAGCTTAACTTTGCATCACTTGAGTTCCAGTCATTAGAGGGTATCATAAAGGCAATCGGACTTCCCGAGGACGAGGTTTGTACCTATTGCTGGAACGGTAAGGGTTAATTAAGTAAGTAATTTGACGAATATATTGAAGGAGAATAACAATGAAGAATTCAAGATCAGAAAGTTATGCAGCAGCAGGTGTTGATATTACTGCGGGCTACAAAGCGGTTGAGCTTATGAAGAAGCACGTTGCAAGAACCCGTAACGAAGGCTCATTGGATGATGTTGGCGGCTTTGGCGGTTGCTATGACCTTGGTTGCGTTGCAGGTATGGAGCATCCCATTCTTGTATCAGGTACTGACGGTTGCGGTACTAAGGTTAAATTGGCTATCCTTATGGACAAGCACGACACAATCGGTATCGATGCAGTTGCTATGTGCGTAAACGACATTATCTGTGTCGGTGCAAAGCCCCTTTATTTCCTTGACTATATTGCTTGCGGTAAAAACGTTCCTGAAAAAATCGCAGAAATCGTAAGCGGTGTTGCAGAGGGCTGTGTTCAGTCTGGCTGTGCACTTACAGGCGGTGAAACTGCTGAGCATCCCGGCCTTATGCCCGAGGAGGATTACGACCTTGCAGGCTTTGCAGTTGGTATTGTAGATAAGCCTAAGATGATTGATAACAGCAAAATGGCTGTTGGTGACGTTGTTATTGCTCTTCCTTCAACAGGCATTCATTCCAACGGCTTCAGCCTTTGCCGTAAGGTTTTTGATATTGATAACAACAACCCCGAGCTTTATGTTAAGCGTGAAGAATTAGGCGGTAAGAGTATTGCTGAGGCTTTGCTCGTTCCCACAAAGATTTATGTTAAGCCTGTTCTTGCTCTTATCGAAAAGGTTAACGTTAAGGGTATTTCTCATATCACAGGCGGCGGCTTCTATGAGAATATTCCCCGTTCAATCCCCGATGGCTTGTGTGCAAAGATTGACAAGTCTGCAGTTAAAGTGCTTCCCATCTTCAATACAATTGCTGAGTGGGGCAATATCCCCGAGCGTGATATGTTCAACACATACAATATGGGCGTTGGTATGAGCATTGTAGTTCCTGCAGATGAGGTTGAAGAATCACTTTCAGTTCTTAAGGATAACGGCATCGACGCTTACGTAATCGGTGAAATTATTGAAGGTGACGACAAGATTATTCTTGAATAATCATTATATTTAATTGAAAGAAGGGTTTTAAATGCCTAAGAAGAATATTGTAGTCCTTGTTTCAGGGGGCGGTACAAATCTGCAGGCACTTATTGATGCACAGGGCAGGGGAGAGCTTGGTAACGGTGAAATCACCTGTGTTATTGCATCAAAGGCAGACGCATACGCTCTTACAAGGGCTTCAGACAACGGCATCAAAACCCGTACACTTATAAGAAAAGACTATGGGGATATTGCTTCATACAGCAAGGCTATGCGTGATGTACTCCTTGAGGAAAAGGCAGACCTGATTGTTTATGCAGGCTTTATGACTATCCTTGATGAAAACGTGTGCGATGCTTTCCCTAATAAAATGATAAACGTTCACCCCGCACTTATTCCCTCGTTCTGTGGCAAGGGCTTTTACGGTCTCCACGTTCACGAAAGTGCACTTGAAAAAGGCGTTAAGGTGTCGGGTGCAACGGTACACTTCGTAACCGCAGAGTGTGATGCAGGTCCCATAATCCTTCAGAAGGCTGTTGAGGTTCAGGAGGGTGACACACCCGAAACACTCCAGAAAAGAATTATGGAGCAGGCTGAGTGGAAAATTCTTCCCAAGGCAGTTCAGCTTTTCTGTGACGGCAAAATCGAAGTAAAAGACGGCAAAACAATAATCAGTGAATAATACTTGAAAGGACAGATAATATGGAAATCAGAAATCTTCGCGATGAACTCAACTCTCTCCCTTATCACGGCAGAGGTATTGTTATCGGTAAAAGTGCAGACGGCAAAAAGGCGGTAGCTGCATATTTCATTATGGGCAGAAGTGAGAACAGCCGTAACCGTGTGTTTGTTGAAGACGGTCAGGGCATCAGAACTCAGGCTTTTGACGAGTCAAAGATGGTTGACCCCCACCTTATTATCTATGCTCCCGTGAGAGTGTTGGGTAACAAGACAATCGTTACAAACGGTGACCAGACAGACACAATCTACGAGCTTATGGATAAGCAGATGACCTTTGAACAGGCTCTTCGCACCCGTGAGTTTGAGGATGATGCACCTAACTACACTCCCCGAATTTCAGGTATTATCCGCCTTGAAAACGGTGATATGAATTATGCAATGTCTATCCTCAAATCAGCAGACGGTGACGGCTCATCCTGTCAGAGATATACTTTTGCTTATTCAAATCCCCTTCCCGGCAAGGCAAAGTTTATTCATACATACAAGTGTGACGGCAATCCTCTCCCCAGCTTTGAGGGTGAGCCCAAAACACTTGAGCTTCCCGATGTAAGCATTGATGAGCTTACAGACCTTATCTGGACAAATCTTAACGAGGACAACAAGGTTTCGCTTTTTGTAAGATACATTGACCTTGCAACAGGTGAGTACGAGTCAAGAATTGTAAATAAGAATAAATAAGGAGTAATCACAATGAAAGAATTTGAATTGAAATACGGTTGTAACCCCAACCAGAAGCCTGCAAAGATTTTTATGGCTGACGGCAGTGAGCTCCCCATTGAGATTCTCTGTGGCAGACCCGGTTTTATAAATTTCCTCGATGCGTTTAACAGCTGGCAGCTTGTTAAGGAGCTCAAAGAGGCTCTCGGTCTCCCTGCTGTTACATCCTTCAAGCACGTAAGCCCCACATCTGCAGCGGTTGGTATTCCGCTTTCAGACAAGCTCAAAAAGGCTTGCTTCGTTGACGATATCGAGGGCCTTGACGAGTCACCCCTTGCTTGCGCTTATGCACGTGCAAGAGGTACTGACAGAATGTGCTCATTCGGTGACTGGGTTGCTCTTTCAGACGTTTGCGACGTTACAACAGCAAAGCTCATTCAGCGCGAGGTTTCTGACGGTATTATTGCTCCGGGCTATGAGCCGGAAGCACTTGAAATCCTCAAATCAAAGCGTAAGGGCAACTACAACATTGTAAAGATTGACCCCAATTACGTTCCTGCTCCCATTGAGCATAAGCAGGTTTACGGTATCACCTTTGAGCAGGGCAGAAATAACTTTGAAATCAACCGTGAGCTCCTTACAAATATTGTTACTGAGAACAAGGATATGCCTGAAAGTGCAATCCGTGACCTTATAATCGCACTTATCACACTTAAGTACACACAGTCTAACTCAGTTTGCTATGCAGTTGACGGTCAGGCTATCGGTGTTGGTGCAGGTCAGCAGTCAAGAATTCATTGCACACGTCTTGCAGGTACAAAGGCAGACACATGGTTCCTTCGTCAGCATGAGAAGGTGCTTAACCTTCCCTTTAAGGATACTCTCGGCAGACCTGACCGTGACAATGTTATTGACGGATATATCAATAAGAATGAAGAGGACGTTTGTGCAGACGGCAACTGGCAGAAATATTTCACAGAACAGCCTGCACCCCTTACAGATGAGGACGTGAAGGCATACTTCGAGACAATCGACGGTGTAGCCCTCGGTTCAGACGCTTTCTTCCCCTTCAGCGACAACATTGAACGTGCAAAGCGCAGCGGTGTTAAGTACATTGCAGAGCCCGGTGGTTCAATCCGTGATGATGTTGTTATTGAATGTGCTGATAAGTACGGAATGACAATGGCATTTACAGGAATGAGATTATTCCACCATTGATAGAGGTTGATTAAATGAAAATAATGGTTGTAGGTGGCGGCGGTCGTGAGCACGCTATCATAAAGAAGATTAAAGAGAATAAATCTGTTACCGAGATTTTTGCTCTTCCCGGTAACGGCGGTATGGCACAGGATGCAACCTGTGTTGATATCGGTGCAAAGGATATCGACAAAATCGTAGAATTTGCAGTTGAAAATAAAATTGACTATGCAGTTGTAGCACCCGACGACCCGTTGGTGCTCGGTTGTGTGGATGCGCTCAATGAAAAGGGGATTCCTTGCTTCGGTCCCGAGGCAAAGGCGGCTATCATTGAGGGCAGCAAGGTTTTCTCAAAAAACCTTATGAAAAAATACGGTATTCCCACAGCGGCTTATGAAGTATTCAATGATATGGAAAAAGCCCTGGAGTATCTTGAAACTGCTCCCATTCCCACAGTTATCAAGGCGGACGGTCTTGCACTCGGTAAGGGTGTTATTATTGCTAATACCCGTGACGAGGCAAAGTCAGCAGTTGTTTCAATGATGCAGGACAAGATGTTCGGCACAAGCGGTGACAACGTTGTTATTGAGGAATTTCTTACAGGTCCCGAGGTTTCCGTTCTTTCATTCACAGACGGTAAAACTGTTGTTCCTATGATTTCATCAATGGACCACAAAAGGGCAGGGGACAATGACACCGGTCTTAACACAGGCGGTATGGGTACGGTTGCTCCCAACCCCTATTACACCGAGGCAGTAGCCAAGGAGTGTATGGAAAAGATTTTTGTTCCTACTATTGAGGCTATGAACAAAGAGGGCAGAACCTTCAAGGGTTGCCTTTACTTCGGACTTATGATTACACCTGACGGACCTAAGGTTATTGAGTATAACTGCCGTTTCGGTGACCCTGAAACTCAGGTTGTTTTGCCCTTACTTGAAAGTGACCTTCTCACTATTATGCAGGCAACAACAAACGGCACTCTTGCCGAGACTGAGGTTAAATTCAGTGAAAAGAGTGCGTGCTGTGTTATTATGGCATCCGAGGGCTATCCTGTTGAATACAAAAAAGGCTTTGAGATGACTATCCCTGTTGAAATAAATGATAATGTTTACGTAGCAGGCGCAGTTCTTAAAGACGGCAAACTTCTCACAAACGGTGGTCGTGTACTTGGTGCAACTGCTGTTGAGAGTGATTTGAAGTCTGCTATTGATTCTGCATACGCCCTTGTGGATAAAATCAGCTTCGGTAATGCATTTTACCGTCACGATATAGGTGCAAAAGCACTTGCGGCTATAAAGGAGTAAGAATAATGGTATTTAGAGTTTTTGTTGAAAAGAAAAAAGAGCTTGCCAATGAGGCAAAGTCGCTTTTAGGTGATGTACGCACACTTCTCGGCATTGAAAGCCTTGAGGACGTGCGCGTGTTCAACCGCTATGATGCGGAAAATATTACAGAAGAGCTTTTTGATTACGCTATCAAAACTGTTTTCTCAGAGCCTCAGCTTGATATTGCAACTGCAGATATCGACGTTGACGGGGCAACAGTTTTTGCAGTTGAGTTCTTACCCGGTCAGTTCGACCAGCGTGCAGACTCAGCCGCTCAGTGTATTCAGATTATTTCACAGGGCGAGCGTCCCACAGTAAAGAGCGCAAAGGTTTATGCTCTTTACGGCAATCTTACAGAGGCAGAGCTTGCTGAAATCAAGAAATACGTTATCAACCCTGTTGAAGCACGTGAGGCTGTTCTTGAAAAGCCCGAAACACTTGCAATGCAGTATGAAATTCCCACAGAGGTTAAAACTCTTGACGGCTTTATTGCACTTGACAGAGCAGGTCTTGAAAGCTTCGTCAAGGAGTACGGCCTTGCAATGGATGCTGACGATATTGCATTCTGTCAGCAGTATTTCAAATCCGAGGACCGTGACCCCACAATAACAGAAATCCGTATGATTGATACATATTGGTCTGACCATTGCCGTCATACAACCTTCCTTACTGTTATTGATAACGTTGAGTTTGAGGACGAGCTTCTTCAGAAAACTTATGATGAATACATCGCAACACGTGAGGAGCTTGGCAGAACAAAGCCTATCTGCCTTATGGACCTTGCAACAGTTGCAGTTAAATATTTAAGAGTAAACGGCAAGCTTGATAAGCTTGATGAATCAGAGGAAATCAACGCTTGTACAGTTAAAATCAATGTGGACGTTGACGGTGTTACAGAGCCCTGGCTCCTTCTCTTTAAGAACGAAACACACAACCATCCCACAGAGATTGAGCCCTTCGGTGGTGCGGCTACCTGTATCGGTGGCGCAATCCGTGACCCCCTTTCAGGCCGTGCATACGTTTACGGTGCAATGCGTGTTACAGGTGCTGCAGACCCCTTGAAGCCTGTTAGTGAAACAATCAAGGGTAAGCTTCCGCAGAGAACAATTGTTACTACTGCTGCAGCAGGTTATTCTTCATACGGTAACCAGATTGGTCTTGCAACAGGTATTGTTGATGAAATTTATCACCCCGGCTACGCTGCAAAACGTATGGAAATCGGTGCAGTTGTAGCGGCGGCTCCTCAGGAGAATGTTCGCCGTGAGTGTCCCGATCCCGGTGATATCGTTATCCTCCTTGGCGGTTCAACAGGCCGTGACGGTTGCGGTGGTGCAACAGGCTCATCAAAGTCACACACAGCAACATCACTTGAGACCTGCGGTGCAGAGGTACAGAAGGGTAATGCCCCCGAAGAAAGAAAGCTCCAGCGCTTGTTCAGAAATAAGGAAGCAACACTTATGATTAAGCGTTGTAACGATTTCGGTGCAGGCGGTGTATCAGTTGCTATTGGTGAACTTGCAGACGGTCTTAAGATTGACCTTAACGCAGTTCCCAAGAAATATGAAGGTCTTGACGGCACAGAGCTTGCTATCTCTGAGTCACAGGAAAGAATGGCAGTTGTTGTTGAAAAAGAAAACGTTGAGCGTTTCCTTGAGCTTGCCGCTACTGAAAACCTTCAGGCTTGTCCCGTTGCAGAGGTTACTGCTGACCCCAGACTTGTTATGACATGGAATGGCAAGGTTATCTGTAACATCAGCAGAGAGTTCCTTAACTCAAACGGTGCAGACAAGCATGTTAACGTTTCTGCCGCAAAGCCCGAAAGCTACGACAAGGCAGTTGACGGCACATTCACAGACAATATGAAGGCTATGGCAGACGACCTTAACATCTGCTCAAAGCGTGGCCTTTCAGAGCGTTTCGACTCAACAATCGGTGCAGGTACAGTACTTATGCCCTTCGGCGGTAAGTATCAGCTTACTCCCATTCAGGCAATGGTACAGAAGATTTCTGTTGAAAAGAAGCACACAGACGATTGCTCGCTTATGTCTTGGGGCTACAACCCCTTCATTACAGAAAAGAGCCCCTACCACGGCGCATATCTCGCAGTAGTAGAGTCAATATGTAAGCTTATTGCAACAGGCGCAAAGTTCGAGGACGTTTACCTTACCTTCCAGGAATACTTCGAGCGTGTAAATAAAGAGCCCAAGCGTTGGGGCAAGCCCCTTGCAGCACTCCTCGGTGCATTCAAGGCACAGAAGGAGCTTGGTGTCGGCTCAATCGGTGGTAAGGACTCAATGAGCGGTACCTTTGAGGATATCGACGTTCCTCCCACACTTGTTTCATTTGCAGTTACAACCGAAAAGGTTAAGGATATCGTTTCTCCCGAATTCAAGAAGGCAGGCAACAAGGTTTATATCATTAAGCCACAGCTTGATGAAAACGGACTTCCCGTTACTGCATCACTCCTTAGTGTATTTGATAAGGTTTGCTCACTTCTTCGTGAGGGTAAGGCAGTTTCCTGCTACACACCCGGTATGGGCGGTATTGCCGAGGCTGTTATGAAAATGGCATTCGGTAACGGATTTGGCTTTGAATTCAATGATAGCCTTACAGTAAATGAACTCTTCGGCTACAACTACGCTTCATTTATCCTTGAGGCAACTGAGGAGCTCGATGCTGAATTTATCGGTACTGTTACTGATAAGGCAGTATTCACACTCGGTAACGAGAGTCTTGATTTAACAGACGTTCTCGGTATTTACGAGGACAAGCTTGAGAGCGTTTACAGCTGTAACATTGCTGACACAGGCACAAAGGTTGAAAACTTCTCATTCTCTGCTACAGAGCGTAAGGCTCCTGCAATCAAGGTTGCAAAGCCTAAGGTTCTTATCCCTGCATTCCCCGGCACAAACTGTGAGTTTGACAGTGCAAAGGCTGTACGTGATGCAGGTGCAGAGCCCGAAATCATTGTTATCAAGAATCGCACCTCTGCAGGTATTACTGCAAGCGTTGAAGAATTTGCAACAAAGCTCAAGGATGCACAGATGATTTTCATCCCCGGTGGCTTCTCCGGTGGTGACGAGCCCGACGGCTCAGGTAAGTTTATTACTGCATTCTTCCGTAATGCGGCTGTTAAAGAGGGTGTAACAGACCTTCTCGAAAACCGTGACGGTCTTATGTGCGGTATCTGTAACGGCTTCCAGGCACTTATCAAGCTTGGTCTTGTTCCCTACGGCAAGATTATTGATACTGATGAGAATTGCCCCACACTTACCTACAACACAATCGCACGCCACCAGTCAAGAATTGTAAGAACACGTGTTGCTTCTAACAAATCTCCCTGGCTTGCACTCACAGAGGTTGGTGACGTTTACAACGTGCCGATTTCACACGGTGAGGGTCGATTCCTTGCAAGCGAGGAGCTTATCAGAAAGCTTGCAGAGAACGGACAGATTGCTACACAGTATGTTGACCTTGACGGCAACGCAACAAGCGATGTTCACTTCAACCCCAACGATTCAATGTTTGCTATTGAGGGTATCACATCACCCGATGGCAGAGTATTCGGTAAGATGGGTCACAGCGAACGTATCGGTGACGGCCTTTACAAGAATGTTCCCGGTAATTACGATATCCGTATGTTCGAGGCTGCTGTTAAGTATTTTAAATAATTGAGAAAAGAGAGTGTTCGTGAGAACACTCTCTTTTAAATGCAGAATGCAAAATGCAAAATTAAAGGAACGCTACGCGTTGATTATAGATGTAGCTGTTAGCAAATAGCATATTAAATAAATTTTATCGAAGCAACTGTATTTGTGGATATTAAAAGCCTTATTTCCTATTTGTTGGAAACAAGGCTTTTTGTGTTTTGTTAATTTTTTGTTTGCTATAGCGTTATAAATGCCGCACGCAGTGCCTGATAATTTTGCATTCTGCATTCTGCATTTTGCATTATTCAATTATTCCTTCAATCAGAATCTTAAGCCCTAATACAATAAGCACTGCTCCGCCCACAAATTCGGCTTTTGATTTGTATTTTGTACCGAAGATGTTGCCAACTTTAACACCGATTGCTGAAAGGGTGCAGGTGATAATGCCGATAAGCACGAATGCAACGTATACAAACCAATCGGGGGAAAACTCAGTGAAAGCAAAGCTGACACCAACCGCAAGTGCATCAATGCTTGTGGCAATAGCCATAGGAAGCATAGCCTTGAAGCCGAGTGAGCAGTCAACACATTCTTCATCCTTTTCAAAGGATTCCTTTATCATATTTGCACCGATGATTGCCAGAAGTACAAAGGCTACCCAATGGTCGATTGCTTGTATTTTTTCTGCAAAGGTACTGCCCAGGAGATATCCGAGCAGAGGCATAAGTCCCTGAAAGGCACCAAACCATAAGCCCACGGTAAGGCAGTTTTTGAGATTTATTTTTTTAAGTGATAAGCCCTTGCACAGAGCTACTGCAAAAGCATCCATTGAAAGGCTTACCGCAAGGATAACTGTTTCAATAATTCCCAAAAAGGACACCTCCGATTCGTCATAGGAATTCAAATTATAATATAATGCAATCTGTGTGTCAACTAATAATTGATTTAATCGCCTGATTGTGATATTATACTATATAAAATAATAATAAAGATGATGTATTAAACAGGTGGATGCAGATGGATACAATCAAAAAAATATTGAACCTTGTATGGGGATTTATAAAGAAAATAAAAATATGGCGCATTGTTGCGCTTGTTGTGGTGGTGTCAATTCTATATCAGGTGCTTACAACAGTAATGATGTGCTCGGTGGTGCTTGATTGGGATAAGCTTTCAAAGTCACCTCAGGCAAAGCAGATTATTATAAGTGACCTTTCATCACAGCAGTATAAGGATTGGCTTCTGGAAAAAGCATCTGATGATTATATTGAGAATGACGGACTCAAGCTTCACGCCCTGAGTATTGTGAACAAGGGTCAGTCACACAGCTATATTATTATGCTTCACCCTGCAACCTGTAGTGCGGTGGATATGGCTCAGTTTGCTTATCACTTTTATGATTTGGGCTTTAATGTGCTGTTACCCGATGCCCGCGGATGCGGTGAAAGTGAAGGGGATACCCTTACTTTCGGCATTGATGATGCCCGTGATGTACCCTTGTGGGTGGACAAGATAACAGACCTTGACCCTGATGCGGTAATATTCCTTTACGGCTTGGGTATGGGCGGTTCTGCAGTTACTGTTGCGGCAGGGGAGCAGTTGCCTGCCAACGTTAAAGGCGTTATTGAGGATAGTGGCTACAATGACCTTGAAGCTGTGTTCAAGCACAATGTTAAGAATCTTTATAACAAAAGCAGCTTTCCGGCCCTTGCTATTGCAAAGGTTTACGCAAAATCAGTAAAGGGTTGGAGCTATGATATTCCTGAGGTAGAGGAAAGCGTGAAAAAAATCAAAATACCGATTTTGTTTATTCACGGCGGTGACGATAAAATTGTCCCTGTTGACCAGAGCAATGATATGTTTGAGGCCTGTCGAGGAAAAGGCTCCGATCACGTGTATATGACGGGTGCCGCACATTGCCGGGGTATGCACACGGACTCTGTCAAGTACTGGCGCTGTGTGGATGAATTTATTTTAAGTAATATGGAATGATTGTAGGTTAGTTTTATGGCAGTTTTTAAGTGTAAGATGTGTGGTGGCAATCTTGAGGTGCAAGAAAACCAATCGGTTGCCGTTTGTGAGTATTGCTACACGCGACAAACACTTCCGAGGCTTGATGATGAAAAGAAAATAGCACTTTTTACACGTGCCAATAATCTTCGTATAAAAAGTGAATTTGACAAGGCGGCAGGTATTTACGAGAGCATTATTGCGGAGTTCCGTGATGAATCAGAGGCCTATTGGGGACTTGTGCTTTGTAAGTACGGTATAGAGTATGTTGACGACGGCAGGGGAAGGAAAATCCCCACCTGTCACAGAACATTGCCTACATCCGTGATGGATGACGACGATTTCGAACAGGCTTGTGAATATGCGGATATTACCGCTAAAAATATTTACCGTGAAGAAGCGAAAACCATTGACAGTATTCAGAAAAAAATCCTCAATATAGCCCTTAATGAGGACCCTTACGATATCTTTATTTGTTACAAGGACACCGATGATATTACGGGCGCGCGTACAGAGGACAGCCTTATTGCACAGGATATCTATACTCAGCTTATAAAAGACGGCTATAAGGTGTTTTTTTCGAGGGTGACTCTCCGTGAGGTTGCAGGTACGGAGTATGAGCCTTACATATACGCGGCACTTTCGAGTGCAAGGCTGATGCTTGCAATAGGCACGAGGCACGAATATTACGACGCTGTATGGGTTAAAAACGAATGGTCGCGTTTTATATCAATGATGGTTGACGATCCCGACAAGGTTTTCATTCCCTGTTACAGGAATATGGATGCCTATGATATGCCGAAAGAGTTCAAAAATATGCAGGCTCTCGATATGGGCGACGTTACCTTCTTCGGCAGTCTTATGGAGAATGTTGAGCGTATTGTTGATAAGTCAGACAGAAGGTCCGCGAAAGAAACCGTGGTGATTAACGGCAATGACGATGTTGAACCACTCCTTGAGCGAGGCTTTATGTCACTTGAGGACAGAGAGTGGGAGAGGGCAGACCAATTTTTTGAGACTGTTCTCAACAAGGACCCTAAAAATGCAAGAGCATATCTCGGTAAGCTTATGATTGCCTTCGGTGTAACACAATTTGAAGAGCTTGACGACGTGAAGAGTCCTCTGAACGGTAACAATAACTATGAGAAAATTATGCGCTTTGCTGACGATGAAATGAGGGAAAGCGTAAAACGGTGCAATGATATTGTTGTTCGCCGTTGCGAGGAAATACGTAAGAAGGACCTGTATGAGAACGCTCTGGAAATAATGGAGAATTCCACAACCGAGGAAATGTATGAAAATGCGGGATATATGTTCCTTGAGGTGAAGGAATACAGCGATGCCAAGCAGAAATCCGACGAATGCTTCGAAAAGGCGGAGCTGGCACGTATCAGAGAGGATGAATCAAAAAAAGAGCAGTATTATAATTCAGCCTGTGCCATTCTCGACAGTAAATCAACGGAGCTTTCGTCCTTTGAATATGCAGTTCAGATATTCGAAAGTCTTGGTAGTTGGCGCGATTCCAAGGAGAAGGCACATCTCGGCAGACAGCGTATTGATGATATCAGGAGAATGGCAGAGATACAGCGACAGGAAGCCGAGCGTAAGGCTGAAGAAGCACGTCAGCTTACAATAAAACGTAAAAAGAGAAACAGAAAAATCATCATTGTTGCTGCGGCTTGCGTGGCAGTGCTTATCTGTTTTGCTGTTCTGTTTGTTGCTTTTCTCAAGCCTATGGGCATTTATAATGATGCGGTTGAATTGCAGGAGCGGGGCGAGTATTACGAGGCTTATATGTGGTTTAACTCAATAGATTATCTGGATAGCAAGGAACGTGCAGAGGAGATATACAGGCTTGCCAAGGAACAGCAATTATCATCTGCTCAGATTGGTGATTATGTGAGCTTCGGTGCTTATGAGCAGGATACTGATGCTGAGAACGGCAAGGAATCGATTGAATGGCAGGTTATTGACAAGCAGGATAATCGTGTGCTCGTGATGAGTGCCCTTGCACTTGAATGTAAACCATATAATGAGGAATATATGAACGTTACCTGGGAGAGCTGTTCGCTTCGCCAATGGCTTAATAACGACTTTTTTAACGAAGCGTTTTCAGAGAACGAGAAAGCTATGATACCTGTTGTAACGATTTCAGATGGTGTTAACTACGGCTACGGAACAGAGCCAGGCAGAGCAACACAGGACAGAGTCTTTCTTCTGAGTATGGATGAGGTGTACAGTTATGCGCACGAGGATTCAGAGAGAATGTGTCTGCCTTCTTTTTATGCAGTTGTGAACGGTGCCTATGAAGATGAGAATAACCGTAACTGCTGGTGGTGGCTCAGAACTCCGGGTATGAGTGAGGTTCACGCTGCTCAGGTTGATTGTGACGGAAAGGTCAATGAAAAGGGTACTTTCGTCAATTACGATAACATTGCTGTGCGCCCCGCAATGTGGATTGAGATAGGTTGATTCTCGCTTTATAATCCGCATTTGAGCTCCGAAAATCGGATTTTAGATTTATCATTTTAAATTATATTGCAAAACTATTGACAAACATCAAGGACTCTGTTATAATGCACTCCTGTAAAGTTAAAGTTCTTTACACCAAATGTGGAAGGAGGGTCATTATGGCAAAGAACCTTGATGTTGTTTTGCTTGCGGATTTTTACGGCGAAATGCTTACCGAAAATCAACGTAAGTTCATTGAGTATTACTATAACGACGACCTTTCACTTGCCGAGATTGCTCAGAATGAGGGCATCACAAGGCAGGGTGTACGTGACGCGGTAAAGCGTGCGGAAAATCAGCTCTTCGATATGGAGAAAAAGCTGGGTTTTGCAGAGCGTAACCGCAAAATAAACGAGGCACTTGCAGAGATTCTTGCAAGTACCGAGGTTATTAACGAATACAATATGAATGTTTCACTTTCACGTGAGGTAAACGATGCGGTTGTTAATATCAAATCCGTCGTTGACTCTTTAACAGAATAGGAGGGTTACCACAATGGCTTTTGAAGGACTTTCCGACAGACTTGATAATGCCTTTAAAAAGTTGAAAAGCAAGGGTGCCCTTACCGAATCCGATGTCCGCGAGGCTATGCGCGAGGTTCGTCTGGCACTTCTCGAAGCCGACGTTAACTATAAGGTTGCTAAGGACTTTACAAACTCCGTAACAGAACGTGCTATCGGTGCTAAGGTTATGGAAAGCCTTACTCCCGCACAGATGGTTATCAAAATAGTTAACGAGGAGCTCACCGCCCTTATGGGTGGCACTCAGGCAAGGCTTGCCTCAGCACCACATCCGCCAACGGTTGTTATGATGTGCGGTCTTCAGGGTTCAGGTAAAACCACTCACAGTGCTAAAATTGCTCTTAAGCTCAAGGAACAGGGTCACAGACCACTCCTTGTAGCTTGTGATATTTATCGTCCCGCGGCTATCAAGCAGCTGCAGGTTGTGGGCGAGCAGATTGATGTTCCCGTTTTTGAAATGGGTACAGAAAATCCTGTTAAAATTGCAACCGAGGCAATAAAGCTTGCTAAAGATAACGGTTATGACTACGTTTTCCTTGATACTGCAGGTCGTTTGCATATTGACGAACAGCTTATGCAGGAGCTTAAGGACATTAAGTCAAGCGTTAAGCCCCACGAGATTCTTCTTGTTATCGACTCGATGCTGGGACAGGATGCTGTAACTGTTGCATCAACCTTTAACGATGCTCTCGGTATCGACGGTCTTGTTCTTACAAAGCTTGACGGTGACACACGAGGCGGTGCCGCACTTTCCGCAAGGGCAGTTACAGGCAAGCCCATCAAGTTCATCGGTGTGGGTGAAAAGCTTCAGGACCTTGACGTCTTCCACCCCGACAGAATGGCAAGTCGTATACTCGGTATGGGTGACGTGCTTTCACTTATTGAGAAGGCTGAGACAGCCCTTGATGAAAAGAAAGCCGAGGAGCTCGAAAAGAAGCTCCGCCAGAACAAGCTTGACCTTAACGATATGCTTATGCAGTTCGAGGAAATGAAGAAGATGGGACCCATGAAGGACCTTATCTCGATGATTCCCGGACTTAACAAGAAGGTTAAGGACACAGATGTTGACGACAAGCAGATTGACTATACAATGGCTATTATCCGCTCTATGACAATGAAGGAGCGTGAGAATCCCGATATAATCAATCCGTCACGCAAGCGCCGTATTGCCGCAGGCTGCGGTATGCAGGTTGAGGATGTTAACAGACTTCTCAATCAGTATCGCTCAATGCAGAAGCTCTATAAACAGCTTAACGGCAAGGGCTCCAAGAAAATGATGAAGCGTATGCAACGCATGGGTATGGGCGGAGGAATGCCCGGCATGGGTGGCATGGGTGGATTCCCAATGTAAGTCTTTAAACACAGCCGTGTTTAATATAAATCAGTTTATTATTATATTTTTACTTTTCGGAGGTAATTAAAATGGCAGTAAAAATTCGTCTTCGCCGTATGGGCGCAAAGAAAGCACCTTTCTATCGTGTAGTTGTAGCAGATTCACGTTATCCCCGTGACGGCCGCTTCATCGAGGAAGTTGGTTACTACAACCCCGTAGCTAACCCTGCAGAAATCAAGATTGATGCAGAAAAGGTTACAAAGTGGATTCAGAACGGTGCTCAGCCTACTGACACAGTTCGTGATATTCTTAAGAAACAGAACATCATTAAGTAATTTAGGTGACGATAATGAAAGAATTGCTCGAAACAGTCGCAAAGGGTCTTGTTGAGACTCCCGACGCAGTCGAGGTCACTGTTGACGAACCCAATGAAGAGGGCGTAGTCGTTTATCATCTTCATGTCGGTCCCGACGATATGGGCAGAGTTATCGGCAAACAGGGCAGAATAGCCAAGGCTATCCGTACAGTTATGCGTGCGGCGGCTGTCCGTAAAGATGTTAAGATACAGGTCGATATCGACTAAAACAAATGGGGGATGGTAACATCCCCCTTAGTTTATTTCTGAAAGATTGATTTTATGATTAAAGATTATCTTGAAATAGGGCAGATAGTGAGCACTCACGGCATCAGGGGAGAGGTACGTCTTAACCCGTGGTGTGATGGTCCCGAATTTGTGAAAAAATTTAAAGCTCTTTACCGTGATGATAAGGGTCAGACTTCATTTAAGGTTGTCTCCTGCCGTCCTCACGGCAATGTTGCTATTGTTAAATTAGAGGGTATTGATACAGTAGAACAGGCAAAGGCACTTAAAAACACAGTTCTTTATATGAAAAGGTCAGATGTGAATCTGCCCCAGGGTAAGTGGTTTATATCAGAGCTTATTGATTGCCGTGTTATTGATGCCGATGACAATTCTGTTGAATACGGTGTTATTACCGATGTGGATTCGGGTCTTGCAAATGATGTGTGGTACGTTAAAACCGACGATGGCAACGAGGTGCTTATACCTGCCATTAAGGATGTTGTTATAAATTGTGATGTTGAAAACAATAGGGTGTATATCCGTCCGTTAAGGGGGCTTTTCGATGAGAATTGACATTCTGACACTTTTTCCTGAAATGTGTGAGGCTGTTATGGGTGAAAGCATAATCGGCAGAGCACGTCAGGCAGGCAAGGTGGAAATCAATTTCCATCAGATTCGTGAGTTCGCAATTAACAAGCACAATCAGGTGGATGATACCCCCTATGGCGGTGGCGCCGGAATGCTTATGATGGCACAGCCTATCTATGACTGCTTTATGAAGGTGTGCGATGAGGCAGGAACAAGACCCCACTTTATCTATATGTCCCCCTGCGGTAAAACTCTTACCCAGGAGAGAGTAAAGGAACTGGCGGAAATGCCTAATATTGCCATACTCTGTGGCAGATATGAGGGTGTAGACCAGCGTGTTATTGATGAAATAGTCGATGAGGAAATCTCAATAGGTGACTATGTTGTTACAGGCGGTGAAATGCCTGCAATGATTCTTGCTGATGCAGTTTCACGTATGCTTCCGGGTGTGCTTTCACAGCCCGAAGGTTATATGGGTGAAAGCCACTATTCATCACTCCTTGAATATCCTCAGTACACAAAGCCACCTGTATGGCACGATATGGCAGTTCCCGAGGTTTTGTCATCGGGTCACCACGCAAATATAAAAAAATGGCAACGCGAAAGGGCAATAGAGCGTACCCTCAGGCGTCGTCCCGAGCTGCTTGAAAATGCAGAGCTTTCTAAAAAAGAAAAAGAGTTCCTTAAGGAACTGCAAGCTAATGAATTATAAATTTTAAATTTAAAATTTTAAATTTCGGAACGCTACGCGTTGATTTAATCAAGAATTAGGAATTAGGAATTTCGGAACTGCGTTGCAATTATAATGCTGTCGCAAAACTTGAGTGATGTGAAGTTATATGATGTTCGGAAGCGCAGCTTCCCCGATAATTTTGCATTCTGCATTTTTCATTTTGCATTTAAAATAAATAACCCTTGACCGACTCTTGCCTGTCAAGGGTTATTTATGTTCAATTTTAGTATCTAACATCATTTTGTGTACCTCTCTTTCGTAGTTTAGGATTTCCCTTCCGCTTCGTTTTTACATCCATTGAATACACACTTTATATCTCTGTTCCCTTAGGGGGGATTTTCCTTTATTCCTTATGTAATCGTTTACCGAAAGTTCTTTCCTTCAGGTTTAACACCTAAAACGCATTCTGTTTTTAGCTTTAGTTGTACATGGGTACCACACTTTCGTTTTATTTATTTGCGTTTTGTATGTGCCATGGGAATCACGCCTTTAATTTATTTTGCGCTCTTACCTGTACATTGGTCTCACCCTTTCTTCACCTATATAGTAGCACGGATTTTACTGTGTTTCAATTCGCAGATTTTATGAATGTCGATGCTCGTTTTTATGCAAAACACAGAACTTTTTACGGCTTTTGTAAAAAGTATTGACAAATTTTTAACAGTGTGTTATTCTTAATTTGTTGGCTGTCCGAGGGACAGTTCTTTTTTTGCAAAAATACCGCAAAATTCGTTTATGAAAGTGTATTTATACGTTTATTGGTTATGTTTAATAATATGTTTCTACAATTGTGGTTAATTTGCACAAATAGGAAATATGTTTTTTGCCAAGGTTTAGCGTTCTAACCGAATTATGGTTTTGTGAAGAAAATGTTAATGCAATTTCGTTGACTTAAAGTCAAAAAGTGATATAATGTAGTAAGTGATAAGCACGCAGTTGTGCTTTTACGACAGTTGGATTATAATCAAATAATTTGAATGTGGGAGAATTATTATGTACGTTAAAGATGTAACAGTTCAGAATCAGGTTGGTCTTCACGCTCGTCCTGCAACTTTCTTCATCCAGAAGGCAAATGAGTTCAAATCATCAATCTGGCTTGAGAAAGAGGAAAGACGTGTTAATGCAAAGAGCCTTCTCGGTGTACTTTCACTCGGCATTATGGGTGGCACAGAGATTCGCATCATTGCAGGCGGTGTTGATGAGGAGCAGGCAGTTAACGCTCTCGTAGCACTTGTTGAAAGCGGTTTTGCAGAATAATTAAGCTGTTGATTACGGAGCGGTAAAGGGTAACCCTTACCGCTTTTTGTTATTTTACATTCTTATAAGGTAGGTGAGTATATGGAACAGAGATTGCGAAGACTTAAGGATAAGGCTAACAAACTGCCCCTTACACCGGGCGTGTATATTATGAAGGACAAGGACGGCAAAATTATCTACATCGGCAAGGCGAAGGCACTCAAAAACCGTGTGAGCCAGTATTTCGGGTCACAGGAAAAGCACCTTACAAAGGTGCGTCGAATGGTCGAGAATGTGCAGGATTTTGACTATATACTTACCGACAGTGAGTTTGAAGCCCTCGTGCTTGAATGTAGTCTCATAAAGCAGAATACCCCTAAGTATAACATTCTTCTTAAGGACGATAAGGGGTTCAGCTATATTAAAATTACCCGCGGTTGGCGCAATATCTATGCTGTTCTGCAACAAGATGATGCGGATGCAGATTACCTGGGTCCGTACACCGCAGGATATTCTGTAACCAAGGCAGTTGAACAGGCTAAAAAAATATATAAGCTACCTACCTGTAACAAGGTTTTTCCGCGTGATGCAGGTAAGGGCAGACCCTGTCTTAATTATCATTTGGGTTTGTGCTGTGCGCCCTGCTCGGGTAAGCTTTCCTTGGGAGAATATCTTGAAAGGGTTGACGGTGCTCTTGACTTTTTGAGGTTCGGCGGAAAGGAAACCGTGAAAAAGCTGACAGAGGAAATGGAGCAGGCAGCGGAAAATCTCGAGTTTGAAAAAGCGGCAAATATAAGAGACACCATCCGCAGTATTGAAAAGGTAGGCAGCAGCCAGAAGGTTGTTTCATCCACCTATAAGGAGCAGGACGTTTTCGCTCTTAACATAATGGAGGGTAAGGCTTGCTTTGCGGTTTTACGCTTCAGTGAACACAGTCTGTATGATTCCGAGCATTTTTTTGCTGATGAAACAGGCTCGTCTGAAAGTATGAGAGCAGAATTTCTTATGTCATATTACTCAATGGACAGGAAAATACCGCCCAGAATTGAGCTTGACGGAGAGCCTGAGGATAAAGATAATATTGCGAGATATCTGTCAGAAAAACGTGGCTCGAATGTAACGATTATTGTACCTCAAAAGGGCGAGCAGGCTCGTCTTACAGAGATGTGCAAGGCAAATGCTATGCAGAAGTTGTCGGAGAAATATCTTGGCAAGGACAGGAGCAAGGAGGCACTTGAGGAACTGGCTATGATGCTCGGTCTTAAGGAAACACCGCGGTATATCGAGGCTTATGACATCTCTCACACAGGGGGCAGTAACAATGTTGCCGGTATGGTGGTGTTTGAAAACGGCAAACCCCTCAAGAGTGCTTACCGCAGATTTTCCGTTAAAGGCTTCAGCGGTCAGGATGACTACCGTTCAATGGCGGAGGTTCTTGACAGACGTTTCGGTGAATATAAAAAGCATAAGGAAGCAGGGGAGCGTGACGGCTTCGGCAGACTACCGGACCTTATACTCCTCGATGGCGGCAAGGGACAGGTTAATGCGGTACAACCCGTGTTGGCTTCTCACGATATAAACGTGCCTCTGTTCGGTATGGTGAAGGACAGCAAGCACCGTACATCGGCTATTTCCACAGGTGGCGGAAGAATTGACTTCAATGCACGGAAAAAGGCATTTCAGCTTGTGACAAATATACAGGATGAGGTCCACAGATATGCAGTTGCTTACCACAGGAAAAAGCATACAAAATCATCACTTTCTGCCACATTGACGGAGATAAGGGGTATTGGTCCTGCAAAGGCAAAAGCCCTTATGATAAAGTTCGGTACTCTGGAGAGAATAGGTAATGCAACCGAGGAAGAGCTCCTCAGTGTGAAGGGGATTACCGCTGAAAATGTAAAAGAAATCAAAAAATCCTTCCACGGTGAATGATTTTGCAAAAAAATAATTAAATTTGTCATTTTCGGTCGTTTAAAAGGTGCAAAAAACTTGACAAATCCCCCCTTTTAATGTAATAATAAAATGATTTCATATATATGTTTATGTGTTTGTATGAAAGAGAGTTGTGTATCAGATGCGAGTTATAACAGGCTCGGCAAGGGGCAGACGACTTAAGACCCTGGAGGGTGACAGTGTTCGTCCCACAACCGACAAGGTAAAAGAGTCCATTTTCAATATCATTCAGTTTGATGTTGAGGGTGCACGTGTGTTTGATATGTTCTGCGGTTGCGGTCAGCTGGGTATCGAGGCTCTCAGCCGTGGTGCTGAGTTTGCCGTGTTTACGGATATTTCGAGGCAGTCCGTTGCCGTGACGGAGGAAAACCTCGAACACACGGGGTTCCGCAATATTGCCAAAACAGTAGTGACGGATTCTCTGTCATACCTTGACAGAACTTCTGAAATCTATGACATCGCATTCCTTGATCCGCCTTACAGAGCAGGTCTTATGGAGGATGCCATCGAGAGAGTAAGGCTTCACATTGCTGACGGTGGAATAATTGTGTGTGAAACCGATTCACACGAGGTTCTCCCCGAGGTGATTGACGGCTTTACTTCAAAACGTTATAAATACGGAAAGATTGCACTTACAATATACAGAAAGGGTGCTTGATATGGGTAAGACAGTTATTTGCCCGGGTAGCTTTGACCCCCTCACAATAGGTCATCTTGATATTATCAGAAGGTCATCAAATATCTTCGATAAGGTTATTGTAGTAGTAATGCGTAACCTCAGCAAGGATATCGGCAGCTTCACAACTGAGGAGAGGGTGGATTTCATCCGTCGTTGTACAACGGATTTGCCTAATGTTGAGGTTGATACTTACGCAGGACTTCTTGCGGATTATGCCCGTCTTAAGGGTGCATCTGCGGTAGTTAAGGGCTTGAGAGCTATTTCTGACTACGATGATGAATTTCGTCAGGCTCTCACCAACCAGAAGCTTAACCCGGAAATGGAAACTATTTTTATGGTTTCAAATGCTGAGCATATGTTTTTGAGCTCAAGCGTAGTTAAGGATGTTTGCAAATTGGGCGGTGACATCACAGACTTTGTTCCCGCTGAGATTTGTGACGATATAAAAAAACGATTAGGTAAGCAATAATTTATAAACGAAAGGAACGATTATAATGAGCAACATCGAAACATCACTTGAAAATATTGACAGAATCCTTGCTGAAGCAAAGGCAATGCCTTTCTCAACAAAGCTTCTTATTGATGAAGAGGAGCTCTCAAGACTTGTTGAGGACATCCGCCTCAATATGCCCGTTGAAATCACACAGGCAAAGAAAATCGCTCAGGAAAGACGTGACATCCTCAATGATGCCGAAGCACACGCAGAGGAAATCATTGACAAGGCTCGTCAGAGAGCAGACATTATGATTGAACAGCACCAGATTACCAAGGAGGCAAAGGCTGCCGCTGACGGTATTCTTCAGCAGGCAAGAGATGAGGCTGCTGCAGTTCGTGCAGAGGCTAAGACTCACGCTCGCGAGATTATGGATAAGGCTGAGCGTTGGTCTGACGATATCCGCAGAAGTGCAAGCTCATATGTTGAAACAATCATCAGAGATACTGACGAAACACTTACAAAGAGCGTTAACGAAGTAAGAAAGCTTCGCCAGAGCGTAAGAGATGCGCTTTCACAGAACGCAGGTTCATCAAAGCCCAAATTTGACGAATAATTAAGGTGACTTTGCATAATGGAAAAAGAAAAGTTATGTTTACGCTGTATGAGGAAGATCGGCAACAGTAGTGTTTGTCCCTACTGTCGCAACGAAAAAAGCGCTCCACAGAAGGAACCGTATCTTCCCCTTAAAACCGTTGTAGGCGGTCGTTACCTTATAGGTAAGGTAGTGGACTCTAACGGTGAAGGCTCTACATATAATGCCTTCGATATGGAGACAAAGCGTCCTGTTACACTCCGTGAGCTTTATCCCAAGGGACTGCTCTCAAGGGGTGAGGGGAATTATTGCCTCGTAAATGTCGGTAAGGCTTCAGAGTTTATCGATGCTAAGGACGATTTCGTTAAGCTCTGGCGCAAGCTTTCCACTCTCACAGGCTACAAGGCGCTTACTCCTGCAACAGATATTTTCGAGGATTTGGGCACGGTTTATGCCGTAACCGAATTCCTTGGTGAGGGACAGACTCTCCGTGAATATCTCCTCAACAAGGAGCAGGGCTACATCTCCTGGGACGAGGCACGCGTGTTATTTATGCCTGTGCTTTCCGCCCTCGGTGAGCTTCATGCCGCAGGTATAGTCCACGGCGGTATTTCCCCTACCACTCTTGTTATTGATGCTAACGGCAAGTTAAGAATTACAGGCTACTGCATCCCTGCAATGCGTACCGAAAAGACCTCTATGGAGAGCGAGCTTTTCGACGGCTATGCCGCTGTTGAGCAGTACGGTATGAGCGCAGGTCCCGGTGCATATACCGATATCTATGCTTTTGCCGCAGTTCTTTACAGAGCCCTTATCGGCAGTACTCCTATGAGCGCTGCATCAAGACTTACTAATGATAAGCTTATGATTCCCGGCAAATTTGCCGAGCAATTACCGGCTTATGTTATAAATGCACTCGTTAATGCATTGCAGATTCTTCCTCAGGACAGAACTGCAACTGCAGAGCAGTTGAGAGATGAGCTTTCCGCATCTCCTGCGGCGGCAGGTACGGCGGCAGAGGCTTATTCCTCAGCTTATGCTTCGCTTGACGATATTTACTCCGAGTCAATGTCAACTCCCGAGCCCTTTGATGAGGTGGATGAGGAATTTGAGAATTATCAGCCTCAGTCTCAGCCCGTTAAGAAGAGTACAATTGCGGTGCTTGTTGTCAGCGGTGTTCTTTTCCTGGCGATTCTTATTACCGTGCTTGTGGGTCTCGGCTCCAAGGACAACGGTGAGAATACTGACCTTTCAACAGATGAAATTACAGAACTCGTTTCGGATATTACCGAGGGAGATACAACCGAAGAGGTAACAGATGTTATTTCAATCCGTATTCCTGATTTCAAAGGCGAAAAGTACGATGATATCAAGAATAATGAAGAATACAAGGATGTATTTATCTTCAAAACCGAGTACGAGGACAGTACAGAGGAACGCGGTACGGTTATATCACAGGATAAAGCCGCAGGCAGAGAGGTGACCAGCGAAGACCTTATTACAATCAAGCTTACAATCAGTAACGGTATTTCCGTGCCTGACCTTGAGGGTGAAAAGGTGGATAATGCGGAGAAGGAGCTTGAGGATTTAGGCTTCAAAAACATCAAAAAGGAAGCTGCCAAAAAAGCAACCGACTCCAAGGATGAAAACAGGGTTTACCGTGTTGCCTACGAGGACCCCGAAACAGGCGATTGGGCAGAGATTTCCGGTGACGGCAGACTTTCTGCAAAGGATACAATTATCCTTTATTACTACGCTCCCATGGAGACAACTGCAGAGCCCACAACCGCAAGAAGGCCCGAAACTACTGCAACTACAAGCAGTCAGGATGAGCCTGAGGGAACTACCGGTGGAGACTCCGGTGAAGGCAGTAACGATGAGGCTTTAGATGGCGATCAGGCAGAATAATTAATGTGCAGGGCGGTTTTTCGCCCTGCATTTAATCTTTTTAAAAATAATGCTTGACAAACGGGTAATGAACTGTTATTATATTTGAGCAATAAAGCAGAACTGTTCCGTTCTCACCAAACGAGAAGTATTGTTTGGTCAATAGCTCAGAGTTTTACGCATTACTTGCGTCATTTTGGCTTGAACGGAATTTTCGTTCAGGCTTTTAATATTTTCAGGAGGTGCTTAGGTATCAGCAAGGAAAATCAGATCAATGAGGAAATCAGAGATAAAGAAGTCAGAGTTATTTCTGCAGACGGTGGCCAGATAGGCATTATGTCCGCAAAAGAGGCACTTGCTCTTGCAGAAAAAAGCAACCTTGATCTCGTTAAAATCGCTCCCGGTGCTAATCCGCCCGTCTGCAAGATTATGGACTACGGTAAGTTCCGTTTCGAACAGGCAAAGCGCGAGAAGGAAGCCAAAAAGAATCAAAAGGTTATGGAAATCAAGGAAATCCGTCTTTCCATGAACATTGATACAGGCGACTTTAACACAAAGGTTAACCATGCTTTAAAATTCTTGCGTGACGGCAATAAGGTTAAAGTATCC
The DNA here is from genome assembly GCA_045532945.1 of Acutalibacteraceae bacterium. GTDB lineage: Bacteria > Bacillota > Clostridia > Oscillospirales > Acutalibacteraceae > DTU089. The sequence continues at coordinate 79,073 of JAZSGZ010000003.1, forward strand.
ATTCGCTTCAGAGGCAGAGAGATGGCTCACACAGATAACGGTCTCGTTATTATGCAGCGTTTTGCAGAGGCTTGTGCCGAAAACGGTCAGGTTGAAAAGGCTGCAAAGCTTGAAGGTCGTCAGATGCTTATGTTCCTTGTACCAAAGGCATCAAAGTAATTGCAAAATTAAGGAGGATTTATTATGCCTAAGATTAAAACACATTCAGGTGCTAAAAAGCGTTTCAAAATTTCTAAGAACGGTAAGGCTATCCGTGCACATGCAAACAAGTCACACATCCTTACAAAGAAGACAACAAAGCGTAAAAGAGGTCTTCGTAAAACAAATGTTGCAGACGTTACAAATCAGAAGCAGATCAAACGTCTCGTTCCTTACAAATAATTAATCACGGAGGTAACTTACAATGGCACGTATAAAAGGCGCGATTATGACTCGCAAAAGAAGAAATAAAGTTCTCAAGCTCGCTAAGGGCTACTATGGCTCAAAGAGCAAGCTTTTCAAGACAGCTAAACAGGCTGTAATGAAGAGCGGCAACTATGCATACATTGGCCGTAAGCAGAAGAAGAGAGATTTCCGTCGTCTCTGGATTACAAGAATCTCAGCTGCTTGCAAGATGAACGGTATCAACTACTCAACATTCATCAACGGTCTTAAGAAGGCAGGCATCGAGCTCAACAGAAAGATGCTTTCAGAGATTGCTATTGCAGATCCCGAAGGCTTCACAGCACTCGTTGAAAAGGCAAAGGCTGCCCTTTAATAATCAATCAGTACGCCCGTTCTTATGAACGGGCGTAAGATGTTTTATTAGGCAATGATTAAAAGGTGATTTTTACGGAAAAGATTACAAGCAGAAATAATGACCGTATAAAGTATGCGGTCAAGGTGAAAGAGAAAGAAAGCTTCAGGCGGAGTGAAGGCTTGTTCCTTGTTGAGGGGGCGAGGCTTTGCTGTGATGCATCATTAAGCGGTGTGCAGATTGAGGAGCTTTATGTTACAGCCGAGGCAAGGGAGAAGTATGAGAGCTATGTATCTCTTGCGGAGAGTAAAGCGGAGCGTTGCTTTGAAATATCGGGTGACGTGGCACAGAAGCTTGCCGACACAAAGAGTACACAAGGTGTTTTCTGCCTGTGTAAAATGCTTGACAAAAACACAAATATAGGTAAAATAAAATATAATGGGAAATATATAGCCTTGGAAGATGTTTCAAACCCGTCCAACTTCGGAGCCGTTATCAGGACTGCCGAGGCTGTCGGGCTTGACGGCGTTATTGTAAGCGGTGGTTGTGATTTGTACAACCCCAAATCCTTGAGAGCATCAATGGGTTCTCTTTTCAGACTGAATGTTGTGGAGACTGACAACCTGCCTGATTTTCTTAAGGGGCTTGCAGATAAGGGTATGTTTGTCTATGCAGGTGTGCCTGACAGTAATGCGGAAAGTATTACCGAGGTCAGTATGGAAGGTGGCGGAGTTGCTATAATCGGTAACGAGGGCAACGGCATAACCGAGGAAACTATGAGGTCTGCCACCAAGCTTGTTACCATTCCCATGAAGGGTAGGGCAGAATCCCTTAACGCTGCTGCAGCGGCATCAATTATGATTTGGGAAATGATGAGATGAGTGCTTGTCCTGTTGAATATTGGGTATGGCTCCAGACCGCGTTGGGTCCCGGTGCACGTACCGATGAAATACTTGCTTATTTCGAAACACCCGAGAGACTATATCTTGCAGGTTTAAATGAATGGCGGTTGTCAGGTCTGTTTACAGAAAAACGCATTGAAGCCCTTAGGAGGACAACACCGTCGGAAACAAACAATATTCTCAGAGAGTGTAACAGCAAGGGTTACACAATAATCACTCCCGATTCAGCTGTTTATCCGAAGAGATTCAGACAGTTGCCTGATATGCCCCTTGTGATTTATGGTCTGGGTGACTGCAGTGTTATTAATGATGAGCTCTCAATTGGTATTGTAGGCACGCGTGATGCAAGTCCCTACGGTATAGAAACAGCGCAGAAATTGTCTTACAGACTTGCACAGGCAGGTGCAACCATAGTCAGCGGCGGAGCGTTGGGTATTGATAGCGAGGCTCACGCAGGTGCTATGCTTGCTAAAGGTCACACAATGGCTTTCCTCGGATGCGGTCTTTCCTGTGATTATCTTAAGGAAAATGCTCCTCTCAGGCGTGCTATTACACGTTACGGTGCAGTTTTCAGCGAATGTCAGCCCTTTGCAACACCGTCGAGACAGTCGTTCCCTATTCGTAACAGGCTCATTTCAGGTGCATCACTTGGTGTCCTTGTTGTAGAAGCAGGTGTAAAAAGCGGTTCGCTTATAACTGCCAAGCGTGCTATAGAGCAGGGTAAGGATTTGTTCGCTGTTCCCGGTGACATAGTCCGTACGTCCTTTGACGGTGCAAACCATCTGATACAGAACGGTGCAAAGCCTGTTTTCTCTGCGGCGGATATTCTCTGTGAGTATGTCGGGGAATACGGTCATCTGATAAATATGGATATTGCACGTCAGAGTGTTGCAGATGTTGATTATATTGAGTACCGCAAGGGTAACAAATCTGCAAAAAATGTGACAGCTCAGCAGACGGAAGAAAAGTCAGGTGAAGAAGCACCGAAGAAAAATCAACTTGATGAAAGCGTGTCACCGGAAGCAAGAGCGGTGTACGGTGTATTAAGTGAAAGTCCCGTGCATATTGATGATATTGTGCGGGCAACCGGTTTGAAAATGAATATTGTACTGTCGTCATTAACCGAACTCGAGCTTAACGGAGTCTGTGAATTGACGAGCGGTAAAAAATACAGATTAATGTGATTTACTTTTGTTTATCGGAAAGGATGAATAAAATGTCAAAACTTGTTATTGTTGAGTCTCCTGCAAAGGCGAAAACAATCAAAAAATATCTTGGCAATGATTATGATGTTGTTGCATCGATGGGCCATATAAGGGATTTACCTGCGGCAAAGCTCAGTGTTGATGTCAAAAACGATTTTGCTCCCAAATATGCTATCATCAAGGGTAAGGAGAAGCTTGTTAAGGAACTTAAGGATAAGGTTTCCAAGAGCGATGCAGTTTATCTCGCAACTGACCCGGACCGTGAAGGAGAAGCAATTTCATGGCACCTTGCAACAATACTTGACCTTGACCTTAAAAGCAAGAACAGAGTTAAGTTTAATGAAATCAACGAAACAAGCGTCAAGCGCGGTATCAGTAATCCTGAGGTTGTTGATATGGGTCTTGTTGATGCTCAGCAGGCTCGCCGAATCCTTGACAGACTCGTTGGTTACAGGCTCAGCCCCTTTATATCACAGAAAATCCGTCGCGGACTTTCTGCAGGTCGTGTGCAGAGCGTAGCGGTAAGACTTATCGTTGACCGTGAAGAGGAGATTGCAAAGTTCAATCCCGAGGAGTATTGGTCAATTGATGCAAAGTTCATCTCTAACAGAAGAACCTTCTCTGCAATGCTTACTGCTGATGAAAACGGCAAGGTGAAGATAGACAGTAAGGAGCAGTCGGATAAATATCTTGCACTTCTTGAAAATGCAGATTATCTTGTTGATTCAGTTAAAAAGGGCACACGTAAGAAACAGCCCTCACCACCCTTTATTACATCCTCAATGCAACAGGATGCTTCAAGAAAGCTTAATTTCCAGGCACAGAAAACCATGAAGCTGGCACAGGAGCTTTATGAAGGTGTGGAGATTGACGGCTACGGTGCAACAGGTCTTATCACATATATGAGAACTGACTCACTCCGTATCTCGGAGGAAGCAAGAGCAGCTGCCAATGAATTTATTACAAAGACTTACGGCAGTAAATATCTTCCGGATAAGCCCCGTTACTTTAAAACTCGTGCAAATGCACAGGACGGTCACGAAGCAATCCGTCCCACTAATGTGGCTATTACACCTGCTATAGCAAAGAAGAACCTTTCAAATGACCAGTATAAGCTCTATAACCTTATCTGGTGCCGTTATGTTGCCAGTCTTATGGCTCCCTGTGTGCAGGATACTGTAAAGGTTGAAATTAAGGCAGAAAAGTCCGGTGCAGAGGGCTATTGTATTTTCTCTGCAAGCGGTTATTCAATAAAATTTGACGGTTTTACAGCCCTCTATGAGGATGCGGTTGATGACGGTGACAGCGAGAGCGCAATTCCTGAAATCAAAACAGGTGATGCACTTAAGCTTAAGGAGCTTAAAGGCAATCAGCACTTTACACAGCCACCTGCACACTATACAGAAGCATCACTTATCAAAACTCTTGAGGAAACGGGTGTCGGACGACCCAGTACCTACGCTTCAATCGTCAGCACCATTATCAAGCGTGAATATGTAAAGCGTGAAAGCAAGCTTCTTAAGGCGACGGAGCTTGGTTGTGCAACAACCTCACTTCTTAAGGACCGTTTCCCGAAAATCGTAAATACCAAGTTTACTGCTTCGATGGAGTCAAAGCTTGATGAAATTGACAGCGGTGAATGTAACTATGTTGAAATGCTCCACGAGTTCTATGATGAGCTTGAGGGTACACTTGCAAAGGCAAAGACCGAAATGCAGGGACAGAAGATTCAGCTTCAAGAGGATATTACCGATGTGAAGTGTGAAAAGTGCGGCAGAAATATGGTTGTTAAAACAGGTCGTTTCGGCAAATTCCTTGCTTGTCCCGGTTATCCTGAGTGCAAGACAACTAAGCCTCTGGTTGAGGAAACAAATGCAACCTGTCCTGAATGTGGCGGCAAGGTTATCGGAAAAAAATCAAGACGTGGTTATCAGTTCTACGGTTGTGATAACTATCCGAATTGTAACTTTATGACATGGGATAAGCCCACGGGTGAAAATTGCCCCAAGTGCGGAAAATCACTCTTCAAGGGCAAGGGCGGTCTTGTGACCTGTCCCGACGAGAAGTGCGGATATTCCTTCAAGGCACCCCGTAAAAATGCAAAGAAAACACAGGAATAATGATAATGAATAATAAAAAAGCCGTGGTTATCGGCGGTGGACTTGCAGGTGTTGAGGCGGCACACCAGCTGTCAAGGCGCGGGATAAAGGTTACTCTTTATGAGATGAAGCCCCATAAATTTTCGCCTGCACACAAAAGTCCTAAATTAGCAGAGCTTGTTTGCTCAAACTCCCTTAAGGCGGAGCGTCTCGGCTCTGCCGCAGGGCTTCTCAAGGCGGAGATGAGATTATTTGATTCACTGTGCCTTAAGGCAGCAGATATTGCAAAGGTGCCTGCAGGCGGTGCTCTGGCAGTTGACAGAGATGTTTTCTCCGACGAGATAACAAAGGCTATTGAGGAAGATGAAAATATTACCCTCGTCCACGAAGAGATAACAGAAATCCCCACGGATTGTACGGTAATCGTTGCCGCAGGACCTTTGATGTCCGATGCTCTCGCAAAAAGCGTTGCCGATTTGTGCGGTAAAGACTTTCTTGCATTTTATGATGCCGCCGCACCAATTGTGACAGCAGAAAGCATTGATATGGAAAATGCCTTCACACAGTCCCGCTATGACCGTGGCGGTGAGGATGATTATATAAACTGTCCCCTTGATAAAGCACAGTATGAGGAATTTTATAAGGCTCTTATAAATGCCGAGAGTGCTGAGCTTCATTCCTTTGACAAGCGTAAGGATGTTTATGAGGGCTGTATGCCCATTGAGGTGCTTGCCTCCCGCGGACAGGATGCAATGCGCTACGGTCCCCTGAAGCCCGTTGGTCTTACAAACCCCAAAACAGGTCACAGACCTTGGGCAAACCTTCAGCTCCGCAAGGAGAACAAGGACGGTACAATGTACAATCTTGTAGGCTTTCAGACAAATCTTAAATTCCCCGAGCAGAAACGGGTTTTCTCAATGTTTCCTGCGCTTAAAAATGCAGAGTTTGTACGATACGGTGTGATGCACCGTAATACCTTCCTTAATTCACCCGGTCTTTTGTCATACGACTTCAGTATGAAAAAGAATCCGAATATATATTTTGCCGGACAGATATCAGGTGTGGAAGGATATATGGAATCTGCATCATCGGGTATTCTTGCAGGCTATAATGCCGCAAGGCGGATTTTCGGTGAGGAGCCTATACTTCTTCCCAAAATCACAATGATGGGTGCACTTTCACAGTATATCAGCGATGAAAGTGTTAAAAGCTTTCAGCCTATAGGTGCCGCTTTTGGCATAATAGACCCATTGGAAGAAAAAATCAGAGATAAAAAGGAGCGCTATCAGGCGCTTGCAGAAAGAAGTATGGAATACTTCAGGTCAATAGAGATATAAACTAAGAGCCGAGGTAAATATGAGTATATCAGAGTTTGAACAGGTAATCGGTTACGAATTTAAAAACAAGGAGCTTCTGGAGAGAGCGCTTACACACTCCTCCTATGCTAACGAAAAAAATCTTAAATATGACAATGAACGACTTGAGTTTCTCGGAGACTCGGTTCTCGGCTTTGTAACTGCCGAGTATCTTTTCTCGGAGTTTAAGGCTCGTCCTGAGGGTGAGCTGACCAAGCTTCGTGCCGCAACCGTGTGCGAAAAATCACTCTTCAAATTTGCCGAGAAAATTTCTTTGGGCAAATACATCTTTATGGGTAAGGGTGAGGAGCATTCAGGTGGAAGAAACAGGCCTTCCATTGTTTCCGATGCCTTTGAGGCGGTTATCGCCGCAATGTACCTTGACGGCGGAATTGAAGCTGTAAAGCCCTATATCCTTAGCTTTATTGTGGAGGCTATCAAACACGAAGCAAGCTTTAAGGATAACAAATCACTTCTCCAGGAGGAAATACAGAAAACGAAGGGCAGCACAATCGTTTACGAGGAATTGGGCGAATCAGGTCCCGACCATCAGAAAGTGTTTTCCTTTGCCGTTAAAATCAATGGTGAGGTAGCAGGCACAGGCGAGGGCAAGAGTAAAAAGGAAGCAGAGCAGGCAGCGGCAGGCAATGCTCTCCTGAATCTTCAGAAATGAAGCACGCCAACATATCACTTTTTGTGCCTCATATGGGTTGTCCCCATCAATGCTCCTTCTGTAATCAGAAGACCATCTCAGGCTCGGTGAAGCCATTGACACCCGATGAAGTTACTGCCACGTTGAAAAAGGCGGTTGCTGACGGTGTTGACCCTGATAATACGGAGATTGCTTTTTTTGGTGGCAGCTTTACTGCCATTGAACGGGACTATATGATGTCGCTTCTTGAGTCGGCTCATCCTTTTGTGGAGTCGGGTAAGTTTTCGGGCATAAGAATTTCCACAAGACCGGATGCGATTGATAATGAGGTTCTCGGTATTTTGAAGAGGTTTGGTGTTACCTCAATCGAGCTCGGTGCACAGAGTACAGACCCTGAGGTTCTGATAAAAAACAGACGAGGACACACCCGTGAGGATATTTTTAACGCTTCACACCTTATAAAAAAACGGGGCTTTTCCCTGGGACTTCAGATGATGACAGGTCTCTTGGGGGATACGGATGAAAAAGCCTTGCAGACCTGCGAGGATATTATTTCCCTGAAGCCCGATACAGTCCGTATTTACCCCACAATCACCCTTGAGGGCACACACCTTGGTGAGCTTTACAAGGCAGGGGAATATGAACCGCAGACTCTTCAAGGTGCGGTTTCCCTTTGCGGTAAATTACTTAAAAGGTTTTATGATAATGACATTGCCGTTATACGTCTCGGACTTCACTCCGGTGGCAATGTGGAGGAAGGCTATCTTGCAGGGCCTTATCACCCTGCGTTCGGTGAAATGTGTCAGTCTGCCGTGTATCTTGAAAATGCGGTAGATTTATTGAAAACACTTGACATCGGAAACGGGAAAATCACCCTTTATGTGAATCCCTCGGAGATTTCCAAAATGACGGGTCAGAAGGGTGCTAATAAAGAAATACTACGCTCAATGGGATATAACATATCTGTAAAGGGCGACAATAATTTGAAGAAATACGAAATTAAAGCAGAAATTAACGAAAGGTAGAGAGTATATGTATCTCAAAACCATCGAAATGCAGGGATTCAAATCCTTCCCTGACAAAACCGTTCTTGACTTCGGCAAGGGCATAACAGCGGTTGTCGGTCCTAACGGCAGCGGTAAGAGTAACATCTCCGATGCTATGCGTTGGGTTCTCGGTGAGCAGTCAACCAAGAATCTTCGCGGCTCCAAGATGGAGGATGTTATTTTCGGCGGTACAGATGCCCGTAGGGCAGTTGGCTTTGCAGAGGTAACACTTAAGCTTGACAACTCCGATATGGCGCTCAATAACCCTGAAAAGCTTGTTACGGTTACACGTCGTTATTACCGCTCAGGTGAGAGTGAGTACAGAATAAACGGTGAGCAGGCAAGGCTCAGGGATATCCACGAGCTGTTTATGGATACCGGCCTCGGTCGTGACGGTTATTCTATGATTAGCCAGGGTAAGGTTGAAACACTTATCTCGGGCAAATCCGACGACAGACGTGATATGCTTGAGGAAGCGGCAGGTATCTCCCATTACAGATACCGTCGTGCAGATGCTATGCGCCGTCTTAATCAGGCGGAGGAGAATTTATTAAGACTCAGGGATATTCTCACGGAGCTTGAGTCACGTGTGGGTCCCCTGAAGGTGCAGAGTGAAAAAGCACAAAGGTTCCTTGAATATGCAGGTGAAAAGAAGAATCTTGAAATCGGCTTGTGGCTATACACAATCGAAAAGACGAAGAATGACCTGCGCGAATATGAAAAGAAAATAACAATCACCGATGCACAGTACAACGATGTGTGCAAGGTGCTTGAGGAAATAACACTTAAGATTGACAATGCTATCGGTGATTCACAGAAAATCACAGTGGCTATTGATGAAATCAGGCGTGCATCTGCTCAGCTTGAGGAACAGGCGGCTTTGCTTGAAAGTCAGGTTGCCGTTCAGGAAAACACAATAGAGCACAATAACGAAACAATCGCACGTATTGAGCGTGAGAAAACAGAGGAAAATGACACCGATACCGAGATTGCAGAGCAGATTGAATCTGCAAGAGAATCCATTGAGGCTCTTACAAAGGTAATTGAGGAGAAAAAGGCTGTGCTTGACTCCTTCTCAGGTGAGCTTGAACATCTCAGCGATGAAAACAGCAAATCTGCACAGAGAAGTGTGGAGCTTTCCGAAACAGTTTCAAGGCTTTCTCTTGAGGTTGCGGATAACAGAGTTATCGTTTCAACTGCTGCCTCGTCTGTTGAGGAAATCGAAAACCGCATAAAGGTTATTGATGAATCTGTTGAAACACAACAGCCTGTAATTGATGCACTCATAAAAGAACGTGACGGCGTTAAGGATGAGCTTGCAAAGGTAATCGAACGCTCCGAGGAGCTTAATAATTCACTTTCGGGTATTGAACTTCTTGCCTCAAAACGACTTGAAAAGTTAGAAAAGCTCAAAGAGGAAGAAAATTCCTTGAAAAATGAAAAGCACCTTAAAGAGTCAAGGCTCACAATGCTCTCCGACCTTGAAAAAAATATGGAAGGCTATCAGGGTAGCGTTAAAGCGGTTATGCGTGAGGTTCGTCGCGGTACACTTAAGGGTATTCACGCCCCCGTTTCCCAGGTTATAAGCGTTAGTGACAAGTATTCACTTGCCATTGAAACTGCTTTGGGTGCAGGTCTTCAGAATATTATTACCGATACGGAAAATGATGCCAAAAAGGCAATCGGATTCCTTAAAGAAAGTCATGCGGGCAGAGCAACCTTCCTGCCCATTACGGCTATCAAGGGCAGAGTTCTTGAAGAAAAGGGGCTTGATGACTGCTACGGCTACATTAACCTTGCATCAGGTCTTGTTGAGTTTGAGGCTCAGTACAAGGAGATTATAAATTCACTTCTGGGCAGAACAGTTGTTGCCGAGGACCTTGATGCTGCAATTGCTATTGCCAAGAAATATAACTACAAATTCAAGATTGTAACACTTGACGGTCAGGTTGTGAATGCAGGCGGTTCAATGACAGGTGGTGCCAAGCTTCAGAATGCAGGTATCCTCAGTCGCGGTAACGAGCTTGAAAGATTGAAAGCAGAGTGTGATTCTCTTGCAGAAAAGCTCACCTTACTCCTTGAGGATGTGAAGTCTCAGCAGGAAAATTGCTCAGCGGTTACTGCAGAGCTTGACGGCTGCAAAGCAGAAATCACGGCTCTCGGTGAAGAAAAAATACGTATAGAAGGCTTGCTTGCCCTCAAAAACGGCAACCTTGAAAACCTTATTAATGCCCGTGAACAGGCTCTTTCCGAAAAAGAACAGCTTAAGGGCAGAATTGACGGTATTAATTCAGGCGTTGCCGATGCACAGGCAAAGCTTACTGAGCTACAGAGTCAGCTTGAATCGGCTGAGGGTGAGTTGTCATCACTTACGGGTGACCGTGAAACACTTCGTGAAAAGCGTGAAAAGCTTACCTCTGATGCAGCGGAAATCACTCTCGATATTGCAACTGCACAAAAAGAGATTGAAGCGAAGCAGGAAGAAATTGTCCGACTTGAAAACAGAAGTACAAGCCATAAGGACAAGCTTACTCAGCTTAACAGCGAAATAGAAGAAATTGAAAACAGAAATGCTCAGATAAGACAGCGTATTGAAATACTCAATACCGAGGCAGAGGGTCTGCGAGCACAGTCGGCACTTTCAAAGGATAAGATTGTTGCTGAGATTCAGAGACGTGAACAGTTTGAGCAGGAGAGTGCAAAATTCCGTATTATTGAACGTGAAAAGACAGAGGAACGTGAGAAGCTGGGCGGTGAAAAGGCTCGTCTTACGGAACGTCGCGACACGATGCAGAAGGAATTTGACGATATTTCCAACAAGCTTTATGATGAATATGAGCTTACCCGCCGTGAGGCAGAGGAGCTTAATATCGTTATAGAGGACGTTCCCGAGGCAAAGAAACGACTTAACGAGCTTAAGGGTAAAATCCGCGGTCTCGGTAACGTGAACGTAAGCGCTATTGAAGAATATAAAGAGGTTTCCGAGCGTTACAGCTTTATGCACGGTCAGGTAAGTGATGTTGAAAAGTCAAAGGCAGAGCTTATCAAGCTTATTAACGAGCTTACAAGTAAAATGGGCGTTCAGTTCAAGGAGCAGTTTGACAAAATCAACTTCAGCTTCGGACAGACCTTCTCAGAGCTCTTCGGTGGTGGTAAGGCATCGCTTGTGCTTACTGATGAAAACGATGTTCTTGAATGTGACATTGATATCAAGGTTCAGCCCCCGGGCAAGAACGTTCAGAACATTTCACTCCTTTCCGGTGGTGAAAAGGGACTTTCTGCAATTGCCTTGTTGTTCTCTATTCTCAAAATCAATCCGTGTCCCTTCTGTATTTTCGATGAGGTTGAGGCGGCACTTGACGATGTTAACGTTGCACGTTACGCATCATACGTGCGCAGAATGACAGATAACACACAGTTTATCCTCATTACTCACCGTCGCGGTACTATGGAAGAGGCAGATATGCTCTACGGTGTTACAATGCAGGAGAAGGGTGTATCTAAATTGCTTGAACTCAAGACCGCTGAGATGGCCTCAAAATTTGATTTGACTTGATATTTGGCGAAATGCTTGACTTAGTCTGCTCGCAGTATCTTCATACAGCGTCGCATCCTAAATCTTCGCCTTTCATCCAAATCTCAAGCCAAATAAATTACTATAAATATGGCGAAATGCTTGACTTAGTCTGCTCGCGGTATAAAAGTGAAGTATACTTTGCAAGTGAAGTTACTTCGTAGTGAAGTTTCTGCGAAGTGAAGTTGACCTTTGGTCAGTTTCGGAGCTACGCCGTTATCATAAGGCTTTGCGCCACTTCTGCTATTTGCTAGCTATATTACAATCGGCACGTTGTGCCCCTAAATTTAAAATTTTAAATTTATAATTTATAATTTATAATTATTTTTTCCGTAAGGGAGTTTTTCCATTGGGTATTTTTAAAAAAATAAACTTCGGTTTAAGAAAAACAAGAAATAATGTTTCAGGTGCTATTGATAATGTGCTTGACAGCTATACATCTATTGATCAGGAGCTTTTCGATGAACTTGAAGAAGCACTTGTTATGGGTGATGTAGGTGTTACGACTGCCTCTGAAATTACATTGCGCCTTAATGATGTTGTCCGCAAGAAGGGTATCAAAAATCCTGCGGATGTTAAGGTTGAAATCAAAAATATTGTTTCCGAAATGCTTGAGGGTGGCGAGGATATGGGTCTTATTACCATTCCCTCCGTTATTCTCGTAATCGGTGTCAACGGTGTAGGTAAGACAACAACTATCGGTAAGATGGCTGCCCGTTATAAGGCAGAGGGCAAGAGTGTTTTACTTGCGGCGGCAGATACATTCCGTGCAGCTGCTATTGACCAGCTTGACGTGTGGGCTCAGCGTGCAGGTGTTGATATCATCAAGCACAAAGAGGGTGCAGACCCTGCGGCAGTTATTTTTGACACTATTTCTGCTGCAAAGGCACGTGGCACGGAGATTATTATCTGTGACACCGCAGGCAGACTTCATAACAAGAAAAATCTTATGGAGGAGCTTGCAAAGATTTACCGCGTAATTGACCGTGAATTGCCCTACTCTGACCGCGAGGTTTTGCTCGTGCTTGATGCCACAACGGGTCAGAATGCAGTTAATCAGGCTCGTGAATTTGCAAAGATTGCAGAAATTACAGGTATCATCCTCACAAAGCTCGACGGTACTGCCCGTGGCGGTGTTGTACTTTCTATCAAGAATGATTTGAAGGTTCCTGTTAAGTTTATCGGTGTGGGTGAGGGTATTGATGACCTTCAGCCATTTAATCCCAAGGCTTTTGCGGAGGGCTTATTTGAGGCTCTGCCCGAGGACTATGAGGAAGATGAAATCGACCTTTCAAAAATCAAAGAGGAAATTCCTGCAACAAACGATGAGGTTATTGATGAGCGTGCTGAAATTGCAAAGGCAGTAGGTGAGTTCTTCGAGGCTCTCGGCGAGGCACAGGCAGAGGAAGAGGCTGAAGAAGCAGAGGGTAATGTAATCCCCGAAGCAGTTGACGAAGCATCCGAAGAGGTTGCAGAGAATGTAATCTCTGAGGTTGAGGAGCCCGTTGAAGAGCCTGTACAGGAAATCGCAGAGGAATTTGTTGAAGAAACAATTGAGGAACCCGTAGTTGCAGAAACAGTAGTAACCTTTGCAGAAAAAGATGGTCCCACAGCTGTATTTGTTGCAGAAAAGCCTGAAGCAGAAGAGCCTAAGGCAGAGGAACCCAAAAAGAAAAAAGGCTTCTTCGGGAGGTTATTCGGATAATGAGCAAGGAATTTTTGATTGCTACACACAATATGAAAAAGCGGGATGAGCTGTACAGAATACTCTCACCCCTTGGTATAGACGTTAAAACTGCAGACCAGTTAGGTATTGAAATCACTGATGTTGAGGAAACAGGGGAGACCTTCTATGAAAATGCTCTCCTTAAGGCGCAGAGTGGTTGCCGTGAAAGCGGTATGCCCTGTGTTGCAGACGACTCGGGTCTTGCGGTTGATTATCTGGTCGGTGCACCGGGCGTGTATTCAGCACGCTTTGCAGGTGTTCACGGTGATGATGAAAGAAATAATGATAAGCTTCTCAAACTGCTTGCAGACCTTCCCCCGGAGGAACGTACAGCACGTTACGTTGCGGTTGTTTGCTGTGTATTTCCAAACGGTGACGTTATAAGCGCACGTGGTGAGTGTGAGGGCTATATCGGATTTGAGCGTATCGGTGACGGCGGCTTCGGCTATGACCCTCTTTTCAGAGTGGGCGACAAGAGTATGGCTCAGCTTACTGCAGAGGAAAAGGATGCTATAAGCCACAGAGGTAACGCCTTGCGTGCCCTTGCTGTAAAGCTTACTGAGTATTTTGAACAACAGAAATAACACAACCTATGTCGGTGACATCGATGAGTATTTCGGTGTTACCGACTTTGTTTTTTGTTGTGTTTATATTCTTTGTGAAAAGTATCTGCGGGAAATCAATGCCGTTCAATAAGCTGTCGGCTTTTTCTTTGTTATTACAGTAACACAGAATACAGTTTTTTATAAAATCAAGCTCCTGTGTATTAGCTTCACTCAAATTGTCAAAAACAATATTCATAGAGCATAGCTCGTTTTTTTCGTTGCCCATAAACTGCACCATAATATTAAAATCGTTGATATCAAAATATTTTGTCAGGGTGTGGTCAGCCTCGTTGTAAATGTAACCTGAATCTGTCATAGAATATGAAGGATTAATTTCATTCATACGCATGGTAAAACCGTGGAGAGTGTTACCCTCGGTGCTGATTGTACAGCCGTTGAAAACGAAAAATATACCGAGAATAAGAAAAAATATAAAAGTTTTTTGTTTTTTCATAAAATCACCTGATTGTTAACATATATTTAACAAAAGATAGTTGTAATGTTGTATAATTTGTGTATAATTAGAATTAAGAAATATGAATTATAATACACTTTTCTATATAAATATAGAGTTTGCGAGAGAGGAATATGAAGGATTGTTTTAAAAAACTGATTTCTGTATTACTGTGTTTGCTTGTGCTGACGGGCTCTGTTTCCGCAGTGGCAATTGCAAGCACGGATTCTCCATACCCTGATGGTGTTACAGCTGAACAGGCGCTCAATGCGGTGAACGGTACCGACAAGCTCATAAATGCACTTTTGCCTGCTATGATGGGCTCGGACTTATCGTCGGCACTTGCACAGGGACTTTACACAAACGAGGCTGTTTCAGGCACTCTTGTCGGTATTTATTCCGCCCTTAGTGAGCAGGGTGACACCCTTTCCTACATCGGACTTGATGCTTCACCGAAGGGTGTGTCGTCTTATCTCGGCAGCTATCCTAAAATCGCCGGTATGCTTTATGCCTGTGACACATGGGATCAGGTGAATCTGACAAATGCGGATTGGGGCGTAACAGATAAGGTGACTTTTGCCCGCGCCCTTGCAAATTGCTTTAACCCATTTAACGATATTCTGTACACCCTTCTTTGCTCAGGTACCTTTGAAATTAATCGTTTTATTAAGATAGAGGGTGCGGACGGCTATTCAAATGCCGTTGTTCCTATGCTCAAATCCCTCAAATGCGGTGAGCTTCTTTCCTCTGCTGATTTTAAGGCACAAGCAGACAGTAACCCCACCACAATGGTTGAAAATATTATTCTTCCTGTGCTGACAACTGTTGAAAATTCACTTTCACAGCCAATGAACAGCTTTACGGATATTCTCCCTTCCTTTGCTGATTTTGCGGTGAACGGTGAATTTGATGCCTGTGTGAAAAAGCTTCTTGAGCCTGTGACAGGTAATCCTCTTGTGGAAATTGCAACACTTCTTAAAATTTTTGATTTACCGTCATTTGACCTTGATTTGGAGCAGATGCTCAATGATATGTTGAGCGGTGAGGGTGCGGAAGGTCAACTTAAAACAGCTCCTATTGATTTGAAGGCTTTGGCGGCTTGCGGAAGTAAAAACGGTGATGTTTTCGTTGCTGATAAGGGCAGAGCCTATGTTGTTATTATGCGTTGGCTTATTGATACATTAAAGCTCAACGGCGGTAATCTTTCTTCTGTGGGTGGCAATATTGATACAGCATTTATAACCGGTTTACTTGAAAAAGATACGGACAGCATTGTTAAGACCGTAATCCTGTTATTTGCACCGACACAGATGGGTGAGGCACAGGCAATGGTATATCCTTCGGTTACTCCTAAGTCTGTAACATATACACCGAACCTTACAAAAGAAGATTATGACAAGGTTCTCAAGGAAATTGATGACCTTCTTGACGAATTTGTAAAAGAGGGCGGTACAGCCGACAAAATGGGCGAGATTATTGCCTCAATGATATATACTCCCGATAACGTGAATATGCTTGTTCAGGGCATATACGTGGAGTTTGATAAGAACGGTCTCGTTGAGATGCTTAAGGTTATGGGTATTGATGCTTCGCCTAAGGGCGTTGCCGCAGGTCTTACCGAGAAACGCTTTGCATCTGCTGTTAAAGTGCTTTCTAAGTATGACTCATGGGCGGATGTACCCTTCAATAGCTTGAACTGGGGCTTCGGCTACGGCTCGAGAACAGGCTTCCAGGCTGCTCTTACAGGCGCACTCAGACCTTTGTTCCCACTTCTTCGTATGCTGCTTGCAGGTGAGGATATGGTGCTCTTTGACAGTATTACGCTTACGGGAGCAGACGGCTATAATACGGCGGTTATTCCCTTGCTTGAGGGTCTCGGCTGTCAGCCTTACTATATAAAAAGCTATGACTCCTATAAAAATAATGCCTCGGGTGACGGAGTTCTTAAAAATGTTCTTGATCCGGTTTTCAATCTTATTGATGAAATCTGTGCAAAACCCGTCTATGGTATAACAGAGGCTTTACCTAACCTTGTTTACTTTGTGAACAGCGGTTCCATAGAGAAATGCATCGGCAATCTGATGCTGCCTGTCACAGCTCTCACAGAGAAATTCTCAGGTATAATTGACGTTAAAATGGATGCTTCTTCACTTAATATGAAGCTTGATATAAATTCCTTGCTTGACGGTATGCTTTCATCCTCGGGAATGAAAATGGCGAAGCTTGACGTTAATACTCTTGCTTCTCTCGGTACACCCGTACAAAGGCAGAGTAAGAGTGTTATCAACGGTAAAGGCTCCACCTACACATACATTGATTCGGATAATACAGCAGTTCTTATTACACTACTCCGATTCCTTGCGGAGACAATCAAGATGCCCGGCAACGAAGACTTGCTTATGGGTCTTATGTCAAGCGGTGAGGATATGGGAATGTACGGTAGTTATTCTGCTTCTCTTTCGGAGCAGCTTGCTTCAATGAGTGTGGATGAGCTCGTGGAATGGCTCTATAATCTGTTCTTTAAGGAACGCGTGAAGGTACAGATTGTTGTGAAAGAGGATTATAAACCCACAATTATCTTTGAAGAACGTGAAAATGATACTCGTTGGGTGTATGGTCTTGTGGCTTATCTCGGCATTAGCCTTGTAGTGGGTGCAATTATTTTCTTCAACAGAAAACGGTTGTACAGATAACTCGGAGGAAATGAAATGTTAGTTTTAAAAGATATTGTAAAAGATTATAAAACAGGTGATACCGCTGTCAGAGCGTTAAAGGGTGTCAACATAAATTTCCGCGAGAATGAGTTTGTGGCGATTCTCGGTCCCTCGGGCTGCGGTAAAACTACGCTTCTCAACCTTATTGGTGGTCTCGACAGATATACAAGCGGTGACCTGTTTATTAACGGGAAATCAACCAAGCACTTTACTGATGGTGATTGGGACACCTATCGCAATCACTCAATCGGCTTTGTTTTTCAGAGCTATAACCTTATTCAGCATCAGACGGTGCTTTCAAACGTTGAGCTTGCACTTACTTTGTCCGGAGTGTCCAAAAAAGAGCGTCGCAGAAGAGCTATTGAGGCATTGGAGAAGGTTGGTCTTGGCGAGCAGATTCATAAAAAGCCAAATCAGATGTCAGGCGGTCAGATGCAACGTGTTGCTATTGCACGCGCCCTTATAAATGACCCGGATATCCTACTTGCCGATGAGCCCACAGGTGCTCTCGACAGCGAGACGAGTGTGCAGATTATGGATATCCTCAAGGAAATATCCAAAGAAAAGCTTATTATTATGGTTACTCATAACCCTGACCTTGCTTATGAGTATTCCAACAGAATAATCCGATTCCTTGACGGTAAGGTGGTTGACGATTCCAACCCCTTTAATCCCGGCGAGGAAGCCCAAAAGGCAGAAAAGAAGACGACGGTTGAAAAAGGTAAAAAGTCAATGTCCTTTGCCTCTGCTTTTGCATTGAGTATAAACAATCTTCGAACCAAGAAGGGCAGAACCTTCCTGACGGCATTTGCAGGTAGTATCGGTATTATTGGTATCGCGCTTGTTCTTGCACTTTCTAACGGTATTCAGGTTTATATTGACCGTGTTCAGGAGGATATGCTGTTGTCATATCCCATGACTGTGGAAAAGCAGACGATGGATATGGAAAGTATGATGAGCTCATTTACGGGTATGGGTATGACCACAAATGAGGATGCGGGTGAGGACGGTAAAATCCACGTAAACGAGATGTTTATGGATATGGTTAATGCCTTTATTTCGGAGGCAACCTCAAATAATCTTGATAATTTCAAAAAATATATTGAAGACAATCAGGCGGCGTTTGATGAGGTTTGTAACGACGTACAGTATAAGTACAGTACACCGCTCAACATATATAGGGCGGATACTGAAAACGGCGTTGTTAAGTGCAATCCCAGTAACGCTATGGATATGGTTCCCATGGACGACAGTATGAAGCAGATGGCACAGCCTATGGCACAAAGCTTTTCGGTGTGGATGGAGCTTATCGGTGATGACAGGCTTATGGATGCTCAGTATGACGTTATTGCAGGCAGGATGCCCGAGGATTTCAATGAGGTTGTACTTATTGTGGATGGTAACAATGAGATTAATGAGCTTGTTGTATATGCTCTCGGTCTTAAAAACCAGGCGGATTTTCAGAAGGATATGATGTCGGCACTTGCCAGCGGAGAAACCTTTGATACTTCAACGGTTTCGGAGTATACCTATGAGGAAATCCTTGATATGGAATTCAGCCTTGTTCTCAGTGCAGATTATTTTGTTAAGAATGAAAAAACAGGTCTCTGGGTTGATAACAGCGCAAACGATTACTACGTTAAAAAGCTTATTGAGGATGGTTTCAAAATAAAAATTGTAGGAATTCTTCGTCCTGACGAGGATAACACACTTTCCGTCGGTACGGGTGGTATCGGCTATAAGCGCGAGCTTATGGACTATGCAATCAACGAGTCTGCAAAGAAGCCTGTTGTTAAAGAACAGCTTGCAAATCCGAATAAGGATGTTCTCACCGGCAACACCTTCTCTACGCTTACCGTAAACGATTTTGACCTTGCGGACGTTGACCTTGGACTTATTGATTTTACCTATCTTGATTATGGTCCCTTTATGTCTATGGCAGAGGGGATGGATGTGTCTGAGATAGATATGACTAATATGGGTGCTATGTTCGGCTTTGATGATATGTCGGAGCTTGAAAAGAAGCTTATGGAAGGCTTCCTTTCAGATGAACAGGTGCTTGCCATAAAGCAGGCTTATGTTGATACTCTTGCATCACAGAGCTCGTACGAGGGTACTCTTGAAAGAATTGGTTACTCAACCTTTGAGTCACCTTCACAGATTTGCTTCTATCCCAGAAACTTTGAAGCAAAGGAAAAGCTTAACGAGCTTATTGAATACTACAACACAAGGGTTGAAGAAGACGGACATCCGGAAAGCAGAATCAAGGCAACGGACCTTATCGGTGTGCTTATGAGCAGTATCACAACCATTATTGACGTTGTTACCTATGTGCTTGTTGCGTTTGTTGCAATTTCTCTTGTGGTATCATCCATAATGATTGGTATCATTACCTACATCTCAGTCCTTGAGCGTACCAAGGAAATCGGTATTCTCCGCAGTATAGGTGCTTCTAAAAAAGACGTTGCACGTGTATTCAATGCGGAAACGGCAGTTGTGGGATTTGGTGCAGGTGTTATAGGTATATTGAGTACATTAATTCTTGAAATACCTATCAATCTGCTGCTCAGGTATGTGGCAAAAATTCCTGCAGCGGCATCGCTTCCTGTGGCAGGTGCAATTATCCTTGTGGTTATCTCTGTTGCGCTCACGCTTATTGCCGGTCTTATTCCGTCACGTATGGCGGCAAAGAAAGATCCGGTGGAAGCGCTAAGAACAGAATAAAAGAATTAAAGAACACTCTCTCGCGGAGTGTTCTTTAGGCTTTTATATGCATTGATTTTTAAATAATCAGGTGATATAATCTCCCTGTGGAGGCGGTAGAAATGAATGGGAAGAGGAAAAATCGGCTTGTAATAATTTCGTGGGTATTGACGGTATGTTTTTTACTTTGCAGTGCAGGTTTGTTAGTGATGTTGAAAACAGGTGTTTTATATTCTTCATTGATAAAACTTTCTGTGGATGGCGAGGTTACACAAAATGTAGAAAAATTATATTCTGCCATATTGTACAACGATAGCTTTACTTTGACCGAAAAAATAAAAATGTTAAAATTCAATCAGTATTTTGCTGACAATAAATATATAGAGTGTGACAGAGTGTGTGAAAAGCTTGCTACATTTACTGTTGCAGAAAACGATTCCAGCCTGATGGAGGATGGTATAAGTGCCACTTATACCGCTGAAGGAAACTACATAACATTTGCGTCTGATGAAGATAGACAATGTGCATTTGCTCACGAGCTTCATCATAGCATGGAAAGTGAGAAATTATCTTATGAAGAATACGGATGGTTCAGCGAGGGCTTTACCGCCCTTATTACATATGAATATTTCGATGAATCGGATGTAAGCGGCTATATGTTACCTTTTTTTGTGCGTGGTTTGTGTGAAATAGTTGGTTCTGATGTTGTTTTTCAAACTGATGCAAAGGGAGATATGGATATTCTGAAAAAAGCTCTTATGGATAAAGGTGTGCCTGAAAAAACTGTGGAGGAGGCTTTTACGCTTTTTTACGATCTCTGGATGAGTGATTCTTATGGTAGTGTGGCAACCGCAAAACAGCAGGTAGAAGCTATAAAAATTCTGCAAGAAATGTATGATATTTCCAATGATTACCCTGAGGATATTAGTGAGTCGTTTTATATAGCAGCCGAAACAATGATTTGCGGAGAAGATGAACCTGTTTATTACCTTAATTCTGCCAAAAAAAGCAGTCATAGCTCCGGGAGTAGTAGTGCCAGTACCTCAAGTGAATATTATATGGATGATGCTATGTTGTATCGTGATATATTAATTTTTCTTTACGAAGATGTTGAATCAGGATTATATGATTGACCCTTAAATAAACTGAATATTTTTCTCGAAGGGTGGCTTAACGGCTCACCCTTTGTTAGTGTGTATATTACTTTGAATTTGCAATAGTAATAAAATGTCGGAACGCGGATCTTTTTCGACAATTTGAACTTTGCTTTCTGCATTAAACTGTTGTTTGCTATTGCAAATAAAATAACTATATGATACAATATACAATGTATAATTTTGTTCCGCAGAGGTGTGTTCCAAATGAGAAAAAACAGTGCAAATATCGGATTTATAGGCGTCAGCGGCAGAGGCTCAGGTATGCTCGACCTTCTTTTACAGGTTGACGGTGTTAAGGTTCCTGCAGTCTGTGACCTTATCCCCGAAAGAGCTGAAAGGGGTATTGAGATTGTTGAAAAGCGAAATGAAAAATCTTACCCTGTTCACGCTTACCTTGATTATAAAGAAATGTTCCGCAATGAGGAGCTTGATGCGGTTGTGGTTGCAACCACATGGATTACTCACTCAATGATTGCGGCTGATGCTATGCGTGCGGGTATGCACGTAGCAATGGAGGTTGGCGGTGCAGCTTCCGTTGAGGAGTGCTGGGAGCTTGTTCGTGTAAGTGAGGAAACAGGCAAGTTCTGTATGCTCCTTGAGAACTGCTGTTATTGTCGCAATGAAATGGCAGTTTTCAATATGATTCGTCAGAATATGTTCGGTGAAATCGTACATATGGAGGGTGGTTATCGTCACGACCTTCGTGATGAGATTTCTCTCGGTCGTGAGAATATTCACGGCAGACTCTTTAACTTTATGATGCGTAACGGTGAGCTTTATCCCACACATCAGTTGGGCCCCATCGCAAAGGCGCTCAGAATCAATCGAGGTAACCGTTTCCTTACAGTTAACTCAGTTGCAAGTAAGGCTCGCGGTCTTCACCAGTGGATTAAGGACAATAAGGGTGAGGAATATGACCTCTACAACGTTGACTTTAAGTGCGGTGATATCGTTACTACAATTATCAAGTGTGCAGGTGGCGAGACAATCAAGCTTACTCACGACTGCTCGCTTCCCAGACCATATACAAGAGACTATGAGGTTCAGGGTACAAAGGGTATCTATTCCGAGCCCGAGGATGGTAAGGGTAGAATTTACTTCGACGGTATGCACCACGAGGACGACAGCTGGACACACAGCTGGGATGATTTTACACCTTGGCGTGAAAAGTATGAGCATCCTCTCTGGGTTGCCTATGAAAAGGGCGGTATCAAAGCAGGTCACGGCGGTATGGACTACCTTGTACTTTCTGCTTTCGTTGATGCGGTTTATGAGGGTGAAAAGCCCCCCATTGATGTTTATGACACAGCATCCTGGATGGTTATCACTTGTCTTTCCGAGCAGTCAGTTGCCATGGGTGGTGCACCTGTTCCTGTTCCGGACTTTACAAACGGCAGATGGATTGACCGCGAGGAAACAAGACGCGGTATGTATTGTCTTGATGAGGTTTGCGAAGAGGCATTCCCTGAAATTGAAGAATAATAACAAGGAGCTTGATTATGAAGTATTATATCGGTGTTGACGGCGGCGGTACAAAAACTGCTTACGCTCTCTTTGATGAAAAGAAAAATGTTTTGGCAGAGCACGAGGGCCCTGCTTCAAACCACGAAAATATGGAAGGCTCTTTCCCTGAGGCGGCAGGTATTATTGCTGACGGTGTAAAGGCTGTTGCTGAAAAAGGCAATATTACACTTGCTGATGTAAGCGGTATGCTTATGGGTCTTGCAGGTATTGACCATCCTTATCAGCACGATGCAATGCAGGAAGAGCTCGGCAAGCTGGGTGTTACAGGCGCACGTATCTACAACGACGGCTTTATCGTTATTAAGGCAGGCGTCGGCGCAGGTGCGGGTATCGGCTACAACTGTGGCACAGGTACTTGCTGTAACTCACTTGATACAAACGGCAATATGCTTCAGATTGGCGGTTTTGACGTTCTTTCAGGTGACAAGGGCAACGGTCATTGGGTTGGTGCACAGGCTTTCAGAATTATGTATGATCAGCTTTGCCTCGGCAAGGAAAAGTCAATGATTACCGACCTTATGGGTGAGAAAGCAGGCATCAGCGACAGAGCAACACTCCTTGATTCGATCGCAGTTCTCGAGGGTGAGGATGGCGAAGCATTCTTAAGAAAGCTTATTGTTTCATTCTTTGAGGCAGCAAACAATGATGATGAATGTGCACTTGCTGTTATTGAAGAAATGGCACAGCGTGGCGCAGATTATATCTGTGGTCATATCAATGCGATGACCTTTGATTGTGACGTTATCAACGTTGTACTTTCGGGTTCTGTTCACACAAAGCTTCCTTCACATAAATATACAGACAGAATGGCAGAGCTTGTTGCCGAGAGAACAGGCAGAAAGTTTAACTTTATCAAGCTTGATTGTGCACCTGTTATGGGTTGTATAAACTGGCTTCTTGAGGATTAATTCAGAAAGGATTGATACAGATGAAAGAAATTAATGTAACAGTTATCGGTTCAGGCAGTACATATTGTCCCGAGCTTATTTACGGCTTTATTGAGGCAAAGGATTCTCTTAAACTCAAGAGAGTTGCTTTTATGGATATCGACGACAGAAAGCGTGAAATCGTAGGCGGTCTTTGTGAGCGTATGCTTAAAAGTGCAGGTATCGACTGTGAAATTGTTATGACAGATGACCTTGACCTTGCATTGCAGGGTGCAGACTTCGTTGTTACACAGATTCGTGTCGGTAAGCTTCCCTGCCGTCACATTGATGAGTCAATTCCTCTCAAGCATGACCTTATCGGTCAGGAAACAACAGGTATCGGCGGTTTTTTCAAGGCTCTTCGCACAATCCCTGTAATGACACACATTGCTGAGCGTATCGAAGCAATCTGCCCCGATGCATGGCTTATTAACTTCACTAATCCCTCAGGTATTATTTCTGAGTTCCTTATTAACCACACCAACGTTAAGACAATGGGTCTTTGTAACGTGCCAATTGCTATGATTGACGACGTTAAGGCCGCAGTAGGTGAGGATGCAAAGATTACATACCTTGGTCTTAACCACCTCAGCTGGATTACATCCGTTAAAGTGAACGGCGAGGAGAAGTTTGACAGCATCTTTGATGATAACTTTGCTCCCACAGTTATGAAGAATATTCACGATGACGGCTTTGATATGGAGTGCCTTAACGCTTGCAAGGGCTTCCCCTCATCATACCTTCAGTATTATTACAGCCGTCAGGCAAAGCTTAACTACCTCAAATCAGGTTCAAAGAGCCGTGCACAGGTTTGTATGGAAATCGAAGAGGAGCTTCTCAAGCTTTACAGCGACAATGAGCTTGTTATCAAGCCTGCACTTCTTGAACAGCGCGGTGGCTACAAGTATTCACTTGCAGCAGTTTCTCTTATCGACTCTATTGCAAATGATAAAAAGGACGTTCACGTTGTTAATATCAAAAACAACGGTACACTTAAGTTTATGGATGATGATGACATCGTTGAAATTGCCGCAGTTATCGGTGCAGACGGGGCAACACCCGTTGAGATCGAAGACTTCGACAACCGTCACATCATCAGCCTTATGCGTACAGTAAAATCCTATGAGAAATATACTGTTGAAGCAGCAATGAAGGGCTCTGATGAGGATGCTCTCAACGCTCTTATGCTCCATCCTCTTTGCGGTGACTTTGCTCAGGCAAAAGCTTGCTATGAAGAGATGAAGGAAGCTCACAAGGCATACCTTCCCCAGTTTTTTAATAATTAACGCGCATTGCATATTTTAGCCGACCAAGCTCGCGTATCTTCATACGCGTCGGGTTGTGTGAAAATTAATTGAACGTAGGTAAATTATTATGGCAGACAATAAAAAGTCAAGCACCACACCCAAGAAGCTTTCTAACAAGGAAATCCGTGAGGCTCGCAGAAAAGCAAAGCTCAAAGAGGAAAAGATTCCGGCAGGTATGAAAGCCGAGGATTATGCCGACGCCGCTTTCAGAAAGAAAGTTACTATTATAATGCTGTCTATCCTCCTTGTGTTTGTTGTCGGTGTTGTTGCTGTTCTTGTGGGTGCAAAGGTAAAAACCGATAATCACAACAAGGAATTTGAGCGTATTGAAACTGAATTCGTCGAAGAAAGTCAGAAAATCAAGTCACAGCTTGCCGAAATAGAGGCAAAGAGTGGCAAATTTGAGGACAAGGCTGTTGTTGAAATCAATGTTACCGATGAAAACTACAGCTATTGGATTCAGGCGCTTGACGCTTCATATCAGCTTGATGAAGCAGACCCGGATTACGGTTGCTATCGCGGTGCAACAATACACCTTAGCGGACAATTTGTTACACGTGTTTTTACGGGTAACAACGTGAACTATTGGATCTACCGAACACACGACGATCACGAGCACGCCCACGACCACGGGGAAGAAACTACTGCACCTGTAAGCGGTGAGGAAACCACAGAGTCAAAGGATACCAAAATTCCGATAGAGGATTTGGGTGACCCCATTGAGATTTTCTTTGCAGATAAAAATGCAGATATTCCCGAGGACGGTACCTGGGTTAAGGTAAGTGGTATTGTGGGTATTGACTCCTACAAATCTCTTTCCGCAGTACACGATGCAGTTGTGACAGAAATTGAAGCACCTGCAGAACACGGATAAACCAAAGGCACATTTCGTTTGTTGCGAAATGTGCCTTTTTATTAATATGTTTTTATCCATTCAATATCCGGTACGTCGCGTGATGAGGTGATTCGTACAAGGATTTCCTTTACGTCGTGGGGGGAGAATTTAATGATTTTACGGCTACCGATAGTTGTGCCTCCGCCAAGCTTTGACCATAAGCCGGTATTATCCTTATAAAATACATCAAAGCTTTCTACACGTTGACCTTCCCTGATGTTCTCGGCAATTTCAACGTATTTTAAACTCTGTTTTTCTTTCAACACTACCTGATATTCAGGCTGTGTTGTGCCGTATCCGGGGAGTTTTACTACGGTGGAGTCCTGTGCTTTATTTATACTTAATTCCTGTTTAATGAGGTCACCAAGCTCTTTAAGACGGTCAACATCTCTCTGGTCAAATTTGCCGTTTGGCATTGGCGGTATATTGAGGTTAAAGGTAGCGTTGTTGCCCACCGAGGTAAGGTATGTGTTGAAAAGTCTTTCAAGGGAGTGAGGCTCTTCGTTTTCGTGGTAAAACCAACCCGGTCTTATGGACATATCTGTTTCCGCAGGGGCAAAAACAAGCCCTTTTGAATATATAATGTTTGAAAGTGAGCCGATGTTTATATCCGAGTTATAAACAAAATCAAGTGAGCCCTCTACAAGCGGGCCTTCGGTCTGCGGCTCGTTCATAAAGCAAAGCTCGTGGGGAACAACTGCCCATTGAGCGTAAGGAGCTTGTCCTGCTTCGTTACCAATCCAACGGACCGTGCCTGCATCGTTAAAGATTGTGGCATTCGGTTGGTATTTTTTTATAAGCTCAATGTAGCCTTCAAAGTCATAAGCCTGCTTTTTGCCGTTAGGACCCTCGCCGCAGGCACCGTCAAACCATACGTGGAAAATTTCACCGTAATTTGTAAGAAGCTCGGTTAATTGATTCTTGTAATATGTATTATATTCCTCTGTGCCGTAAAGGGGACAGTTTCTGTCCCAAGGGGAGAGGTAAAAACCGAATTTCAGACCGTGGCGCTTACAGGCATCGGAGGCTTCACGTACAATATCGCCCTTGCCGTTTCGGTAGGGGCTGTTTTTCATACTGTGCTCAGTGTAAGCTGTCTGCCACAGACAAAATCCGTCGTGGTGCTTTGCTGTCAGCACCATACCTGTCATACCTGCAGACTTTATTGCTTTTGCCCATTGGTCGCAGTCAAGCTCTGTGGGATTGAAAATTGCAGGGTCCTCTGTCCCGTCGCCCCATTCAAGTCCCGTGTAGGTGTTCGGACTGAAGTGCACAAAGGCATAAAAGGGGGTTTCACGGAGAAGTGAATATTGTTGCTTTGAAGGTTTTACGCGTGCAGCATTTTTTAAAAAATTTGTAAATTCTATGATAACCACCTCATTTGCCTTATTTTATCACGTTTTTGCAGAGTTGGTCAATCCCCGTAAATTTGCATTCTGATAAAAAATATGGTATTATATACCTATACTATCTGAATTACGGAAGGGTGGGGCAGAGCATATGGCTTCGGCTAAAAAGCAGAACAGAAAAGGCAAAGGTAAAAAAGTACTTTTATCATTAGTGTCGGTAATAATTATAATTGCTGTTGTTACGGCAGTTGTTAACGCTTGCCTTGTATCCTCGGTTATTAAAAAAGCAAACTCCTATAATGCTGTGGAGTCAGAGGAGAAGCTTGTCCCCACTCAGGACAAAAACGGTAACTGGGTTTTTACTACTGACCGTGATTTTCGTGTGATGCAGCTTACGGATATACATATCGGTGGCGGATATATGAGCTACGGTAAGGATTTGAAGGCTGTAAATGCTGTTGCAACAATGATTACTAGGGAAAAGCCTGATCTTGTTATCATAACGGGTGATATCGCATACCCCGTGCCGTTCCAGTCAGGCACCTTTAACAACAAAAGCGGTGCACAGGTGATTATAAATCTCCTTGAAAACCTCGGTATTTATTGGACCGTAACATTGGGTAACCACGATTCTGAAATTTACAGCTACTATAACCGAGAACGTGTTTCGGGCTTTTATGAGGATGAGAGCCTTGAATACTGTCTTTATCAGCCGGGTCCTGATGATGTTGACGGTAAGGGCAATCAGGTTATAGAGATTAAAAATACGTTGGGTATAATCACTCAAGCAATTTTTACATTCGACTCACACTCATATACTGACGGTGATTACTTCGGTATATGGTGGAAGTATGATAACATTCATCGGAATCAGGTGGATTGGTACGAGGGTGAAGTCCGCAGAATGAACGAAGAGAACAAGCTTGCTGTGGAGTACCTCTCGCAAAGACGCGAGTATTTTGATGATTGCGTTCCGGTGAAATCGTTAGCTTTCTTCCATATTCCCCTTGTGGAATTTAAGGAAGCGTGGGATGAATTGGAGGCAAATAACTTTAAAAATACCGACAATGTAGAATACATTGACGGCATAATAGGTGAAACCGGTAAACGTGTTTTCAGCGGTATCGGTGAGGATGAACTTTTTGAGAAAATGGTTGAGCTCGGCTCTACCAAGGCTGTGTTTAACGGTCACGACCACTATAATAATGTTACAATAAGCAGGGATGATATTATATTCAGCTATGGCTATACCGTAGACTACCTTGCTTACGTAGGCATAGCGGGTGAAGGCTCACAAAGGGGCTGTACTATGATTACGGTTAAGCCTGATACTACCTTCACTATAGATAAGTACAACTATTACAGCGACAGATATGACCTCGAAGGCTTTGAGCGTGAAGAGGTGGAAATGCAGTTTGAGGATGTAACTTATCAGGTGCCCCAAAAGGATTAACAGGTTGTTGACAATGAAATTGAGTTTTGCAGACTGTCTCAAAGGTTGTTTGGGGCAGTCTTTTTGACTATATATAAACTGAAAGGATATAATATGAAAAATTATTCGGAAATTACACCTTATATAAAAGAGCTTGCCGCACTTTCTGACGGCAATAATAATATAAAGCCTGAAATGTACGCACAATACGATGTAATGCGCGGTCTTAGGGATTTGAACGGCAACGGAGTTGTTGCAGGCCTTACAGAGGTTTCAATGATTAAGGCAAAGGATAAGGATGAAAACGGTGCACCCATACCTTGCCACGGTAAGCTTTCTTATCGAGGAATCAATGTAAAGGACCTTGTAAACGGTTTTATGGAAAGTGATCAACCCGGTTTTGAAGAAACAATTTACCTTTTGCTGTTTTCAAAGCTTCCTAACGAAAAAGAGCTCAAGGCATTCTGCGAGCAGTTGTCTGAGTATCGTTCGCTTCCGCAGTCCTTTGTCCGCGATATGATTCTCAAAGCACCGGGTAAGGATATGATGAATATCCTGTCAAGATGTGTTCTTGCGCTTTATAGCTACGATGAGAATCCTGATGATATTTCAACAGCAAACGTACTAAGACAGTGCTTGCAACTTATTGCACAGTTTCCTCTTCTGGCAGTATATGCCTATCACTCGTTCCAGCACTATCACAACAATAACAGCTTGTTTATTCATTTCCCCAAAAAGGAGTTGAATACTGCAGAAAATCTCCTTTACATACTCCGTGAAAACGGTGAATACACACCACTTGAAGCAAAGCTTCTTGACCTTGCACTTGTGTTACACGCAGAGCACGGTGGCGGTAATAACTCAACCTTTACAACACACGTTGTAACATCATCGGGTACAGATACCTATTCTGCAATTTCTGCCGCCCTCGGCTCACTTAAGGGACCTCGTCACGGCGGTGCAAATATAAAGGTTATGCAGATGTTTGACGATATGAAGGCAAGCATAGATACAACTGACGAGGAGCAGATTAAGGATTACCTTGTAAAGCTTCTTGAAAAGCAGGCTTTTGACAAGGCGGGACTTATCTATGGTATGGGTCACGCGGTTTACTCTCTTTCTGACCCTCGTGCAGACGTGCTCAGGACCTATGCAAAGAAGCTTTCCGAGGAAAAAGGTATGCAGGAAGAGTTCAGACTCTATGAAACAGTTGAGCGTCTTGCACCGCAGATTATTGCTGAAAAACGAAAAATGTACAAGGGTGTCAGTGCAAACGTAGACTTCTACTCAGGTATGGTTTACAGTATGCTTGGACTTCCTTACGAGCTGTTTACACCCATTTTTGCAGTTGCACGAATTGCAGGCTGGAGTGCCCACAGAATGGAAGAAATACAGAATTCAGGTAAAATCATACGACCTGCCTATGTAGGAGTCAAGCCCGAGACAGAGTACGTTAAGCTGGAAGATAGATAAAAAGAAAATGTATCGGTTGCGTTTTGAAACCGATACATTTTTTATTATGCTTTCTTTAACCTCTTCATAAAAACAAGATAGCAAATGAAAAGTGATATGAAGGTGAGACCCCAGGAAATCGGATAGGAAAGGTACAGGTTCCATAATTGAGGGTTAAGGCGGAAGCCTGTATAAAGCCATAACACACGGATACCGCAGGCACCTATAAGGGTAATTATCATTGGCTCGAGGGATTTACCCATACCGCGAATCTGGCAACCGGAGACATCCATAAGACTGCACAGGAAATATGTGCTCATCATAATATATAAACGCTGTACGCCCCATTCAACTACTTCAGGTTCTGTAGTAAATATACCGATAATCTGCTCAGGGAACAACAGTCCCAGACCACCTGCGATTACGCTTATACCAAAAGCAAGTCCGAGACAGATGAAATATACCTTGTTGAGGTTTTTGTATTTCCTTGCACCCATATTCTGTGAGGTGAAGGTCATAGATGTCTGGGCAACTGCATTGGTGCAGGTGTAGATGAAGGCGTCTGCATTCTGTGCTGCGGTGTTTCCTGCCATAACTGCCGATCCGAAGGTGTTTATTGTGGACTGAATAAGCACATTTGAGAGGGAGAAAAGACTGCTCTGAAATCCTGCGGGTAAGCCGATTCTGATGATATCCTTAAGCTCTGATTTGTATATGCGTATCCTGTTGATTTTCAATCTGCAGGCATTTTCAAGATTTAGAAGTCTGATGACAATAAATATTGCAGATAAATACTGTGCCACAATCGTTGCAATTGCAACACCCGCCACATTGAGGTGAAACACAATAACAAGCACGAGGTTAAGTACTACATTTACAATTCCCGTAAGCGAAAGAATAATAAGCGGGCGCTTTGTGTCACCTGTTGCACGTAGAATTGATGCGCCGAAGTTGAAAACCAGAGAACCCGGTGCACCGAGGAAATAAATCTTCAAATAAAGGGATGCCAAAGGCAGTACATCATCGGGAGTGCCCATAAGTGCAAGAAATTTGCTTGCAAACAAAAATCCGAATATACCTACAGCTACTCCTGAAACAACGCTTGTGGCCATGGCGGTATGGACACAGCGTTTGATTTTTTGCCCGTCACCTTCTCCGATGCTTCGGGCGGTAACAACACCCGAGCCTGTGGAAAGACCTATAAACAGGTTGATAATAAGATTTATGAGTGAGCTTGTGGAGCCTACTGCAGCCAGGGATTCACTGCCTGCAAATCTGCCCACCACCATAACGTCCGCCGCGTTGTATACCAGCTGTAAGACACCGGTTACCATAAGCGGTACGGAGAATATAAGTATTTTTTTTAGGAATGGCCCGGTGGTCATATCCATTATTCCGCGTTTATTCAAATCATTCACCCTATTATTTTTTTACCACGTAAGTATAATACTAATCGAAAAATTTGTCATTAAATTTTTAGAAAAATGTTGTAAAAAATTATTTGTGGTGGTATTATATTTTTCGTCGTTTTGCGACAAAAAATATAGAAAAGAGGTAGAGAAAAATGTGGTTTTGGTTTTCCATAATCGCACTGATTTGTTGGAGTGGCTCTGATTTATTTTCAAAAATCGGTTGCGCTGACAAATGTGACAAGTACAGCCATTTTAAAATGGTAACAGCAGTCGGTGTAGTAATGGGTATCCATGCGTTGTATGAAATATTCGGTGGAGACGTACCTATAGATCTCGCCTCACTTATTAAATATTTGCCCGTTTCAGCACTGTATATTCTTTCAATGACAATCGGTTACGTGGGTCTCAGATACATTGAGCTTTCTGTATCATCACCCATCTGTAACTCATCAGGTGCACTTGTTGCCTTGCTTTGCATCGTTATGGGCGACAGACTTGCAACTCCCCAGTACATAGCAGTTGCCCTTGTATGTCTTGGCGTTATCGGTCTTGGCTTCGTTGAGGCTAAGGAGGATGATGAGCTTCGTGCCCTCCGTCAGGAAAAGGCAAACTACAAATATTCAAAGAGCGCACTTGCTATTATACTTCCGCTTCTTTACTGTGTACTTGATGCACTTGGTACTTTTGCAGACAGCATTGTGCTTGAAACACTTGACGAGGACGTTGCAAACGTTGCTTACGAGCTCACGTTCCTTGCTTGCGGTATTGTATCATTCATTTTTGTTAAGTTTATCAAAAAGCAGAAATTCTTCCCCAAAAAGGAAGCTCCCAAGTACGTTGGTGCTATTTTTGAAACAGCAGGTCAGTTTGCATATATTTATGCCCTTGCTGATAGCGAGCACGTTGCGATGGCTGCCCCCATTATCTCCGCATATTGTGTTGCGTCCGTTGTATGGGGCAGAATCTTCCTTAAGGAAAAGCTTTCCTTGAAGCACTATCTTACAATTGCAGTTGCAGTTGTCGGTATTGTTATCCTCGGCCTTTATGATGCTTAAGGGATATAATGAATTCTTAGTCAAATAACAAAGCCTTACTTCCGGACTTGGAAGTAAGGCTTTTTTCTTATTCAAGCGATTCTGGTTCTTCGGGAATGTCGGGTACCTCGGGAGTGATGGGCGTCTGCTGTGGTGCTACTGCTTCAGGTGTAGCCTGAACTTCAGTTGCGGGTTGTGGTTCAGCGTAAACAGGGGACTCAGGTTGAGCATTATACTGAGCAGGCGGCTGAGCAAAGGGTTGCCGGAGCTGGGTGTAATTCACCTGACCGTATGCGAAGGGCTGAGTCTGCGGTGCAGGCTGCGGCTGGGGATATGCTCCGTATTGAGGATTAAACGGAGCATTAGAAACAGTCTGCTGTGCCTGAGGCTGATTATAGTTGTTAGTCATCTGCGCGCCGGTCATAGGCTGTACAGGGTTCGCATTGTAGTAGGGATAGTAGGGTGACTGTGGCTGATAATCCATATAATCGGGCACATCATAGGGGGAAACAATACCTCGTTTTATGGCATCCTCGCGAATTTCTGAGTACAGCTCTGCCATTGCTATGCAGTGATATGGGTTTACGTAGCATATTGCAAGAATACCACAGGTGAAGAGTGAAAGTAAATACCAACCGAAAAATGAAATGCTCAGTTCAAATACTTCCATTTTGTGACCGTACATCATCTTTTTGCTAAGGTCGAGCGCCTTTTCGTATGGGGTATCCGGTCTTACTGCAAGAATATAGTTTACCGCCCAGTATTCATAAGACTTGATGATTCCCGGGACAATGAACAAAAGACTCCATAAACCGATAAACAGGTCACGAAGAAACGTAACCTTTGCAATGTTAAGAAAGGTTTTATCCTTGTAGCTGTGGAAAAGCTCGCCGGTGTCTACAGGATTGTTCTTGCGGAATTTCAGAAAAAAACGGCAACCGCCAACCATAAGCTGATTGGTAAGAAAAACCTGTGATACGTAACTTATCACCAACGCTACCAGGGTGAAAAGCATAATAGCAATGACGATAGGGGCTTCAACGTCTGCGAAGGGTGTTGTGGCAGAGGGATTATCCGGTGATTGAGTGTAGGTGAAGTTGAAGGAGGTTCCGCTACCTGCGAAGAAGCCAAGGGTAAGTGTGGATAAAAATGCCACACCTACACAAAGCCAGTGATTCTTTTTAAGTATTTGTTTTGAACGTTCTTTTATTGCAATTCTATCCATAAAAACACTCCTTTGTTGCCCTGCTATGCAAGGCAACGATATAAAACCTTGTTGCTTTTCATTGTTTTACCGTAATTTAATCCTGTATACTTTTACACCGTGTGACGGTACAACCGCCTTTACGATGTCGTTACATTCGACTTCTGTATCTGCCCACAGGTCTTTTACAATGTAGCTCTTTGCTATGGGCAAGTCGATATATGCTTCGTTGTGAAGCTTGGTGAGTGAAAAGCTCATTTCCTTCTGAGAGCTTGACTTATTCAGCAGACAAACGGCAAGCTCTCTGTTCTCCAGAGGCTTTACAAGAATATCGGTCATTGCATTAGTGAAAATGCGCTTTGCCCCTATACCTCGGTTATCCTGGTCAATTTCAATAAGATTCTTGTTTTTGAGTATATCGAGAACCTTGTTGTCGCTGTCAACTGTACCGTCGGGGTTAATGAACTTTCTTATATCATTACCCAGTATGAGGGGGGCTGCCATCATACACCACAGTGAGAAG
Organism: Acutalibacteraceae bacterium; assembly: GCA_045532945.1. GTDB lineage: Bacteria > Bacillota > Clostridia > Oscillospirales > Acutalibacteraceae > DTU089. The sequence goes on from JAZSGZ010000003.1 coordinate 113,059, forward strand.
TGGGTACGGTTCTCTTCCATTGTCAGTGAGCCAACACCAACCTCCAGCATATCGGGGTCGTTCCATGCGCCAACGGATGAGTGCTTGTAAAGTAGCACGTTTGCCTCATATATACCAATCATTGAAGCCCACATAGGTTTGATATCGGGTGTGGTGCGCCACAGGTTACCTGCTTTTGCACCCCATTTCCACGGTTGGTTGAGACCCCATTCGCAGATTGAATAGCAAATAGGCTTCTCGGGTGTGCCGGTTTTCTCTGCATATTCCCTTGTGGCACGCTTTAACTCTCTGCCCATATTGATGTATTGCCTTTGTGCAGAGTCCATTTTAGAGGCTACAGGGTTGAATAGCGTGAGAGTGTTCACACCCTCCCTGAGCTTGATTTTTACCTGAAGTCTGCCATCGGGCGTGAAGCCCTTTGATTCAGGAAAGTAGCAATCATAGTCCTGCTCATCGTTTACGTTTACAACAAGGAACTTCTTGACGTTACCGCCCTTACGGAAAACTATGGTAAGTGAATATTCACCGTCCTCAGGGACTGTGATTGTCGAAAAACGAAGCTTACCCAGACCGCCACACAGATTGCCTACCGTGTAGCCGTTTTCAACACGTTCGTCCTCGAAAACCTTGGCGCCGTCAAGGACTTCGCCATGCTCCGCCTGAAGCTCAATGAAATCGGTTTCACCTTGTTTACCGATACATATTTTAATAATATGAGGAGCAATTGTAGGAATTGCCTCATTGTGGCAAAAGTCGTATTTGAAGTACTCAACGCCCCACTCTGCAAGAGTGTCAGCATCAACAGCTTCATTATAAAGGCTTGCAGGTAAATCCTCGCAGGTAAGTGTACCGTTTGAGGTGTAAAGACCGACCTTGAAGCCCATGTCATTAAGGTCTTTGATAAGGGGCTTTATTCCGTTGGGGAAGCGGGTCAGGTCACCCTGGAGCTTGCCGTCTGCGGTTCGGAGTGAGCTTTGCCAACAGTCGTCAAGGTTTATATAGCGGTAACCGGCATCCTTAAGTCCCGTTTTGTCCATTGCCACAGCAATATCTTTGATAAGATTTTCGTCAATTGCGTTTCTGAAGGTGTTCCAACTGCTCCAACCCATAGGTGGGGTGAGGGCGACTCCGTTATCATATTTTTCCGAGTCGATGATATGCACCTGTGTTGATGCAATTGCCTTTTTTGCAATACATAGAGGACAGATATTTTTCTTTTTGAGAACTTTGCCGATTAGCATACCTGTGCCGAAGCCCGATGCCAAAGCAACATATTTTTTTACGTTCATAAATATACCTCTTTTGCGTAATAATTTTCAGACAGAAAAAGCCGCCCGATATGGACGGCTTTCGTTTTTTAATTATTCGGCCTTTGCGCTGTTCTCTTCGATGTAGTCAGCAGAAACCTTTGCATTGTAAGCATCAATGAGCTTGTTTGCAGTTTTGATTTTGCTGATGCTGCATACAAGAGGGAAGAAGATGCGCCAGATCATAACGAACATACCGCCATGCTTAACTTCAACACCGTAGTCATCAGCAACCTGATACATTCTTTCAGCCATCTGGTAGTTCCACACAAGTGAGTAGATACCGAATGAGAACCAGTCGAGAATGTAAACGAGAACATAGTTTGCACTGTCCTTGTTGTCGCCGTCACAAAGAGTATTTACATTTTCTGTCCATCTGTACCAGAAGAAAAGACCGTAAACACCGAGAGTGATAATGTTAAGGAATATGTACAAACCGAGATTTTGCTTGTGCAACATAATGAATTGCCCCCAATAAATATTTTTTTGATAAATTTAAAGGTTCCGACAAGGGTATAAATTTATCCTTTAATCATCTTAATAAATAATACTATATCAAAATAAAAAAGTCAATATTATTTTATTATGATTAACAGCAAATATACCTTGATGCGCTCAAAAGTAAACGCCTTGCAGTTGCAAGGCGTCCGGAAATCAGTTGTTAAAGAGTGAAAGCTCGTTTGCTTTCTGTTCGGCTTTATATTTTTCAAGCCTTGCCTTGATTTTCTCGGCAGGGTTAAGAAGATAGCTTACGGAGCAGTCGTGGTTAAGAGTGTCAATAATAAGTGAGCAATATTTACTCATATCAACCTCAAAGTACCAGGGTCTTTCAAGAAGCTCGGGTGTTCTGTAAACCAGGTTTGTGGTGAACACACCGTTGATGACGCCCTTTTCGTAAGCCTTATCAAATTCATTGAGTCCGTTACAGAAAAGACCGAAGCTTGTACAGATAAAAATACGATTTGCCTTAAGCTCCTTGAGCTTTGTGGCAACCTCAATCATAGAGTCACCTGATGAAATCATATCATCGATAATAAGGCAATCCTTACCCTCAACGTCATCACCGAGGAATTCGTGAGCCAGGATGGGGTTTCTGCCGTTGACAACTACAGAGTAGTCACGACGTTTATAGAACATACCAAGGTCAATTCCGAGAACTGTTGAGTAGTAGATACATCTGCCCATACCGCCCTCATCGGGAGAAATAACCATAAGGTGGTCGTGGTCAATCCTAAGGTCCTTGAAGTTCTTGGTAAGAGCCTTGATCATCTGGTATGTGGGAGCAACATTTTCAAAGCCCTTGAGGGGGATGGCATTCTGCACACGGGGATCGTGAGCATCAAATGTGATGATGTTTTCAACACCCATATCAACACAAAGCTCCTGCAAAGCAATTGCACAGTCAAGAGATTCGCGCCTTGAACGCTTGTGCTGTCTGCCCTCATAGAGCATAGGCATAATAACGTTGATACGACGTGCTTTACCCTCAACAGCGGAAATCGCACGCTTAAGGTTTGCGTAGTGCTCGTCGGGTGAGTAATGGTTTTCGTAACCGTACATATTGTAGGTTATGCCGTGATTAAAGCAATCACAGATGATGTAAATGTCGTAACCTCTGACAGTTTCGTGAAGAACGCATTTGCCTTCACCTGAACCAAATCTTGTGAAATCGGTGTCGATTATGTAGGTGGGTCTCTGGTAACCGTAGAAAGCGATAGAGGTTTTGTGCTCACTCTCTCTTTCTTCACGCCAGGATGTAAGATAGTTGTTGATTTTTTCGGCAAGCTCCTCGCAACCGGGTGTTGCAATGATACCTAAGGGGCCTACCGGAATAGTGTTGGGAATACCGAATGCATCTGCCACGACAATAACCTCCGTATGTATAATTCTAAAATATATTGTACTAATTATTAAGACTCATTTCAAGACTATTCGACAAATTTGTTGTTTAAAAAAATAAATAGAATAATAAAAGGATTTTGTTACATTATCACAAAATAACGTAACAAAATCCTGCATTGTCTTTACAGCTCGAAATCGCTTTTATCAAAATCATTTGCAAGGCTGAGTGACCGGGGTTCTCTTTTCAACGGGTCGTATCTGAATTTTTTGCACTTTGATGAAAGCTGCATAATGCCACCGATTTTACGGCAAACAGCCACACCGCTGTCGATTGAAATCTCCGCATATTCACAAAGTGCACATTGCGGCTCGTTTGAACCCTTGAAAAGCTTGAGTGCCATATTAATCACCAACCTTGAAGTATCTTACGTTATATTAACACACTTTTCTTTTGTTATCAACCTCAAAAATTAAAACAACACACATAAGCAGCATTATAAGTGCCGTGGGAAATCCGTTTGTCAGAACGTGCACGGGATAAATTCGGGCGCTTACAACGGTACATCGCGGAAAAAAACGAATTAACTGCGAGCAGAGAAAAGCACTTACCGCACCTCCTGCAAGTCGCCAACAAAGATAGCTTTTTACTTTGATTCCGCATTCTGCGAGATAGGGGGAAATCTGTGATGCTACAGCAAATCCACCGAAGCTGACAACAGCACATATTACCGGGAGGGGAAGCTTTGCGGAAATTGTACTTTTGCACCCCAAGGTAACCTCTGCAACCGAGTTTACGAGTAGCCGCACTCCTTCATTCTCTATAAGTTTGTTGCTTAATTCACACATCGTACTGAAAAATAATACCCATCCGCAAATTCCAAGCATAGCATCAATTGAGGATGAAACGGATTTGATAAATATGTGCTCTGATGAACGTACTGTGGAGGATGCTTTGACTGAGCAGGGCTCTCCCTTGCAAAAGAAGCCTGAAAAAACACCAAGCAGGATTGAAGATGTGATGCAGGATATGTAAATGATCACACCGCTTAGTGTGTTCCCTAGCATAAAAGTGCCTACGGCGGTAATCACAAAGGAAGCACTCGGATTTATACACCAGTTAAAAAGTCTTGCGGCCTCGGAATCGGAAATGTAATCCTTTTGTCTGAATTCTTTTATTATCCTTGCTCCGATGGGGTAACCTCCCAGGCAACCGAGAGTGAATACAACAAGGGAATAGGCACTTGTTCGGAAAAGTCTGCAGGCCGTATTGTTGAATTTTCGGGCTAATAAATCAGTTAAAGGTGTTTCCGCAACGTAGCCTGACACAATCATAAAGGGGAATAGGGCGGGTATAAGATTTTCGCCCAGAAGAAGCAGTCCGTTCTTTACACCGTCAGATGCAATGTGCGGATGTATGATAACAATGACACCGAATGCCACAACTCCCGTTACACCAAAAAGCTTTTTGAAAACATCCTGTTTGCGTATTCTGTTCAAACTGATTCACCTCAAAATATTCTATTCATTCACAGCATAAAAATATAAGGCATCAATGATTTTTGTGGGGGTGATTTTTGTGAAAAATAATCCGTTAAAGAGAATTAAGGAGGATTTTATTGTACCGGCAATTGAAGTTTATCCGGATAAGCGCGTTATAATAACCGATTGCGAAAGTGTAATTGATTATTCCTGTGATGTGGTTGTTCTATGCCTCGGTGAGAAAAATGTAAGGATAACGGGAAATAATCTGACGGTAAATTCTTTTTGCTACGGACAGACGGACATAACAGGAAAAATATTCTCTCTTGAATTTGTGTAGGTGATATTGTGATAAGACTTCTGAGACTGCTTCAAGGGTATGTTGTGTTTGTTGCAGAAGGAGGTTTCATTGAAAGATTCCTTAATTTGTGTAAGATAAACAACATAAACCTGTGGAATGTGAAAAATGATGGTGTAAAGGTTTATGCATTTACACTATCAAAGGATTTTGATAGAATAAATCTTGCCTCAGAACGGTCTGCAATGACCATAAAAGTGCAACAAAAAAGAGGACTCAGGTATTTTGTAACCCGCAATAAACTTAGGGTTGGCGTTGTTTTAGGGCTTATGACCTCGTGTCTTCTCACAATTTATTTGTCAGGGTGTATCTGGAATGTGGATATACAAGAAAAAAGTGGTGTAAAGACAGAGCCCTTTACAAACACACTTGAAGAATTAGGCGTGAAACCGGGTGCAAGAAAGTCAAAAATAGACATTCTTGCAGTTCAGGATGAATTGTTGAAAAGGCACAGCGAATTGCTGTGGGCTTCTCTTAATATTTTTGGCGGTAGGGCAGAGCTTGAATATACACTTGTGAATGAAAAAACACCTTCACCCGAGACATTTTTGCCAACCAATATAATCGCGGGGAAAAAAGGTGTTGTCACTCTTGTGGAATGTTACCGTGGCATGCCGCTTGTGAAGGAGGGGCAGTTTGTTGCGGAGGGGAGTATGCTGATTTCGGGTGTTGTCAGCAATGCTGACGGAACGGAGAGTCTTACTCAGGCAATGGGCAAGGTTTATGCAAAAACCGAAAATACCGTAACAGTTACTGGTGGTAGCATTACCACGGGTATGATAAGCGGTGATATTGAGCCGAGCTACGGTGTTTTTCTGTTCGGGCTCGATATTCCCTTAGGCAGACCTGCCCGGAGTGACTTCTGTGCTGTGTCCCGATTCTCATTGACGGGAAATAAAACAAGCTTGCCTGTCGGATTCGTAAGGTGCGACTGCTTGTCATTTTCGCAAAGTGAAATAACCGCAGGTGATGATATGATGCGGTTAACCCTGTTGCTCAGTGCTGTAGAAGAAAAAAGGCAAAAATTTGATTCCGCAAAGCTTCAGAGTGTTGCTTTAGCGTACGATAATGAGGGCATATCCGCCAATGTGACGGTTAAAGTTACATGTGTCGAAGATATAGCAACAGAAAAAACTATTTATGTTGAAGAAAATTAATACCTTTTAACAAAAAAATCACATTTTTTTAGTGGACATTTACAAAAATTGTGTTATACTGTTTTTGTAAATTAAAGTATATATAGAGGTAATGTTGTTGGAACAGATAATAAATGTTGACAGGATGGAACACGCTGTAAGTCTTTTCGGTAGCTTTGATGAAAATATTTTACTCATTCAGAAGGCTTTTAACGTTGATGTAATCAGCCGTGGCTCCGATATTAAGATAAACGGTGAACCCGAGGACGTGAGTAAGGCGGTTAAAGCTGTGAACGGTCTTCTGATGCTCCTGAACAGAGGTGAAACACTTAACGAACAGAATGTACGCTATGTGATTTCCCTTGTGGGTGAGGGCAATGAGGATAAAATTACTTCCATGTCAGGTGATTGTGTCTGCATTACAAGTAAGGGCAAGCCCGTAAAGCCCAAAACCCTCGGTCAGAAGAAATATGTGGAGTCAATAAAGAACAACACTATTGTTCTCGGTGTGGGTCCTGCAGGTACGGGTAAGACTTACCTCGCCGTGGCAATGGCGGTCAACGCTTTCCGTGCAAAGGAAGTCAACAGAATCATACTTACACGTCCTGCAGTTGAAGCAGGCGAGAAGCTGGGTTTTCTGCCGGGTGATTTGCAGAGCAAGGTTGACCCTTATCTCAGACCTCTTTACGATGCACTTTTTGATATGCTGGGTGCGGAAAATTTCAATAAATATCTGGAACGCGGTAATATCGAGGTTGCGCCCCTTGCCTATATGCGAGGAAGAACTCTCGACGACAGCTTCATAATTCTCGATGAAGCGCAGAACACCACCCCTGAGCAGATGAAAATGTTTCTTACCCGAATGGGCTTTAATTCAAAGGTTGTTGTTACAGGAGATATTACACAGATTGACCTGCCTGACGGCAAGCGCTCAGGCCTTGTTGAGGTTACTAAGATTCTTAAAAATATGGAGCAGATTGACATTGTCCGCTTCTCAGGCAAGGATGTTGTACGACATAAATTGGTGCAGGATATTATCCGCGCCTACGAAAAATATGAGGAGGCAAAGAAAAGGAAATGAAAGAGAAAATCAGAGTAATTATCACAAACGACCAGAAGGCTGTCAAAATTCCCACAGGCGTAAGACTTCTTGTAAGGCGTTGTTGTAATGCCGTTCTTACTTTTGAGGATTTTTCTGAGCCTGCTGAAATAAGTGTTACGTTTGTTGATGATGAGCGTATACACGAGCTTAACAAAATGCACCGTAATGTGGATAAGAGCACAGATGTGCTCTCATTCCCCCTCGGTGAAAACGGTGTTTATGACAAGAACCTTGAAACAGGTGCTTGTCTTCTCGGTGATATTGTGATTTCTGTGGAGACTGCAGTCCGTCAGGCGGATACATACGGTCACACGCTTCAGCGCGAGATCGGCTTTCTTACAGTTCACTCAATGCTTCACCTTCTTGGCTACGACCATGTGAACGGCGGTATCGAGGCTGTCCATATGCGCGAAAAGGAAGAGCACGTTCTCACGGAATTGGGACTTAAACGCAACGAATCCTACTATATGACCTCCGAGGAGGAATAATATATGCAGGATATTGACAGCCTTGTAAGAAGCTTTATTTACGCCTTCAAGGGCTTTTGTTGGATGGTTTTTCACGAGCGTAATTTCCGTATCCATCTTACCTGCATTACCTATATGGCATATTTTCTGATGAGATACGATTTTTTTGTCCTCACTAAGGTGGAGTGTGCAGTTCTCGTGCTTGCCTGTGCCGTTGTTCTTGGCGGTGAGATGATTAACTCAGGCATAGAAAAGGCGGATGATTCCGTTTCGCGTGAGAACCGATATACCATAAAGGTGTCCAAGGATGTTGCGGCAGGTGCGGTGCTTGTGTTTGCAATTGCAAGTGTGATTGTGGGAATAATCATCCTCTGGCAGCCTGAGGCATTCAGAAAGCTTCTTGAGCATTATGTAAGTCAGCCACAGTATATTGTTTATCTCGTGGCAAGCTTTGTTGTTGCGCTTACATTTATTTTTAAGCTCAATTCAAATTTTATAAGAAAACTCAAAAAGAAATATATTGCGAAAAAGGAAAAGAAATAATGTCACAAAGAAAAACTGCATTTATTGCAATCGTAGGTCGCCCCAATGTGGGTAAATCATCAATACTCAACAGACTTCTCGGTCAGAAGGTTGCTATCGTATCTTCGAGACCCCAGACTACCCGTACAAAGATTATGGGTGTGCTCACAGAGGATGATGTTCAGCTTGTATTTACCGACACTCCCGGCTTTCACAAGCCTAAAACAAAGCTTGGTGAAAAGATGATAAAAGCCGTTGACGACAGCATCGGCGGCGTTGATTCCTGCCTGTTTGTAACAGAGGCACGCGGAGAAATCAGACCCACGGAGCTTGAACTCTTACAGAAGCTTAAAAGTGAGAAAATACCTGTTGTGCTCGCTATTAACAAAATCGATATGGTGTCGGACAAGCAGGAGCTTATGGGCAGAATACTTGAGTTGACAAAGCTTCTTGAATTTGATGCAGTTGTTCCCGTGAGTGCCCGTGACGGCGACGGGATGGATGCTCTTAAAACAGAGCTGGTGAAGTTAGCGGCACCCTCGGAGTTCTTCTTCCCTGAGGACACACTTACAGACCAGCCGGAGCGCGTGCTTGCTGCAGAGATGATTCGTGAAAAGCTCCTTCACAGACTTAATGAGGAAATCCCCCACGGTATTGCTGTTTCTATTGAAAAAATGCGCGAGCGTGAGGATAATCCTATTCTTGACATTGAAGCCACAATTTACTGTGAGCGTGAAAGTCACAAGGGTATTGTTATCGGCAAAAAGGGTGCTATGCTCAAGGAAATTTCTACAAATGCCCGTCATGAGCTTGAAAACTTCTTTGAGTGCAAGGTGAACCTTCAATGCTGGGTTAAGGTTAAGGAGGACTGGCGTAACCGCGAGGGTCTGATTCACAATTTCGGATTGGATTAATTTAACTTTTATAAACAAAGCTCCCAATGAATAAAATATTATTACAAAGTTCTGCGGGAGTGATTTTTTTGGATGAAAATATGATGTGGGAGCGCTTTTGTGAAAACGGAAAAATCGCTGATTATCTGGAGTATCGCAGTTGCGTGAATTCCCTCGGCAAAACGGAGATGGAGCCCTGTGATAAAGATAACTGCACCGGGACTGGTTATAAGGGAACAGAGTGTAGGTGAATCGGACCGACTTATTACCGTGCTTACGGCCCGGTATGGTCTCGTTCGTGCTTTTTCAAGGGGAGCGAAGAAAACAAAAAGTAAAAAGCTTGCCGCAACGGCACTTTTGGCGTATTCGGACTTTACTTTTGTTAAATCGAGAGATGCATATTCGGTAGAGGAAGCACTTGTTAAGGAGGTTTTCTTTGAACTTCGCAACGATGTTGAAAAAACCTCGTTGGCTCAGTATTTCTGCGAGCTTGCCAATGAGTTCTGCGAGGAAGAATTTGAGTCGGAGGAGATTCTCCGACTTTTTCTTAATGCGCTGTGGTTGCTTAAGGGTGACAAAAAAACACCTGCCTTCATCAAGGCGGTAACAGAGCTGAGGCTTATGACACTCAGCGGATATATGCCTGCCCTTGTGGGCTGTGATACCTGTGGTGCATACGAGTCCGAATATATGTATTTTTCACCTGAAAAGGGTAAGCTTTACTGTAAGGATTGCTCACCTTCCGGGGATATACATTGTCTCAGTGCCTCAGTAGTACAGGCAATGCGCTATGTTTCTCTGTCGGATTTTGAAAAAATATTCTCATTTAATCTTAATGATGAGTCGCTTACAAGCTTTTGTAAGATTTGTGAATACTACTTGTTGAATAAAACACAGCGTAAATTTAAAACACTTGATTTTTACAGGGTGTTGTCGGGTCTTTGAGATAACACCGTGAGGTATAACTATGAAGGAAATGAACAGACATTTAAAGGCACTTGAATTTGATAAGGTGCTGGAGCTTTTGGCGGTGAGGGCCTGCAACGAGGATGCCCGTGAGGAAATTCTCTCCCTTCGACCTGAAACAAAGCTGAAAAATGCTCAAAGGTTACTGCAGATGACCGAGGATGCTTACATAATGCTTGCAAAGCACGGCGGACCGTCATTCGGCGGTCTTAAGAACGTGGCAAATTCACTGTCACGTGCTGCCGCAGGCGGTGTGCTCAGTATGGGAGAGCTCCTTGATATTGCATCTACCGTAAGGGCGGTGCGTGCTCTTTGCGAGTGGCGTGCAAACAGCGGTCAGGAGCAGAGGAGTATTGATATCTATTTCAGCTCTCTGATGCCCAATAAATATCTTGAAGAAAAAATCACCTCGGCAATTCTGTCCGAGGAGGAAATGAGTGACAACGCTTCACCTGAATTATCATCAATCCGTCGCAAGATAAAGGCAAAGGAAAACAGTGTCCGTGACCAGCTTGAAAAGCTTATCCGTTCGGGAAGTCTTAAAACTGTTTTGCAGGATGCTATTATTACTCAGCGTAACGGCAGATATGTTGTGCCTGTTAAAAACGAGCATCGCGGTGCAGTTTCGGGCCTTGTGCACGATACGTCATCAACAGGTGCAACTGTGTTTATTGAGCCTTCGGGCGTTGTTGAGGCTAATAACGATATCCGTGTGCTTAAGGGTAAAGAGGCGCAGGAGATTGAACGTATTTTATACGAGCTTTCTGTTGAGGCAGGTGGCTTCTCGGAGGAAATCAAGGGTAGCTATGAAAGTGCGGTTGAAATCAATGTGATTTTTGCCAAGGCTCATCTTGGTTATCAGATGAAGGCAAGTGTACCGCTCCTTAATGATAGCGGAGAAACGCTCCTCAACAAAGCACGTCACCCCTTGATTGATCCCAAAAAGGTGGTTGCTACGGATATTCGTCTGGGCAAGGATTTTGACACTCTTGTTATTACAGGTCCCAACACAGGCGGTAAAACAGTTGCCATTAAAACAATAGGACTTCTTTCTGCAATGGCGTCAACAGGTATGCTCATACCTGCATTTGATGAAAGTAAGGTCAGCGTTTACCACAATATTCTTGTGGATATAGGTGACGAGCAGAGCATTGAGCAGTCGTTGTCAACATTTTCATCTCATATGGTGAATATTGTGAATATTCTCTCTGTTGCTGATGAAAATTCACTTGTTCTTATTGATGAATTAGGTGCGGGTACTGACCCTGTTGAGGGTGCCGCGCTTGCTATGGCAATTCTTGAACAGCTCCACAGACAGGGTGCCAAAATTGCTGCAACCACACACTATGCCGAGCTTAAGGCATATGCTTTGCAGACTCCGCGTGTGGAAAACGGTTCTTGCGAATTCGACGTGAATAGCCTTAAGCCCACGTACAGGCTCCTTATCGGTATTCCCGGTCGTTCAAATGCTTTTGCCATTTCGGAAAAGCTGGGTATCAGCAAGGATATAATTGACAGAGCAGGAGAGCTCGTTTCATCCGAGAACGTACGTTTTGAGGATGTTGTTGATATGCTTGAGAAGAGCCGTCTTGAAATGGAGAATGAACGCTCCAAGGCTGTTGAGATAAAGGAATCTGCAAGGCTTGATAGGGAAAAGGCAGAGAAAATCCTCAGCGATGCACAATTCCGTCGTGACAGAGAGCTGGAAAATGCCCGCGGTGAGGCAATGCGTATTGTAGAGCATGCAAAGCGTGAGGCAAACGCACTCCTTAATGAGGTTGAAAAGCTGAAAAAAGAGGCAAAACAGACAAAGGATGCCGTTGATTTGGCACGTCGAGCAAAAAGTGCGGTTAATTCACACCTTAACTCTATCAACAATGCCGTGAATCCCGTATTCGATTCAATTGAGGATGACGAGGACTATGTGCTTCCGCGTCCCTTACAGGTGGGTGACACGGTTTTCTGCAAGACTATCGGAAAAAATGCCAATGTTACCGCCCTTAAGGATAAAAAGGGCAATGTTGAAATTGCAGCAGGTATGCTGAAGATGAGGGTCAGGGAGGAAAGCCTCCGCCTCGTGGACAAGCCAAAAACCGAAAAGAAAAAGAGCGTTTCCACAAGTAAGATTACAGGAGACAGCAGAGCAACAATGCAGGTTAATAACCGCTGTGACCTGAGAGGACTTATGGTGGATGAGGCAATTATTGTCCTTGACCGGTTTCTTGATGATTTGCTGAGATCCGGTCTCACGGAGTGCACTATCATTCACGGTAAGGGCACAGGTGCGCTCAGAGCAGGTATCCAGAAATATCTGAAATCAGACCCTCGAATCCGTACCTTCAGATTGGGTACCTTCGGTGAGGGAGAGAACGGAGTAACCATCGCCGAAATCAAGTGATTGGTGTTGAGTGTGTTTGTGTTGGTTGAATAAGTATTAATTATCACGATTGAAAATTTATTTAATTAACAATAGTTGAAAAATTATTTAATTAACACTTGATTATGTGAAGCATATAATGTATAATAGCACAGTCAAAAATAAATTTTTCATGCTAATCATATGATTTCGGGGTGTGGCTCAGTTTTATTGAGCGCGACCTTCGGGACGAAGATTTTTTCGCAAGAAAAAACGTCCAACTACTTTTTACAATTTAATATCGGGGTGTGGCTCAGTTTGGTAGAGCGCGACCTTCGGGACGAAGATTTTTTCGCAAGAAAAAACGTCCAATTCAAAATTTAATATCTATTTCGGGGTGTGGCTCAGTTTGGTAGAGCGCTTCGTTCGGGACGAAGAAGTCGGGTGTTCGAATCACCTCACTCCGACCAAAATAAAGGTAAGTTCTTTAGCAACTTGCCTTTATTTTTTGTTTGTGGTGTTGGAAGGTGATTCGAACACCACTCGGCGAAGCCGAACACAATAGGATGTTCGCAAAGCGAACGCAAGGCAGAGCCTTGCGAATCACCTCACTCCGACCAAAATAAAGGTAAGTTCTTCAGCAACTTGCCTTTATTTTTTGTTTGTGGTGTTGGAAGGTGATTCGAACACCTCTCGGCGAAGCCGAACACAATCGGTTGTTCGCAAAGCGAACGCAAGGCAGAGCCTTGCGAATCACCTCACTCCGACCACGGAAGAATAATCCGAGCATTTATCTTGTAGGAGATACATTCGGGTTATTCTTCTTTTTAGATAATCGATAAAAGACAACATTAAAAACTACGTCAGTTTCATTCTGACGTAGTTTTTTTTATATCTTTTCTTAGTGGTGCTTTCCATCAAACTAAATCTATACTCAATAAGGTAAAGGCAAAATAGTGTTAGTTTATACGCAAAAGCTATTTGGTTTTTGCGCTCATATCCATTTCCGTGTACGCAGTCATTACGAATATTCAATCCGTTTTCGCCATACATACAAAAATGAATAAATACAAAATCAGAAACACTTTTCAAGTCTCCGGTTTCCTTTAAAATAAAATTAATCATTTTTGTTAAAATCGAAGAGGGTTCTTTTAGTCTATGGATTTTATTGATTTCTTCACACATAGGAGGTATTCCGTAAACAATACCAATATCATGAATATGCTTTTCTAAAAGCGGAAATAATTGAACTAAATAATTATCACAGAAATTGATTGAAAAAATGAAAAAACACTTCCTTTAAAAGAGTGGGAAAATCTGGTTCGGATTTTTCTGGTTTGGTCGGAGTGAAGGAATTTGAACCCCCGACATCCTGCTCACAAATAACGCAATATGTAGTCCGTAGAGTGCTAACCACTACATATTGTGCTGTTTGCTTGTTGGCTATTATATGTTGTTAGGAATTTCAGGATTTTTTAGCTGAAATTTTCAAAAATTATGGAATAACATGTGGTCAAAAAAGTGCGAAAAATTGACTACACAATTCAACGAATTACTGATAGGTAAAAACTCTCTCACTAAAGCGGTGAGAGAGTTTTAGCTTATTTAAGTGGTGCATGTGAATTTGCTTGGTTTAGCTGTTGTCAGAACGGTGCTTGCTGACAAGGGTTGCTAACTCAAAGCGACTGCGAACGCCCATTTTCGGATAAATCTTTTTGGTGTGATCCTTAACGGTGTGCTCGGTGATAAACATCATTTTAGCAATATCCGCATTGGTGTAGCCCATACATATAAACTCGGCAACCTCGCGTTCTCTCGGAGTGAGAACAGCAAGTGGGTCGGGCTTTTCAAGAGTATTTTCAACAGGCTCTGTCGCAGCGGGCGTATCATTTCTTAAGTACTCATTCTCTTCGGTCGTTCTTTTGCGGAGATTGAAAAGGAAAAATGGCTCGACCTGAGTATATATAAAGATAAGAACTGCCATAATTACCGCATAAACCAGATAAAGCATAGTAGGTGCGCCCAGGAAAACTTCAGCAATAACACTGTGAACGAGAACCGCTGAAATAGCAAGTCCGATAATAGCGGGAGCTATGTATCTGGAGGGATAGACCTTCATAATCGGCACGCCGTAAAGGGGAGCAAGCATACAGGCAGCCATACCGAAGCCAATGAGTATGCAGGCAACATAGGTGAGTTGAGGAACATATTCGGTTACGAGCATCAGAAGGAATCCGATACCGCCCAGCCCCACAAGAAACGGCATCAGACGGAAGGGATGAATGCTTGATTTTTTATTGAGGAAATACATAGTGAAGCAGGAAGCTGCTACTGCCAGATACATAACGGATATACCGTGCTTCACCTTGCCTGCAATAGCAGGGCCTGAAACGCCCATCAGGGCAATAATGAAAGCAAGAAGATAAATGCCTCGAATCAGCTTCTTAGGAGGGGATATTCCGTCGCTTTTTTTCTTCAGATATCGGATTTTTATATCCTTACCCGTAGGCATGCGCAGGAAGAAGATGAATATAAGAACGAGAGCCGCAAGCATTCCGAAACGGAAAACGGAGAAGGGGACGGACACAAGCTCATTCTGAACCAGAGCAATTAAGGATACTGCAACACCATAGCCAAAGGTAAGATACTTGATACTGGTTTTCTCCGTAAAATAGTTGACAATAAGGAAGGTTTCAAAGCCAATCATCAGGCAGCAGCAGAAAATCTGCAGGTAAATGTTAAGGCGCAGGGCATCCTCGGGCAGAGGAAGAAAAAAGTCGATTGCTGAAATCAGCGCAACACCCGTTGCAATACGCTGAACCCATACAACAATTTTCGGAAGAAAAATCATTGTAAGGATGCTCAGCACGTAACAAACCGCTGTCAGCAGAGTACCGTAATCTATATTAATAGGTATCGGTATTTTCCCATCAATGGCAGAGGATGGTTCAAGAAAATAATAGATAAAGCCCATCTGCCAGAAGTTGAACATAGCAAAGCAGACCAATCTGCAAAGAGGTATATCAATCCTCTTTTTTTGGTTTTCGGTTAAAATCGAATCATTCATAAGCCTTCTCCTTTTTATGCACAAAATATGCTTCCGAATGAGGGATTTGCTTCGTTTTTTCTGAAAAATAACGGGTTTTAGGGGGTATCCCCCTCAATATCCCACCATTGTGGGATATACAAATTCGTAAAAAACACGTAAAATTAAAGGTGTAAATAGGGGCAGAATACCCCAAAATCAGTAAAAACCGATTGCCGAGATAGCATGAATATTTACCTATATTATAATGCAGTCGGGAAACAAGTTCAAGAGTTTTTGAAACAGATGTCGAAAATTCTGCAGGAAATTCACCAATGAAAAACGGAGGTGCAATATGAAACAGTTTTATGAGCATATACGAGTGGATGCGGAAGCATTAAGCTTTTCTGCCGAATGCTCTATTTGCGGAAGAAAGCAGTATGCGGTTAAGCTACCGCTGGGCTGCAGAAATGTAAGGACGCTTTCGGGATGTGTGTCGGGTAAGGCGAACAAAATCAGTCAGACAGCATTTAACCACGCTAAAGCAAATGCTACCCAACAGCTTGCATTACGCTTTAACCAATGCCGGTATTGTTACCGCTGGGTGTGTGACGATTGCTATGACAGTTCGGACACTCTCGGGGCTTGTCGGGTTTGTTCAAAAGAAAATGAAAATATAAATATAAAAGGAGATGAAAAATATGAAGAAAAATAGGTCGTTATATAAGATTTTAGGTGTTCTGATTTCAATTTCGATGCTTTTCAGCCTTGCCCCATCCGTTGTTGCGGTTGAGGCGCTTGAAGTGGCAGAAAACACTCTTTCCGAAATTTCAGAAAATATTTCTGCTCAGGCAGAGAGCTATAACAGTACGGCAATAACCGTAACAGAGCCTTCTCAGGATAGCGACGGTTATTATCTTATAGGCACCGCAGGTGAGCTTTATTGGTTTGCGGAATATGTTAACGCAGGTAATTCGCAGGTTAACGCAAAGCTTACGGCAGATATTGTTGTAAATGAAAATCTCGTTGAAAGACTTACCTTTGATAGCTCGGGTTATGTTTCAAACGATGATGAATTTATTTATTGGACACCTGTAGCTGAATATAGCGGTATCTTTGATGGACAGGAGCATACCATAAGTGGCTTGTTTTATATTTGGTCTTTTTCCGGTATCGGTGTTTTCGTGGGCGCAGACAGTGCTACAATTAAAAACTTAGGTGTAATTGATACATATTTTCATGGCGCAGATGATTCAGTAGGCGGTATTTGCTCAAGTGGCGAAAATGTTACAATAACTGATTGCTACAGCGATGCAACGTTGTTCCACGAAGGCTATGAAGTAGCCGGTATATGCGGGTCTCTTTATGGTGGAGAGATAAGTAACTGTTATAACACGGGTTCGATTGAAGGCTATTATGGAATGGCAGGTATTGTCGGTTATGCCGTAGATGCAAGCATAAATAATTGTTATAACAGCGGTAATATCGGAGAAGCTTCTTCAGCTTCTGATGTGGCAGGAATTTGTGCAAAAAGCAATAAGAATATGATAATATCCGATTGTTACAATACAGGCAATGTAAACGGTACATCCGATGTGGGTGGTATTGTTGGCTGTTTGATGAACAACTCAACTGTAACCTATGAAGCTACGCTTACCGACTGTTACAATATCGGTGAAGTAACAGGAAGTGCAGAAAAAACAGGAAGCGTTGTTGGTATTTTGTATGAAAATGATGTTTTCAGCGTGGAGTTTTCAAACTGCTATTACCTTGAAAACACGGCTTCCCTCAGCAACGGAAGTGCTATGCTTGGTGTAGGCGTTGCTTCAGGTGGAACTCCTACCGATTCCGAGGGTGTTACCGAAAGCAAAACTGCAGAACAGTTTGCAAGTGGTGAGGTTGCATATCTTCTCAATGATGGTGTTACATACGGAACACAGGTATGGTATCAGACAATAGAAGCAGATGCATATCCCGTTTTCGAGGGTGAAACAGTTTATCTGACATCCGAATATACGGATTGCTCAAAAACAGAGCTTGTGGATATCTATTACAGTAATAAAGGTGTAATTGTTGCTCCTCATATTTATAATGATAATGGATACTGCTCAGTTTGTTCAGATAATAAAATTCCCGAATATTCAGACGGTTATTACCTTATAGGCACCGTAGGTGAGCTTTATTGGTTTGCAGATTATGTTAATTATGAAAATTTTGCTGATGCAAGATTAATTGCAGATATAACCGTTAACGAAAATGTTCTCACGGAAGATGGCGAGCTTAACGGTGACGGCTCGGATTTCCTTGAATGGACACCTATCGGATACGGTCAGCACTTTCAAGAGGAAATATGGTGGTATGAGGGTGTTTTTCTGGGTGACGGCTACACCATAAGCGGCTTGTATATAGGTCAGGGTTGTGATTATTATGATGGCTTTTTCTCAGCCTTAGGCGGAAACGGCTCGATATCGGGCGTTAATATTACGGATTCATACATCTATGGTAACGGAGCAGGCGGTATCGTTGCGTACATTGAATCAGGAATTGTTGAAAACTGCTCCTTTGACGGCTTGGTAGTAGGAACTGATGAAGAATGTGGCGGTGTTGCAGGTTCTTCCGGCGGAACAATAAAGAATTGTGTTAATTACGGCACTGTCAGAGCAAATTATTATTTTGTCGGAGGTGTTGTTGGCTACAACGGAGGAACTGTTGAAAATTGCTATAACTACGGTACTGTAAGCGGTGGTTCTTCATACTGCGGTTCAATTGCAGGTGTAAGCGAAGGTAACAACGATTATATTTCAAACTGTTATTATCTTGAAAGCACCGCAACCTATAATGACGGAAGTGCTATGCTGGGTGTTGGTGTTTATAGTGGAACTCCTACCGATTCTGAGGGGGTTACGGAAAGCAAAACTGCAGAGGAATTTGCAGGCGGTGAGGTTACATATCATCTTAACGACGGTGTAACGGACGGCTCTCAGGCTTGGTATCAGACCCTGGAAACAGATGCATATCCCGTTTTCAAAGGTAAAACGGTTTATAAAAACAACGTTTATTCAGATTGTACCAAGGCTGAATTTACAGGTACGGTATATAGCAATAAAGCTACTGATACTGCACCTCATTTGGAATATGATAACGGCTTCTGTGTTGTTTGTCAGGGCTTCAAGGAGCCTGAGCTTTCCTCGGACCGCTATCTTATTTCAAACGCAGGTGAGCTTTATTGGTTTGCAGAGCAGGTGAATTCGGGTAATAATGCAATAGACGGTAAGGTTACTGCGGATATTACTATAAATGAAAATCTGCTTGAAAGCCTTGAATATGATGAAAACGGAAACGTTACAAACGGTGACAGCTTCCGTCAATGGACTCCTATAGGCTACTGTAACAGTGACGGAGAGCGCCTTGCATACGACGGTTATTTCTACTGCGGAAGCTACGATATCATCGGCTTATATTTCAACGACAGTACCCGCGATTATGCAGGTCTTTTCGGGTGTATCGGTGAAGAAGGTAAGGCGGTTGAAATAGTTATCAAGGATTCATATATCTGCGGTAATAATTATGTGGGCGCAATAGCCGGAAAATGTTTGGGCTTAACCACACAGTACAATTATAATTACTCGGTTGTTAAGGGTAATAATTATGTAGGCGGTATTTACGGCTACAATGACGACAGTACTTACGGAGATAAAAACTACGGTGAGGTTTCAGGTGTTGAGTATGTTGGCGGTGTTGTAGGATATGCGACTAACACACTCAACAACAACGGTAACGAGGGCACTGTAAACGGTTCGGAGTATGTAGGCGGTCTTGCCGGATACGCAAAGGGCGATTTAATTAAATCCTACAACAAAGGAGATGTAACGGGTACCCTTATTGTAGGCGGTCTTGCAGGATATTGCGGTGGCGATATCGGAAATCATAGCATATATGACTATTGCTATAATACCGGTACAATTTCATCAAACGACGTTGAAACCGATGAAATAAAGTACGTAGGCGGTATTTGCGGAATAATGGAAGGCAGCCGTATGGATTACACATATAACGAGGCTCCTGTTTCGGGCGAATATGCAGGTGGCTTGTGTGCAAGCTCCACAACTGCTGATATAACCTATTGCTATAATGCGGGCTCGGTTTACGGCTCGGACTGTGCAGGAGGTCTTGTAGGCAGCTATAAGAATAATACGATAACAAGTTCTCACAATGCAGGCTCGGTTACGTCAGGTAAAGCAGAGTATCGAGGAGGTATTGCAGGTGTTATAGCTTCAGCAGATATTGTCGGTTCTTACTGTGTTTCAAGTCCTGTCGGCACATCGGATTCGGAGAGTGTTGTTGAAGCCGGAATTATGACCGCTGAGGATTTTGCAAGTGGCAAGGTAACCTATCATCTCAATAGCTCGATTACTGAAGATAAGGTTATCTGGAAGCAGAATGTTGATAACGATTCGGTGCATTCTGCCTGGCCCAAGCTCCACGGTGCAGAAATATACTATGTAGCTCAATGTAAGGCTGTTTCAGATATATATACAAACATCATTCACGACGGACTTTGCTACGGCTGCGGCTTTGATGAGCCCGCTCTCAGCGAGGACGGATATTACGAAATCAGCACCGTTAGTGAGCTCTATTGGTTTGCAAGATATGTTAACGAAACCGATCCCGGTGCAAACGGAAGACTCGTTAACGATATTGAGGTGAATCCTGCCATAAAATGCGATTCAGACGGTACTGCTTTAACAGATACCACAGGATTCTATATATGGCGTGATGAAATCGGTGACTATACCGGCAGTAACGGTCTGCTTTACTCAGGTACCTTTGACGGCTGCGGTTATATCATAACGGGCTTGTATAAAGAATCTTCTCATTCCTATGTAGGCCTTTTCGGCGGCGTAAGCGGTGTTGTTAAAAATGTTGGTCTGTACGGTTGCTTTTTCGGTGAAGAGCCTGTTATAAAAAACGGCGGAGAATATGTAGGCGGTATTGCAGGTTATAGCAAGGGTACAATTGAAAAATGCTTTTTAACGGATTCGTGTATTGAAGGCGATATGCGCGTTGGCGGTATTGTCGGTTACGTTAATTCAGGTTCAATCAATAACTGCTACAACAATGGAACCGGAAACGGAAGACCCTATGTTATAAGTGACTGGAATGTAGGCTCCCGTGTGGGCGGTATTGCAGGTGAAAGCTACGGCTCAATAACTAATTGCTACAGCACTGCCTATGTTAAGGGCAATACCCTGTTCGGTGCTATTTGCGGTCTTACAAGCAGGAATGCCGAAAATACCAATAATTTTTATATCAAGCGAAGCGTTTACAGACCCAACGCCAACACTTACGGCTGGTTAGCTTTCGGCGGAGCTGATTATTATTCAAGCTTTCCTGATGAGGGAAGAGCAACGCAATATGCAACGTTAGACGGTATGTTGACCGGTGAAATGGCTTATCTTCTTCAGAGCGCCAACACAGAGCAGGTCTGGGGACAGAAGGCGAATAATAACAGCAATAATTCATACCCAAAGCTTCCCGTGATTGATACAACGGGTATTTATAAGGTTGCAAAGGTGGGCGATACAGGTAACTATTCCGTTGCAAATATCGGTGATACCAACGATGACGGAACAGTTGATGTAGTTGACTATCAGGCACTTGTTAATATGGCTGTTTCAGATGGTCATCCACAAAGCGAAACTGCAAGCTACAATGATATAATCAGATACGACCTTGACGGTGACGGTTATGTTGATGCTTTGGATGCTTCACTTATGCACCTTGTAATAAACGGCTTTAAAACCGTTGACGTGTATGCAGTGGGTGACATAGACCATAACGGCATGGCATTTGAGGAAGCTGATATAAAGGCTATTAAGCACGCTATTGAAAATCCCGAAAAGCTTGCTACATATAAAAAATATGCTTCCGATATTAACGGTGACGGTAAGCTCAATGAAAATGACTTAACTGCACTTACTTCAAAATACGGTGAAGTAACAGGCACAGAGTGTGCAGATAATGTAGAAGTATATTACAGATGGGGTAACAGCTACTCCACCTGCACAGCAACTGCTATGTGTACTCTCTGCGGTAAAAAGGTCGCAACAGAAACTGTTAACAGTGTTCAGAATGCTGACGGTTCATACACGGCAACATTTACAAACACTCTGTTAGGAACAAAAACCTACAAAAAAACAACAACTTAAAAACAGGAAATTAAATTATCAATTCATTTTCTTTCCAAATATAAAAACAACAAGTCGGCTCAGCGATGAGTCGGCTTGTTGTTCTATTTGTTCTTGGATTTCTGATTGGAAACAATGTGCATTTTACTGTCCACAGAAAGCCGTGTAACGAGAGTTGTGGTAAGAGCAGGGAAAGTACCTTGCCAAGCACAAGGCAGAAGATGACTATTTACTTACAACAAAACTATTCTGCGGTAGCTGTAAAAGCTTAATGGTTGGTGAAAGCGGAACAAGCAAAAACTCATCCGTTTATAGATATTTATAAATGTGCTTCTGCAAAGAAAACCAAAACTTGTGATAAAAGAGCTATTAAAAAGGATTGGATTGAAAACATCGTTATTGAGAAAATTGTATCGGTTCTCTGGGATGATGAGCTTGTTGAAAAAGTAACAAAGAGAGTTATGAAACATCAAAAAGAAGAAAATACAACACTTGTTACTCTTCAAAAGCAGCTTTCGGAAACCAACAGAGGTATTAATAATATGCTCAATGCAATTCAACAGGGCATTATAACGGATTCCACAAAGGACAGGCTAAATGAGTTAGAGGCTACAAAAAGAAATATTGAAACAGAAATTACCAAAGAACAAATAAAACACGCTCCGATAACTGAAGAACAGATTCGATTTTGGTTTGAAGGTTTCAGGAGTTACGACATAACAAAGCTTGAATATCGCAAACGATTAGTTGATGCTTTTGTTAATTCAATAATTGTTTTTGATGACAGAATAGAGTTTTATTTCAATTATAGAGACGGTGCTGAAACACTGTCTCTTAAAGATTTAGATAAATGTTCGGATTTAGTTGACCACTCCGACCAAAATAAAGGTAAGTTCTTCAGCAACTTGCCTTTATTTTTTGTTTGTGGTGTTGGAAGGTGATTCGAACACCACTATAACACAGAAATGCGAGGGGTATTTTGTCACTTGCGATTGAAAAGCGTGGTTGCATTGTGTTATAATCATTTTAACTAATCAGCATCCGGGAGGATTTATTTGTATGAAGAAAACCTTGAAAACAAAAATATCCGGAACAATTTGTCTTGTTTTGGGCATAGCTTTTGCAATTGTCGGATTGTATTACTACCACATGCAATATCTCTGCTTTGAATACACTCCGCTTCAGTTTATTCTCGGCGTTGTTGTTTGCCTTGGCGGAGTGTTGCTTTCCATACCCCTGAGCAAAAAAACGGATAAAAAGAAAATAGCATTGAACGCAGTTTTAACGGCTTTGGCTTTTGCTACAGTTCTTGTTGGTGGTATGTTTTTGATAAATGCCGTAATCGGCAGCGGTGAGCTTGAGATGGCAGCAATGGTTGTTCCTGTGTATCTCACATTCATCATCACATTTGTTATGTCTATGCTTTGTATGTTCAGGATATTTAATAACAAGGCTTTGAAAGGTATTCTCTCCGTACTTATTGTTATCGGATTTTTCGTAGGAAGTTATTCGTATATCAAATCGCAGGTTTACGTTTTACTTTACGAAAATTATACTGCGCCTACTCCTGTTATATCAACGGCATCAAAAGAAAAAAATGATAATAAAATGATTATCGGTGATTTTTATGTAAGCACAAATGGCAATGATAACAACAGCGGTACAAAAAATTCACCGTTTCTGACAATAGAAAAAGCGGTTGAAGCTGTAAGAAATACAGATAAAACAGGTAAAAACGGTATTACGGTTTGCATAGAAGGCGGTGAATACCGTGTATCTTCCCTTGAGCTTACCAAAGAGGACTCAGGCACAGAGAAATGTCCCGTAACATACTGTTCTTATAACGGTGAGGTTATTATCAATGGTGGTATAACACTTGATACCGCTGATTTTAAAAACGTAAAAGGTTATCCCGAAATTGCAGACAGACTTTCTGCCGATGCTCAGGAAAATGTTATGGTTGTTGACCTGACAAAAGCACCGTATTCGCTCACAAGCAATGATTGGGGTAAGATTTATGCAATCGGCTCTTACCACACAGCAGATAGCTATGACGGCGATTATACAGGTCCTCTTTATTGCGAGCTTTTCGTGGATGACATAAGACAAACCGTTGCAAGATATCCCGATAACGAATATCTTTATACCGAAGAGGTTGTAAAAACAGGCTTGGGCAAGGAATCCGACGGAGCACTTACAGAGGTTAAGGATTGGGATAAAATCCGCAACCCCGAACCGGATATTTACAAAGTTAATCCTGAACTCGCAAAGAGGATTTCAGGCTGGAAAAATCTTGATGATGTGTGGATGTTCGGCTATTGGAAATATGATTGGGCAGATGCTTCAACTCCCATAGCGAATTTTGATAAAGCTACTCGTGAGCTTACTCCCCGGTTTGTCAGTCTTTACGGAACAAAAACCGATGCTCCCTATTATTTTTTCAACGTTCTCGAAGAGCTTTCTGCGCCCGGAGAATGGTATCTCAACAGAGAAAACGGATTACTTTGTATGTGGGAACCTGAAAACAAGGATAATGCAGAAATTATTCTTTCACTCTCACTCAATCCCGTAATAAAATCCGAGGCGGATTATATCACCTTTGACGGATTAACCGTAAAAGGAACACGAAGCGACGGCGTAGTTATGACAGGCAATAACAATACCGTTCAGAACTGTCTTATCAAAAATGTTGCAGGAAATGCTCTTGTTATGGACGGCAGCAACAATCTTGCATATAACAACGAAATTACCCGTACCGGAAAGGGCGGAATTATTATTTCCGGTGGTGATACTCAAACACTTACCCCCGGCAACAGCAAGGCTGACAACAACTACATCCACGATTGGTCGGAGATTTATCAGACCTATCAGCCTGCCGTTACTCTTGAAGGCGTGGGGAATATTTGCTCTCACAACGAAATGACCAACTCTCCGCACGAGGCAATTACTTACAAAGGCAACAATCACATTATTGAATATAATCTTATCCACGATGTATGCCTTCTTTCAGATGATGCAGGTGCAATTTATTCGGGAAGAAGCTGGGTGTGGTACGGCAATGTTGTGAGATACAACTGTATTTATAACGTTGGTTCGGAAAATCACAGACCAGATGGTATTTATCTTGATGATGCGGTTTCGGGTCAGAAGATTTACGGTAATCTTCTTATAAATATCCCCAGCAACTCAATTCACGTCGGTGGTGGTAGAGATAATGTTATAACCAATAATATCATTGTGAATCCCGGTAACAATGCCCTGAGATTTGATGACAGAGCAAGAGAAGGTGCTCTTGAAAACGGATGGTTTACTCACGCTTACGTCGGCAGCGGTGATATGTGGGAAGCACTGTATAATTCACCTTGGCAGAGTGAAGCCTGGCAAAATGCATTCCCCGAATACAAGAACTGCACAGACGATATTTCAAAATCAGATTCGCCCGATTATATTCCCAACCCTGCAAGCACCTTTAAAAATAATATCATTATTAATAAAAATATGGGCTACGGCGAGATTTACGGTTCTGTTTGGCAGTTTAGCGATATAAGCGAAAATGCAATATATAATTTAGGAAAATGTGACGAAATCTTTGTTGATATTGATAACGGAGATTATAATATCAAGGATATTGATGAAATCAGAAAGGATGCCCCTGATTTCAAAGAAATCCCTCTTGATATGATAGGTAGGGTAAATTGATAAATTCCGATTTATCGAACTAAAAACACAAGGAGCTGACTGAAAAGTCAGCTCCATTTTTGTATTATGCAGCAAAGCTTTCTGCATACTCTACTCTGTTTTTATTCGTTCTATTTCTGCCTGATTTTCAGATTTCATTTCCTATAAGCTTTTGGGGGAGTGTTTGTCCAATAACTACGAATACGCACTTCTACGGGTCAGGTGCTTCTCCCACGGGTATATGTTCCCATAAAACAATTCTTCAATCATTCTCATATGTCGC
The DNA here is from genome assembly GCA_045532945.1 of Acutalibacteraceae bacterium. Taxonomy (GTDB): domain Bacteria; phylum Bacillota; class Clostridia; order Oscillospirales; family Acutalibacteraceae; genus DTU089. Next base: position 138,661 of record JAZSGZ010000003.1, read on the forward strand.
ACTCCTTTTATGCAACACAAACACATACCACAAAGAGTTTGAGAAGTACAGAAAACTTTTTAGAAAAGTGTTTTAGTTTGCGTATTAAACCATTGCCGCAATACCTTATTAGTAATATCAATAGTAATATTCTCAGTTTTTTGTTCTTTAAATCTATTTTCATTCTAAAAAACTCATTTGCTACAACAAATGAGTTCATTAATATCTGATGTTGAATTTTCAATCTCAGTCTCTAACATATCTATTTTTCGTGATATTAATCTATAATCTAAAATACTACGCAAATCGTCTGCGAAATACTGCATTTGTACAATTTTTCTTTTTATAGGAAGCCATTTTAAAATATGTGAAATATAAATCAAAGAAAAAATTAATGCACCAATAAGAATTACGATAAAGGAATTTGCAATTGCAACACTTATATCAACATCACTCTTAATTATTTCAGAGATGATACAAATTAATATCGGAACAGCTAAAACTTGAACCCATTTTTCAACCCTGGTTACGCTTTTTTCCTTTTCATTATTAATTTTTGAAATGCGCTCCGTTACTCTTCTATACGCAAGTTGAATGTGCTCATCGGTTTCAATGTCGATTGTCTTTAACCAATTTGCAATATCGGAACAGTATTCTTTATGCTTTTCAATGCTTTTATCGCTAACTTTAATTCTATAATTTTCAAAGCGCCAATAAAACACGAAAGATAATACTGTTTCTATAAGCAAAAATGCAGATGAAGCAGAATCATTGCCTTTACATAAACAAACCAATCCACCTATAACTGAACCTACCAATAAAAACATCAACAAACGGAGTCCTTTGGGTAAACTCTTTAGCTTTTTAGAAATATCAGGATTATTCTCTTTCTGATATTTCATATAACAGTTAAAAATGTATTCTTCCATTTAATCTCCTTTAAGCTGCAGGATATGTGTTATAAACATACTCATATATATTTTGTCTATAAATTGCTATTGAATTATCATCATAACTTTCAGGAAGATTAGACCACAGAAGGTCACGAATCATAACACTGATAATTGATTGGGTTTCTTCCTTATCAGTCCAATGGTCTAACTCGTGAATTCGTTCCTTGATTTTCTTAAGCATCTCTTGAGAAAGTTTCTTTACTTTCTTTATTTCTTCTTTTGAAAGTGTTTTATCCTTACAAAGTAAATCAAACATTGTAAGTTCTTCATCACTATCAAAACCTTCTTTTACGTATCTCTTTTGTTCTTCATCAAGTTCGCTAACAAGTTTCATTAAGTTTTCAAATATAATTGCAATTTCATCCTTTTTGTTGTCGCGATTATATTCGTCAACTATTTCTTGGTATCGTTCATAATAGTCAATACGTAACGGGTTCTTCTTAATCATTTTTGCAAGACGTTCTTCTACTAATAGCTGCAAATCTTTGAGTAACAAATTCTTGTTCTGTGCTTTTTCAAATTCACGACGCAAACGCTCAAAGTCGATATTACTAATATCAAACTTCTTACTTTCTTCTGCACCTATGTTCTTTTCAACAGTAATATATTCGCTTACAATTTCATTGATTTGTGCCATTAATGCAGAATTGTCTGCATGTCTACGTTTGGTCTGGAGTTGGTCGTATATCTCGCTGATTGCATTTTTATATTTGTGCGTTTCTTGAGATACTTCATTTTTCTCTATGTATTTAAACATACGGAAAAGTTCTCGCGCCTGAATTTCAAAACGCTTTTTTATTTCGTCAGTCTTGCACATAGCATCAGCACCTGCTCTAACTAAAGCAAGTTTTTTGAAGTCGTCTGCATCAACCAGATTTTTTAATACAAATTCATGCTCAGACATATACAATTCAATTGAATCAATGGTATTTTGTATTTTTGCGATAAGTTCTGTTTTATCCGGTGCAGGGTCACCACCTGATTTACCACCGGCATTTGATGTGTAATCTGCAAGTGCTTGACGCAATGCCTTAACAACACCAATATAGTCCACAACAAGACCGTTGCTTTTACCATCGCAAACACGATTTGCACGAGCGATTGTCTGCATCAAGGTATGAGCTTTCAATGGCTTGTCCAAATAAATGGTTGCAAGAGATTTAACATCAAAACCTGTTAACCACATTGCGCAAACAAAAACAATACGGAAAGGATTGTCTGATTCTTTGAATTCTTTATCCATTTCTCGTTTTTCCATCTTTTCACGATGAGGTAATATATCTAATCCCCAATTCTTGAAACTTTGAATTTCGTTCTGTTCCTGACTGACGATTACAGCCATTTCAGTTTCTTTCAACCAATCAATTTTGCGTTGTAATTCTTGTGCTTCTTGCTGAGTAGCTTTTTTTAGTTCGACTTCAAGTTCTTTTATTTTTATTTTCCAATATTTTTGAGCAAGGTTATACATACGCACACAAGTAACCTTGTTTACGCAAACAAACATTGCTTTTCCTGTTGTCCATAATTCAGAATAATGCTCAACAAAATCTTTTGCAATTTCATCCAAACGAGGTTCAGAAGTGATAATATGAATATCCTTTGCTAACTCTAATTCAAGTTTCGCTTGTTGATTAACATCAAGGTCTGCTTCTTCAACGGCATCAAGAAGAGCATCATTAATTTCAGGATTAGTGATGTTAAGCATATCACTACGGTTTTCATAATAAAGCGGAACTGTTGCACCATCATCTACTGCTCGTTTAAAGTCGTAAATAGATACATAACTACCAAAAGTACGCTCAGTAATATTATCGTATTTGAAAAGTGGTGTGCCTGTAAAACCAATTCGTGAAGCAGTAGGTAACAAACGGCATACATTATCCGCAAAGATGCCGTTTTGTGAACGATGAGCTTCATCCGACATAATTATAATATCGTGTTCGGGTGTGAATGGGGTTTCGTTTTTTACGGTTTCTTCATTGAATTTTTGTATGAGAGTGAACACGAAACTGGGATTAGCTCTAATGGCTTCCATCATCTTTTTACCTGTTGCAGGTCGGTACTTCTTTGCAGAACCCTTTAAACAGCCACAAGCCTCGAATGTATCACTAATTTGCTTATTAAGCTCCTCTCGGTCTGTAAGCACAACGAAGGTAGGGCTACCTTCAAATTGACGACGGATTTTTCTTGCAAGGAATACCATTGAATAACTTTTACCGCTACCTTGAGTATGCCAGAAAACACCTAATTTACCATTTTTAAGTTTACGTGTTTTATATGATTCAACTGCCTCATTTACACCAAGATACTGATGGTTTCGGGCAAATATTTTTGCCGTTCTGCCGCCTGAATGATCAAAGAGAATAAAGTTCTCAAATAAATCCATAAAATTCTTTTTGTCACAGATACCAAGAAGCATTGTTTCAAGGTCAACAGCACCGACCTCATCCTCTTTCAAACGTTTCCATTCATGGAAAAAATCATACTTTGAACCCATTGTGCCAACCTTAGCTTCTAAACCATTTGAAAGCATAAGGAAAGCATTGAAATGGAATAACTGAGGAATGGTATCAAGATAATCAGTATAGTTGCAATCGTATGCATCTTTTACATCAACACTCTGTTTTTTAAGTTCAATGAACAAAAGCGGAATACCATTTACAAAACCAACTATATCTGTTCGGCGGCGATATAAATCACCATGGATTTTCATTTCCTTAACTGCAAGAAAATAATTCTTCTCGGGTTCAGCAAAATTGAAAACAAAAGCATTACGAGTTTCAAAAGTGCCATCTTGCTTTTTTACCTGAACAGGGATACCGTCACGGAGCATGGAATATTTCTCTTCATTTATCTGCATAAGCGTTGCAGATGATGTATAGGCGCAGAGAGTCTTGACGGCTGAATTTGCATATTCTTCCGTCATCCACTCATTATTATCAAATAACGCTTTGCGTAAATATCTTGTCAAAACAATTTCTTTGTAAGATGTTCTTCCAAGCGTTCCGTTTTCACCTAAATCTTCTTTATCATAGGCAAAAACAACATCCCAGCCAAGTTTGTCTTGCAAAACATTACCAGCGCTATTCTGCACTAAAATATTTTCAGAATATTCCCAGCTCATAAAATTATCCCCTTTGAAGAATGTTTACAAATTGTTTTCCAAAGTCTGTCAAATCATAGGTTTTCGTCTTATCATCTAAACTAAGTATTTCATTTTCCACTTGAACTTGAATTGGCAATTCTATGATTAATCCTACTGCTTGTAAACGTTGATAAGCAGAATCCACACTTTTAAAATTGAACTGTACAGGAAAATCGAAAAACAGTCGTTCAATATCATCAGGTAAAAAACGCTCGATTGTTTCAGCAAAAACTGTAAACTCGAACCAATTGATTAATTCGTCTAAATATGCAAGATAAAATTTTGCAAGAAGTTGTGGTTTATCATTGCTTATATATCGGTCTATTAGAATTAAAAGATATTCAATTTCTTGATTTCTGAATTTTTCATTACTTTGGAATTTTTGTTGATATTTTAATCGTTTACTTTCACTAACTATACTATTGTTTATCTCATTCAAAAACAGTATCAATTTTTTCAGATTGTGTCGTTCCTTAATGCTACTGCCTATTTTATAGAGCGAAACAGCAGTTGATAAAATAGGTATATCCTTTAACATGCCATCTTCAAAAATTGCATCAAGACCCACTTCTGCAAGGTCGCTGATGCAAGCAACCGCTTCTACTTTTAACGAATCACCAAATGAAATTGATAACGATTTTTCCTCCATTGACACTCTTATCCTTCTAATTTCAATAATAATGGTAATAAAGTCATTCCTACGTCAAAGCTCTTATCAGCAAGCCAAACAAGAATAGGTTTAATTTTTTCCCATTTTGATTTTTTACTACCAGTACCGCTAACAACGGATTCTATCTCGGAAACTTTTTCCAAAGCTTCCTTTGTTTGAGTTTCAGTAAGAGATGTCATATCCTCGATTTTGGCACGTACCTGCTCAAACGTGATATTTACATTTACATTAGTTGTAACATTCACCTGTGTGCCTGGAGATTCCGGTACTTCGACAGCATTCATTTGGAACCGAAAAGATTCCAATTTCGATTTAACGAGCCGAAGGTTATCTGTAACTTGATTGGGGTGCTCCTTTAATACATTAAAGTATAACTGGGTACCATCGCGAGTTGATTGCCACATCCCTCTGTACCACTCACGTATGCAAGCCTGGTACTTTCCATCCAGTTCCCTGAACAGTTCCCACTGCTTGCTGTTGTCATACAGACATACAGTTTCGTCAATACGCTGAATATCCTTTCGGACCATATTCAAAAAAGCTTCCGGGATTTCTCTCATTCTTTACACCTCATTTTCTCTATGTATCCGCTTTTTTGATATTTTTTCTATACCAAACAGTACAAATTTGACTTACCTTCAAACGGAATTTCGTTTTGCTTACAGTATGCCTGCACAATCTCTACATACCATTCTGGAGCCATAGGGTGAACTAAAACGCCTTCAATAAATCCAGAAATATGAGAAAAGGAAATCTCACATGTTTTCTTACTGTCTTTTCCTATGTTGAGCAACTTAATGAGTTCTTCTATTTTTTCTTCAAAGTTTAATTCAGGAAAAACAGATTCAATAATCTCAATGTGTTGAGGGTGCTCATTAACGACCATTAGTGCTTTCGTATGTAGTTCTATATCTTGCGCATCGCGATATTTGAAACCTTTAATCAAACGAACCTCTTGTTCGTGGCTAAACGCCGTACGCTTATAGGCTAAACTGGAATAAAACGCATTAGTGTCAATTTTCTCACATTCGAACGCCTTATCTGCATATGTAACCGGTACAGCTTTTACTTCATTTAACAGTTCCAGTTTTCTTTTTGAAACTTTTATGCGCACGGCACGATTATTATAGGCATAAATTCGCCACATTGCATCGCTTTCCGATAATTTCGACCAACTTTGGGCGTAAATCTTATTATGCATCGCTACAAAAAAAGCTCGTTCTAAAGTAGACTCTATTTTATCCACAAATTGTATAAATGGGCTATTCTCCTGCGGATCGTCCCATAGTTTTGGCAGAACAAAAGTAAGCGCATTCTTTTGGACCATTCCCACAAAAGTTTCGAAGCTAATATAGCGATATAAGAATTCTCCTTCCATTCTTACACCTCGATTCCTCCGTTCATCAGTTTGGGGAGCAAGCGGTCGCGTGCTTCGGTCAAACGGATGTTTTGTTTTTGTAGCATTCTTCGCTTTTCAAACAACGGAGCTACAATTTGAGTATATTTATCCATTATTCTTTTTGTAGGACACAAAACAATTGTCTGTTTTACAACTTCACCACTAATGTTTTGTTGACCAGCACCACGTGCTATTCCATTATAATGCTCCCTTAATTCATAAAGCTTTTCATATAACCACTGCCAAGATATTTTCGATTCATCCGCCTTTAAACAAAGTGCAGCTTGATTACAAGTCGCCTCCGAATCAAGAACACCTAATCTGCCCAAAGTAGGACTTGCATATATAGCCATTAAAATTGTATTTTCAGGAAAGAATTTGGCAGATGAATTGCTTTGTCCTTCAACACTAATTCTCTCATCAGAATCAATAAGCCAACAATCTTGCAATTCTTGCGTTTTATACCACTTTATAGTTGCATTGTCCCAATAATTTTTATTTCTTCTGCTTGGTGTTCCGCCAGCATTGATTCTTTCACACAATTCTGCTATCGCTTGTTCTTCCCACCCCTGCGGTATACCGTCGATGATAGGGGTAGTTTCGTGTCCTGGGAAGCGCATATCCACAAACCACTCTTTATACAGCCGCTGCGCCGCTTCTTCCAACAATCTAATCTGCTTTTGGTTGTTTTCGATGAGGTCATCGTAGGTGGAGATAATATTAGCAATTCGTTTTTGCATCTCATAATCAGGAACGCTAACCTCACACGCCGAAATCCTGTTTTGGCTTAAATTTTGAATGTTAGCACCAACAGCACTTCCTGTCATCGCTTTACGAAAACCAGCACTTTTAAAGAGATAAGTAAAAAACACAGGATTATATTTTTTGATATCTTTTAATCTTGCTCTGATACAAAATCCTGAATATGTAACCGGAGATTCGGGATTCTTAATTAACATACATCGCCCAACAAGCTCTTTGTTACCGTTTGAACGAACAAAAACTATATCTCCATTCTGCAAATAATCGTTAGGGCGAACAACTTCTTTTTTGATTTCTTCTAATGAATCATACTCAGGAGAAAAACGGTTACCAAAGTTAGATACCCCTATCAACTTTACTCCTTTCGAGTATGCAGACTTATCAAAGTTAATCCCATTGCTAAACTCTGCTATATCACCCAGTTTAACTGTTTCCCAGCTCATAACCCCATCTCCTTCATATTCTTTGAGATGGTGTTCATTAATTCGTTGGACTCCGATTGTAATACAAGAAGTTCACTATGTATCTCTGCCATTCGTGTAGCAAAATCCACGCCGTCATCTTTTACAGGTTCAACACCAACATAGGCACCAGGTGTAAGAGAATAGCCTTTCTCGGCAATCTCTGCGCGAGTTGCACATTTACACAGACCGAGAATATCTTTGTATTCTCCGTCTCCGAATTTTTCTGTAAGCCAAACTGCTTCCCCCATAATTGTAATAAGTTCTTGCATTTTCTTTATTGTTGCTTCACATTCGGCAGAAATTGCTTTCTTCGCTCTTTTTTCTGCAGTATCAATAGCGATTTTTGATTTTTCTTGCAATCTTTTTAGTTTTGCTTGAAGTTTAAGATGAATTTGGTAAAAGTCTTCTTCTAATAAAACACCATCCCAGACATCGTCATCAAAATATCCTTGATTGAAATATTCAGAGAGTTCATCATAATATTCAAGAATCAGATTTTGATATTTTTCAACTTCTCCACGATAAAGCCATACAATAGCGTTCAGGTTTTTCATCTGCCATTCTGACCACTCGTTGAGAGTTTTATCGACAACGGTGTAATAATTACGTGCATCTATAAATAGGACTTTATCCTTGTTTTCTTCTCGTTTCGCCTTATCAAAAAACCATAAGGTGCAAGGGAGACTCTTGGTGTAGAAAAAATTGTTACCTACTGAAAGCATAACATCTACATCACCTGTATTCACAAGTTGAGTACGGATATCTTTATCTTTGCTTTGACTATCAGTTGCTGAAGAAGCCATAACAAAACCTGCACGTCCCTTTTCATTGAGATATGCATGGAAATATGAAATCCAAAGATAATTTGCATTACCAACTTCTTTGTTTTTATTAACACTTGGTAAACCGAATGGAAGTCTGCCTGCATTTTGTGCAGTTTCAGACTTGACTTTATCAACATTAAAAGGTGGATTTGCCATAACGAAGTCACAAGAACCTTCTAAATTATGAGCATCATTATAAAAGCTGTTTGCTTCATCACCTGATACGATTTTTGCATTAAGTCCATGAACAGCCATATTCATAATGCAAAGCTTAGCATTATATTCAAGCTTTTCTTGACCATAGAAAGTCATTGCAGTATTAGCACTCGCACCAAACTGTTCGATAAAGTCGGCAGATGCAACAAACATACCACCACTACCGCAAGCCGGGTCAAGTACAGTACCATGGTTAGGCTCAATAATATTAACAATCATCTGCACCAATGATTTAGGTGTAAAGAAAACACCATCATCCGCAGCAACTACAGGTGCAAATTTATTAAGGAAATATTCGTAAATTCTGCCAATAATATCATCTTTCATTTCATTGAAAGCGCTGTTGTTGAAAATACGAAGAAGCTCTCGCAACAAATCATTTTTGAGAATATTATAGTTCTTGGGGAGGACACCTTTAAGCTGAGCAGATTGTTCCTCTATAAGCTCCATTGCAAGATTAATAGCCTGTCCCATATCAGTGTTATCGGGAAGGTTTAAGAGGTAATCATAACGAGCTTTTTCAGGAAGATAAATTGCACTTTTGGTTTTGAAATCATCTGCTTCAACGGGCAGAACACGACCATTTCTAACTGGTCTGTCTTTCAAAATATCTGCTTCAACAAATTTAAAACGGCTATAAGCATAACGCAAGAAAATCAAACCAAGCACAGGCATGCAATACTCCTGTGATGTTACCTCTGAATCAGCACGAAGTAAATCTGCAGCTTCCCATAATTCTCTTTCAAGTTTCCTGATGTTAATCATACTGTACCTATCTCTTTCAAATGAAATTATAACTATTGAATATAATTACAATAATACAAATTACATTATAATACATTTATTTTCACATTTCAACTAAAAGTGATACTACAAAAAGTACTTTACGAAAGCAAATTTACTATAATTCAACCACTAAATTCAACACTAGAATCTCCGGTATAATCGTATTTTACTATTTCTATAGTTATCTTTCTCCCGATTTTCTTTTTACATTTTTTAGTCTTCGCTTTATTTTGCGTTTCAACATTCTTGTTTTCTTTTATATCCTCATTATACTCTGCTTGGGAAGTATTACCTTCATTCTCGTTTTGTTCATTTTCTTCGTATAAATTATAATCAAGAATGTCCTGTAACTCATCTAAAAATGTTTTCATATTTTTGTAATCAACATATTCAGATAAATACAACCCAAAAAAGACTAAAAATGAAACCAAAATAAAACCGGCACACCATAATATTCCATTTATAACATATTCTGGTACAACAGCATCTTTCTCAAACACTGATGGCAAAACACTACCAGAAAAGGCAACTATTCCTGAAAATGTGACAGTACTAAAAATAACCAGTATTGTTTTCACACGTTTTTCATAGTTTTCAATATGTATTTTCAACCAATTTCCCAGTGAAGCAATTCTCTCTTTTTCTTCAATCCCGTATAGTTTCAAATATTTATACAATGCTTTTCTATCAGCCTTTTTATTGCTGAAATCTTCAATATTTTTACTTTTCATTTTTTTATCAAAATCGAACAGAATTCCAAAAAACAAAATCAAAAATACAAGTCCAATAATAATCATCCAAGATTTTCTTGAAAAACCAGCAAATACAAAAAAACCTAAATAGCCACTCATAAACAACATAAGTAACCAAAAGACTCCAGGTAGTTTTTTTCTGTTACCTTTTTTAAAAGAAAGATATTCTCTGTAAATATGATAATTCATAAAAATGCCTCCAAAAACTCAAATTTTTATTAACAGAAAGTGTTTTCTGCTTTTCAAATTTGTACAAATCAGCACGAAAATTAAAACAATACAAAACCACCTTCTGCTTATATATGACAAAAATCGGCAAATATTTCAGGTTTATTTTATAATTTTCAAGTTTTCAGCGGATTGCATAGTTGGTGGGGGTGTGGGTTGGTAAATATGACGGTGGATTGGGTTCGCTTTTGTATTGTTTTTGTTTTGTGATGGTGTTATAATTAGTAAGGAAATTATTTTGAGGTGGTGATGGTATGAGTGATTTGAATCAGACTTTTTTAAATGAATACATAAGACTTGAAAAACTTTGTAAGGACTCATACAATAACTTGCCAAAAGAAGAATTGCGTGGTGTTTGGAATTACACCCAGGATATGAAAAACACTCCTATACATATCAAAAGAAATATACCGGATTGGGACTATCACTATCGTGAATTAGAGCGTATAAGAATAACCAAAAATAATTGGAGCCATCAAGAAAACGGAACGAAATATATGCCATTTACACAGGATGATATTGAATACTTACGGGATTTTCGCGAAAGTATATTAAATCAGACTGATCCCATATCACAAGCTCGCCAAAGTACCCAAAAAATAAGCACTCCACCGAAAAAATCCGCATCAAAAAACAACTACTATTACGAAAATAAAGGTAGGAGACCTGAGAAAAAGAAAAGGTCTCTTCGTTCTTTCATTGAGTTTTTGTTGTTTGCTGCGTTGACACTAGGTGTAACAGGTGCGTTGATATATTTAATAAATGAATTCATACCGATTTTTTAACCATATACAGTAAGACGACAGGCAAAAACCTGTCGTCTTTTTTGAAGTTTCTTTTCTTTGTATTATGCAGTAAAGTTTTTTGTATTATTTTTGCATTTTGTTTTTTAGTTCTTTTGCGCGTTTTTCTGTCATATCGGCTTCTACATCATAACCTCTGCTGCGGTAGATATCAGCCATTTTCATACACTCGTTATACGCCTTTTCATATTCGCCCATTTCTTCATACAGACCTGCTTTGCAGTCCATTTCATCGCAGAAAAATGTTCCGATTTCACCTGCTTTGTTATAGCACTCCAATGCTTCATCATACTTTTTGAGCTTTTTACAGATGTCTCCGCCGTGGATATACATTCGCCAGTCATCAGGAAACTTTTTGATTGTTTCTGTGAAGAGATTATATGCATCATCATATTTTTCAGCCCAGATAAGAGCATTTATAAGGTTGTCTGTTTCTCTCGGATTATCGGGGTTTGCTTTTGCCTTTTCTTCAAGCTCGGAGATAATTTCATTTTCTTTATGAAGAAGGAAATACATCCAGATTCTATGCATACAGGCAAGCTGATAGTTTTCAGGGTCATCATTGGGGTTATCGTTTACGGCTTTATCATACCATTCAACAGCAACATCTCTGCAATAGTTCATCATATACATATGAATCCAACCATAGTGCCATTTATCCTCGGTTGAAAGCTCGCCGGCTTTTATAAGCTTTTCGTATTCAACACGGCAACGCATAAAGTCCTCGGGGTCACGGGAGTTTTCGTAAACAGAGGCAAGGCGTTGCGCATAGTTATCGTAAGCAACTGTGCTCTTTTTATAAAAATCATCTACAGTAACTTCATATAGCCTTGCAAGCTCGGGCAAGGTCAGAACATCGGGGAGAGTTGTTCCGCATTCCCAACGGGAAACTGTTTGAGAATTCACATTCAGCTTATCTGCAACCTGCTCCTGAGTTAAACCTTTTGCAAGGCGGAATTTTTTGAGATTTTCAATAAATATATTGTTCATAGTTTTCACCTTTTCAAGTTTTTTTCGAAGCTTCTGTTGTGATTATATCACGGAGGACAGCAATTGATAAGGTCTTATTTTATGAATAGAGTCTTGGATTATGTGTAGTGGTTATCGAAGGAGCGATAGTTTCAATATAATGCTTTTCTTTGAATTATGCAGTAAAGTTTTTTATATGTATGTAACTGTAGAAATGTGGCGGAAGGTATGGTATAATGGGATTGATAAATGAGAATTTGTCAGGAGGTGTATGGTTGTATGAATAAAATATATGAAAGTATAAGTAATACCATAAGTCGAATGAAGCCTTTTCATAAGATTCAAGTTTTAAGTGCTTTTGCACCATTTTATACTTCTTTTTTTGTGATACTCATAACCTATATTGTTTGTTGGAAAAATAAAATACCTTTTTTTAGTTTTGTTATATGTTTTTTTATTTATGGCATTTTACTTTCATTTGCGTTTAACCTTATCGGTGAGCCGATTTTTAAGTATATTGTTGGTTGTGTTATATCACTTGTCGGAAATTATTGTTTGGTTAGTATTCAAATGAAAAAAACGTAAAACCCAATTTGTAAATATATAAACATTGATGTAAAGAACAGGAGGAGAAGCAATGGCAAAATTAGAGCAGGTTCTTACCGGTGATTTTGGACAGATTTTGAAGACAATCGAGAACGGAATATTGAATGGCAGTATGTCTGCATCACTTGAGGATTCAAGCGATATGTTTGATGGTGATGCAAGGTGCAGTGTTCGTGTTTTTGAACGATACAGCTATGCAGGCGGAAACCGTGTGAGTATGAATGTTACATTGTTTCAGAATGCCGGTGGACCGATTTATCTTTCTGCTATTACATCGGGCGGAAGTCAGGCGATGTTATTTAAGGTGAATACCTTGGGCGAAGAAGCTTTCCTTGATAAGTTGAGAGAGTTGTTGTGATTTATTAAATACTTCTAAGGAGTGATTTCTATGACTAAAAATAGCATATGGGAAAAAGCTCAAACATTAAAACTGCAAGTTTCTGAAAATATCTTGCCTGGGTTTGATATTGGATTTGACAAAAGAATTCCGAAAGAAAATGAAAAAGAACTTCGTTCCTTTGTAAGTTGGGTGGAGAGTAATTATTGTATTCCCATCACCTTATATGTGGATTTTGAATATAATCATTATTTGGTTAGTCGGGATGGTAAACGAGTTGGTTACCAGTTTTATTGGTCTGATTTTTCTTCTTATCCTATATTTGATAATGAAGATGACATTCCACAAATACGCCTTCCTGTACGAACTGAACACAGCACAATTGAAGAGATTCTAACATCTTTCATTGAAGCAATTACTGATTATTATGCTTGGCTTTGTAATGAGATTTGTGAGGAACATGAGCCGAACGAAAATGATGTTGAAGAGATTTTACAATTATATTTGAAAACTCGTGGTTAAGCATAAAACCACCAACGACCACATAAAGCCCACAGACAGGGTCGGACTATATGAAAACAGTGTGAAATTCAGCTTCAAAGAGCATTCCCAAAATACACGAAAGCACAATATGTTGTGTGCAGTTCCTGAGAGCAGACTGACATAGCTCTTCTGGACGAAGAAGTCGGTTCGAATCACCTCACTCCGACCACGGAAGAACAGATAGCATCAGTTATCTGTCTTTTTCTTTTATTGCTTTAGCTGTTGATTGGTGATATAATCAACTCGACAAATAAGGATTTGACGAGGTAAAAGAAGTGGAAATAGTAATACGCAAATATGAAGAAAAAGATTTGTGTGCGATGATAGAAATCTGGAATGAAATCGTTGAGGAGGGGAATGCCTTTCCCCAAGAAGAATTCCTGACTCTCGAAAGCGGTGCTGACTTTTTTTCAGAGCAAACCTATACCGGTGTTGCAGTTGATAATGAAACAGAAAAAATATACGGACTATATATTTTACATCCGAATAATATCGGAAGATGCGGTCATATCTGTAATGCAAGCTATGCAGTAAGTTCTCATAGCAGAGGCTTTCATATTGGAGAAAAGCTGGTGTTGGATTGCATTGAACAAGGGCGTGAACACGGGTTTTCTGTTTTGCAATTTAATGCAGTTGTTGCAACAAATATACATGCAAGACATTTATATGAACGTCTCGGCTTCACTCAATTAGGAACAATACCAAAAGGCTTTCGTATGAAGGATGGGCATTATGAAGATATTTGTCCTTATTATCGAGCGTTATAAAAATAACTTTGCATATATATGTAAATGTTGATGTGATGAACAGGAGGAAAGGCAATGCAATCTGTTATTAAGTTTTTTATTACAATTTTCACAACCGTTACAATTTTTGGCTCGAATCTTTTTTTCCCTGCAACGGTATATCCCGAAAGCGAGAATTTTGATTTTACATATCTTGAATACCCGGAGGAAGCAATAATCACTCTCGAAGAGGCAGGGCTTACTGAGCAGGAGCTTGTCGGCAGAGCCTCGGCTGAGTTGCCCGAATATGTGCAGTCCGGCGGATATGACGACATAAACGGCATAACAATATCGCCTTATTACACCGCAAAGGTAAGCGGAGAGGAAATCCCTGTTTATGCTTCGGTGGTTTTCATACGCGTTGATGATACGGGAACTCTCCACTCCTTTTCCGAAATTTATGTTGATTCGAGCGAGGAATTTTCATTCAACATTGAGATAACGGGTGCTGATGTTGTGCTTGAAAATGCCGTTGTGTTACCTGAATCACACGGCGTAAAGGCGCACTGTGAAGACAACACCGTAACAGCATCAATCAATAAAACGGGAATTTATACTTTCCTTTTTAACAACGCAAATCAATATTACGGCTACACTCTTATGGTACGTGAAAAGGTTGATGAGGACAAGGAAATTGCGGCATATATAGATAAATACGGAGAGGATAATGTCTGGGTTATTGATAAGGGCGTATATCAATACGACTATGTTAACCTTGTTGCACACAAGGATTTGGTTATTTATCTTCGTGAAGGCGCTTATGTTATGGCAAACCACCTTTTTGATATTGACTGTGCCGAGGATGAAAATAAATATTCTGAGCCTACTGCACCGGGAGATAATGCTATCGGGCTTACAAGGTATCCGTTTATAAATTTTTACAACTGCAATAACATAACTCTGACAGGCAAAGGCGTAATAGATATGACTCGCCTTGACAGGCGAGAGCGAAGGGGTGTTGTGTTCACTAACTGCAACACGGTAAATGTCAGCGGAGTAAAAATCATAAATTCACCCGAATGGTCGTTTATCTCATATTGCTGTACCGATGTCAGTATCGACAATGTAGATATTATCGGTAATCGTGGTAACTGCGACGGCTTTGCAATATGCAACAGCCACAATGTAACTGTTGATAACTGCTTTGCGAGAGTGGCGGATGACACATTTGAGGTTAAGGCTCTCGGCGGTACAATGGACAGTAATAATATCACGTTCACAAACTGCATTGCCTGGGGCGGATATGCACGGTGCTTCGGTATCACGGGTGAAGTCAATAAGAAAATTTCCGATATAACCTTCCGTGACTGTGCCGTAATATACCGCGACGGTATATGGGACAATGACAGAATCGGCTCACTTGTTGTTGTAGCAGAGCAGACCGAGGGCAGCATTGATGGGGTCCTTTTTGAAAATATCGAAATATTCCGTGATGAAGGCAGACCTATACTTGTGAAGATTTATGATGAAGAAGCCGAGGATTTTGAGATTAAAAATGTTGTATTCAGGAACATTTCTTACACCTCGTATATGAAACCGAAAATTGCAGGTACTGACAGCGATACAAATACGGTTCAGGTAGAGCTTGACGGGATAACTGTTCGGGGAAAGAATAAACGTTTTCCTAAAACAGGCTTCACCATAGGTAAACATTGTGAAGTAACTTCTGAATAGCTTTAAGGGTCCGGTTGAAAATAAAACGGCAGATGAATTATCTGAAGTATTCAAACACTAAAGATTCACAGGGGGAGTAATTATAATTGAACGGTAGCGGACCTTCGGGCGCTTGTGAATCAGTATGTTTCTTTTCTGAACCTAAGAGCGCAAGGAGCAGATTTCAATATCTGCTCCTTGCTTTGTGTTATGCAGTAAGAATGTTTAATAAGATTTCCCGGCTTTTCTGAAGTGAATTGAATTTTTGTGATTATTGTGATAGAATGAGCCCGTGCATTTACGAAATAACAAACAGCTTTATTATCAGATATAATATCCGGGAGGTTTCTATGCAAATTTTACAGACAATTGTCTCTTATCTTGCAATAGCGGCAGCTTTTATAACTTCACTTTTTCCTAAGGGGGATTTAACAATGGTGCCATTCACCAATAATTACAAGATTCCTGACAGTATTCCCGTGTACCAAAGGATTTCAACAGTCGGGAAAACCGATTGGAGTGCCAAATGGATCTGGGATAACGAAAATCTGACAGAGAAAAATGTCTGGATGTGCTTTAGCAAAAAGGTGAAGCTTGATAAGGTTCCCGAAAAGCTTGTCGCTGACATATCAGCGGACTCTAAATATTGGCTTTACATAAACGGAGAAACCGTTGTCTTTGAGGGCAATGTGAAACGTGGCCCCGAGAAAAACGGCGGATATTATGACAGTATTGATATTGCACCATTCCTCAAAAAGGGCGAAAACTCAATTTGTGCCTTGGTGTGGTTCTGGGATAATGAAACAAGCTATTCTTACAGCAGCAGCGGTCAGGGTGGGTTCCTTTTTGAGGCTGAAGGGGAGGGTGTATCCATAGCATCCGACAAAAGCTGGAAGGTGAGAAGAAACCCTGCTTATATTGACAGCGCGCTTTATCCCCCGAACTACAGGCTTCCCGAATACAGCATTTATTTTGATGCAAGAGAGGATTTGGGCGCATGGACAAATAAAGATTATGACTTTTCATCCTGGGAAAATGCAACCGAATACGCAAAGGGCGGGGAGGGTGCTTACGGCAAGCTTTACCCGAGGGGAATACCATTCCTTAAGGATTACGGTCTTAAGGATTATGAAAATTCAAAGGCTTATGAAGACTATACCGTAACTAAGAGCTTCGGTGAAAAAATCACCGTGGATATTCCCTATAATGCACAGGTTACTCCATACCTTAAAATCATAGCACCTGCCGGCAAAAAGATTCGCATAACAACCGAGAATACTTTAATCGGTGCAGTTTCAACTACATATATTACCAAAGAGGGTGAGCAGGAGTTTGAAGCCTTAGGCTGGTTTAACGGAGAGCACATTACTTACAAAATACCGAAGGACGTTACAGTTGTTTCACTTAAGTACCGTGAAACGGGATATGACAGCTCGTTCTGCGGTGATTTCAAGTGCGATGATGAATTTATGAATTCCTTGTGGCAAAAGTCATTGCGTACACTCTATGTTACTATGCGTGACAATTATATGGATTGTCCCGACAGAGAACGTGCCCAGTGGTGGGGCGACGTTACAAGTGAAATGATTATGACTATGTACTCTATGGACAGCAATTCTTATTTGCTGTATCAAAAGGGTGTAGAGGCAATGCTTTCCCACGTTGATGATACAAAGGTTCTCCAGACTGTTGTTCCCATAAGCGGAGATTATTTTGAATTGCCTGTTCAACAGCTTGCAGGTATCGTAGGCTTCCTTACATATTACCAATACACAGGTGACAGAGCTTTCCTCGAAAGGGTTTATGATGCTTCCGTTGAGTACCTTAAGCTGTGGGAGATCGGTGAGAATAACCTTGTTGTTCATCGTGAAGGCTCGTGGGATTGGCCTGATTGGGGCAAAAAGGCTGATATGACAGCAATTGAAAATGCCTGGGTTTATTACGCTCTTTCCGCAGTTGAAGAGATGTCAAGGGTATTAGGTGAGAATGAAGATATGTCATTCATCACCAAGAGAAAAGAGAGTATCGCAAAGGGCTATAATGAGCTGTGGACAGAAGAGGGCTTCAAAAGTGAAGATGTGAAGGAGTGCGATGACAGAGCAAATGCACTTGCGGTATTATCAGGTCTTGCTCAGAAAGAACAATATGACACAATTAAAAATGTTCTCACAACTACCCATAATTCAAGTCCGTATATGGAATACTATGTTCTTGAGGCCCTTTGCAAAATGGGCGAATATAAGGCCGCAGAGGACAGAATCAGGGACAGATACGCGGATATGGTGAATGAGGATTATTCCACTCTGTGGGAATTCTGGGATGCGTGGCAAGGCACCAGAAACCACGCCTGGAGTGGCGGACCTCTTGTTATAATGAGCAAGCATTTTGCAGGCATCACCCCACTTGAAGCAGGTTATGAAAAGGTTAAAATTGACCCTCAATACGCGCTGTCTGACAGCATGAGCTGTACCGTGCCTGCCGTAAAAGGCTTAATCAATCTTGATTACAAAAAGGATAACGGTAACTACACCATCAACCTTACTGTACCACAAGCTATGAAAGCAGTTTTGTATGTGCCGTCCGGCTCATCCGTCAGCATAAACTCAAAGCCTTATTACCAAAACGGTGAATATGTAAACGGTGAAAAACAAGGTAATGTAGAGATTGTGGAAAAAACACTCTGAAGCAATTTGATATGATGCGTTGAAAACCGAAAGGAACTGATTTTTATCAGCTCCTTTCTTTTTTCACATATATGTAAGTGTGGAAATGTGGCAGAATGTATGCTATAATCGATTTGATAAATAATCTGTTTCAGGCAACACGGGTTATTGGATTTTATAAATAGTGTAATAATGCAAAAGCATCAATTTGTAAAGTGAGATGTTTGTGATATGAAGGATAAGAGTTATTTTTTGAGTAAGGCTCAGGATAATTTTCCCGAGCTTCATTACAGAACCATTACTCCCGATATAAATGAATTTGTAGGTTTAAGCGGTGATAGTGTTCTTCTCGACTTGGGCGAGCACGCAGTAGGACATTTGTCCTTTAGCTTTGACAGAGTCGATATTTTTGTTGATGCTCCTGTTCGTTTGATTGTTAAGTTCGGGGAAGATATAAGAGAAATAAATGATGATTTTTCTCAATACAAGGGCACACTTTCAAATACGTGGTTGCAGGAGGATATAATTAATCTGGATTTTCCTCAGAAGATAACTATGCCCAGAAGATATGCTTGCAGATATATAAAAATAACGGTGAAAAAAACCACCAGACCAATAAGACTTTTCGGCTTTAGCTTCCGCGCTTCAACAAGTGCCGATGTATCCTCACTGAAATGTGCAAATACAACAGATGCTTTGTTGAATAAAATTGACTGTGTTGCAACAAACACTCTCAAGGAATGTATGCAGACCTTTTTTGAGGACGGTCCCAAGCGAGACCGTCGTCTTTGGATTGGTGACCTTCGTCTTGAAGCTCTTGCGAATTATTGTACATTCAATAATCTTGAAATTGTGAAAAGATGCTTGTATCTTTTCGCCGCAGGTGAGTGCAACTATCTCGGTTTCTTACCTGCCTTCGTTTATGAAACGCCTTACTACCATTCCGGAGCAACTTATATTGAGGACTATGCTCTTTTATATGTTGTAGGTGTATGTGATTACTATGAGCATACAAGGGATATGCAGGTTGTAAATGATCTTTTGGCAATTTGCAAATCACAGCTTGACAGCTTTAAGGCTACACTTGACGATAACCTGATTGCAACAAATCAGGAGGGTTGGTTTGCTTTTATTGATTGGTGTCCGGGCCTTGAATGTCTGACGGCTTTGCAGGGTGTATATCTTTATACGCTTGAAAAGTTTTCTCAATTGTTAAAAATAATCGGTGATGAAGAATATGAAAAATATTGTTCTCTCATTTCCGATGTCCGTTGTGCCTCCCGAAAATATCTGTATGACGAAAATTCTCATATATTTGTAAATGATTCTGATAATGGTCAGCTTAGTGTTCATTCACAGGTATGGATGATTTTGGGTGGTGTGATAACCGGAGAAGAAGCAAAAAAACTTCTGCTTTCCTGCCTTGATAACAAGAGGTTCAGGCAACCTGTTACACCCTATATGCGCCACTATGTTATCGAAGCGATGTTGAAGCTTGATATGAAAGATGAAGCTGTGCAATACCTGAAGCATTTTTGGGGCGGTATGATTGATTTAGGTGCGGATACCTTCTGGGAAGCATATATTCCCGATGACCTCGATTTTTCACCGTATAATGACAGAATGATAAACAGTCTCTGCCACGCCTGGAGCTGTACACCCTCATATTTTATTCGTAAATACGGCTTGTGATTTGATGAAATATTGAAGCTGAATTTTCGGGCTATACGTATTCGCTGATAAGCTTCACAAATTGTTGGTATGGCTATCATAACAACAACAGCTGTTAACTCCGTTCTGACGGTAAGAAACCCTGCAGGTAACGCGAGTGCACTTACAATTACTCCGCTTGCATGCGGAGCCCGTCCTGTTTCTGCACATCTTGTTATTACTCAGATCGGCTGAGGATTTCCTGATGATCTGATAATGCGTTGAAAAATATAATGTCATAATAATTTGATAATCATTCTGAAGTCGTACACCTGCCGTTCGGTGGTGTACTGCTTTGCTTTCTGAAGGTTAAATACCTGCTTACAGCATTTGGCGTTTTTATATCAGCTCAACAGATTTTAAAAAGCTTAATTCAGAAGATTTTATTTATACTGTTGTAAGCTTTGTTGTATTGTGGTAATATTAGCTTGTATTTGATTATTATTGCGAAAGAAGTGGTAATATGGTTAATAAGAATTATGATGCCGTTGTTATCGGTGCGGGTAATGGCGGACTTGTGGCAGCTGCACGTCTCGCCAAGGAAGGAAAAAAGACCTTGCTTGTTGAAAGGCACAATTTACCGGGTGGCTTTGCAACGAGCTTTGTGAGGGGCAGATTTGAATTTGAAGCTTCACTCCACGAGCTTTGCGGTGTGGGCTCCATTACGGGAAAATCACCTTTGCAGAATATTTTTCGTGAGGTTGGTGCGGCAGACAAAATTGAATGGGTTTCACTTGATGAGGCATTCAGAGTGCTCACCCTGGATAAAAAATGTGATTACTCAATGCCGTTAGGTAAAGAGGCTTTCATTTCAAAGCTTGAAGAATATGACCCTGGCTCGGCAGCGGTTGTTACAAGGATTTTTGATCTTATAGAAAGCATTGAAAAGACCTTGGATTTTGTAAGCAATATTGAGGATTTCAAGCCCTCAATGATAAAAGAGATTTTCTCTGAGCACACAGATTTTCTTAAGGTGGCAAACTATTCTGTTGACGAGGTGCTGAAATCATTTGGTGCCGGTCAAAAAACAAGGGATATACTTAACGCTTACTGGTGCTATCTCGGTCAGCCTACGGATGAGCTTAATGTTATTCACTACTTTACCATGCTTCATTCATACATTATCGACGGTGCCGTTATACCAAGGGGCAGAAGTCATCAGATAAGCACCGCATTGCTTGAAGCCTTCACCGAAAACGGCGGTGAAGCCTGGTTTAATACAAGTGTTAATAAAATAATTGTAAAAAACGGCGTAGCAACAGGTGTTGAGCTTGAGGACGGTACACAGATAAATGCAAAGGCGGTTATCTGTAACGCTTCACCGTACAATGCCTATACAAAGCTTATAGATGAAAGAGAAATTCCCGATAAGCTTAAAAAAGAGGTTAATGCAAAAACTTTGGGAGCAAAGGGCTTTGCAGTATTTCTGGGACTTAATCGTTCAGCGGACGAATTGGGACTTAATAACCACACATATTTCATTTATCCCACTAACGATAACAGAAGGTGCTATGAATTAAGCAAAAGCATAGCAACCAACGATGTTCAGGCGACCGTCTGTCTTAACAGAGCCTTTGATGATTGTTCATCCGAGGGCACGAGCATACTCTATATGACCTCTATTTTTGCAGGGGATGAGTGGAGTAAGGTTTCGGTTGAGGATTACCACAAAACAAAGATATCCTTTGCGGAAAAAATGATAGATAATTTTGAAAAAGCAACAGGTATCAGAATTAAGGATTATATAGAAGAAATCGAAATTGCAACCCCTATGACCTATGCCCGTTATACAGATGCCCCTGCAGGAACCATTTACGGCTACGAGGCATCTAAGGAGGACGGTATCGTCAAGAGAATTGTCTTTGATATGATAGACAAGGGCATAGCAGGGCTTTACTTTGCCGGTGGTTATACCACAAGGCATATGGGTTATTCACCCAGCTACACGACAGGTGATATGGCGGCAAAGGCTGCAATACTCGCTATGGAAAAGGAGGCAAAGTAAATGAGTAAGAAAAAGTTTTCCGTAAACGGCACCCTTAAGGATAGCGTAAATACGGTTAAGTTTTTGACAGAAAGAAAAAAGTTTGTTGACAGCGCGCAGGCTGTTTTGCCCACCCGTACGGATGATTTTGGTGTTAACAAGGTTGCCAAAAGCTTTCACCCGAAGGAGCAGAGGCTCGTAATCGACAGAATTGAAGAGCACGGAAATATTGCGAAAAGCTACTATTTAAAGGGTGACGGGGGGTCTCTTGCATATTTTAAGGCAGGGCAGTACCTTACCTTTAAGCTTGAAATCGGTAATGCAGTTGTTACCCGTTCATATTCAATTGCTTCTTCGCCTGCAAGTGCACTGAGCGGTGAATATCAGATTACGGTTAAGCGTATAAATGACGGCTTTGTTTCCGACTATATTCTTGATAACTGGAGTGTGGGCGACAATGTTGTTGCGTATGCACCTGAGGGTAATCTGACATACAATCCGTTGAGAGATGCCGAAAACATTGTCGGAATTGCAGGCGGTAGCGGTATAACACCGTTTCTTTCTCTTGCAAGGGCAATTGACCGGGGGGAGGAGGCTTGTGCTCTCACCCTGCTTTACGGCTGCAGAGCATCGGCTGAAATTCTTTTTAAAGCGGAGCTTGATGAGCTTTCGGAGAAAAATGAGAAAATCAACGTTGTTTACGTATTGAGCCATAGCGAGGAAGAGGGCTATGAAAAGGGCTTTGTCGGTGCGGACATAATAAGAAAATATGCCCCTGCAGGTGATTACAGCATTTTTGTTTGTGGCCCCGGCGGAATGTATAAATTCCTCGAGACTGAACTCCCCAAGCTTGAAAAAGAAAGAAAATATATTCGCTTTGAAGTTTTTTCTGCAGGCAAAAAGGCAGAAGATGCGCCTGAGGAATACAACGTTACGGTTATCGACCGTGGCAATGAAACGGTTATTAAAGCAAGCAGCAACGAAACCGTACTTTGTGCATTTGAAAGGGCAGGTATTGTTGTACCTGCAAGGTGCCACACAGGTGAGTGCGGATTCTGCAGAAGCAAGCTTGTAAGCGGTAAGGTTTACATACCCGAGGGTGAGGATAAACGCAGAATAGCAGATATGCAGTTTAACTTTATTCATCCGTGCTGCTGCTATCCTGAAAGCGACCTCGTTGTGAGAATTAATTAATGTACTTGTTGAGGTGCAATATGGATTTCGATGTGAATAAGCTCCAATGGACAAGAGAGCCGTCCGACTATACAATTTCCGATAATAAAATAGAAATTGTCACAGCCCCTAATACGGATTTGTGGCAGAGGACATACTATCATTTCAGGAACGACAATGCGCCTGTTTTGCAGATGACCACAGATGAAAAGTATTTCTCATTTACCGTAAAAACAGAGTTTGAGAGCAAGCACAGATTTGACCAATGCGGAATCGTTATGTACCTTGACAGCGAAAACTGGCTCAAGGGCTCTGTGGAGTACGAAAACGAGAGCTTTCAGCACCTGGGCTCCGTTGTTACAAATGACGGCTATTCTGACTGGGCTACAACTGAAATTTGTGCAGATATCAGATCAATGTGGTACAGGCTCAGTCGCAGAGAGGACGATTACTGTATTGAGTGCTCTGATGACGGTATTGCTTTCAGGCAGATGAGAGTTTGCCATATGCGCAACGGTGGGGGAACAATTCGGTTCGGAGTCTATGCCTGCAGTCCCGAAAATTCATCCTTCAGGGCAGTTTTTACGGATATGGCGGTCACCGAGTGTAAATGGCTCGCTCACAACGGTCAGCAGCCCGATTCGGAGTGATATTGTGTCGGGAAACAATGTTTCAGACAGTATTTTTAAAAGATTTTTCAGGGTGAGTATGTTCAGCGGAGTGTACTCACCGTTTTTTTGCTAAAATAGCAAAATTGAACAAAAAAACCGAAAAAAGTTGTGCAAAAAACTTGATTTTTTTTTGAATGAATGATATTATACTATTTTGTATAACCATTTTTATAATGGAATAATTATATAATCTGAAAACAGACGAAAATACAGCTTTTACAGGGCTTTTTGGTTGTTTGTGTTCAGCTTTTAGGAGGAAACAAAAAAATGAAAAAAGGACTTTCGCTTTTACTTGCGCTCCTTATGGTGGTGTCGGTGTTCTCACCCGCTTTGCCATCATTTGGCGGTATTCTCGCAAGTGCGGTAATCGAAAGGGATGACGTTGAGCTTGCCTTCAACAATATCTTCGTGTTTGAAGACTGGGCAAGCAACTCCCTGTCATCTACTGTCATAGCCGACGGTGTACCCAATGTAGGCGGTACATTGGAAACGGATATGGCAAACGGTAGCTTTACGCTTACTAAGACTGATATGGCTGCCGGTGAAATTTATACAGCTTTCTCAATGGGTACAACGAGTGCTTCAGAGAATGAGAAGTACTATAATATGCCCGTCGAACCAAATACTACCTACACCTTCTCTTATCATGTTGAGGGTACTATTTGGAAATTTACTCCCTTTGTCTTTATGTTTAACAACCAGGGATTGTTTGCCGGCTTGGACACTATGGTATCTTATGCTACACCCGGGTATGGCTACAACAGCTTTCAGTTTACTACTCCTGCTGATGTAACCGCAATCCAGATTCGTTTTACTATCGGTGACAATTCGGCAGATAGAGCTGATACATCTGTTTATGCTGAGGTTAAAGATATTGCGATTTATAAGAGCGAATTGTTCGAGTCACACAATCTATTTAACCTTGGTGATTGGGCAAGTAATGCGAAATCTACGACTCCGGGGTTAGGCTCCGGTACTATAGTAGCAGATGCATCAAAAGGTACTATTAAACTCACAACCGAAGCTACGGCTGATAATACATTCCTTACAGGCTTCGGTATAGATGCAAATGCAAGCAATGATGCTTATTATACAATGCCTGTTCAGGGAAATACCAGTTATACCTTGTGCTACAGTATAGGTGACAATAATCTTCTTGGAGCTATATATAGCCAGCCGTATATCGTTGAGATGGACTCGGATGGTAAGATGATAACCTGGTATAACTATGAAACTCCTCAGCTTACGGGAAATAAGCGTGAGTTTACCACACAGGCAAAAACTGCGCGTATTCAGGTTGTTTTCAGTTGTATCAATGATTCGGCAGAATCAAGATACTGTACACTATATAATATCGGAGTTTATGAAACAGAGGCTCTCAGCTATACTTTCTCGCAAATTACAGGTCACACTCACCGTACAGCTTATAAATACGGTAATGGTGATACCTATGGTGAGCTTCCTGTTCCTTCATACACTCCCGAGGGTCAGGTTTTTGCAGGCTGGTACACAGGTAAAAACGGTACAGGTGAGTACATTTCTGAAGATACACCTGTTTCATACAGTAGCTATACTGTTTACCCCAAGTTTGAGCCTGCTGTAGAGTCTCTTGCAATTGTTACAAATCCCACAAAGACAACATACACCGTTGGTGAAAAGGTAAATACATCAGGCCTTGTTCTTGCTGCAACTCGAAAATACACAGTAGATGAATGGACAGATGCAGATAACGATGGTGTAAAAGATGATGGTGAAACAGTAACAAAAGAGTACACTGATACCTTCAACATCACCTCCGGATACCGTTTCTCTCCTGAATCACTGACAAGCACAGGCACACAGACTGTTACTGTTGAATATGGCGGAAAAACAGCAACCTACAATGTTACCGTTAATGACGGCAATTCAAGGACAATCCTTGCCAACGGTACAGAGCTTGCTGTTACTGAAGCAAACAATAACTACGTAATTAATTTCCACCCCTCAGAACCCTTCAACCGTTATGAAATGACATATTATTCAGATTCATACGTTAAGGGCGAAATTGTTATGGACGGTATAACCGAGGAATTCTTCCTTGAGCCCTCTGATAACGGTAACTTTGCTTCTTATATCGATGCTTTCCTCAGGGGTGTAACCCATTATAATATTGATTCAATCAAATTTACCTGCCTTGATAAGGAATTCGGTAATTTTGAATTGAAGTCCGTAACAACAATCAGCGCACCTATTCCCAACGACCCCACCCAGTATTATCAGAACGATGAATACAAGGTTGGTATCAGCCTTGACTACGGTGGTGTTGTAAGCTACATCGAAGACCTTGATGATGACGTTAGTGCCGCTGTTTATAACGAAAACGGCAAGGACATCACAAGGGTTGACTACACAAGCAAGCTGCCTGCGGGCGCAACTGCCACAAGTAACAGCGTTAACCTTATCAACACAAACGACCGCGGTCGTTACCTCCAGCAGTCCTACTACGGTACAGATCAGCCTCCCTATGAAATGGGTAGCTACAACGGAATTCCTTGGTCCTACAACCCTGTTCAGGGCGGTAACATCAGTCAGTTCGACCCCGAAACCGGTGCGGTTATCAAGGGTGCCGAAGCAAGTAAGGTTATTGACTACAGAATTACTGCTGACCAGATTTATGTTAAAACACGTCCCCTCGACTGGGGTAAAAACTCTGAGGATTATCCTGATTCTTATGTAACAGACTCCTATATGGAGGCTTGGTACACATTTGAAAACGGTATGATTAAAACAACCTGCCGTTTCGTTGACTATTCAGGCTATCCCTCAAACACTACCACACAGGAGTACCCTGCACTTTACACAATTGAGCCTCTTAACCATTTCGTTTATAACGAAACTACAGATGCTACAGCTTGGGATGCAGCAAGTATTGCATGGCAAACTGAAGGTATGAAGAATATCGAAGAGCCCGATTTCTGGGGTGTATTGCCTGAGTATAATGCATTGCTTACACAAAATGGTATGCCAACAGTTGATGTTGACGTTGACTGTTATGAAAACTGGGCTGCATTTACTGCAAGTGCAGATACAGACAGCTTCGGTATCGGTGTTTATTCAGCAGGCATAACAGATTTCCACTACGGTGTGTTCCCTGCAATTTATAATGAGGATCAGGTTAAAGCAGGTAATCTTGTAGAAAACTACAGACACGCAGCTTCTCTTGACCCTGCTGTTGAAAGCCCCACATCATATATTTCACCTGTCGGTACAATGACATTTGAAAGCTACAAGCCTTCAACATATTCATTCTACGTAACAACAGGTACTGCCGACCAGATTCGTGAGGATTTCAGACAGGTTGAATCAATCGAGTCCGGTGAGGCACTTGCAAAGACTAAGGTTGCAGTTCCCGAAACTGTTTATATGGCTCCCGTAAACGGAGCTTCAACCGTTGGTCAGATATATGTAAATAACATATTGGATTCAAACGATTTCTATAATGTCAAAACTCTTGCAGAGCGTGAAGACAATATGTATTTCGGTATTCATATTGCTGACGCTGCATACTTCACAGTTGACGTTTCTAATGCTACCGATCCTTCTAACGATATTAACTTGTGCACAACAGGCGGTTCTGCCGTAAGCACAACCCAGCAGTTTACTTTTGACCCCAACGATAACTTTATTAACGACGGTCAGTATGAACTTAGATTCAGCGGTACGGGCCTTCAACCCGGTGAAAAGGCAACTGCTAAATGGGATATAACCGTCACAATGGATGATGATACAACACAAAAGTATACATATTATACTGTTTTGTATGCTCCTGAGCGTACCGTGGGTGCAGTTGCGGAAGGTCGTCAGTCTCAGAATGGTCTTAATGAAATTTCTTCATGGATTACCGGTGCTAACGGAGTTGACCATTCTCAGGAATCACCATTAGGTTCTTTCTCAGGTGATTTGAGCGCATCAGGTTATTTCATAGATGACCCGTTGTATAACGAAACGGTGCCAACATACAGTACCAAAAGTACTGCAAATGATCTTATTAATGTTGCAACCACTGATGACGAAAAATATGTTATCCAGACTGCACAAAATGATACATACGGCAGTTCCCGTTCACATAGTTATCTTGGATTGCTTACAGTTGACGGCTCCCGTTATACAAACACCAATCAGATTCCCAACCTTGAAATAGGCTATGATGCTCTCAGAATAGGTGGTTATACAAAGGACTCTATGAATACCTATAACTCCTATTATACTTTAGGTACAGCTGACTCTTTTACCAGTACAGATCTTGCTGCTGTACCCACAGGATGGAGCGAAATCAACTATATAGACGGGGATGGTAATAACAGTAACTTTGCTGAGACTTTTTCTATTCCTTACAGAGAAACTGTTACTCCTTCATATAGCGTTTCGGATATTGATGGTAAATACATTCACGCACTGAACAGAGCTCAATGCATACAGGATTATACACTTTATATTTCCAGACGCTACTCAAGTGCAGGCACATCACTTCTTTGCTCTGTAACGGATAAGAGCGTACTTCGTGAAAACGTACTTGCCGGTTACGGTGTTTCGGATGATGATCCTACCTTTGTTGAGGCACTTGAAAATGCCGCAACCGTTCTCGGTGATCCTTCTGCAAGTCAGGAGTCTATTGACGAGGCAAGTAAAGAGCTCAGCGATGCAATGGCAGAAAAGGTTGATACCTATTATGCATTGAAGTACGATAACATATTCAGTGCTTACGAATTCTCACAGTATCCGAACAGTATGAAGGTTGTTTCCGACAAAGGTACAGTAAGCTATGCAAACGGTGCCATCACAGTTGTGAATGACACTATCACCGGTGGTGAAGCATATACCACATACGGTTCCGGTGAAGGCAACTACCTTGTTGAGTTGAAGCCTAACACAGAATATGTGTTTGAGTATGATGTTACAACAAATCTCAAAGCTCAGGCATTTATGTTCTTCTACAATGCAAGTGGTGGTGCAGGTGATGTTCCTACCAATATGTCTGTTAAGACTGATAACGGTAATTGGGCTACCAAGTCCGAGGCTAATCCTTGGTGGGGTAACTACACCAACAGTGCAGGTACATACCACTATGCTATAAAGTTCACTACAGGTGCTAATACAACCAAAGCAGCATTCCGTCTCGGTAACACAAGTAATGACCCTGTTACATCAACCTTCAGCAATATCAAGCTTGTTGATACTGCACATTATTACGAGGATGCTACCTACAGCAGAACTGAAGAAACCTTCAAGGAGTACAGCTCCTACGGTGCTATGATAACTCCCACAAGACCCGGCTATGAATTCTCAGGCTGGCAGGATGTAAACGGTAACGCTGTTACGGGTGCTGACATTGCAACCGAGCATAAAACTGTTTACTCACAGTGGGATGAAGCACAGTACACAGTTAACTATAACGCAAATGGCGGTGAAGGTGAGGCAGCTGCAGCAATCGTTAAGCTGACTCAGCAGTTTACACTTCCCACTAACTTTGCAATGGATAACCGCGTGTTTGCAGGTTGGGCTTATGAATCTACAGGTACTGCTGTATTCAAACCCGGTCAGACTATTACAATTGCTGACATTCAGGCAGATAAAATCAGCTCTACAAATCAGGTAACTCTCTATGCTGTTTGGGAAAAACGTTATTCTGTTTATTTCTCACAGAATGGCGGTACGGGCGAAATCTCACCCTCAAATAAAGCATATTCAGAAGATCACATTCTTCCCGATGGTTCAGCGTTATCTAATTATGGCTACAAATTCCTTGGTTGGGCACTTGAGCCTACTGCAACAACACCCGATTATTATCCGGGTAATACCTTTAATGTAAGCAAGATTAATGCCGGCTATATAGATGAAGAAAAGCAAGAAGTTATTCTTCATGCCGTTTGGCAAAAGATTGACGGAGTAAACGTTACATTCGACAACCTTGTTGATATCAGCGCATGGCCCAAGAGTGCAAGTAACGGTACAGTTACAAATATAACCGATACAGGCTTTACTGTTATCTGTAATGACGATGCAGGTGAAGGTACCTGTTCATCAGCATATTTCCCGATTACTGCAGGTCATAAATATGTGATTGAAGCAGACATCAAGGGCAATGGCTGGGATGTTTACGTATTCTTCTGCGATGATAACGGCAATTGGGTTGATTTTGATGATGGCAAAAACCGATTCGCATCTGACGGCAAAAACGTTGCTGAATTTAACGGAATTCACGTTAAATCCAATGAATTTACTGCTCCCGCAGGCGCAACTAAGGTTCAGCTCCGTGTTGATGCCAACGATTCGGGCAATGCAGTAAGATTTGAAAATATCCGTGCTTATGATGCTGCAGAAACAACCTACCTTGAAACTGTCAATAAGTATGTTGAGTTTGCTGATCCTTACGGTGAGCTTCCCGTTCCCGTGAAGGTAGGTCAGGTATTCCAGGGTTGGGTAGATGAAAACGGCAACGCAGTAACAGCAGAAAAGCTGATGGAGGAAACCGATACAGTATTCCTTACATCAACATGGACTACTGACGCTAACTCTATAAGCAACGATACAGTTGTTGTTGAGTATGGTATGCCTGTTGTTATTGATGTTCGTGCAAACGATGAATCAGGTGCTACTGTTAATGCTATCGGTGTAGCATCAATTGCAGACGATACCCTCGGTCACACAGGTTATCCCACAAGCAAGTTTGCAGGCACAGAGCTTGACCTTCCAAACGGTAAGGCTGTGCTTAACGCTGACGGAACAATTACCTATACACTCGACACAACAAACGTTGCTGCTGAGGAAGTATTCTATTATGAGGTTCAGATTGACGGCAACTTCTATTATGCTAAGGTAACAGTTATCCCTGCTACTACACTTTACTTTGAGGATACTTTCTTCACATTTGAAAATTCTACGGTAACCAAGAATGGTACCACTTATAATTATAACTGGGAAGAGCTCGGCACATCTGTGGGTGAGGTATTCCAGGATACTGACAGACCCGGTATTTTCAATTTCAAGGATGATGCAAACAATGCTTACGGATATGATTCCTCCTTCGATTCAAGGGTAGCATATTCTGGCGGTACAGCTCACTTCGTTGAGGTTGACCAGATTGCCGGCAATAAGGTTCCCAAGGCAGTATTTACGTTCACAGGTACCGGCTACGACCTGTTCAGCGTTTGCGACAGCAAGTCGGGTACGGTTACAACAACTGTTTATCGCGGTACTGCAATTGATTCAACAAAGCGCGTTCAGGGTGTAATGTCAAACGCATACTTCGGTTATGATTATGACAGCGAAGCAGGTGCATTTGTTCCCGTAACAAAGGGTGAAATTCTCCAGGTACCTGTTATCCGTGTTCGCGGTCTCAGCTATGATACTTATACTGTTGTTGTTGAACCCAGATACAACAAGACATTTGACGTTGCAGGCACAGGTAAGTGCGGTGTTTATGTGGATTCTGTCAGAATCTATGACCCCATGGGTGACAGCAACGCAGTTGCAAACGAGGCTTACAAGGCTGACGGTGAATATGCACCGCAGTACCTTGAAATCCGTGACACTCTTGTAAAATCAAAGGGTGACGGTACATTCGATATTAATGATCTTGGTGAAAGCACATCAGTATTCCTTGATGGTGGTAAAACATCACTTGATGATTTCGCAAAGCTCGGACCGAAGAATGAGGTTTACCTTGACAACGGTGATTCTGTAGCATTCCATATCGTTACAGACAGACCCGGCTTACCTTCAACAATTCAGATTGGTATGAGATTAACAGGTAAGGACGGCAAAAACAGTGCTTCGGTAAGCCTGCTGAATACCGATTATACAAGCTGGAGCCAGAATATCACTCTTAACAGCACAGCAGAACGCTACTATAACATTGAAGCGGTTGTTGATTGGGTAGAGCAGGAGGACGGCACATATAAGACTGCCGCACCTGTTATCGTTACCAATAATTCGGATGCTGTTATCTCACTTACATCACTTAAGTGGGCATTCAGTAGCGATGAAAGCTCTGCAACGGTTCTTAACCTTGTTACTGATGAGGAGACACCTGTATTGGCAATGGCAGCCCTTAAGAGACTTGCTGAACCGGGTAGTCAGGTTGATCCTCAGCAGACCTTCCTTGCTAAGGAAAATATCGCTTATGAGTTCTCAGGCGAGCCTTATGCAGTGGGTGATTCCGGTACACTTACAATTACAACAGAGCAGGGCGTTGCAGGTGTTACAGTCAACGGAACAGACGTTCTCGATTGTGAAACCGACGAAAACGGCAAGCTCGTTTGGACATTTGAATTTACGGCAGACGTTGCAGGCAGCACAACCTATGAAATCGTTGCCCGTGATGAGAATGGTGTTGTAGGTGAAACAATTTATGCAATAACAGACGTTGAGGGCGCTGAGGCTGAAGAGCCTGTTGAGCCTGATGACGGTACAGACGATGAGGGCACAAGCGATGTCGGAAATAATAATTTGACACCTGACTCATTTGTCAAGAATCTTCTTAACGGTATTTTTGGTATCCTGAGCAAGTTGTTCGGATTGTTATTAGGAGGTGCAACAGTATGAAAAATTATATAAAACCTGCAGTTTCATTCCAGTTTTTTAATCTGGTAAGCGGTGTTTCGGATGGCTGTAATATGTCTGCGAACTCTGCACCATACCAGTGTCCTGTTGAAATCCCCAACTGGCCCGGTGAAACAGTTTTCACAGCGTCAGCGTGTACTTGGGCAACCAACAATCCCGAGGAATTTGATATTTGCTATCAGGGTCCTACCGGTATAGTAAGTGTTTTAGGTTCTTAATCTAACCAAAGCCGAGCCCCTGTGGCTCGGCTTGTTGGTCTTTTGGAGAAATTATGAAGAGTATCAAAAAATTTGTTGCGGCTATGCTGGCACTCAGTATTGTTATGCTTTGTGGCTGCAGTACCGTAAAAGAGCCTGAGCAGGCATATAAATTTGCCTATGGCTTTAAGCTTCCCGCGTCGCTTTATACGGGTATTACAGTTGAAGAGTGCTATCTCTATTCGGGTGAATATCCCGAGGACGGTTCCTTTGATGCGTGTGAAAACGTTGCTGCACTTGAAATAAAAAACAATTCGGAAGCTGATATACAATTAATGAGAATAGAGGTTACAACCGACTCAAAGGTTATGGTGTTTGAGGTTTCCTCTCTGCTTGCAGGTACAACGGTTATTGTACTTGAAAAATCAAAGCAGACTATGTCCGAGAACGAAAAAATCACAGGCTTTCAATGTCTGAACAGGGTTGATTTCTCCGAGAAGGTATCTCTTATGGAGGATGTATTCCTTGTGCAGGGTAACACGGGAACTCTGAACATAAAAAATGTTTCTGAGAAAAAAGCTGAGTCGGATATTTACGTTTACTATAAGAAAAAGGATGCAGAAGGAAAATATTTCGGCGGAATAACCTTCCGTGCTAAGGCAGACGGACTGGAGCCCGACGAAATAAAACAGCTTCCCGCATCCTGCTTTGAGCCCAATGACAGCGAGGTGCTTTTTGTAGATTATGCAGGTTGAAAAGTACAGCTTTTGTGACTGTAATATTGAAATCAGGCATAGCGCACCTGTGACACGTAAGTTTAATTACGGTACCTTTCTCGCTTCCTTTGATAAGCCCGATTTTTCATTTGAGGTACAGGCGGTTGACTCCCTTCCCGTGAAAAACGGCACGTGCTTATTCAACAGCGAGCTGAACAGCGTGTATCTTGACGGAGATGCACGAAAAATTTATACCGCTTTTTGGGATAACTCTGAACAGCGCGCCAAGGATTACACCTGCAAAATTGGTGACACATTGTATGCTTCCTGTCCCAACGATATAAACGAATTTTTTGTCTTTGAAGGCTTGCGACTGCCGGAGGTGCTTCTCTCAAAGGGTATCGGACTTCTTCATTGCTCATTTATTGAGGTTGACGGTCAGGCAATCCTGTTTTCGGGTGACAAGCAGGTGGGAAAATCTACTCAGGCTGCATTATGGGAAAAGTATGGTTCTGCCACCGTGATTAACGGCGACAGAGCAGGGCTATTCGTGAAGAGTGGCAAGCTATATGCAGGCGGTGTGCCTTATTGCGGTACATCGGGTATTTGCTTTAATAAGCAAATGCCTGTCAAAGCTATTATCTGTCTGTCAAGGGGGACGGAGAATACCCTGGAAAAGTCTTCGCCGATGGCAGGATTTATGTTTCTTTTAGGTAAGTTTGCCTATAATACGTGGGATCACGAGGCTGTTAATGCTGTCTCGGATTTGCTTACAACCGTTGTTGAAGCTGTGCCGATTTACAGCTACAGCTGTGTTAAGGATGAGTCTGCTGTTAAGTATCTTTCGGAAAGGATTTAGCTTATGGATGTAGAAAAGCTTATAAACAGGGCTGTTGTAAATACAGAGCCTATGTTTTCCGCATATCTTCACTCAAGGGCTAATGCGGCAGGAGTTCCTGTTTCAATAACCTTTGAGCTGACAGCACGTTGCAATTTTAATTGTAAAATGTGTTACGTCCATTTGCAGGATTCCGCACGCTGTAAAGCAGAAGAAAAAAGTGCTGAATGGTGGATAAATCTTGGTAAAAAAGCAGTAGAAAACGGTGTTGTTTTTCTGCTTATTACAGGCGGAGAGCCCCTTTTGCGTGATGATTTCAAGGAGATTTATGCAGAGCTTTCCAAGCTTGGATTTATTATCTCGATAAACACGAACGGCTATCTGATAAATGATGAAATACTTGATGTATTCAAGAAAAATCCACCCACGCGAGTTAATATTTCTCTGTATGGCGCAAGCGAAAAAACCTACGAAAATGTTACGGGAGTACCTGCATTTTCAAGGGTTATTGAAAACGTGAAAAAGCTACGCGCAATGGGTATTGATGTACGATTTAACGGCAGCTTTACAGGTCTTAATGCCTCTGATGCCGCTGAGATTTACCGCATAAGCCGTGAGCTTGATGTGCATATGAAGGGCACACAATATATGTTTCCTCAGGTTCTTGTTGGCGGTAAGCCCGGGGAAAATCCTTGCCGACTTTCTTCCGAGGATGCCGCACAAAAGCGTGTGGAGTGGCTCAGGCTTATTTATACGCCCGAGGAGTATAAAAAGCGTCTCGGGGCGATGCTTCGTGGTGTGGATGTCTTCGAGCTTTCCCGTGATGAGGAGTGCGGTGAGGGTAAGGTAAGGTGCCGCGCAGGTAAAAGCAGCGCGTGGGTTAATTATCGTGGCGAAATGTGCTTTTGCGGTGTGGCAGGACACCCATTCAGTATTGAAGAGCTTGGCTTTAAGGGTGCCTGGGATAAGGTGCGTGAGTTTTCTGCAGCTATCAGGACACCTGCCAAGTGCGAGGCGTGTAAATACAGAAATATCTGTTGTGTATGTGCCGCTGCCTGCTACACGGAAACCGGTGATTTTTCAACTGTTCCCGAGTACGTGTGCCGAATGACGGAGCGCATTGCACAGCTTTTGAAAAACGAAGCGGAAAGGCTTGGTATTGATAATGGGAATTAAAAAACAGGTCATTTTGAGAAGTGTTGCAGGCGAGCATATGCTTATCCCTGTCGGTGAAACAGTTTTTCAATATAACGGTATTTTTATGCTTACCGAAAGCGGAAAAATCCTGTGGGAAAATATCGAAAAAGGAGCTACGGAGGAGGGCCTTGCCGTCGCGCTTATGGAGGAATACGGTATTGATTCCGAAACCGCAACAGCCGATGTATCTGAGTTTCTGGAAATGCTTCGCTCCTTTGAGATAATCTGACAAAAAATGATAATAAATTGAATTTGCAAACCCCCGAAAACCTTTGTTATATAAGGCTTTCGGGGATTTTTTTGTTTATGGTGATTTTTTTGAAAAATATGCCCCGAAAACAGGTTCAATTAAGTGAATTTTGTTGACATTATAATGTAATATGTAGTAATATATAAAATAGATTAAAATGGATTATTGTGAGGAGGTGCGCTATGATTGATATTCATTGTCATATCCTTTCGGGGGTAGATGACGGTGCCGGGGACTTGCAAATGTCATTGGAAATGGCACGACTTGCCGAGAGCAACGGCACCACGGCAATTGTAGCTACACCACACAGTAACCTTCCGGGGATATTCGGAGATGATATTGAGTTTGATTACAAAGAGCTTGTGCAGAGCCTTAATGAGAACCTCTCTGCTTCCGGGTCGATAATCAGGGTTTATTCCGGTTGTGAGATTTTCGCTGCAGGGGATTTTCTGAAGCTTCTGAAAAACGGCGGCTTGCTCACACTTAATGATTCGGTTTATCCATTGATTGAATTTGATTTTTATGAACATCCTGCTTCGGTTTATTTGAAGCTTCAGCAGGTTGTTGCCGAGGGCTTTGTGCCCGTGGTTGCCCATCCTGAACGCTATGCATTTGTTAATGAGGATTGTGATTCGATTAAGCGCCTTAAGGATATGGGTTGCCTTATACAGGTGAACAAGGGAAGTGTGACGGGGAAGTTTGGTCCTGATATTCACCGTTGTGCACACGAAATACTTGTCAAGGGGCTTGCGGATTTTGTGGCAAGCGATGCTCACAGTCCGAATATACGTACCCCTGATATGACGGAGGCTTATGAGCTTATTTGTCGGCTCTATTCAAAGCAATATGCCGATTTGCTTTTTTGTGAAAATCCCCGTAGGGTTCTTGATAACCAAAAAATATAAATAAGGAGTTTCGTTATGAGGCTTTTGCGGATATGCATAATAATTCTTTTTGTTGTAATCAGCGTTGTGTTCGGCGGTATGTATGTGGAGAACGTTGTTCTCGCTGACAAAACGGTACCTGTGATAAATATTGATACGGATTTGCTCGAGGTGAGTCTGACAGCAGGGGACGAGGAGCTTCTGGCAGGGGTTACTGCCTACGACGAAAAGGATAAGGATATTACCGACAGAGTAATTGTTGAATCGGTTTCAAACTTTATCGATGAGGGCGTTTGTAAGGTAACCTATGCAGTTTGTGATGAGGATAATCACGTTGCTAAAAAATCAAGAAAGATAAAGTACAAGGATTATGAATCACCTAAGTTCGGACTTGCGGAATCCACCTGCTATTCGATCTATGACAGAATCAATCTGGCAAAGGCGGTTACTGCTACTGATTGCATCGACGGAGATATTTCCAAACAGGTAATTATAACATCGGAGAATTATACAAAATCCGTTGCAGGTGTTTTCTCCGTAAATGTTACGGTTTCAAACAAAAAGGGTGATGTATCTGAATTGGAAATTCCCCTTATTGTGGAGGAGCGTGAGCTTTCTGCACCGGTTATCGAGCTTAAGGATTACCTGGTCTATGTAAAAAAAGACTCAAAGCTTAATCTGCCCGGTATGATTGTGAGCGCAGAGGATTCCAAGGGAAACGATCTCAGAAAATCGGTTAAGATTGAATCTGATATAGATACGAGCAAAGAGGGTACCTATACGGTTCATTACTACGCGACGGATGAAGATAATTTAAGAGGACACACCATTCTTACGGTTGTTGTTGGGAACTGATAATTATGAATAAAAAAAGTATTACAATTGAATGGCACAGCATAATCAAAGATGTTGTCAGGAATATATGGATAGTTGTTCTTGCGGCGCTTATGGGGCTGATGGGAATATTCATTGCTTCTCACAGCGTTTATAATCCGGAGTACACTTCGTCTGCAATGCTTGTTGTTAACGTTGGCTCGAGCTCGGGATCATATTCAAATTACTCCGTGTCCGGAGAGGTCGCCAACGTCTTGTCGAATTTGTTTGCAGAATCCGCTATGAAGAACAAGGCTGCCGAATTTGCAGGAAAGGACAGCTTTAACGGTAGGATTTCGGCTTCGGTTGTAGAATCAACCAACTTTATCGAGGTTTCGGTTTCATCGGATAATCCGCAGAATTCTTATGAGCTGTTGTCCGCGGTGCTTGAGGTTTACCCCGAAATAACCGGTAGTGTATTTGAAAATGCCAAGCTGAGTGTTCTTCGTCTTCCTTCAATGCCCCAGACACCTTCAAATTCTATTTCATACGAAAACAAGGGGCTTGTGGTTATGGGCTGTGTGACTGTTGCTTTTTTTGCGATTGTCGCATTGTCAATTACAAGAGATACCGTAAAAAACGAGGATGCATTTGGTGATAAGATTGATGCCAAGCTTGTGGGTGTTGTTTTCCACGAAAACAAGCACTACTCCCTTAAGGAGAAACTCAAGAAAAAGAAAAAGGGCTTGTTAATCGGAACAAATGCTTTTATAAGTCTTCATTTTACAGAGAGCTTTAATAAGATTGCCGCAAAAGCCGAGCATTCACACAATATAAGAGGCAGTAAGGTTTTTGCCGTAACCAGCGTTCACGAGAATGAGGGCAAATCAACATGTGCGGCAAATATTGCGGTTGCTCTTGCTAACAGAGGTCACCGTGTTGTACTTGTGGATTTTGACGGTAAAAAGCCCGCACTTTATAAAATATTCGGTCAGAAGTATAACGAGTTCAGTGAACTGGGTAATCTTTTGGGGCAGGCAATTTCCTTCGAGGATTTTAAACTTAAGAAATCTAAAAAGGCACCTCTGTTCCTTGCTGTGAATACAAAAAGCTATGGGGATTATCACAAATGGTTCGAAAACGGAATTGCAGAAAGGTTTATCGAAGCATTGAAGAATAATGCCGATTACATCGTTATCGATACACCTCCGTATTCTGCAGATGCAGCGGTAACAAGCATTATGAGCTTTGCGGATGAAGCCCTGTTGGTTGTGAGGACGGATTGTGTTGCAACACCTGTGATCAATGATGCTGTTTCTGTTATAAGTACTGTGAGTAAGAGCTTTATGGGCTGTATTCTCAATGATGTTTATCCTAAATTTACTCCGTTCTTTTTCTCGGGAAATGATCAGAGTGTGCAGTACGGTACCTATGGCAGATACGGAAAGTACGGAAAGTACGGTAAATACGGTAAATACGGCAATTACGGTAATTACAACAATTTTTAATTGCAAGAAAGAGATGAAAAATGAATCACTCGGATAATAATACTAAAGAAGCTTATGTAAAAATATATCTCAGCGATATCATAAAAGGCATCCGTAAGTTCTGGTGGCTGTGCATTGTTGTGGCGATTATAGTCGCAAGTCTTAAGGTTGTTATGGCAAAGGTGGAGTACAGCCCTGTGTATAAAGCGAAAGCAACAGTTACTGTCAGCACACAGAATGCCTCGGCGGATTTGGGCGGTTTGTCTGTTTACTCCTTCTACTATGATACAAACACGGCTTTACAGCTATCTTCAACCTTTCCCTACATTCTTTCAAGCAACCTGCTTCAGAATGCGGTGTGTGAGGATTTGGATCTGGAGTATTTCCCGGTAAGTCTTAGTGCAAGCGCTGTTGAGGGTTCAAATATGTTCACCATAACGGCAACAGGCAGTGACCCTCAGTTGACATACGATGTACTTATGTCATCCATTGATAATTATCCCTCTGTTGCAAAGCATGTTTTGGGAAATATACGATTCGAGATAATTACCATGCCATCTGTTCCCGGCTCTCCTGCAAATCCTATTGATTATAAGGCAGAGATTATGGTCGGAATTGTTCTCGGTGCAGCTTTCGGTTTTATTGTGATTTTTATCTACGTTATTCAACGCAAGACAATAAAGACGAAAAAGGATATCAAGCAGGAGCTCAATCTTGAAACGATTGCTACAATTCCGCGTATTACTCCCAAAAAATATTCCAAGCAAAAGCCCGAAAATCTTATTTTTACTAATTCTCAGATGGATTCAGGATTTACAGAGTCGTTCAGAGTAATGAGGAATGTTGCTGTTTCAACGCTCAAGGAGAATGAAAAGGTTGTTATGGTGACAAGCTCTGTGCCCGGCGAGGGAAAGACTACCGTTGTGACCAATTTAGCTCTTGCTCTTGTGGAGTACGGGAAAAAGATTCTGCTTGTTGACGGTGATGTCAGAAACCCCAGCGTGTTGTCACTCCTGGGAGTGGACGAAAGCTCCTTGGACTTTGATACGGTAACGGATAAGTATAAAATAGCGTATATTGAAAAGTATAATTTGCATTTTATGGTACCTCTTGCAGGCGGTAATGAAAAATTCTTCTCAAGAAAGCTGAAAAGTGTTTTTGATGATTTGAGAGCTGAGTTTGATTTTATTCTTATTGATACACCGCCCAGCGGACTTATTTCAGATGCGATGTTTATTTCGCAGGCGGCAGACACAGCAATATACGTTATCTCACAGGATGTTGTGCGTATATCAAGAATAAAGAGCACAATTAACAACCTGATTTCCACCGACACAGATATTTTGGGCTGTGTGCTCAATGGTGCGGTAAACGGAATTACCGGTTACGGCTATGGTTACGGCTATGGATATGGTTATGGTTATGGCTATGGCTATGGTTCGGAATACGGAAAGGGTAAAAAGAAAAAAAATAAATGAGGATGAAGGGAGTGTGTGGGTTGAAGCATTCAAAGGATTTCAAAGAATTGTTTAAAAATATGGTTGTTGAATGGAAATGGCTTCTGCATATCATTTCCCACTACAAGCTCACACTTCTCCTGTACATTTTTCTCGGTGTAACTGTTACGGTTATGTCCTTGGGGATTTCTGTGGCAACCAAGTACCTCATTGATGCGGTTGTGTCACATAATTCGGATGAGCTCGTTCCGGCGCTCACTTGTTTGATTGGCTTTGCTGTGTTCCAGATAATGTTTCAGGGTCTGTCCTCCTGGGTAACCTCGGTTATAGGCAGTAAGGTTCACAATGAGATTCGTGAGGATATTTATTCTCATGTGCTGAAATCGAATTGGACTGATATAAGCAGATTCCATTCCGGTGATTTACTTAACAGGCTGGAGAATGATGTTTCTTCAATTGCATCGGCTGTAGTCTCATTCATACCGAGTGTGTTTACAAGGTCACTTCAATTCTTCGGCTCATTGGTTGTCGTGCTTTATTATGACAAAACAATGGCTTTACTTGCTTTATTGAGTGCCCCCGTACTTTTCCTTTCCTCGAGAGTTCTTGTTAAAACTATAAGAAAATACAGTAAGGAAACACGGGAGTTGAACGGCAGAATATTATCTTACTCAGAGGAATCTGTGCAGAATCTGCAGGTAATAAAAGCTTTTGACCTTACGAGAGATTACATCGAGAATTTTAAAATAACTCTCGGCAACTACCGTAAACTGAAATTATCCTTTGATAAATTCAGTATATTTATGACAATGTTCCTTTCATTGATAGGACTGATTGTTTCATATGCGTGCTACGGTTGGGGTGTTTACAGACTGTGGCAGGGTGCAATTACCTACGGAACGATGACTTTGTTTCTGCAGATATCCGGTTCACTTACCGCATCCTTCGGTTCGTTGGCAGCGCTGGCACCGAGCAGTATTTCAATTGCAACCTCAGCAGGACGGATTATGGAAATAACCGATTTTGAGGAAGAGCAGGATCTGGATAAGGATAAGGCAATAAAAATACTTGATAAAACCCGAAGCAGTAAATTTCGACTTGTTTTTGATAACGTTACATTTAAATATGCTGAAATGAAAGCTCCTGTTCTTAAGAACGTTTCATTTCGCTTATGCTCAGGTGATGTGGCTGCATTTGTCGGACCTTCGGGTGAAGGTAAAACAACGATTTTCAAGTTGATTTTAGGAATAATAAAACCCTCTGAGGGTGAGATTTACATAGAGACGGAAGACGGTGACAGACTTACGGTTTCTGACAGTACCAGACGTTTCTGCTCTTATGTACCACAGACAATTAATTCTTTTTCAGGCTCAATAAGGGATAACCTTGTTACAGTCAAGCACAATTCCCGTGATGATGAGTTGATTGAGGTTCTGAAAAAAGCGGAGCTTTACGACTTTGTTCAAAGCTTACCTGAGGGTATTGATACTCCCATAAGTGAACAGGGTGCAAATCTTTCGCAGGGTCAGCTTCAAAGGTTGGCTATTGCCAGAGCGCTTCTGCGAGATTCCCGACTGCTTCTGATGGATGAAGCAACCTCAGCACTTGATAGTGAAACTGAAGCCAAGGTGCTTGATAATATAATGGGTTGTAATGATTGTCAAATCCGTATACTTACGACTCACAGAGAAAGTTTGTTGGATTATTGTCAGAAGATTTACAAAATAACTTCTGACGGAAATTTGATCCAAAAATAAAAAGTAGGTGCCAAAATGAAAATAATTCCATTTTGTCCTCCTGATATTGGTGAGGAAGAAATATCAGCGGTGTGCGAAACACTCCGTTCAGGGTGGATAACAACAGGACCCCGTACCAAAGAGCTGGAGAAAAATCTCGCAGAGTATTGCAACACGGACAGGGTTGTTTGTCTTAACTCTGCAACTGCTGCATTGGAGCTTAATCTTCGCATACTCGGAATAGGTCCGGGGGATGAGGTTATTGTCCCTGCTTATACATATACTGCAACTGCATCACCTGTTTATCACGTAGGTGCGAAAATTGTTATGGTTGACAGTCAGAGGGATTCCTTTGAGATGGATTATGAGAAGCTTTCTGATGCAATAAATGAAAGAACAAAAGCCGTAATTCCTGTCGATGTAGCAGGCGTTGTTTGTGATTATTCAAGGGTTTTTGAGGCTTGTGAAAGCAAGAAGCATTTGTTTAAGCCTGCCAATGATATACAAAGGGCTATCGGCAGGGTGGCGGTTGTTGCCGATTGTGCTCATTCGTTCGGTGCTTTGCGCAACGGTAAGCGGACAGGCTCTATTGCAGATTTCTCCTCATTTTCATTCCACGCAGTCAAGAATCTGACAACTGCTGAGGGTGGAGCGGCTACATGGCGAAGCCTTGACGGAATAGATAACGATGAGCTTTATAACAAATATCAGCTGTACAGTCTGCACGGACAGTCGAAGGATGCTTACCATAAGGATCAGAACTCATCCTGGGAATATGATGTTGTAGGTCCTTGGTACAAATACAATATGACCGATATTACCGCATCAATAGGACTTAAGCAGTTAGAACGGTATCCTAAGCTGTTGGCGAGGCGCGTGTCAATAATCCGAAAATACAATGAAATGTGTGATGAATTGGGAATTATGCGCCTGAACCATATAACAGAAAATTCATTGAGCTCGGGTCACTTGTATATGACGAGAATTCCCGGTATTACACTTGAGCAACGTAACAGTATTATTGAGGAAATGAGTGAAAAAGGCGTTGCTACAAACGTTCATTATAAGCCATTACCCATGATGACTGCATATAAAAATATGGGCTTTGATGTCAAAGCTTATCCTAATGCTTACAATTACTTTGTGAACGAAATTACTCTTCCGCTTTACACAAAGCTTACTGATGATGATGTGGACTATGTGTGTGGCTGTTTCAGAGAGATTGTAGGAAAATATATTAGCAAAGAGGTTAAATAATGCTTTGTAAATGGGAAGAATTACCCGAAAAAATGCAGACCGATGCCGTCAGACCATACTATGACCGACTTGATTCGCACAGAAAACAGCTTTTTTTGAAAAGAGTTTTTGATATTGCTGTTTCTTTGTTTGGTCTTATAGTTTTTTCGCCGATATTGATTGTTACCGCAATTGCAATTAAGCTTGATACACC
The DNA here is from genome assembly GCA_045532945.1 of Acutalibacteraceae bacterium. Taxonomy (GTDB): domain Bacteria; phylum Bacillota; class Clostridia; order Oscillospirales; family Acutalibacteraceae; genus DTU089. Next base: position 182,362 of record JAZSGZ010000003.1, read on the forward strand.
CGGTCCTGTTTTTTACAGGCAGGAGAGAGTTACCCAATACGGCAAAGTGTTCAGAATTTTTAAGTTCAGGTCTATGGTTACGGATTCCGCAAGGGGAGGTAACCTTACCTTGAAGGATGATGACCGAATTACAAGAACAGGTAAGATTATCAGAAAGTTTAAAATTGATGAGCTTTGTCAGTTCATTGATGTGCTTATAGGTAATATGACAATGGTAGGTACTCGTCCCGAGGTATCCGAATACGTGGATGAATATTCCGATGAAATGATGGCGACATTGTTGCTGCCTGCAGGTATAACCTCAAAGGCAAGTATCATTTTCAAAAATGAAAGTGAGCTTCTTGAAGGTGCCAAGGACACAAAGCGTGTCTATCTGAATGAAATTTTGCCCCGTAAAATGAAGTATAACTTAGAGGGCATATCAAAGTTCGGGATAACAAACGAAGTAAAGCTTCTGTTTATGACTGCTTTTGCAATTCTGGGTAAGGATTATTCCGACAGCGAAAACGAAACGGAGACTGTATGAAAAAAGACAAACAAAAAAAGCTTGTTGCCGTGGTCACTAATAATGATGATGACATCTATTGCTTCAGAAAGGAATTGATAGAAGGTCTCATCAATGCAGGTTATGACGTGCTTATATCGTGTCCGTATGGTGAAAAGTTTGAGCTTTTGCAGGATATCACATATCTGTACGATGACCCGGTAATTGATCGTAGGGGAACAAACATTGTTGCAGATTTCAAGCTATTGGTTCACTATATTAAATTGTTGCGAAAATACAAGCCGGACGTTGTTCTTACATACACCGCTAAGCCTAATATTTACTGCGGTATTTCATCTTATTTGTTGCGAATACCTTATATAAGCAATGTGACGGGCTTTGGCAGTGCATTTATGAACAGTAAGGCTGTTGAAATATTTGTAACACAGCTTTTACGATTTGTGTTTCGGAGAGCCAACTGTGTTATGTTCCAGAACTCTGTGAATAAGGGCTTTGCAGAAAGTAAAAAAATGGTAAAGAATAACACAAAGCTAATACCCGGCTCAGGCGTGAATATCGATAGATTTTCGTTACTTGATTATCCCGCCGGTGGTGATGGAAAAACAGGGGATAAGGTTGTATTCAATTATATTGGTCGCATTTTACACGATAAGGGTGTTGATGATTATATTGAAGCAGCCAAAAGATTAAAGCCTGAATATCCGTCAGCGGAATTTAAGATGATAGGCTTTGTAGAACCGACTGAGAGTCATTATGAAGATGAGCTCAGGGAACTAACAGAAAAATCTATTGTCAGTTACGAAGGAAACCAAAAAGATGTAATACCGTTTATCAGAGCTTCTCATTGTACAATTTTGCCTTCTTACGGTGAGGGTATGAGTAATGCGTTGTTAGAAAGTGCATCATCCGGCAGACCGGTTATATCTACAGATAATCAAGGTTGCAGAGAAACATTTATAGACGGTGTTTCGGGCTTGATGTACCGTAGTGCAGATGTTGATGACCTTTGCTGTAAAATTAAACAGTTCCTTGCAATATCTAACAGCCAAAGAGAAGAAATGGGTAAAAAGGGCAGAGAATACATAACTGAAAATTTCTCGAGAGATATTGTGGTAGAATCATATTTACAAGAAATAACTGAATTAATATAAAAGAGGTTAATTATGGAAAATATTGTTTTTAACTTATATGAAAGAATTGTTGCAAAGCAGGAAAAAATTTCACTGGTAGGACTTGGCTACGTCGGTATGCCCATTGCTGTTGCCTTTGCAAAAAAAGTTGATGTTATAGGCTTCGACCTTAATGAAAAGAAGATTGAAACATATAAGTCGGGCATTGACCCCACAAACGAGGTTGGTGATGACGTTATTAAATCAACAACAGTTGAGTTTACTGCTGACGAGACACGTCTTAAGGAGGCAAAGTTCCACATCGTTGCAGTTCCTACACCTGTTAACGATGACCATACACCTGACCTTACTCCTGTGGAGGGAGCTTCAAGGATTGTGGGCAGAAACCTCGTAAAAGGCTCCATTGTCGTTTATGAATCAACGGTTTACCCCGGTGTTACAGAGGATGTTTGTGTTCCGATTCTCGAAGAGGAATCAGGACTCAAGTGCGGTGTTGACTTCAAGGTTGGCTATTCACCCGAAAGAATCAATCCCGGTGACAAGGTTCACAGACTTGAAACTATCGTAAAAATTGTTTCCGGTATGGACGATGAATCCCTTGAGGAAATTGCAAAGGTTTATGAGCTTGTTGTTGAGGCAGGTGTTCACAGAGCAAGCTGTATCAAGGTTGCCGAGGCGGCAAAGGTTATTGAAAACAGTCAGCGTGACATAAACATTGCCTTTATGAACGAGCTGTCAATCATTTTCAATAAAATGGGTATTGACACAAAATCTGTTCTTGAAGCAGCAGGCACAAAGTGGAACTTCCTTAAGTTCTTCCCCGGTCTCGTTGGTGGTCACTGTATCGGCGTTGACCCCTATTATCTCACATACAAGGCAGAGTCATTGGGTTATCACAGTCAGGTAATTCTTGCAGGTCGTCGTATAAACGATGATATGGGCAAGTATGTTGCAGAGAATGTAATTAAAAACCTCATTAAGTCAGACAAGCGTGTAAATAACGCTAAGGTTGCGATTCTCGGCTTTACATTCAAAGAGAATTGTCCCGATACAAGAAACAGCAAGGTTTATGATATTGTAAAAGAGTTAAGTGAGTACGGCATTGAGCCTGTTATTGCAGACCCTCAGGCAGATGTTGCCGAGGCAAAGCACCTTTACAATATTGATTTGGCAGATATGAGTGAAGTTAAGGGTATGGATGCAGTCGTTGTTGCTGTTTCGCACGATTGCTTCTCAGGTCTTGCTGAAGCTACCGTTGCATCATTCTTTGGCGAAGGACAGAAGGTGCTTGTTGATATCAAGGGTGTTTTCAATCGCAAGGAATATGAAAATAAGGGCTACAACTATTGGAGATTATAATAATTAATATAGAGGTTTAAGGATTATGGGTTACAAACATCTTAAATTTCCTGAAAATTCTTTGTTTCTGGTAACAGGTGGTGCGGGCTTTATCGGCTCGAATCTTTGTGAGGCTATTCTTAATATGGGTTACCGCGTGCGTTGCCTTGATGATTTGTCAACAGGTAAACAGAAAAATGTTGATATGTTCATCGGCAACCCCAACTATGAGTTCGTTAAAGGCGACATAAAGGATTATGACACCTGCCTTAAGGCTTGTGAGGGCGTAGATTACGTTCTTAATCAGGCGGCTTGGGGTAGTGTGCCACGTTCAATTGAGATGCCGTTGTTTTACTGTAAAAATAATATAGAGGGCACACTCAATATGCTTGAGGCGGCACGTCAGAGAGGCGTAAAAAAGTTCGTTTATGCATCAAGCTCGTCGGTTTACGGTGATGAGCCCAATCTTCCTAAAACAGAGGGTAGAGAGGGTAATCTCTTGTCACCATATGCAGTAACCAAGCGTTGCGACGAAGAATGGGCAAAGATGTATACAATGCATTACGGTCTCGACACCTATGGAATGAGATATTTTAATGTTTTTGGCCGCAGACAGGACCCTGACGGTGCTTATGCCGCAGTTATACCCAAATTCTTAAAGCAGTTAATAAATGGTGAAACACCTACCATAAACGGTGACGGTAAGCAAAGTCGTGATTTTACGTATATTGACAACGTAATCGAGGCTAACCTTAAATCCTGTCTTGCTTCCCACGAGGCGGCAGGTAAGGCATACAATATTGCATACGGTGGTCGTGAATACCTTATAGATATTTATTACGGACTTACAAAGGCACTTGGAGTGGATGTCGAACCCATATTCGGACCTGACCGCAAGGGTGATATCAAGCACTCAAATGCTGATATATCAAGAGCAAAAGAGCTTCTGGGATATGACCCTGATTACAGCTTTGCTGACGGCATAAAGCTTGCCATTGAATGGTACAAGGAGAATTTATAGTGAAGGGCACTATTATTTATTACGGCGGGTTTAGCTTGCCTGATAAAAATGCCGCGGCAAACCGTGTTGTTTCTAACGGTAAAATCTTTGAAGCTTCCGGCTATAATGTTGTTTTTCTCGGTGCGGACTACGAAAACGGTGATTATGACGGTATAAGGGCGATATCCGGTAATATGTTTTCTGAGTCACACCCTGCAGGATCAGCTCAATGGTTGAAGCAGATTGTATTTTTCAGAAATCTGAAAAAAATTGTGGCGCAGCATAAAAATACAGAACTGATAATTCTGTACAACGTTCCGTTTGTTACGTTGTGTGTTGCAAAGCGGTTTTTCGGTAAACAGGGTATAGACGTTGCTTACGATTGTACTGAATGGTCACAATTTACAGAAGGCTCGTTTTTAAAGAGAGTGTTCAAATATATCGATGAGTTTTTTATTCGCAAATTTACTCATAAGGTTGCTGACAAGATAATTGTAATAAGCAAGCTGATGGAAAAAGCGTATAGCAGTAACCGTAAAATACTGAAATTACCGCCACTCGTGGATTTATCTGATGATATATGGCATCAAGTGAAAGAAAATAGTGCAGATAAGTTTGTGTTTTGCTTTGCGGGCTTTCCCGGAGGAAACAAAGAAAACCTTGATGTAGTTGTTGATGCTTTTATGAAGCTTAATCAGGATAAGGCTGTTCTGAAAATTGTTGGTTTAGAGCGGGAACAGTTCTGCACGATGTATCCGACGGTTGAACCTTCAAATCAGGTTGAGTTTTCAGGCAGACTTACTCATAGCGAAACGATAAAACAAATACTTTCATGTGACTGTTATGTTTTTATAAGACCGTCAGACAGACGAAATAATGCAGGTTTTCCAACCAAGTTTGCAGAAAGCTATACCTGTGGTGCAAGGATTATTACAACCGATGTCAGTGATATCAGAGATTACACCGATAATCCCGAGGATTTCATCATACTTGATACGACAGATGCAAATACAGTACACAATGCTATGTTAAGTATGATTCAAAGTAATCACTCACAAAGGGTGAAATCAACACGAAACGATTTTGATTACAAGAATTATATTGATAAAGCTCAGCGTTGGCTGAATTGATTTTTAAGGGAGGTTGCTATGGCAAAAAAGGGCATTACTTACGGCACGATTCAATCCGTTGCCATAGCATACATTGTTATCTGGGCAATATCGCCCCCCTTGGAAATAGACCTGATTTATAGGCTATTTGCTGTTGTTGCAACAGGAATATGGATTTTATGTTGGGTTTTGGGGCAAAATCCGATTGAGCTTGACCGGAATCAGATAATATCTGTTTTCTTCCTGTTTACCGTGGTCGGAGTTACGTTTATATCCAATGGTGACTTTAAAGGTGTTCTTAAGCAGATAGCATTTTTTATGCTTGTTATATGCTTTATTATAAACAACTTCTACAAGGATGATTGGCGTGAGCTCCGGTGGCTTGTACCTGTTGTTTTGGTTTTGTTTATTGTATGGAACTACAAAACAATTCAGGTGCTGATTGCAGACCCTACTATTGCCAGACGAATTGTGCGTGATGATGAAGAAATATATGTTTATTTAAGACAAGGTGTAGGCGGTTACGGACTTGTATATCCGCAGGTGTGTATTTCTTCGGCAGTTCTTATGTGGACAATAAAAGCTTTTAAAAATAATAAGCTTTTGTTTATTATAGGTGCTGTATGGTGTGTAAGCTTTGTACGATTGGTTTCTTTGGCAGGTTATTCAATTGCCATTTTTGCAAGCTGTGCGGGGGCAGTGATTTTGTTCTTCTACAAGGGCAAGAGCGGTCTTAAAGCCTTTTTCATAGCAGGATTACTCTTCGTCGCAATAATGTTTTCTATTATGTATATTGATGAGTTCAGAAATTGGCTGTTAGAGACCTTTGACGGTACTGCTGTTGCAAAAAAAATTACCGACCTTGTTGCGACAGGCGAATCCGGTGAGGCTGGCGGCTCTATTCAAACAAGAATGAGCAAATACAGCTGGAGTTTGTCAGTAATATTAAAATATCCCATTATAGGTGCTTTGTGGCGAGGTAATGGTGGCGGACATTCAGGTCTGCTTGACACAATAGCAAAGTACGGTCTATGGGGCGGTTGGTTCTTTATTAAAGCAGTTTATCACGTACCTAATTACTATAAAGAAAAATACAGTGAAAGTCTGCAAGTAAGAAAAATCAGCAATGCAGTACTTGTAACCGTGCTGATGGTTTCACTCCTGAATTCAGTTACGTACTCAATATATTGTACGGTGTTGCTTATTTTACCCTTGTTTTTTGAGGATGTTGTAAGGTGGGAGAGCTTGAATGATGAAAATTCTGTGGATAGTTAATTTAATACCGGCAAATCTCTCATCTGAAATCGGCTTGAAAAGTGATGTTTTGGGCGGTTGGGTTGAGTCAATGGCAGCGGAACTCAAAAAGAACCCTGAGCTTTCGTTGACTATTGCATGTAAATGCGAAAATGGTGAGTGCTTCGATGAAAATGTAAACGGAGTACGATACATAAGCGTTGCCTACACTCAAACGACTTCCTTAAACGATGTTGAAAACAGAATACGTGAAATTATAAAAGATATAAATCCCGATTTAGTTCATGTTGAAGGTACCGAGTTTTTGCACGCATTGGCAGCAATCAATGTTTGTGAGGAAAAGAAAATACCTTCCGTTACATCAATGCAAGGGATTCTAAACGGACAGTATAATTATCAGTGCGGTCATCTTCAGATTGATGATTTGCTCTTTTCAAAGGACAATTTTATGCCCGGCTTGTTGTTGCACCTGAGAAAAACAAGATGGTACAAAAAAAGACTTTCTCACGAGCGACAGGTTATTGAAAAATCGCATAATATATTGGGCAGAACAACGTGGGACAAAGCCCATTCATATTCATTGAATCCTGAGGCAAGATATTATGCCTGTAACAGAAATCTCCGCTCACCATTTTATGAAACAAAATGGGATATAAACAAAATGGAACGTCATTCCATATATGTCGGTAACGGGTATTATGCCTTAAAGGGTGTTCATTTTGTTGTGGAAGCATTACCGCAGCTTATAAAGGAATACCCTGATATCAAGGTTTATGTAGCAGGATATAAGCCCTATGATGACAAGGACAAGCGTTCATTCATAAAAAAAGGATACGGAGCTTATCTTAAGAATCTTATTCAAAAGCTTGGTGTCGCTGAACATATTGAATTTACGGGACCACTTAAGGCTTCGCAGGTAGCTGAGAAGCTTTCGAACGTCAATGCTTATGTTCTTTGTTCAACCATAGAAAACAGTCCCAATACACTTGGTGAGGCAATGCTTGTGGGTACACCCTGTGTTGCTGCTTACGTTGGCGGTGTGCCCGATATGGCAGAGGACGGCAAAGAGGCGTTATTTTACAGAAGCGATGACCCGTCACTCCTTGCGTGGAACATAAAAAGGATTTTTGATGATGATAATTTAGCATTACAGTTATCTCGGAACGGCAGGCAGAGGGCGAGTATTACACACGACCCTTCGCTTAATGCACAAAAGCTTACAGATGCTTATAAAGATATTTTAAAAAAATAAAATTTTAAAGGCGGTGAGAAAATGAATTTTGCTCCTGTGGTAATGTTTGTCTACAACAGAGCAGACCATTTCAAGGAAACATATACGGCATTAACAAAATGTCCTGAATCAAAGGATACGGATTTGTTCATTTTCTCTGACGGCCCTAAAAATGATAAAGCCTGTGAAGGAGTTGAAGAAGTAAGAGCCTTTGCACGTGAGATTGAAGGTGCAGGTCATTTCAAAAGTGTTTCAATAATCGAAAGCACAGGAAACAAAGGTCTTGCTAAGTCTGTTATAAGCGGTGTAACTCAGGTTATCCGAGAGTACGGTAACGTAATTGTTGTAGAGGATGACTGTGTTTGCTCTCCGTACTTTCTTAACTATATGAACAGATGTCTCGATTACTATAAGCATAATAAAACAATCGGCGCAATTTCAGGCTATGCACCAAAGCTAAAATTCCCGACAACATATAGTGAGGATGTTTTTACGGCATACCGTTCCTGCAGCTGTACATGGGGAACCTGGTCTGACCGTTGGGAGGGTGTTGACTGGGAGTTAAATAATTTCTCCGATTTTTGTAAAAAAACTTCATTGATAAAGAAACTCAATTCCAACGGCAATGACAGATTTATGAGACTTTACAGACAGACAAAGGGTAACGGTAGCTCCTGGTCTGTGCGCTTCGGTGCACACCTTGTTAAGAATGATTGGCTTACGGTTTATCCACGATATTCATATATACAGAACATCGGGTGTGACGAATCAGGTGTACACTCCAAGAGTGAGGATGCCGAAAAAATGTCTGTTGACTTGACTAAAGCCATAAGAGAGCCTCGGATTACAGATGTTGAATTCAATAACAAAATTCAAAAAATAATGAAAAAGCATTATTCTTACGGATTCGTTTCAGATATAAAAAAATTCGTTGCAACAGCATTGATAGTTGTAAAATGCAAATTAAAAGGTTGAGTGTATGGAGAATAAGGGGTTAATAAGTGTAATTATACCTGTTTACAATGTTGAAAAGTATCTGAGAGAGTGTGTGGATAGTGTTCTCGGGCAAACGTACACCAAATATGAAATAATCCTTGTAGATGACGGCTCAAAAGATGCTTCGGGCAAGATTTGTGATGAATATGCAGCCGAGTTTTCTCAGGTTTCTGTTATACATAAAGAAAACGGCGGACTTTCGGATGCCCGTAATACAGGCTTTGCACAAGCCTCGGGAGAATACGTTTATTTCCTTGACAGCGACGACTTTTTGGTTGCAGATGCTTTTGAAAAGCTTGTTTTGATTTCAACAGAAGAAAAGTCTGATTTTGTGTTTTTTGATGCCCTGTCATTTTCTGATAAAGGTAACAACTACAATATACCTCAACGCTACGTACGAAAACGAAAATATGAAACGCAAAAGGGTGAAGAAACACTTTGCGAGCAACTCAAAAACAAAGACTATCACAGCTCGGTACCTCTTTGTTTTATAAGAAGGAGTCTTCTTAAAGGGTCCGGTATAGATTTCGTTAACGGTATTTTTTATGAGGATATGATTTTTACATATAAGCTGTTTATGTCCTCAGCAGTGGTGTCACATTGTTTTGAGCCGTTGTATCACAGGCGATACAGAGAGTCATCTATAATGACAACCAATAAAACCAAAAAATATTTTGACAGCGTATGTAAGGTTTATGTAGATGTGCTTTCTTTTTCTAAAACAGAAAAGAAGCTTCAACATAATGCTGCAAAAAAATATATTGCTAAGTGCGCCTTTAATGTGTTCAATAATTACGAAAAGTTAAACAGTCAGGATAAGCGTAACAGCAAAAAACAATTAGAAAATATAAAAAAATCAATTTTAAAAGACAATGCTTATGGCGATAAAGCTTTAAAAATGCGTTGCTACGGTAAAGCGTTCTGGTTTATCTATAAAGTGTTTGAAAAAACTGCAGGAAGATTATTTGTATGAGTAAAAGGGTATTGATGGTTATGCCTGTTTTAAAGGGCGGTGGGGCAGAACGAGTTGCCTCTATTCTTACAAATGAATTTTATAATAACGGGTATGAATGTGAGTTCCTTCTGACTTCTACCGAAAAAAATGAGGTTATCAGCAGAGATTTGCATAAAGATATACCGGTACTAATCCTTCATGATTATTTCCGTAAATCTTTTTTTGATTATTTCTATAAAATTCTCAGGGTGGTTTCTTCTATTCTTTGTAAGCCCTTTGAGAGAATGAAAAAGTACACACCAACACTATTTGCCTATATTTCATTTGTTGCCAATTATCACAAGGAAATCAAGACCCTTGGAAGGGTGCTGAAGGATAGAGAAGATGCAACGGTAATAGCATTTTTACAGCCCGCAATCCCTATAGCTTTATTGGCAGGTCGCAGAACAAAGAACAGAATCATTATTTCTGAGCGCGGTGACCCCAAAAGACTCATGAAGCACCGCTACGGTTATAATTTTATAAAAAAATATTACGAAAGAGCGGATAAAATCGTTTTTCAGACAGAGGATGCTAAAAACACGTATCCGCAAAATATTTCTGTAAAGGGCACAGTAATATTTAATCCTGTAAAAGATAACCTCCCTGAAAGATACGTGGGTAAGAGAAGTAAAAACATAACCACATTTTGCAGGATATCTTATCAAAAAAATCTGCCTGTTTTGGTAAAGGCTTTTGCAGATGTTCACAAGGAGCACCCTGATTACAGGCTCCGCATAATAGGAAATACTCAAAATGAAGATGATGAAAAAGCACTCAGAGAAACAAAGCAAATAATAGCAGAGTTTAATCTTGGCGATTACATCGATTTTGAGCCGTTTTCACTTGACGTACATTCTGAAATAATCAAGGATGCAGTTTATGTTAATTCATCTGATTATGAGGGTATGTCAAATGCTATGCTTGAAGCTATGGCAATCGGTATGCCGGTTGTGTGTACAGATTGTCCCATAGGCGGAGCTTCGTCGGTAATCAATGATGGGGAAAACGGTTTGTTGACCGATGTAGGGGATTCACAGGGTCTTGCAGAGGCAATTAAAAAGGTTATTACAGACAATGAGTTGTCTCAGAAGCTATCGGATAACGCTGTAAAAATCAAGTACGAGCTTTCACTTTCAAATGTTGCAAGGAAATGGATGGAGTTATTATGAACAAGAAAAAGCTTCTCATAGTAGCGCACCATCTTACAATCGGTGGAGTGCAGAAATCTCTGATTGCCGCGTTAAAAGTAATTGATTATGATAAATATGATGTTACTTTATACCTTCGCAAAAACAGAACGGATTTGCTTCAACTTGTTGACAAAAGAGTTAATGTAATAATCAATGATGATAATCACCATTATTACAGAAAGCCACGTGCACTCGTATTGCAGTTTTTGTTTGTGTTTTTCAAGCTTTTGAATAAAAAAGATAAGGCGGAAATTTATAACGAAAAGCTTTCTCAACTGATTGTTAAATACACGATGGACTATGAAAAAAGGCACTTTTTTGATTCACAGAAGTACGATATTGCAATAGCCTACGTTCAGGGGTATGTAGCTCTTTTTACCGCAGAGTGTGTAAATGCGGACAAAAAGTTTTTGTTTTACCACACAAGTGTGGATGAGCTTCACAACGTTCACGAAAAAGTGATTGATAAGTTCCATAAGGTGGTTGCAATTCACGATGAACAAAAAGAGCTTATAAAAGAGTGGTATCCGCAAATTGCAGGCAGAATCACCATAGTTGAAAATTACTGTGACAAAGCTTTGATAGAGGAACAAAGTAAAGCATTTTCAGTTGACAGACCGCAGAATATAACTGTTCTTTGCTCCTGCGGTAGGTTTTCGTCCGTTAAGGGCTTTGATTTGGCAGTTGAGTCTGCAAAAATACTTAAAGATAGTAACATAGACTTTCTGTGGTACTTTGTAGGTGACGGTCCTGAAAGGGAACGTATTGAAGCATTAATTAAGCAATATGGTTTACAGGATAATATCGTAATCACGGGTATGCAGAAAAACCCGTATCCGTACATAAATGCGAGTGATATATACGTTCAGCCGTCATATCAGGAGGCTATGCCACTTACTCTTATTGAAGCAAAACGGCTTAATAAGCCCATGATTACAACAAATACAGTAGGCGGAAAAAAGCTGGTTGTTGACGGTGTTGATGGTTTGGTTTGTGAAACAAACCCGAGGTCAATTGCAGATGCTGTTGAGTTGCTTATCAATGATAATCAGAGGTTTGATATTATTAAAAGCAATCTTCAAAAAGCGGATTATTCAGATGAACTGAACAAATACAAAACCCAATGGCAAAAACTTTTAGAGGAGTGAAAAAGATGAAATTCAGCGTTATTATACCGGTATATAATGCACAAAAATATATCTGTGAAAGCGTTGAGTCTGTTTTATCACAAACCTATAAGGATTTTGAAATTGTTTTGGTGAATGATGGCTCTACTGATGAAAGTGGGGCTATATGTGATTCGTTAAGAGAAGAGTATGGTTCAGTTATAAAGGTTGTTCATCAGGAAAACCGTGGTCAGCTTCTCAGCAGATGTGTGGGTGCAGAGCTGGCACATGGGGATTACTGTGTTTATCTTGATGCTGATGATTTACTGTATAAGTCTTGTTTGTCAAAACTTAAAAACACCATCCAATTATTTTCGGAGCCCGATATGGTGATTTATAATTATGACAGATTGACAATGTCGGGTGAAAAAAACTGCAGTCGGATACCATTGAAAAGTAATTTTATATATGAGGACGAGCAGAAAAGAGTTATTTATGATATCTTGATGTCGGGGTCTGAGCTTAACAGTATATGGAACAAATGCATTAAAAGAGAGCACCTGACAGGCTGTGTTGAGAAGTTTACAAAATATGAATCGTTGCGGTGTGGTGAAGACCGTTTACAGGTTATGAAAGCCGTTACAAGGGCGAAAAGCATAGTTTTTATTGAAGATGCGTTACTTTGCTACAGACTTTTTGATGGTAGCGTAACACGGAATTTTGATATTTCTCAAGTGAGCAAGTTTAATATGAAAATTCTATGTGAGACTGAAGAAGATTATTTGGAAAAATGGGGATTAAATATTTCTGAATGGCGCAAAAGACTGGAAGCTTTTTTCTTGAATAACGCTATGTATACATTCTGTAAGTTCTATGAGAATGTAAGTGATACGAACCAACGCAAGATGCTCATAAGGTATGATTGGACTGACTTTGTGCCCGAAGCATATCTTAAAGGGCTTGATAAAAATCCGAATGTTTCGGATGTATATAAAACGCTTTGGCAATATGTTATAAATAAAGATTATTTAAAAATAAAGGTGTTTTTTATAAAAAAAAGCATTTACAAAAAGCTACGCGATATGAAAAGGAAAACTTTTAAATAATAAAAAGGACGTTTTTATGGTGTTTACAGATGGTTTGGTATCAATAATAATGAGCAATTACAATACACCCGAAGAGTATTTGAGAATTGCTATTGAAAGCATCTTAAACCAGACTTACACAAGTTTTGAGTTTATTATTATTGATGATTGCTCTACAGATAATTCGCTTGAGGTTATTAGGTCATATAACGATGATAGGATTGTTATACTGCAAAATGATGAGAACCTTGGTCTTACAAAATCTCTTAACAGAGGTTTGGAAATAGCAAGAGGTGAATATGTTGCCCGAATGGATGCGGATGACGTTTGTTTTCCTGATAGATTAGAAAAGCAAGTGCGCTATATGGAAGAGCATCCGGATATAATTGTTTGTGGCTCCGGAATGGAGCTTATAGGTGATTGGGAAGGCAAGTTTTCAAATAAATGTATATGCAGAACAATTCCGGATAGGGAAACATTTCGGATATATTTGCTTTTCGGCAATCATATCAATATACCCAATAACGTTGCTATGTTCCGTCACAAAAAACTAACTGAAAACAACATAAAGTACAATGAGAAATACATATATGCCCAGGATTTCAGAATGTGGGTTGAGTGTTCCCAATATGGCGAATGTCAGAATTTGAGTGATGTTCTTGTACAATACAGAATTCATAATAATGCAGTATCTGTTGCAAAAAAAGAAACTCAAAAAAACTGTGCCAAAAACATTATGGCAGAACAATTGGGTTGGTTGGATTTAACAATACCAGATAACTGGGAGAATATCCATTGGGGGCTTTTGAAGGAAAGAAAGCCGTACGATTCAGAGTGTAAAAAATGGATGAAAAGAATAATTGAAAAGAATAAAATCCATAAGGTTTATAATCAGAAAAAGCTGAAAAAATTATTGTTTGAAAAATGGGCAGAGATTTCTTACTTCGCTTTGCGAAAAGAAAAAAATCCTGTAAAATCAATAAAAATATTACTTAATATACCAATTAAATATTGGGGACAGCTTTGGATAATAAGACAAAACCGAAAGAAAAAGGAATGGTAAAATGCAGAATAAAAATATTGCAGTCAGTATAATTGTACCGGTATATAATGCAGAAGAATACCTTGTAAAATGTCTTGATAGTGTAGTTAATCAAACTCTTGCAAATGTTGAGATTATTCTTATTGACGATGGCTCTGTTGATGGGTCATCACAAATCTGTAAAAGCTATGCGGCAAAAGACGAAAGAATAATTTACTACAAAAAAGAGAATGAGGGTCTTGCTGCTGCTCGTCAGGATGGTATGGAAAGAGCAAGCGGTGAATACATAGGCTTCGTGGATTCCGATGATTGGCTTGAGCTTAATATGTATGAGCGTATGTATTCTGTGGCAAAAAAGGAAAATGCTGACGTAGTTTTTTGCAATGCCTTTTTAGACGAAAATGTTAAAGACAAAATTCATCTTGATCCCGGTGTATATGACAGGGAAAGAATAGAAGGTGAAATTTTACCACGCACATTGGCGGGATTGACAGAAAAAGGAAATAATTCTGTTATAAGGTGGTGCAACTGGCTGCGTTTATACAAACGAGCTTTGATTGAAGAAAATAATCTTGCCTTTGGCAGAGGCTTCAGAAGAAGCCAGGATTTACAATTGACATTTGAAACTGCTCTTTGTGCACAAAAATATGTTTCATTAAATGATGAGTATTTATATCACAACCGTACAACCAATAATGCATCATCGCTTTCAAGGGGCTATACTAAAAATCACTGGAAGCTTATGAGACCCTTGATTGATGTGCTCTACAGAGATGTGGAGAACTATAAAAAACAAGATTTATCATATAATATGCACTTGTGCACTTTTTTCTTTGCAGTTGCAGGCTGTCGCAATGAATATGAGCTAAGCGCGTTTTCTAAAAGAAAGAAAATACAGTTGTTGGATGAAATTGCAAAGGACGAGATTCTGCAAAAAGCCTTACCCAATATTAACCCTGAAAAACTGAACAGGTTTTACAAGGCTGTTTACGAAGGCTTGATGGGGGGAACGGGTGCATCAGTCTATAAGGCATATAAAAAGCACTTGTTTTATGTGAATAAATACAAACCGTTTGCTCGGAAGCTTATGAGCAATAAACTTGTTGAAAAGATTTATTCTTTGGTAAAGTAAATTATCAAAAATTAATAAGGTGATTATGATAGACAACAAGAATATTATAATAACTTTCAGTTACTATGGTGTTGGCGGAGCGCAACGCAGAGCTGTTAATCTTGCAAATGAATTTGTCAACAAAGGATATAATGTAACTATCCTGGCAGTGTTGGGTCCTGATGGCACTATAACTCCTGACAATAATTATTACAACATTGATAAACGAATAAGCTTGGTTTCAATACCTGATTATTTTGAAGAGAATAAGGATAAAGCTGTAATCAGGCAGCTTGTTCAAAAGTGTAAGAAAACCATTAAATGGTACAAAAGATTACAATATGCTTTACGTTTCTTCAAAGTGAAAAGCAACGGGGTGAATAATTCTGTACGCGGAATCAGAAATGGTCAGAAATTACGTGCGTTTTTACTTGATAATCAAGGTGCTGTAATTATCAGCTTCGGCTTCAACATTTTTGAGAGTGTATATTGGGCTTCAAAGGACCTGGATTTTAAGCTTATTTATGCTGAAACCAATGCTTCGGATAAATATGCCAATGACAGCAATTTTGAAGCAACAGTCAATCTGTTAAAGAAAGCGGATGCTTGGGTTTTCCAGACTCAGGAGCAAAGAGTGTTTCTCGGCTATCAGGATAATGCGCATGCAAAAGTAATACATAATCCTATAAAAAAAGATTTACCAGATATATGCGCGGATAACAGAGATAAAATAATTGTTAACTTTTGCAGATTATCACTGCAAAAAAATCTGTTGCTGTTGCTAAAGGCATTCAGACTGTTTTCTCTGAATAATCCTGATTACAAATTGAAGATTTATGCCGATATTGTTAACGAAAACAATATTTCATTACGTAATGAACTTTTAAACTATATTACAGAGAATAATTTGGCCGATAAAGCCTTCATTTTACCGCCTACCAATGATATTCACAATGTAATAAACGGGTGCTCGATGTTTGTTTCATCATCTGATTATGAAGGTATATCAAACTCTATGGTTGAGGCAATGGCAATGGGACTGCCTTGTGTTTGTACCGATTGCAGAGGTGGCGGAGCACGTGAAATGATAACAGATGGCGAAAATGGTCTTCTTGTGCCTGTCGGTGATGCAGATGCCTTGGCTATCGCTATGCACAGAATGGCGAATGATAACGGATTGGCAACAAATTGCGGTGAAAATGCTGCTTCGGTTAGAAAAGCATTAGCTATTGAAAAAATAGCTGAACAATGGTTAGAAGTAATAAATCATATTTAACAGAGGTGTAATCGTGAAAGAGATTTTACACAGATTAAAACGTAAACTTCAAAAGTTATACACTAAATATTTTACTGTTGAAAATTATGAAACTTTTATTCTTTCAGATAAGCAGTTTATAAAGAAATTATATAAAATAAAAAAAGGAAAGAAAATAAACTTAAGGAACCCGAAAACCTTTAGTGAAAAGCAGAATTGGTTGAAACTTTATGATCGACGTCCCGAATATGCGGTTATGTCTGATAAGTATAGAGCAAAAAAATATATTGCTGACAAAATTGGTGATGAATATATAGTTCCCGTTATCGGGGTATGGGATAGTGCGGATGATATCGATTTTTCATCTTTACCTGAACAATTTGTGCTGAAATGCAATCACAATAGCGATGTAGTGATTTGTACAGACAAAGGCAAAATAAATGAAAATGCGATCAGAGATAAACTTAATTTGCAACTAAAAGACGATTACTATTTGCATAAAAGAGAGTGGCCTTATAAAGATATTCCGAGAAAAATCATCTGTGAGCCTTATTTGAAAAATAGCAATGGAGAACAAATTTTAGACTATAATATATTCTGCTTTAATGGCGTTCCTCGTTTTGTTAAGGTTGGTACCAAAAAAGAAGACGGGACATTATTGAAGGATTTTTACGATTTGGATTGGAATTACCTTGATTTGTCCACAGGTGAACACGCCGGAAATGTTTTCGAAAAGCCTGATTATCTTGATGAAATGCTCAGGATCGCAGAAATACTTTCAAAGGATATTCCGCATTTGAGAGTAGATTTTCTCTATTGTGAAAACAAATTATATTCGGGAGAACTTACATTCTTTTCTGCTGGTGGATTTATGAAAATGCAACCGGAAAAATGGGATGAAATATTAGGCGAATGGCTTGAGTTGCCTGAAAAACGTAGGAGATAAATATGTCAGAACAAAAATGGACTACGATTGTTAGATCAAAAAATAAAATATTAGATATGGACATAAAGGGTCTCAAAAACTGTAAGGATTTGATTTTCCTGTTTGTCCGTCGTTCCTTTGTTGCGAAATATAAGCAAACCATTCTTGGTCCTGCCTGGGCAGTTATCCAGCCATTTTTCACAACGGTTGTGTATTCAGTCTTCTTTGGTAATATCGCGGGCTTGGGTGCATCGGGTGTGCCTAACTTCATTTTCTATTTGTCAGGTACAATTGTGTGGACTCTTTTTGCGAATTGTCTTACAGAGACCTCGCATACATTTACGGGAAATGCAGGCATATTGGGAAAGGTTTATTTTCCTCGCCTTGTAATGCCCATTTCTACAGCAATTTCGCAGTTTATAGGTTTCTTTATACAGTTTGCCTTTATGCTGTGCTTCCTTGTCTATTACATTGTAACCAACGCAGGAGTTATGCCTAATATTTACATACTCATTACTCCCGTTGTGCTTATACAGCTTGCAACACTCGGTATGGGCTTCGGTATGATTATTTCTTCACTTACCACTAAGTACAGGGATTTGGCAATGGTTGTGGGCTTCGGTGTAAGTCTTTGGAGTTATTGCTCACCTGTGGCTTACGATATGTTCAGTCGTTCACAGCTCGCTCCCGGCAGTATGCTTTATAATATTTATATGCTCAATCCGGTAACACCTGCCATCAATGTGTTTCGCTATGCCTTTTTGGGTACAGGTGAAATTGATTGGCTGTTCTACGGGATATCCTGGGTAACAACGCTATTTGTTGCAATTATAGGGGCCATGATGTTCAGTAAGTCAGAAAAAACATTTATGGATACAGTGTGAGGTGCGGTATGTCGGAATTAGCAGTAAAAGTTGAAAATGTTTCTAAAGAATACCGCCTTGGTGCAATCGGTGGTGCAACCTTAAAGGGTGAAATACAATCAAAGATTGCGAAGCTTTTGAAAAAGGAAGATCCGAATCTTAAAATAGGTGAAAAAGCCCACGGTAAAAATGAGCGTTTCCTTGCAGTCAATGACTTATCATTTGATGTTAAAAAGGGTGAAACGATCGGTATTATCGGCAGAAACGGTGCAGGTAAATCAACTATCCTCAAGCTTATTTGCCGCGTTACCACTCCTACAAAGGGCAACATATATCTTAACGGCAGAATTACCTCTATGCTTGAGGTCGGTACAGGCTTCCATCCCGAGCTTACAGGCAGAGAGAATGTGTACCTCAACGGTGCGATCCTTGGTATGTCAAGGTCTGAAATCGATAAAAAGTTTGATGAAATTGTTGAGTTTTCTGAGGTGGGGCAGTTTATTGATACTCCCATCAAAAGATATTCCAGCGGTATGAAGGTTAAGCTTGCCTTTGCGGTTGCCTCACACCTTGACAGTGAGATTATGATTATGGACGAGGTTCTTGCCGTTGGTGATGTTAGCTTTCAGAATAAGTGCATTGACCGAATGAAAAAGGTGGCTGAAACTGAAGGAAAAACTATTTTGTATGTAAGCCACAATATGACATCTGTTAAAAAGCTGTGTGACAGGTGCGTCGTTTTGTCCCACGGGCAAAAGATTTTTGACGGTGATACCGACAAAGCGATTGCTATATATATGGAAGATAAAGAAAGCGACCAGACCTTTTTTGATACCTCGAAATATCTTCGTGATCACAAGAGCAATAATAAGATTTTGATTCAGTCACTGGAGCTTCTCAATACCGAAACCAATCACTTTGCCTATGGTGAGAAATTCACCTTCCGAATGAATTGGAAAAGCGAAATTGATAATGCACAATTTAAATTGAAAATGGTTATTACGGGAACTGATATGGAAGCAGTTGGTGTCGCTTACGGAGGCTCTCTGAATACATCGTTGGGTGAACATTCAAAAGACTTTATATTTAATACCGATAGCTTGATTCCCGGACGATATACAATGCATTTTAAACTTTATGAGGATGATGAGGAAGGCAACGTCTCATATTTCGATCAGTGTATCGGAATTAAGTTTTATATTAATCATTCGGACGATTCTATACATCTTAAGCATTGGTTTAAAAACTGGGGCTACGCAGTCCTTCCTTGTTTAGAACAGATTCCTGAAGATAATTAATATTTGAAATTATGGAATATGTAAGGTGGTGAGTAATATGTTTTTAAGCTTTGTTGTTCCGGTTTATAATGCAAGCAAATATTTAGAGGAATGTCTTTTGTCATTGATTTCACAAGATCTTTCTCCTGACGAATTTGAAATAATTTGTGTTGATGATGGCTCAACAGATGACAGCAAATTAATTCTTGAGGATTACAGAAAAAGATATAGTAATGTTGTTGTTTGTTATCAGGAGAATACGGGTGTCAGCTCTGCAAGAAACCGAGGGATAAAGGAAGCCAAGGGTAACTATATATGGTTTGTGGACAGTGATGATTTTATTTCCCACAACATATTGAATCAACTGAAAAACATAGCACTCACTAATAATGCAGACAGAATTACAGTAGAGTCATATTCATTTAAAAATAACCTGGATATTGATGAACAACAACGTTTTTATCAAAACTCACTTAACCCTAATGTACCCTATAAACTTGTAATGGCTACAAGGACCCTTTATAAAAGGGAATATTTGCTGAAGAATAATATTGAATTCATCAATGGTGTTCATTACGGTGAGGATGGTGTGTTTAACTATCAGACATTAATACACAATCCGGCTACGGTAGAAAGTAACCTTCTGGGATACTTCTATAGGGTTCACGATCAATCGGTAACAAATATAGATGAAAAGATCCGAACTAAAAAAAGCTTGGAAGGAACGAGTGTTGTTTTCAAAATTCTGGTTGAGGATTATAACAAAAAGGTTTGTGTGAAAGAAACACGCCGTATGTTACTTTATTGGATGTATGCAACATTGAAAAGCTATGCCGTGTTAGATGATGACTATTTTTGTGATACTTTTGTATGGGAATATAAGTTGAAAAATATTCCGTTTTTCGATTTTGAACTTCGTAAGCTTAACAGATTTTTGGGGAAATTATCTGAATCACATAATTATAAAAGGCTTGTTTCGTTTTATAAAAGATATTTGAAGAAGATTGCTTTTTTGAAAAAGAAAGATGATAATAAGAAAAAAATAAAATCATACGTAAAACATCCCAGAAGATTGCTGAAAATGTTATTAAAATGATAGGTTATAGGGGGCTGTATAGTGGCTTTTTCGGGTAACGATATTTCTGTAACTGAACAGACAGTTTTAGATTTGTTGGCGACCAATTTGTTTGGTGCCGACAGATTTGTTGTACCCGATTTTGACTACGGCGAAGTATGGCGGGAGTCATATCTGCACGCAGTTCCGCTATTGGCTTTTTCGGGGGAGATTAAAGATGCTCCACAGGATTTCAAGGCTTTTCTCCGCGCTCAGTTTAATGTTATAATTACCCGCAATTCAAGGCGTATCGGTGAGCACGTGTTTCTGCACAAGCTGTTGACGGAAGCAGGTATCGGCTACACCATAATAAAAGGCTTTGCCTGTTCACTTTATTACTCCGACCCGTTGTTGCGCCTTATCGGTGACGTGGACTTCCTTGTTAATCCCGAGGATCTCGACAGGGCGGAGGCCTTGCTTCTCGAAAAGGGCTTTACACCTGTTAAATCAACAGGGGAAAGTCACAAGGTTTTTCTGTACAAGGGCTGTCGTTATGAAATGCACCAAGAGCCTGCAGGCATTCCTGACGGTAAAATCGGTGTTATGATTAAAGAAATGCTAAAGGAAGCAGTAGCTTCTGCACATAGCCATACAACGGAATTCGGTACAATAAATGTGCCTGATAAATTCCACCACGGCTTAATTATTCTTCTTCATATGTGTCACCACCTGAACGGCGAAGGTATTGGCCTCAGACATCTGTGCGACTGGGCTGTGTTTGTGGACTCAATGTCCCGTGAGGAGTTCTGCGGGTTGTTTGAGAGTACTTTGAAATCAATCGGCTTGTGGCACTTCGCCTGTGTTCTTACATCCCTTTGTGTTGAATATTTAGGTTGTACTCCTGAAATACAGGGCGAGAAAAGCGATGACGATATATTGAACGCATATATGCTCGATATAATTATGGGCGGCAACTTCGGGCAGAAGGATGATGACCGCTCACATCAGGCTCTTCTTATGTCGCGAGAAAACGTTGGCGACAAAAAGGACAGTAGCCTGAAAAACTTTTTTACATCCGTTAACAGAGCCGTATATAAAAATTGGCCTTGGTGTAGAAAAATCAAACTTCTTTTACCCTTTGGATGGTTGTTCTTCGGTATAAGATATGTTATCCGTTCATTAAAGGGCAAAAGACCCGAAATAAATATCGGAACGGTTATATCGGGTGCAGAAGAACGGAAAAACTTATATAAAAATTTAAAACTATTTGATATTGATGATAAATAAAAGATGCTTCAGATTTGTTTACTGAAACATCTTTTTGTGTTTTTGTAAGATTTTATTTGTAAAATTCCTTGTACCATACTGCGAAGTTTCTCAAGCCCTCGCGTAATGATGTTGACGGCTTGAAATCAAAGTCGCGTTCAAGTGCAGATGTATCTGCAAATGTTATGGGTACGTCACCCGGTTGCATAGGCACCAGCTCCATATGAGCATCAAAGTCATAGTCATTGGGGAGAATGCCTGCGTTTACAAGCTCCTCCTTGAGTATGCTCACAAAGTCCATAAGGTTTTCGGGACTGTTGTTACCGATGTTGTAAACCGCATAGGGTGGATTGGGCAGACCGTCCTCGCCGGTGCTTTTCTGCGGAGGCTTTTGCATAACTCGCTTTACACCCTCAACGATATCGTCAATGTATGTAAAGTCTCGCTTACAATTGCCGAAGTTAAATATCTGTATCTTTTCACCCTTTATGAGCTTGTTTGTAAAGCCGAAATATGCCATATCGGGTCTGCCTGCAGGACCGTAAACAGTAAAAAATCTGAGACCTGTTGAGGGGATATTGTAGAGCTTTGAGTAAGCGTGTGCCATAAGCTCATTGCTCTTTTTGGTTGCGGCATAGAGGCTTACGGGATTATCAACCTTATCATCTGTGCTGTACGGAATTTTTTTGTTTGTACCGTAAACACTTGATGAGCTTGCGTATACAAGGTGCTCAACAGGATTGTAACGGCAGGCCTCAAGTATGTTGTAAAAGCCGATGATGTTACTCTCAATATAAACATCAGGATTTGTTACAGAGTAGCGTACACCCGCCTGTGCAGCAAGATTTACAACCATGTGGAATTTGTATTCCCGGAAGGTCTTATCAATAAGCTCCTTGTCGGCAATACTGCCCTTTATGAAAATCCATTTGTTTTGGGGCTTGGCTTCGGCAATTTTTTCAATCTCTTTTAAACGGTAGTCCTTTATTGCTACATCGTAGTAATCATTAAGGTTGTCAATACCCACAACCGTAATGCTGTCAAAGCAGTTTAACAGGGTAGTAACCAGATTGGCACCCACAAAGCCTGCGGCACCGGTAACAAGGATTGTTTTGTTGTTAAGGTTTATTTCGGGTGTGAACATAAATATTCTCCGTTTAATTATGCGCAGAATTCTGCTTTTGCTTTTTCAATCATATCATAAACATTCTTGGCAAGGGGCTTGCTTTCTTCCTTAAGACCGGCAAGGGGCTTGCGTGCATCACCGATGTCAATGCCCTGTATACGAAGAACCTCTTTAGCGGCGGCGTACATATTGCACTTGCAGTCACACATAGCATAAATGATGCTGTTGATTGTATACTGAATTTCACGTGCCTTGTCAATATTACCTGCTTTAAGATATTCGTCACATTTGAGGAAGAGCTCAGGCATAACACCGTAAGTACCGCCGATACCTCCTTCGGCACCGATTGTGCGACCTGCAACGAACTGCTCGTCGGGACCGTTGAATACAACAATATCGTCGCCACCCTCAGCCTTGAACATCTGAATGTCCTGTGTGGGCATTGAGGAGTTCTTAACACCGATTACGCGAGGATTTTTAAGCATCTCCCTGAAAAGGGGCATTGTAAGGGCAACGCCTGCAAGCTGAGGAATGTTGTAAATAACAAAATCTGTGTTGGGGGCAGCAGATGAAATATCATTCCAGTACTGTGCAATAGCATCCTCGGGAAGTCTGAAATAAATCGGGGGGATAGATGCAATTGCATCTACGCCAAGGCTCTCAGCGTGAGCGGCAAGCTCCATTGAGTCAGCAGTATTGTTACAGGCAACGTGAGCAATAATTGTCATCTTGCCCTTTGCAACCTCCATAACTGCCTCTAAAATAGCCTTGCGCTCCTCCTTGCTCTGGTAAATACACTCACCAGATGAACCGCAAACGTAAAGTCCCTTTACACCTTTGTTAAGTAAGAATTCTGCAAATGCTTTTGTTCTTTCGGTACTGACATTGCCGTTATCATCATAGCAAGCGTAGAATGCAGGGATAATTCCATGATACTTTGTAAGGTCTCTCATTTTGTTATAACCTCTCTTTTTATGAATATATAGATCCATTGTTATGGACTCTTTATGATTAACATTTAAATATTATCATAAATTTTATTTGTTGTCTATCTTTAATATTACTTTTTTATATGATATAATCGTATTACAATAATTTTGAGGATGAAAAATATGATAAAAAGATTTTTTGCATTGTTTACAGCAATAACCCTTGCACTGACAACCTTTGCAGGTTGTTCAAAAGCTCAGAAGGAGATTCCTCAGCCTGTTGAAGATTTCAGGGTGGTGGCTTACATAAGAGGTGACTATGTTCAGGATGACGGCACAGTACACGGTGAGGATTTTGATATAATCACCCACGTAATTCTTTTTGAGTGTGCATCCTTTAATGCAGACGGTCAGGTTGTTCTGGAAACGGAAAAGCTTGAGACGGCACTCAAAAATATACGCACTGCAATAGGTGAGCGTGACGTTAAAATATCACTTAATCTTTTAGGTCCCGGCAATACATCCGATTCTGACGTGTGGGAAGAGCAAATGAAGTCACAAAGCGAGCATCATAACAGTGCCTTCAAAAGCGGTGTGTTGGAGGAAAATATTATAAATGTTCTTGATAAATATGGCTTTGACGGAGTGCATTTCGACTATGAATATCCGCTTTCAAATAAAGCGTGGCGAAGCTTCAATAAATTCCTTGTGTCATTAGATGAGGTGCTTGGCAATTACACTCTCGGTGTTGCATTTGTTGATTGGAATATAAAATTTTCAAAGGCATCAATGGCCGTTATTGATTATTTCGAGCTTATGAGCTATGACTACGTGGATGAACAGGGCAAGCATTGTACCTATGAGGATACTGTGGCAATTCTTGAAAAAACAGATTTCAAGGGAATACCCGCAAGCAAAATTGATATAGGAATACCCTTCTATTCACGACCTACGGATATGGACACATATTGGTACGGTTATAACAGTTGTTATGAGAGTATTGACGAAGACGGTTGGTATCATTGTCCTGAAATAAACAAGGACTTCTGGTTTAATACACCCGATGTGGTAAGAAAGAAAACTAATTATGCCGTTGATAATGGCTACGGCGGTGTAATGGTATGGCATTACAACTGCGATTTGCCCTCTACGGAGGATGACTCACTTTTCAAAGCAATAGGGGACTCAGTACAAAAATGAGTGTTAAAAGAGCGATTCGCTGATGAACAGTGAATCGCTCTTTGTATGTTTTATTTGTTGTTTTTGGGACTGTCGCTTTCCTGAAGCTTGATTTTTGCTTCTTCACGGGCACTCTTTTTGCCCTCAAACTTGATGTCGCCTGCCTTGGTGAGTGCAACCTTGGTGAAGTAGGGACCCACAAGCTCGTAAACAAGAACAGAGAAAAGCGTAATGCTCTGTACAAGACCGCCGATTTCGTCACCAAGTCCCCATGCCTGACTTGCCATACCAAGAGCAACGCCTGCCTGAGGGAGGAGTGTAATACCAAGGTACTTGACAATATTTTCGTCACAATGTGAAAGCTTTGCACTGATTCGTGCACCATAGTATTTACCTAATGAACGGAAGACGATGTAAGCAAGACCGATAACAACGTAAATCCAATTGCTGAAAACGGAAAGGTCAAGCTCCGCACCGCTTAAAACAAAGAATAACACGAGCAAGGGAGCAGTCCAACGGTCCGCTCTGTCCATAAGCTCTTCAGAAAAGTCACATATATTGCAGAAGATTGTGCCCAGCATCATACAAGCGAGAAGGCTTGAAAAAGCAATGTGTACATGACCGATTTCAAACTTAAGGGATGACAGCGCAACTGTCAGCATTACGAATGTAACAGAAATTGCCATACGCTTTGAGCGTGAATGGAAGAACTGCTCACACAATGTGAACAAAAGACCCATAAGAGCACCGAGAGCGATTGAGAGAACAACCTCAAGGATTGGGTTGACGATCATCGAAACTGCATCAACAGCGCCTGTATCTATGGCTCCTGCCACACCAAATGAAATGGCGAAAACCACAAGACCGACTGCATCGTCAAGGGCAACAACGGGAAGGAGTATATCCGTAACGGGGCCCTTTGCCTTGTACTGCCTTACAACCATAAGTGTGGCGGCAGGTGCTGTTGCTGTTGCGACTGCACCCAGAACAATTGCAGCAGGCAGGGGGAGATATCCCTCGGGCAGAATAAATGAAAGAGTTATGAGTGCAATGTCAACGATAATGGTCGTGAAAATTGCCTGAAAAATACCGACAATCGTAGCCTGCTTGCCGATTTTTTTGAGTTGGGCAAGTCGGAATTCATTACCGATTGCAAAAGCAATAAAACCAAGAGCCAAATCACATAAAAGTGAATAATACTGCGGTGGGTTGGCTTCTGTGAATACAAAGCCCAATTTGCCTAAGCAGAACGGACCAATGATTACACCCGCTACAAGGTAGGCTGTAACTGCCGGTAAGCCCAGCTTTTTGGCAACACGCGACAGTAAAAGACCGGACAATAAAGCCATGGAGAGGGTTAAAAGAATCTCCGGTGTTTCGTGCATAAAAAAGACTTCTTTCTTAATATAATATGTTTTAACGGTTGTATATTTTAGCACAATTGATGTAAAAGTCAATAGAATAAATACTCAAAAACTACTGATTTACAGGGTGAATTTTATGTATGTTCTGTCATCAAATGATGAATTTCCTTTTTGCAGTCCTTTTGTAGATTTATATTCTTGAAAGCAAAGAGGGTCATACTCTAAAATGTGGGCAAGATATTCTTCACTTTTCTCTAAAGTATCATATAAATTCGGGTAACCGTCAGTTGCCATAATAACTGTATCACCATCGTTTACAGTATATGTTACTATGCTGTCTGTGGTAAAGCTCTTTCCGTTGAGCACAGAATAACTGTAAGGGTGGTTTGTACGGTTAGCGTATTGGTGCTGTTTTTCTAAGTGGGGCAGTATAGCCTGTCTGCCTACATCATTTTCTGCAATTTCACTGAGTGTAGCACCATTTCTCAAAGCTTCTTTAATCACGCTTGAACGGATTTCCGAAAGCTCCTTGTCAATAAGCTTTTCGTGGGTGTGCGCTGTACCGTTTATGATACATTGACAGTCACCCACAACCCACAATTCCTTGTAATATTTACTGAAAACAATCATACAAACCGCCGCTTCACCCGTGGCTTCACGGTCATAGAGGGAAGCGATGCCGTCATTTATAAGTCGGAAAAGTGTTGCTTTACTGATATACGCAGGTGAATTTTTTAATATATTGATTGCAACATCTGTTGCAGCTTTACCACCTGATGCACCATTGAATTTACGGGTGCTTTTCGCAGTAACACCATCCAGTACCGCAATAAAATCATCACTTATGAACAGACCGTCTTCGCAAAGGTGGGGGTTCGGGTGTTTACCCATTATAAACTTTTCTTCAATAATCATAAAAACACCTCACCGCCCATTATATGACAACCATCTCCGAAAATCAATTGTGTATTGTATTTCGCAGGAAATGTGATAATATAGATACCAAGGAAGTGATATTTATGTATGGTCGTAAATTATGTTTGTCAACAAATAATACATTCGGTATGCCTGAGTGGGAGCAAATAAAGCTTTTTAAACAGGCAGGCTTTGAGGGCTTTAACGTGCTGTGGGGCTACGCTATGGATGACGTAATTGAAAAGTGTGCACAGGTTGCAGAGGAAGAGGGGATGATTTTTCAGTCAATTCACGCACCCTGGGGCTACTGTGCCGATATGTGGGATGAGGAATGCGCCGATGATGCGGAGGATGGTGTTGAGGAGCTTTGCCATTGTCTTGATTTATGCGCTAAATACAATGTTCCTATAATGGTCTGTCACGTGTACGTAGGCTTTGATGTGGATTATGTTCCTACAGAATTCGGTCTTAAGAATTATGGCAGAGTTATTGACCACGCTGAAAAGCTTGGGGTAAAAATTGCCTTCGAAAACACCGAGGGTTGTGAGTACCTTGAAGCGATTTTAAAAACTTATTGGGACAGAGCTTGTGTGGGTTTTTGTTGGGATTCAGGTCACGAGATGTGCTACAATTTCTCGGAGAATTTAGTTGCAAAGTATGGTGAAAAGCTTATTGCAACACACCTTAACGATAACCTTGGCATCAAGGATGTAAACGGCAGAATTTTTTGGCACGATGATTTGCACCTGTTGCCCTATGACGGAATGGCTGATTGGAAGGAGCTTGCGCACAGGCTCAATAAATGTGGTTACAATGACATTCTTACCTTTGAGCTTAATAACAAATCAAAGCCCAATCGCCACGAAAATGATAAATACGACAAAATGCCTATTGAGGAATATATTGCAGAATGCTACGCTCGTGCCTGCAGATTTGCAAATGATATGAAAAATGATAAATAAATTATACATTTATTGGTAAAATTTATTGACAATATCCAAATTTGGGTTAAAATAATATTATTAATATTAAAATAATATTAAGGAGAGTAATGTTATGGATTTTAGCAAATTTATTGCAAAAAAAGACGAATATGCTCAGTATATGATGGATGAAATCACACATATCTGTACAGAATTCGAAAAGCGCGGCCCTGGTACATACGGTGAACAGCAGGCTTGTGAATATGCCGCAGAGCAGATGAAGGAATACGGCTGTGACCGAGTTTACGTTGAAGGATTCAAAGAAAATCCCGGATCCTTTTTCGGTTGGATTAACTTCACAATCACATTCTGTTTTCTTGCATTGATTTCTTATTTCTTAAAAGTACCGGTACTTTCAATTGTGTTTGTTGTGCTTGGTCTTGTTCTTTGTGTGTTACAGTTCGGCCTTTATAAGAAGGTTGTTGATAAATTCTTCAAAGAGAAAATTGGCCACAATGCAACAGGCTTCAAAAAGCCCACAGGCGAGGTTAAGCGTAGAATCATCTTTAACGGTCACCCCGATGCTGCTTGGGAATGGCCTGTAAAAGAGAAGTTTTCATACCTTGGCTTTGACATTCATATGATGGTTTGTTTCCTTGGCGCTTTCTATATGCTTGGTATTGCTATTGCGAGAACTGCCGGTGCTTTAAGTGATGAACTTGCACTTAAGTTAGGTCTTGGTTGCCTTGCTTTTGCACCCTTCTGGTTTGGTCTTTACTTTATGTGGAACAGAAAAAAACATGTTGACGGTGCTAACGATAACCTTACAGGTTGCTATATGGGTATGGCAATTCTCAAAATGCTTCACGATGAAGGCATTGAACTTGAAAACACAGAAGTAGGCGTTGTTCTTTCAGGCTCAGAGGAAGCAGGTCTTCGCGGTGCAAAGGCTTGGTGCGAGGCTCACGCACACGAATTCAACGATGTTCCTACTTTCGTTTATTCTTACGATACAATTGCACAGTGCGAACACCTTAGCGTAAACTATCGTGACCTTAATGCTACAGTTAAAGTTGATAAAGATGTTTCCGACTTGTTCTATGAGGCTTGTGAAGAATTAGGTATTCCTTGTGGCAAGGGTATGGTTCCTCCTCTTGGTGGTGCTACTGACTCAGCAGCATTTGCACAGGCAGGTATGCGCTCAACAGGTATTACAGCCCTTAACCACGCGCTCCCTGATTTCTACCATACAAGACGCGACACTCCCGATGCACTTAACAAAAAGTGCCTTGAAGATTGCTTCGCAGCAAGTGTTAAAGTACTTGAAATGTTTGATAACGGAGCAAAACAATAATATGACTAAAAAGCACTTCTTCGGAAGTGCTTTTTTAAATGAGAAATCAGGAATTTCGGGGAAAGCTGATAATTTTGCATTTTTTTCGAATTTCTTCAAACACTATGCTTATGAAAAAAGTATCAAATTTATTGTTTGTGATATGGTTATTTATCTTGTCTATGCTCCCTTGCGGGATTGTTTACAGCACACAGAGTATTGAATCGGATATAAATGAAATTGAAGTCGGGAATATCTGTCAAGCGATAGGGCAGAATTACAAACGAGAGGACAGAACCCTCAGAATAGCTACTTATAATCTTCTTGCAGACGGAGTAGGATATTTTGGTGACAGAAATACTTCAAGAGCAAATGGTGTGTGCGATTTGCTTTGTAATGTGGATGCCGATGTAATCGGGCTTCAGGAGGTCAGCAGGTGGTGGCTCTGTAACCTGAAGAGCAACACGCAATATAGCTTTGTTGACCCGATACGCACCGAATTGGGCGGTTTTATGACGGCTATTGCATATAACTCCGAAAAAGTGGAACTGCTTGATTACGGCAATATACCGCTGGAAAAGGGGAGTAACAGCAGATTGAGACGAATTGTGTGGGGAATTTTCAGACATAAGAGCACCGGTGAAAGGTATTGTGTTGTTAATACCCATTTTAATGTTATGCTAAACGATAGCTCCTCAGGTCTTGTTCAGGCTCAACAACTGACCGATTTTGTTCGTAAAATTAGTGAGGATTATAATTGCCCTGTTGTTGTTACAGGTGATTTTAACGCAAAGAAAAGAGGCGCAGTATCGTACTGCACCTCTGTTGTTTATGATGTATTGAGTTTGAAAATGACCGATGTACGCTATCCTGCCGTAAACAAAGGCTGTGGCAGGGGAAAGGGTCTGTTCGCATATTGCGTTGACCACATTTTTGCAGTTGGTGAGTTAAGGGTAAGCGAGTGCACACTTCTCTCTCAGAGTGAACTGCACAAGCTAAGCGACCACTATCTGATGTTCACCGATATAGCAATTTAATTTAATGCCTGAGTCTGCCTTTGTGCGGCAACAAGTCCTGCATAAATACCGCCTTGTGCGACTAATTCCTCGTGGGTGCCGAGCTCTGCAAGGCGTCCTTTTTCAATAACAGCAAGTCTGTCAGCATTTTTAAGTGTTGCAAGTCTGTGGGCAATAGCAATGGTCGTTCTGCCCTCAATAAGCCTTGTAAGAGCTTCCTGAATCTTGATTTCCGTTTCCGGGTCAAGAGAGCTTGTTGCTTCGTCAAGGATGAGGATTTTCGGGTTTTTGAGTATTGCACGTGCAATGCTTACTCGCTGACGTTCACCGCCCGAAAGGGAGTGTCCGTTTTCACCGATAACCGTATTGTATCCGTCAGGGAGCTTTGTTATAAATTCGTGGGCGTTTGCTGCTTTGGCAGCGGCAATAACCTCATCGTAGTCCGCATCTGCACGGGCATAGGCAATGTTATCGTAAATGGTACCCGAAAATAAGTAGGTTTCCTGGAACACAACACCGATGTTGTCACGAAGCTCCTTTGGAGAAATGTCGCGTATATCAACACCGCCGATGGTGATTTTGCCGATATTGGGGTCATAAAGTCGCATACACAGGTTAATAACTGTTGATTTGCCTGCGCCCGAATGACCTACAAGACCAATCATTTCACCGGGCTTGATACTGAGTGTAAGATTTTTCAGAACCGGCTCATAGGATTTGTAGCCAAATGTAACGTTCTGTAGCTCAAGAGCTCCCGAAGCGTCAAGCTCAATACCGTTTTCACGGATTGCAGTTTGTGGTTCCTCGTCAAGTATTTCATATATTTTCACAAGGCTTGTAGTACAATCCGCAAGTCTTCTCGGGAACATTGACATCCACCTCAGGGGGGCGTACAGAAATGCCAGGTACATATTGAAGCGTGTCAGCTCGCCAAGGGTAAGTGTACCGTCAAGTACCATTTTACCTCCGACAATTAACACGAGAAATTCGCCCAATGTCATAAAGTTACCCACGAGAGGGAATGTAATTGCCCAATATTTTTCATTGGATGCACTTATATCTCTGAGCTTTTTTGAAACATTTGAAAATTTCTCGATTTCACGCTCTTCGTTTCCGAATGCTTTTACAACTCGTATACCCTTAATAATATCGTGGAGTATAGAGGTTGCCTTTGAGTTTATTCGCCATTGCTTGTGATAGCGAAGCATTGTGGAGTGTCTGAAGCGTGTCATTGCGAAAACTCCCAAAGGAATAGGAATGAGCACGAGAAGCGTCAGCCACACATTTGTACAGAATAATATGGTGAGTACTACCGTGAAGACAATAATCTGTTCAATAAGGTATCGTCCCTGCTGGTTAAAGAATTCCTTTACTCGCTCCGTATCGTTTGTGACACGGTGCATAAGGTTACCTGCAGAGCGTTTTGACATGGATGTCAGAGACAGCTCCTGTATTTTTTCGTAGACGATATTTCTGAGGTCGTTGGAAAACCTTGCACCGATTCTGTTGGAAATGCGTGCGCTGAACATAGTGATCACCTTGGCAACGGCAAAGGTAAGCACCATAAGCAGAACTGTTACCAGAATACCGGTTGTGCGTGATTGGAACAGCGGTGTCACACCGTCAACAGGCACAAGGTAGTGATCAATCAGCACCGAATTGAAAAGCGGCATTACGGCTGAAAGAATGTTGGAGATTGCCAACAGAATGCCCGTAAGAAGCACCGTGCCGGCATAGGGCTTGAAGTATTTGAATGCCCGTGAAAAAACATAGGATTTTTTTACACAGAACATACAGATATTCATTCCTCGGAAATAGTGCCTGTGACATTTGGGACAAACAGGCAGGTCTGCAGTACTTATTTCAAGCAGCTCACCTGTTTCCAGTAAATGGTTGATAACCTTTGTGAATTCACCCATTTCACCAACACAGCTCATTGAAAAACGGCAGATGTGAATATTGTCGCTTCCGTCCTCTGAGCCGTCAACGGGCACAAGCTCAAGGTGACCGCACCCTACGTCAGTATATTGCACAGCCTCTTTAATGCCTTGAATATTAAATTTTTGCTCCTGTGAATCGAGGGAAAGTGTGATTATACCGTCCTTGAATAACAAGGTGCCGTCACAATGCTTTCCGGCGGGGGATATGTCAAAGTGTGCAGTAATCTCTTTCATAATTAATATAAATAAGGCTCCAATAAACGTCTGCTTTTTTCCTCTATCTTATCAAAATCTGGGATAATGTATCTGTTGCCGTCCATATCAAAGATAAGAAGAGTGTTTTCGCTTGCAAAACGCAGATTTTTGGTGATATCGCGTACGGTAAAATTCTTGGGGTTGTTGTCAATAACAGTCTCAAAATAGAAGTTACCCATACGCTCCTTTACCTTTTTTACTGTTGTAACGGTAGGACAGTAATATCGGTTTGAAAGCTCCTTTCGGGCATTTTCCTTGGATTGGTTATCGAGGGCATTTAAATCACGGATAATGCCGATTTCCTTATCTTCAAGGTCATGAACACAGATGTATTCATCCGTAAGAGTGTAAGGGTATGTTCTGATAAGCTTTACTCTGCCTTTGCTTTCACCATTGTGTGTGAAAATGAGAAAGTCATTCTGATTAAAGGAGAATTGGCATTCATCAGGGTTAAAAAAGTCGATGGTAAGTTTATCGGTTTTCTTCATCTTTGTGGTCATCCTCCTTTTCGTCTATGCTTTCTTCGCCTATGCCGATAAATCGTAAGGCCTCTTCCTGTAATTTGAAAAGCTTATAGTATGCACCTTGCTTTTCCATAAGCTCTGCGTATGTTCCGAACTCAATACACTCGCCCTCGTCGATAACAGCCAACTTGTCAGCATCACGCAGAGTGGAGAGTCTGTGAGCGATGGCGATGGTTGTTCTGCCTGCTTTCAGCTCTGTCAATGAGTTTTGTATATTGCGTTCTGTCTCTGTATCCATAGCAGCTGTTGCTTCATCAAGGATAAGTATCTTGGGGTTTTGTATAATTGTTCTCGCGATACTGATTCTCTGTCGCTCACCGCCGGATAAATCCTGTCCGCCCGAGCCTACCCAGGTTTCGTAGCCGTCGGGGAGCTTGGTTATAAAACCGTGAGCAGACGCAGCCTTTGCTGCCGCAATAACCTCATCGTTTGTAGCATCGGGTCGGGCATAGCGGATATTGTCTGCGATAGTGCCCATAAACAGGAAAATATCCTGCGAAACGATACCGATATTCTGACGGAGCTGCTTTGAGGAAAGGTCCTTTACATCTACACCGTCTATCTTGACTACACCCTCTTTAGGGTCGTAGAGTCGTGCGATTAGGTTGGAGATTGTTGTCTTACCCGCACCGGTTTTACCTACGATACCCAGCATTTCACCTGCTTCAATTTTAAGAGAAAGGTTTTTGATAATGGGGTGGGCGGGTTCATATTCAAACTGAAGCTCATTAAGCTCAATTTCACCTTTGAAATTATCCAGAATAACAGGATTCTCTTTGTCCTTTATTTCAGGCTCCGTGTCCATAATCTCAAACACACGCTGTGATGAGTCTACACAGCGGGACCACCAGTTCATAACCCAGCTGAGGAAATCAATGGGTTGCTGAAGCATACCGAGATAAACAACGAAGGTAAGAAGCTCACCCACTGTAAGCTCATCGGTTGTTGTTGCCATAACACCGCCTGCGCTGAGTACAATAGCGGACAGAATGTATATGATAATTGAAAGCAAGGGGAACACCGTGCTTTCTACATCTGTAACGCTGATTTCCGCGTCATAAAGCTTTGTGCTTAATTTGGAGAATTGTGAAAGCTCGTCATTTTCCTTGGAAAAAGCCTTTATAATACGATGGCCGTTAATATTGTCACTTACCTTTGAGCTGAGCTTGGAGTATTGCACCCAGACCTTGTGATTAAGCTTGCGGAAGTGCTTGTTGATAAGGGGATACGCAACAAATATTATACAAGCCGCACCTAAAATCATAAGAGTCAGCTTTGTACTTGTTATGAACATAATAACAAGTATGCCGATAACTAAAATGAGGTTGGCGATAAGGTAAGGGAAGCCGTCAACAAAGAACCAATAAATGTTATTGGAGTCACGTGTTACACGCTCCATAAGTGAGCCTGTCTGCTTGTGAGTATAAAAGCCGACAGAAAGCTGTTGCATGGCTTTAAAAATCTTCAGCTTTATGCCGTAAACAACGTCGGGCAATATGCCGGCAACAATGTACTGATAAAACAGCGTGAAAAGCTGTTGGGAGATTTTAAGAACAGCCATAGTCAACACTATGGAAAACAAGCCCTTCAGCAAAATCTCGTATGGTGCACCGTTGCCTGAATTAAGAACCTCATCATATAATTTCTGAGTGCTGAATTGGGGTATTATCAATGAAAGAAAAGAACTGAATACTACGGCACAAATCATAAAAATCATTTTGCCCTTTACATCTCCGAAGAATGAAAACAGGCGCTTCACCGTAGATGATTTGTCAACACAGTCCTTGCAGTACTTCAAACCCTTCGGTATCGGCTCACCGCATTTTACACAGGTGTTACCCGTGGCTGTGGAAAGGTATTGTTCATAGTCCTTACCTTCCTTAAAGGCGTTGAAAATTTTACGGAAGTTGTCCGCCTTTTCAAGGGTGCCGATGGGGAAGTAACCAAGGGAATAGTATTCACCGTTTCTTTTGTATGTCAGCTGACCGGTTGCAAGATACTGTTCACAGAACATCTCATCAGCATCTTCGATGTCGGTTGCAGTTGTTTTGTTTATTACAGGCTTGATTTCGGGCAGCTTTTTGCCTTTTTTAGGTGGAGGCGGAGGATCATCAAAGGTAACGGTATAAAGGTTTTTGTCGGTGAAAAAGATATAACAGTCACCGAACTGCTCCGCTCCGCACATATTTGATTTAAAACCGTAAATTACATTACTTGTATCAATGCCTGAGGTCTCGATAGCCTCTTTTACGGCAGGGGGGAATATCTCGCCCTTTTCGCGTTTGGGACGAGGCCTCTTTTTGATGTGAAGCTTGTAAAGAACCTTGTTAATCAATTCCATTGTTCTCTCCGATATTTGTTAAAATATTTCCACATATTATACCATAATATCTGTTTTATAACAAGTGTGGGAAAAGTGCGGAGTTAAAATTAACATTTTGTTAATATCACAGATGTATTTTTTTGCTGATTTAACAATATAAGGCTTTTGTTTTTGTGTAATCTAACAATTTTTCGTTTTTGTGTTGAAAAAATAGAATATGTGAATTGACATTCACCATTGATTTCAGTATAATTATAATGAGCAAATCGGTACATTCGGTAGTTTTTTATCCGAATTATTCGTTTTTGTTGGTTTGAAAAGTGAAATTTAGATTTATAAACAAAATTTTTTGAAAGGAAATAACTATGGCAGTAAAAAGTATCACCAGATTCGGAATTCAAAGGAAAATTGTAGCAAATATGTGCACAGAGAGTTGGCAGAACATTCCTCACGTTAGCTACCAGTATGAACCTGACGTTACGAAGTTTATGGAAGCCTTCAAAAAGTTTAGTGCAGAAAAAAATACCGGTGAGGGTGCAAAAATAACACTCAATGCAGTTCTTCTCAAGGCAATTGCCGAGGCTATTGAGGTTGACCCTATGATCAATGCACACATTCACTATGAAAAGGGTCTTGTACGCGGTAAGGTTACAGAGTTCGATAATATCGATATTTCTGTGCCGTGGATTCTCCCTGACGGAAATATGATGACCATTACAATGAAGGATATGGGTAATAAAACGCTCAAGGAAATTGCTGAGTATCAGGCAGATATCAACCGTCGTCTCGAAAAAACAAATCTTGTTGAGGCACTTTATTCAGTTGCTTTCCACGATACTCTTGACAAGCTTAAAAGCGGTCACGTTATCCGTGCTATCAAACGTCTTTACGGTGCAAACTCAAATAAGCGACACAGAATTGTTCGTCTTAAGGGTGCTGAGAAAAAAGCATATAATGCAATTCCTGCAACAGAAAAAATCACAAGAGAGGACCTTAAGCAGGGTACAATCACCGTATCCAATGTTGGTGCGGACACACGAGGACTTTCCGGTGAGGTTGCGATGCTTATGATTATTCCTCCCCAGGTTTGCGTTATCGGTATCGGCACACTTCAGAAGAAGCCTATGGTTATTACAGATGAAAACGGCGAAGATAAGGTTGAAATCAGAACCATTCTCCCCATTAATATTGTTTTTGACCACAGAGCACTTGACTTTGGTGAGGTAAGACCTTTCCTCACTAAGATGGAAGAGTTTTTCCAGAATCCTGAGCTTGTTCTCAATGATGAGGCTTAAGTTTACATAACAACAAAAGCGTTCGGCAAATATGTCGAACGCTTTGTTTTTATTATTCAATTGAGAATACTGCATCGGAAAAATCGAGCTTTTTGAGTGCTTCGGTGTCAAGGGTTATGTAAGCAATTTTTTCTGTATCTGCAAGGAATGAGGGCATATTTTCATCGAGAGGATCGTATTGTAATAAAATCGTCTTATCGCCCTTGCTTATCAATAGTCCTGTGCCGTCATCTTCACTGTCTGTTTCATAGAAATCTATGGAGTATTCTGCTTCGGTATCACCGAGAAAATCGAATCCTGCATTGAAATCATCAATAAGTGTGTCGGGTTCGTTGGGGGCATAGCGAAGGTTAGGGATAAATCTTCCGTTTTCAAAGGTGAGGAAGATGTATATAAACCCGTTCATGGGTAAAATTCCGCTCTTGTCGAATGACTTGAATTCGGATAATCTGAGCTGACAGAAGAAAAAATCTTCGTCGCCGACGGTTCCGTCTGATAGCCACTCCTCCGGCATAGTGGGTGAACCGAAAAACTTACTTGTGCCGGGGTCGTATTCGCCGTGGGCTTTTTCTACTTTTATTCCGATCATTGTGCTGACTTCCCGTAATATTCTTCCATAACAAGACCGCTTGCCTTGATTGCTTTTGCAGTTTCAACACCAACGTAACGCCAGTGCCAGGGTTCATAGATAACCTTTGTGATTTCTTGCTTATCTTCAGGGTATCTGAGAATGAAGCCGTAGTCTGCAGCGTGCTCCATAAGCCATCTGAATTCTGCGGTGTCCTCAAACCACTCCTCTACACATACAATATCCATTGCATATCCGAGATTGTGTTCGGAAGAACCGGGGATCATAACGATTGTTGCTGCCTGAACCTTTGCCTCATCGTAAGAGTAGCCCTGACTTGTGAACAGATCAACCTTTCTGTTGTAAAGTGTTTCCTGCGTGCTGTATGAACGGTAGCCTGAGCAGGGGGTGAGTGTAACACCGTCTGCACGACCTGCGTTGTACATAGCCTCGTACTGAGCGGCAACCTCACGCTGGAGTCTTTCACCGCTTCCGCATACATAAACAAGATCGGGGTCATAGCTTGATGGGATACGATAGTTTCTGTTAACGACTACTGTTGCAAAGCTGCAATCCGTAACAATAACGGGATTATCCATAGTCCCTGCTGCACCGTTGCTCTGAGCTTGTGTTGCGGGTGCTGTTATCTGTGGCAATGTGGAAGCCTCTGTGGAGACTTCAGTTGTGGAGATCGGTTCAGTTGTGGTAATTTTTACAATTGAACCTGCCTGCTCCTGCTTAGGAGCCTGTGTAACAGGTGCCGCAGTTGCAGTAACGTCTATCTCATTGAGAGCCTGTTCATTCTGTGCAGCCTCAAGGTCCTTCTGTGCAAGGTATTCTTTGTTGTTTTTGTTGGCAAAAACGCACACAACTCCGACAAAAGCCACCACAAAGCAGAGCATAAAGCAAAGAAAACGCTTTGCTTGTATCTCCTTTAATCTCATTTCTTTTTTCGAAGGTACATCTACTTTTCTTTTTCTCTGAACCTGAGGAATATCATCAATCTCTAAATTCAAAGGTTCAAGAAGGTCTATGTTGTTTTTATCTGTCATAATAAGACACCTCACTCTTTATCCACTCTACATTATAATTAATTAAAGTCGAAAAGTCAACGCTGTAAAAAATTATTATCGGAAATAATTTAGTTGTTAAATACAAAAGTAGTTGCGCGAATTTGTGCTTTTTATACAAATATGAAAAAAAGCAAAAAATAACTGTTATATATTGTTTTTTTGTGATATAATTGCAAGGTGAATAGTAGTAAATTCGAATTTTATCGGGTTTGCTCAGAATATCGAAAGGGGTAAAACCTTAATGAAACGCATTTTTACAGTTTTAACAGCTATTTTACTTGTCAGTGCATTGCTTGTGTCTTTGACAGCTTGCGGTTCTTCTGATACAGCCGAGGAGAGCGAGGTATTCTCTACCGAGGCAGCAGTTTATACCGAAAGCGCAACACCCGTCGGCAATACAAGTGAGGAGGTTCTTAATTACTTCAACACTCTTGTTAACGGTCTCAAGGAGTCAAAGCCTGCAGTTGCATACAGATATGAGATGAACGTTCCTGATGATTCAATCAAAATTACTTCAAAGGGTTCAGAGGATGCAGAGGAAATTCCTGCAGAGTTCGATGCTATTAACGGTGCTGCACCCGGACTTAAGGATATGATGCTTGAGGACATCCGTGAAGTATCCGGTAACGTTGTAAAGGGTGAGGATAATTCCGAGTATCTCTATGTTAAGGGTGAATCTTGGGTTAGTGCCCTTACTGTCAATGATATTGATTATGCAACCATCAAAGAGGTTGGCGACATTTACTATATCACCATTGCATTCAATGATGTTGAAGTAGGCGGAGATACTTCATCGCTCGAAAAAGTATTTGAACTCCGCGATAAGGATGTTGTTCTTGCATCTGAAGAGCTTGCAAAGACAAGCGCTTATCTTAAGCTTAATGATTATTCAGTTTCATACAGCGGATGTAAAATTACTGCTACCGTAAACAGACTTACCAACGAAATCACTAATATCAACTACTTCAAATCTGCTGATGTAGTTGCTGATATGACCGGTGCGGGAACATACGAGGATTTAGGTGCAGTCAGTGTGTTGTTTACACTTGAGGACAAGGCAAACTTTGACATTACTTGGGAAACAGAGCTTCCCACAAGCCCCCTTGAAACTGCTACGGAAGCAACAAACGCTGTTGCTGTGGATACAGTTGTTGTTACAACAGTTGCTTAATGCCCATATATGGAGGTAGTTACCTTGAGTAAGAAAATAATTGCAGCGTTACTCGTTGCAACGATGTTGTTTGTATGCGTTTTTGCAGCGTGTAATAAAAACAAAAATGAAGATGAAGACGAAACAGTCAGAGTTTACGGTGATGTAACCGAATACAATTTTGTTACCGATGAAGAAGGTAACCGTGTGTATACACCGGATGGTGAGTTCGTTGTATATGTTACCGACAAAGACGGTGAGATTGTAACAAATGCAGACGGTGTTCCGTCATCACAGGTTCAGCAATTTGTTCCCATTGTTGATGATAATAAAGCTGAGTATTACGGCTACAGCATTACTCTCCCTGAGGGTTGGGCTGTTGACGATACAAGGAGCGGCTCATTTGTTAATGAGAAAAAAAAGCAAAGAGTTTCAATCACCGCAGTAAATGAAGCTTATGATGACTACTACGACTCTAACAAAGAGGCTTACAATACATTCTCCAAAGCTTCCGGAGTTACAGCTACCTGGGAAGAAAACTATAACCTTGGTAATGGTTGCAGTAAGGTTGTAAGGTTCACTCTTAAATCTGAGAGCGGAATGAATGTTATGTACTTCTTTGTAAATAACAACAACCTTTATAAAATTCTTTTTGAGGCTGTGGATCCTGCAACAGCGGTTGCTGATAGCGAAGCAATCTGCGCTGCGGTATCGTACAAGCCATATCAGTATTTTGAGATTGATGTTACCGATCCGTCTGATGTTGAAGAATCTGTTTGGGAGTCAATTATTTCAAACGAAGGAACAACACTCGCTTCAAGTACAACAAAAGCTCAATAAGATTTTGTTAAAGAGCCCTCCGCACTGCGGAAGGCTCTTTTGAAAAACAGGGGGGAAGAATATGGCTTATTGCAGAAATTGCGGAATGCCTATAGACGAGAAAAAAGATATACGTTGTCCTCGTTGCGGAGAGTTTACGGATGAACCAATAAGTGAAAGCCGAAAAAAGGATACAAATAAAACCTTGATAGTTGTACTACTGAGTGTAATAGTATTGGTTTGCTTGTTTTGTATTACCTTTGTCCTTGTCATTAATAAGGATACAGAGCCACCTGTTGAAGAAGCTTCTCCGGAGAGCGTGACAACCGTAATAGTTCAGAATAAT
Source organism: Acutalibacteraceae bacterium (assembly GCA_045532945.1). GTDB lineage: Bacteria > Bacillota > Clostridia > Oscillospirales > Acutalibacteraceae > DTU089. Next base: position 223,174 of record JAZSGZ010000003.1, read on the forward strand.
CAAAATATTGTTCAGAATGTTGAGGGTACACAACCGCACAATGAAATCTATAATAATACACAAGTCCCTCAGGCTAATTCCTCGCAGGCATCATATTCATTTATTTCGGGAAAAGATGGTTTTGTTTCTTATAACACACCGGGACATGCGGGTGTGAACCTCAGAGCGAACAACGATGCAGGCTCAAGGGTGCTTGTTACGTTGCCTGAGGGTACATGGGTTACCTTAGTGGAAACAACAACTGTGTTCGGTGATTCTTACGTCGGGGTGAGCGTGAATCTTGACGGTAAATACTACACAGGATATATTCTCGCAAAATACATATCGGGTGTAGGAGGTCTCGGTGACGATGGCAGAGGTGACGAGCCTGATGACGGTTCCCAAAACGATTTTGATGGTTCGTCGGGATATTATATATCCTATAACACTCCTGAAGATAAGGGGGTTAACATCCGTAGTAAGGCATCATCGTACTCGGATTTAATCGTAACATTGCCCGAAGGCACGGACCTCGTCTTTGCAGAATTACATGATGCGAATGACTATTGCTTTGTCGGTGCTTATTTGAATGGGCAGTATTACGAAGGATACGTGCTGACTAAATATATTGATTAATAACACAAACAATAAAACCCGTTCGGTTCAATTCCGAACGGGTGATTTTTATATACATAAGAAAAAACAGGTTTGATTATAATCAGATTAATTATTTTGTTAAAGCTTTTTTGAAATACTTTTCTGTTGCCATATAAAGTACAGGCACAAGGATAACAGCGGCAACCATTTCGATAATTCCGTTTGTACCGATAAGTGTTGCAATGATTGCATCAAGTGTTTTTGCAGCCTCACCGAAAAGAACCTCGAATCCGCCGAAAATTTTTAACGTACTCAGAACGAGGACTGTGTTTGTAAGCGTTCCTGCAAAAGCGGAAAGTCCCAGAGAAATTGCTTTGGGGCATTTTGTTTTTGACAGCAGGAAGAAAATGAGTCCTGCCATAAGTCCCACTATAATACGCGGTACAAGGGAAACCATAGGGTTCTGGAAGGGAATGAAGCCCATTTGTAATGCCCTGATTATACAGGTCAGACCCCATACACCGCCAACTATTGCTCCGTATTTGAAGCCCAGGACAGTCGAAGCGAAAATAACAACGATGTGCAATGTGGTGATTTCAATTACACCAACGGTAATGTAGCCGAGGTACGGTGTGAATGTCATTACGACTATCAATGCCGAAAATAAGGCACACATTACAAGGTAAACAAGTTTTTGTTTCTTTTTCATAAGATAAACTCCTTTGCTACTATTCTCTGTTGAGATACAGTGCGATTTGGCTTTTTACCTGTTTTTTCTGTATATTGTCAAAAGTCCTTGTAAAATAAGGTCTTTATTGTAGATGATATCTTTTTCGCAACAAGCGACGATTTCCTTTGCAAGACCGCCTGTTGCAACCAAGGATTTGATGGGAGTACCCAATTCCTTTTCTAATCTGTTTGCCATACCGTCAAGCATAGCCGCATTGCCGAGAACAGTTCCTGAGCGGATACATTCAATGGTATTTGTGCCGATTGCGTGTTCAGGAGCAGATAATTCGATTGTCGGAAGCTGTGATGTTCGCATCGAAAGAGCATCAAGTGAAATACCGATACCGGGTGCAATTGTACATCCTGCAAAAACTCCGTTTTCATCAATTACAGAAATCTTTGTGGCTGTACCCAAATCCATTACAAGACAAGGAAGGGGATACTGATGGAGAGCACCTACGGCACCAGCAACAAGATCCGCACCGACCTCCTTGGGATTATCTGTATTGATTTTCAGACCGGTTTTGATTCCTGCGGCAACGATGAGCGCATCGCAACCCGTTACTTTTTCAATAGCTGTCTTGAAAACTCGTGTGAGCTCGGGAACAACCGAGCTGATGATTGCGCCCTCGATATTATGCTTGTCAGTCTCCTCCAGGTCAAATACTGCATTGAGCTCAATTGCATATTGCTCAGAGGTTCTGTGACGCTGTGTTGCAAGGCGAGAAATGAAGACAATATCATCACCATCGAAAAGACCGAGTGTGATATTGGTGTTTCCTATATCGGCAGTTAAAATCAAGAAATCATCTCCTAACAGGTGGATTATACTACAATAATATGTATTTATCAATGACTTTTCTTTCAAAAAAATATTGATATTTTCGGATAATATGGTATACTGTGTCTAAATAATTGTGAAAAAGGAGCTTGTTTATGAAAAAGTTTTTCAGCGAATTCAAGAGATTTATTGCTCAGGGCAATGTAATTGATCTTGCTGTCGGTGTTATTATCGGTGGTGCATTCTCAGGCATTGTTAAAAGTCTTGTTGAAAACATCATTACACCGGCGATATCGATTCTCACAAAGAACATTGCGTTTTCTGATTTGTTCTACGCCCTTGACGGTAAGGAATATGCTACTCTTGCTGCTGCACAGGAAGCAGGTGTTGCCACAATCAACTACGGTATCTTTATCCAGGGTGTAATTGATTTCATTATTACTGCATTTGTTATTTTCCTTATGGTTAAGGTAATAAACAAAATCAGAGAGGCGGGCAAGAAGGAAGAGGCTCCTGCAGCTCCCACAACAAAAGAGTGCCCCTTCTGCAAGTCAGAAATCAGTATCGATGCTACACGTTGTCCTCATTGTACATCTGAGATTACGGAATAAATTTTTAAAAAAATCACGTCCTCGTATGAAGTATCATACGAGGACGTGTTGTTATTCTTCAACTTGTTCAAGTCTTTGCTTTTTAAAGGATTTGTTGATTATAGTGTTGAGCACAACATTAAGTGTAAACAATGCAATGCCGACAAACAGACCGTATTGTAAAGTTCCGCTTATGAATGATGCCGATATGTCGGATGCCATTGAAGTGGCTATTGTGAACAGTACACCTGCCGCTATAAAGCAAATGTCCGAGCCTATACAAAGAACGATGTTGGCTCCTGCTTTAAGAGAGGGAGCTTTGATGATTACAAAAAGGAAGTTGAGCACACCAAAGACAACTGCAAGATACAAGCAGAGGACTGCAATCATAAGCATCAACACCGGTGCTCCCAGGGTGTGCGAACCTGCAAAACCGAAAAGAGAAACCCAATTAAGGTTTAAAAAGGTGTTCAGGGTGAAGTCCAATAAGGTCATATTGTGAGCAGACGAATCAACAAATGGTATGTTGAGAGTGTAATTTGCTAAGGGTAAGACCAAAGCAACCAAAGGGATAAAAGTGCATATAAATCGAACAATTCTCAACTTGTTGCCAAACAATGCGCTCTTGAGATTGCCTGTAAACCTTCTGAATTTTTTCCAGGCAATTTCTGCATTTTCAGCATCCTTATCAAGACGTTGTTCCCAATTGTAGTTTGGTATGTTTGTGCCACAATAGGGACACTCGGCTTTAACATTCCAGAAGTTAAGTATGCCGTAACACTTTGGGCAGAGAGCCATATAATGCTCAGTCCTTTCGTTGTCTGTATTATCAGTAATCCAATACTCTGAGAACAGTCTTTACGTCAATCGGAAGCTTTTCAATTGAGGCACGAGCTTCTTTTTCACGCATAACGGGAGTTACGAATGCAATTTCTGTCTTGGGTTCGTCCTCTCTGTGCAGAATGTGAGGTGCTTCGAAAACCTTGTTTACTTCATTGAAGGCAGTTATGTAATCATCTGTTTCAGCGCGTACATAGAGTGCACCGCTCTGGAGCATGGGGTCAATAACGTAATTGTCCTCAGCAGGACCCCAACCGAATGCTTTGCGTTTGGTTGAATGTCTTGCACAGTCGATAACATCGGCAACAACTGCACTTGCTGTGGGGAGCTTGCCTGCGCCCTTACCGTAGAAGACAACGTCACCTATAGCATCACCTCTTACAAGGATAGCGTTAAATACGTCGTCAACAGAAGCGAGCTGACTGTGGTTCTGGATGAGGCAAGGACCAACTGTTGCACTTATTTTTCCGCTGTCATTCTGAACAGCTCTGCCTATAAGCTTTATAACACCACCCCAGTTTTTAGCATAAGCTACATCCTCGGAGGTGATTTCCGTGATACCGTCTGTTTCAACGAAATCAGGGTAAACGTGTTTGCCGAAGCAAAGTGATGCGAGAATACAGATTTTTCGGGCAGCATCGTGACCGAGAATATCTGCGGAAGGGTCGCGCTCTGCGTAGCCGTTAACCTGAGCAAGCTTAAGAGCGGCATCAAAGGTCATGCCCTCGTTAATCATCATTGTAAGAATGAAGTTTGTTGTGCCGTTGAGAATACCTGCTATTTCGCAGATTTCGTTAGCGGCAAGACATTGGCTGATGGGTCTGATGATTGGAATACCGCCACCAACACTTGCTTCAAACAGGAAGTTTACGTTGTTTTCCTTTGCAAGCTCAAGAAGCTCGTAGCCCTTGGCGGCAACAAGCTCTTTGTTGGATGAAACAACGCTTTTACCTGCCATAAGACACTTAGAAACGTATTCGTAGGCGGGTTCAGTACCACCCATACACTCCACAACGATACCCACAGAGGTATCGTTAAGAATGTCATTGAAATTTGTAGTAAAGTATTGACCTAATTCGTGATTTGAAAAATCACGGATATCAAGAATATATTTGATGTCAAGAGATGCCTGTCCACTCTTGGCGACTATACTTTTTTGATTTTTTAAAAGGAGCTCGGCTACACCGGAACCGATTGTACCGAAACCCATAATTGCAATTTGCATATCTATTCCTCCGGAGTTTACAATATACTCAATCATTTTAGCATAAAACTTCGGGATAATAAAGAGAAAAATGAATATTTATTAAAAAATTTTTATTTATTATTGTATTATTACCATTTATGGTTTAAAATAGTGGATAAATAAGCGTATGTTTGATTCGGAGGCATGAGGTATGAATCAGGTTACAGAGAACAGAAGAAGGTTTATTATAAACTTTTTTTATTTTGGTATAATATTTGCATTGTTTTATTTCTTGGTCAACTATGCACTCGGATATGTTTTTCCGTTTTTGTTTGCCGGTGCTCTGGCTGTAATATTACAGCCTCCCGTAAGAGCGATTAGCAGAAAGCTTAAGCTGAAGGCACACGGTGTTGTTTCTATGATATTTGTGTTACTCATAGTAACAGTTGTGGTGAGTGCTATCGTCGCTTTGGCTACATCGTTGGGCAGAGAGCTGAAGAATCTTGTGACCCATATACTTGCGGAATTTAAGTCTGTAGATGATTTTATTCAGGTTGTAAAGGATTTTGTGAATAATCTGTTATTGAAGCTACCGAAGGGTATAGGCGTGACCGCAACTGAATATGTTGAAAATTTCTTTAACAACTTGTCTGCTACCGAGACATCGTCGAGTGTTGACCTGAGTGTGCTGTCAGCTCCTCTCAGTGGTGCCTGGAGCGTAGTAAAGGGTATTCCTTCTGTTATTATCAGCTTTGTTGTTACCATTATTTCCTGTGTGTTTATGACTGCCGAATATGATATTATTCGCGATATGATTCTTGATTTCTGTTCAGAGGAACGTGGTAAAAAAATAATTGAGACTAAGAAAACCATAACCAAAGGTATCGGCAAGCTTATTAAGGCTTATGTTACTCTTATGCTCATTACTTTTACAGAGGTTTTTCTCGGACTGAACCTTATGCGCCTTATCGGTATTTATGATGGCGGTTATATTGCCATAATAGCTTTTGTGACTTGTATTGTTGATATTGTACCTGTTCTCGGTACAGGTACTGTAATGATACCCTGGGCAATTTATTCAATTATTACGGGCAATGTGGGCTTGGGTATCGGTTTGATTGTTCTGTATGCTGTTATTACGGTTCTTCGACAGGCAATTGAGCCCAAGCTCGTTGCGAATCAGGTTGGTCTTCCTTCCATTGTTACAATTATGGCGATGTTCCTTGGTGCGAGAATTTTTGGCGCTTTGGGTGTAGTTTTGTTGCCACTCACGGTAATTGTAATAAAGATGATGCTTGATGAAGGTATTATCGGTACCCGCCTCGGAAAGAATAGGGAGTCGGACAAAACCGAGACTCCGGAGGGAAACAATGTTTGATAATATGATTGATATTCATTCTCATACACTGTGGGGATTGGATGACGGTTCGAGAAGCCTCAATGAAACTATGGATATGTGCTTCTGTGCTGAGGATAACGGTACAGGGATTCTCTTTGTTACTCCCCACCTGATGTATTGGGATTCTGCTGAGCTGCTTTATGATAAGCGCGAGGAAAAGGTGCAAAATCTTGAGGAAATACTTGATGAACAGGGTTCGTCATTGATAATAAAAACGGGCTTTGAAATTCTTTGCGACGACGATATTTTCAACATCAGGCATTTTAAACCGTATACATTGAACGGCTCTCGGTATATCCTTATTGAATTCAGCTTTAATAAAACAGGGGAGGATGACGTGTTGTCGTGGTGCAGATATCTTAAATCCTTTGGGCTTGTACCGATTATTGCCCATCCGGAACGATATGGTTTTGTGCTTGATGACCCCACCTGTATCAGCAGATTATCTGATAATGGCGTGCTTTTTCAGATAAATGCAGGTTCTCCTGCAGGAGCTTTCGGCGACAGGGAAATGCAGATTTCCTGTGATATGATAAACAGCGGATTGGTAGATTTCATTGGATCTGATGCTCACAGAATAAATATACGAAATACCAATATGGATTTTTACATTGAGCGTTATCCTGAGAGTGTTGATATGGCAGTTATCAGAAAAGCGGCGCTTGAAAATCCACGTGTTATACTGGATGATATGAATTATACTCCCGAAAGAAGAAAATTATTATAATTTTTCGAAAAAATAATACTATAATTCTAAAAAAGAAAAAAGAAAACAGAATGATGTGATATTATACTAACAAGAATAGGTGGAAAGGAGGACAAACTAATGTTAGATTCTATTTGGCAGCTTCTTGCAAACTATGGTCTTGATGTTAAGGAAATTGCTGATGCAATTCACTCTCTTGTAGAGCCCGTTGTTGATGCAGAAGGTAACGTTGTTGGTTACGAAGGTACTCTCGCAGCTATCGTGGACTTCCCCATCATCGGTGCTGTACTTAAGGGCTTCGCAGATTTTGCACCCGCAGTTGCAGAAACAACAGAGACTATCGCTTAAGTTAAGCGACCACGCACTTATTTAAGTGTGAATTATTGCAATAGTTTTCACTAAGAAGGAGTGTGGGAGACCACACTCCTTCTCGTTGACAGTTTGACAGGTATAGTTTTCTGAGGTTTTTTAGCTATACCTATTATAATATATAGAAAGAGAAAAAGAGGTGCGCTTATGGAACACGATAACACCCCTAAAAATGATTTGACAGAAGAAAAAAGCGTGAATAACAAAAAGCTTGTGTTTGTACTTGGTGCAGCAGTAGTACTCGGGGCTGTTGTTGTTACAATAGCTCTCGGAGGAGTTATCCATAAAAGTATAAATAGCAAAGTTAACCTTACACAGACGCTTGCTTACGAATTGACATCACAGCAGTTTACGACAGGCTCTTCCGAGGAACAGGATGAGGCTATTGATTCGAATTTGGGAAGCGGAGAACCGGGTCAGGATGTAGTTTGGGATAATGGTGCGGATACGGTAATTCAGGGAAACTCAATTTCTTTAAATAATGAGGCGGATACCACTACTGAAAAAGCGACCAAAAACCAGGCAGTTGAGTATTATGAAAAACTCTCACCAAATGGTGAAAATGTTCTCTCCGATCACTTCGAAAACAAGTATATAAACCAGATTTCCCGTTCATATAGTGTTGAAAGTGATTTACTCGTGGCAATTTACAGTGAGCCTGATACAGGTAATAATTTTGTTCTTGAATTCAACGGACAAACAGATTCCGATGGCAATATTGTGAAGAGTCCCGATACACTCGCAAAGGTTTATCAGATAGACCAAAACGGCGGTGTGAAAATTGCGACAGGTAAGGAAACGGGCAATGTGGGTGTTTCTTATGCTGAGGGACTTTTTTGTATAAGTATGATAAAGAGTGTTGTTATGGAGCAATATCCGGATTATTTTACCGGTTTGAAGAAGTAAAATTATTTTTCGTTAAAAACAACCATTTTTTGCAGATATATTTGGTGATTTTTGCTTGTTACAATATAACAAAAAAAGTTTGAAAAATTCTTAAAAAAATACCAAAAAACTCTTGCAATATGGAAATGATTGTGGTATTATGATAGGGCGCGCGAAGGGCGTGTCCCTATCTTTTTATGCCCTGACGCGAGCAGATATGCGTTGATGCGGGAGGTGGCTGCCCTCTGAGGCAGGGAATTTCCGCGGAGTATGTCCGATTTAAAACCGGGCGATCAAATACCGACTAACAAACCGTTTTCCGTCCTTAACTGCGGATTTCGGATTGTTTCGGAGCGTAAGTTTATCCCGGAAGTTCATTCCGGTTTTTAAACGGAGTGGGCGATAAGCCCGGGAGAGTTGTTGAATCTTACGCAGCCCGCCAAAAAATTTAGGAGGCGTTACAAATGGCAGTTAAGGAAAAAATCAGAATCAGACTTAAAGGTTACGACCACAATCTCGTTGACAAGGCAGCAGAGAAGATCGTTGAAACAGCAAAGCGTACAGGCGCTCAGGTTTCAGGTCCCATTCCGCTCCCCACAGAGAAAGAGGTTATCACAGTGCTTCGTGCGGTTCACAAGTACAAAGATTCTCGTGAGCAGTTCGAGCAGCACACACACAAGAGACTCATTGACATTCTCAGACCTTCAAACAAAACTGTTGAAGCTCTTACAGGTCTTGAGCTCCCCGCCGGTGTTGATTTTGAGATTAAGCTTTAATCCGATATAAAGCTTAATTTTAAATATACCTATTATATATAGGTTGCAGGTCATGTTGAGGAAACTCAACCAATAATCTGACAGGAGGAATTCAAAATGAAAAAAGGTCTTATCGGAAAAAAGATCGGCATGACTCAGATCTTCGACGAAAAGGGTAATATGATTCCCGTAACAGTAATCGAAGCTGGTCCTTGCGCAGTTGTTCAGAAAAAGACAACTGAAAACGACGGCTATGAAGCTGTACAAATCGGTTACGGCGACAAGAAGGTCAGCAGAGTGAACAAGCCTATGGCAGGTCACTTCAAAAAGGCTGATGTCGCACCGAAGAGAGTACTCAAAGAGTTCAGACTCGCTGATACTTCTTCACTCAATGTTGGCGATATTCTCAAAGCAGACATCTTTGCTGCAGGCGAATATGTTGACGTTGTAGGCACAAGCAAAGGTAAGGGTACCGCAGGCGTAATCAAGCGCTGGAACTTCTCAAGACTCAAAGAGTCTCATGGTACAGGTCCTGTATCAAGACACGGTGGTTCTCTCGGTATGTGTTCTGACCCTTCTCGTGTTTACAAGGGAAAGAAGATGGCAGGTCACCTCGGTTCAGAGCGTGTAACTGTTCAGAATCTCAGCGTAGTTAAGGTTGACAGTGAAAACAACCTCATCGCTATCAAGGGCTCCATCCCCGGACCTAAGGGCGGCATCGTTGTTATCGCTGACAGCGTAAAGAAAGCTTAAGGAAGGAGTGTAACAGATGAGTAAATTATCAGTACTTGATATGGCAGGCAAGAAGGTTTCTGACATCGAGCTTAACGATTCTATCTTCAGCATCGAGCCCAATATGTCAGCTATGCACCTTGTTGTTGTTGGCTATTTGGCAAATCAGCGTCAGGGCACTCAGTCCACAAAGACTCGTTCCGAGGTTAGCGGCGGCGGTAAGAAACCGTGGCGTCAGAAGGGAACAGGCCGTGCAAGACAGGGTTCAACTCGTGCTCCTCAGTGGTATCACGGTGGTATCGCACTTGGTCCCAAGCCCCGCACATACGGCATCTCAATCAACAAGAAGGTTAGAAGACTTGCTATGAAGTCTGCACTTTCTTCAAAGGTTGCAGCTAACGAAATGATCGTTCTTGATTCTATCAAGCTTGATGAAATCAAGACACAGGCAATGGCTAAGATGTTCTCAGCTATTGAAACAGGTAAGAAGGTTCTCGTAGTTCTCCCCGAAAATAACGAGGTTATCTACAAGAGCATCCGTAACATTGAGGGCGCTAAGGTTGCTACAGTAAACACTCTCAATGTATATGACATCCTTAACTGCAACTCAATCGTTGTTCTTAAGGACGCAGTTACAAAAATCGAGGAGGTATATGCATAATGAAACTTGCACAGGACATTATCATTAAGCCCATTATCACAGAGCAGTCTATGATGGGCGTAGCCTTCAAGAAATACACATTCAAGGTTGCTTCAGACGCAAACAAGATTGAAATTGCTAAGGCAGTTGAAGAGCTTTTTGACGTTAAGGTAGCTAAGGTTAACACAATCAATGTAAGCGGTAAGATGAGAAGATACAGCAGATTCGAAGGCTACAAGGCTTCTTGGAAAAAGGCTGTTGTTACTCTTACTGAGGATTCAAAGACAATTGCGTTCTTTGACGGCATGATGTAATCTAAAACTTTTTTAAATTATACCCCACTTGGTATAGTATGGAGTTGACATTCTCCGCAAAACCATAATAGGAGTGTGAATAAAATGTCTATTAAAGTTTTTAAGCCGACTACAAACGCAAGACGTAATATGTCGGTTACAGATTACTCAGAACTTTCAAAGGTTGCTCCTGAAAAGAGCCTCTTAAAGACTCTCAACAAAAATTCAGGTCGTAACAGCTACGGTAGAATCACTGTTCGTCATCGCGGCGGCGGAAACCGTAGAAAGTACAGAGTAATTGATTTCAAGAGAACTAAGTTCGATATCGAAGCAACAGTTAAGACTCTTGAATACGATCCTAATCGTTCAGCACACATCGCTCTCATTGAGTATGCAGACGGTGTTAAGTCATACATCCTTGCACCTGTTGGTCTCAAGGTTGGTGACAAGGTTGTTGCAGGTCCCGAAGCTGATATCAAGCCCGGTAATGCACTTCCCCTTGTAAATATTCCTGTTGGTACTTTCGTACACAACGTTGAGCTTTATCCCGGTAAGGGTGGTCAGCTTGCAAGAGCAGCAGGTAATGCAGCTCAGCTTATGGCTAAGGAAGGCGCTTACGCTCTTCTCAGACTTCCTTCAGGCGAGCTTCGTAACGTTCCCGTAAATTGTATGGCAAGTATCGGTCAGGTTGGTAACACAGACCATGAAAACGTTAAAATCGGTAAAGCCGGTCGTACACGTCACATGGGTATCAGACCTACAGTTCGTGGTTCTGTAATGAACCCCAACGACCATCCCCACGGTGGTGGTGAAGGTAAGTCACCCATCGGTCGTCCCGGTCCTGTTACTCCCTGGGGTAAACCTGCCCTTGGTTATAAGACAAGAGCTAAGAAGAATCGCTCCGATAAGCTTATCGTGAAGCGTCGTAACGGCAAATAAGCCGGAAAGGAGCAGTATTTAATGAGCAGAAGCATTAAAAAAGGACCTTTTGTACAGCCCAAGCTGCTCGAAAGAGTTCAGAAAATGAATGAAAACGGCGAAAAAATCGTTCTTAAAACATGGAGCAGAAGCTCAACAATCTTCCCTGATTTTGTTGGTCATACTTTTGCAGTTCATGATGGTCGTAAGCATGTTCCGGTTTATGTAACCGAAGACATGGTTGGCCATAAGCTCGGTGAGTTCGCACCCACACGTACCTTCAAGGGTCATGCGGGTTCAAAAACTTCAAATAACGGTAAATAATAGGTCGAAAGGAGTGTGTTAACATGGAGGCAACAGCAAAGGCTACTTATTTAAGAATAGCTCCTCGTAAGGTTCAGATCGTTCTTGACCTTATTCGCAATAAGCCTGCAGACGAAGCAATGGCAATTCTCAAGCACACACCGAAGGCCGCTTGTGAGCCGCTTGAGAAGCTTCTTAAATCCGCAATCGCAAATGCGGAGAACAAAAATATGGACGTAAATTCACTTTACGTTGCACAGTGCTGGGTTTGCCAGGGTCCTACTCTTAAGAGAATCAGACCTCGTGCAAGAGGCAGCGCTAACAGAATTAACAAAAAGACATCACATATTACCCTTGTACTCAAGGATGCAGAATAAGCGAGAGGAGGAAATATAATGGGCCAGAAAATCAATCCTACAGGATTAAGAATAGGCGTAATCAAAGATTGGGAATCTCGCTGGTATGCTAAGAAGGGTGAGTTCGGTGATATCCTTGTTGAGGATAACAAGATCCGTGAATTCCTTCTTGAACTCCTTGCTCCGGCAGGTGTTCCCAGAGTAGAAATTGAGCGTGACCCCAAAAGAGTTCGCATCAATATCTTCTGCGCAAAGCCCGGTATCGTAATCGGCCGTGGCGGTGCAGAAATCGAAAAGCTTAAAGAAACAGTTAAGAAAATGCTTGGCGGTGATAAGGATGTATTCATCAATATCACAGAAATCAAGCAGCCTGACCTCAGTGCTCAGCTTGTTGCTGAAGGCATTGCAGCTCAGCTTGAAAAGCGTGTATCTTTCCGTCGTGCTCTTAAGCAGGCTATCGGCCGCACAATGAAGGCAGGCGCAAAGGGTATCAAAGCTCAGGTTTCCGGTAGACTCGGCGGTGCTGAAATCGCTCGTACAGAGCAGTACCACGAAGGAACAATTCCGCTCCAGACAATCCGTGCTGATATTGACTACGGCTTTGCAGAGGCAAAGACAACATACGGTCGTATCGGTGTTAAGATTTGGATCTACAAGGGCGAGGTTCTCCACGAGTCCCGTAAGACAAAAAGGGAAGGAGGAGCCAAGTAATGTTATTACCTAAAAGAGTTAAATATCGTAGAGTTCAGAGAGGCCGTCTTAAGGGCGTTGCTCACAGAGGTAACAAAGTTAACTATGGTGATTTCGGTCTTCAGGCTCTCGAACCCGCATGGATTACTTCAAGACAGATCGAAGCAGCCCGTATTGCTATGACAAGATATATCAAGCGTGGCGGTAAGGTTTGGATTAAGATTTTCCCTGATAAACCTATCACAGAAAAACCTGCTGAAACTCGAATGGGTTCAGGTAAAGGTTCGCCCGAATATTGGGTAGCCGTTGTAAAGCCGGGCAGAATTATGTTCGAAATCGGCGGCGTTGACGAAGCTCTTGCTCGTGAGGCTATGCGTCTTGCAGCAAACAAGCTTCCTATTAAATGCAAGTTTGTCATAAAGGCAGAACAGGATGGTGAGGCAGAATGAAAGCAAGTGAATTAAGAAAACTCTCTCAGGCGGAGTTGGATGCTAAGCTCCTTGAACTGAAGAAAGAACTCTTTAACCTCCGCTTCCAGCAGGCCATCAATCAGCTTGATAACCCAATGAGAATCAGTGCCGTAAAAAAGGATATCGCACGTGTAATGACAGTTATCCGCGATATGCAGCTTAACGGCAAGAATTCTTAATGACGGAGGGCAATTAAATGAGTGAAAGAAATTTAAGAAAAACCCGTGTCGGTATCGTAACAAGCGATAAGATGGATAAGACTGTTGTAGTATCCGTTAAGGACAGGGTAAAGCATCCGCTTTACAGCAAGATTGTCAATCACACACTTAAACTCAAGGCTCACGACGAGCTTAATGAGTGTGGTATCGGCGACCGCGTAATGATTATGGAAACACGTCCCTTGTCAAAGGATAAGAGATGGCGTGTAGTTGAAATAATTGAAAAGGCTAAATAATTTAGCTTATTAAAGGAGGCACACACTGTGATTCAACAGCAGAGTTACCTCAAGGTAGCCGATAACACGGGCGCAAAAGAAATTATGTGCATCCGCGTTTTAGGCGGTTCCGGTAAGAGGTATGCCAACATTGGTGATGTTATCGTGGCTTCTGTCAAGAAAGCAGCACCCGGTGGCGTTGTAAAAAAAGGTGACGTTGTAAAGGCTGTAGTTGTTCGTTCAGCAAGCGGTGTTCGTCGTGACGACGGTACTTACATCCGTTTCGATGAAAATGCAGCAGTTATAATTAAAGAAGATAAGAACCCGAAGGGTACCCGTATTTTTGGACCGGTTGCCAGAGAGCTTCGTGAGAAGGAATATCTCAAGATTCTCTCACTTGCTCCGGAAGTACTTTAATAGGAGGTACGACTAATGAGTAAAGTTCATGTCAAAACAGGTGACGAGGTTATCGTTATTCAGGGCAAGGACCGCGGCAAAAAGGGTAAGGTACTCCAGGTAGCACCTTCCGAAGGCAAGGTAATTGTTGAAGGCGTAAACATCGTTTCAAAACACGTTAAACCCCGCAAGATGGGTGAGGCAGGCGGCATCATCAAGGCTGAAAGCGCACTCTATGCGGATAAGGTTCAGCTTATTTGTCCCAAGTGTGGTCAGCCCACAAGAGTTGGTCACATCATCGAGGGCGACAAAAAGTTCAGAGTTTGCAAAAAAGCCAAATGTGGCGCTAAGTTTGAATAAGGGAGGAACTATAAATGTCATCAAGACTTAACGAATTATATAAATCTGAAATAGCTCCTCAGCTTATGAAGAAATTCGGCTACAAGAGCGTTATGCAGATTCCTAAGCTTGACAAAATCGTTGTTAGTGTAACATCAGGTGAAATTAAGGATAACTCCAAGATTCTTGATGCTATCATCAGCGACCTCAAGCAGATTACAGGCCAGACTCCCGTAGTTTGTAAGGCAAAGAAATCAGTTGCTAACTTCAAGCTTCGTGAGGGTATGGATATCGGCGCAAAGGTAACACTTCGCGGCGACCGTATGTATGAATTCCTTGACAGATTCTTCAACCTCGCTCTTCCCAGAGTTAGAGACTTCAGAGGAATCAACCCCAACTCATTCGACGGTAGAGGTAACTACTCAATGGGTATCAAGGAACAGCTTATTTTCCCTGAAATCGAGTACGACAAGATTGATAAAGTTCGCGGTATGGATATTGCATTTATCACAACTGCGAATACAGACGAAGAAGGCCGCGAGTTACTTACACTCCTCGGCGCTCCGTTTGCAAAGTAAGGAGGGTCATCGTGGCTAAGACAGCAATGAAAGTTAAGCAGGCGAGACCTGCAAAGTATTCCACAAGACAGTACAACAGATGCAAAATCTGTGGTAGACCGCACTCTTATCTTCGTAAATACGGTGTTTGCCGTATTTGCTTCAGGGAGCTTGCACACGCAGGCCAGATTCCCGGTGTTAAGAAGGCAAGCTGGTAAGAGCAATTGATAAAGGAGGAAACACTCTATGCAGATTACTGATTCAATTGCTGATATGCTTACAAGAATCCGTAACGCTAATTCAGCAAAGCACGATATCGTGCAGGTTCCCGCATCTAACATCAAGAAATCAATTGCTCAGATTCTTGTAGATGAGGGTTATATAAAGAGTTTCAAGGTAATCGAAGACGGCAAACAGGGTATCATTGAGATTGCTCTCAAGTATGGTCCCAACAAGTCTCAGGTTATCACAGGACTTCGCAGAGTTTCTAAGCCCGGACTCCGCATCTATTCAAATTGTGAGGATATGCCCAAGGTTCAGAACGGCCTCGGTATCGTAATCCTTTCAACATCAAAGGGCATTATGACAGACAAGGACGCTCGTAAAGCTAATGTTGGCGGCGAAGTTCTTGCATACATTTGGTAAGGAGGTACAGTACTATGTCACGTATAGGCAGAGCACCCATCGCAGTTCCTGCTGGGGTTGATGTCAAGATTGACGGACAGACTGTTACCGTAAAGGGCCCCAAGGGTACACTTACCAGAACAGTTAATGATAACATCACTGTTACTCTTGACAATGGCGTGATTACAGTTACACGCCCCAACGATTTGAAGGAAAATCGTTCACTTCACGGTCTCAACCGTACACTTATTGCCAACATGGTTAAGGGTGTTAGCGAAGGCTTCTCAAAGGAGCTTGAGATCAACGGTATCGGTTACCGTGCTGCTAAGCAGGGTAAGGATCTCGTTCTTAACATTGGTTATTCACACAATGTTGTTATGTCAGAAATCGAAGGTATTTCAATCGAAGTTCCTTCTCCCAACAAAATCATTATTTCCGGTCCCGATAAGCAAAAGGTTGGTCAGTTTGCTTCCGAAGTTAGAGGTAAGAGACCTCCTGAACCTTATAAGGGTAAAGGCATCAAGTATGTTGATGAAGTTATCCGTCGTAAGGAAGGTAAAGCCGGCAAGGGCGGTAAATAATCCCTGAATTCAATTAAGAGGTGAAGAAAAATGGTAAAAAGACCTAACACCAATAAAGCTAGGGTTCAGCGTCACAAAAGAGTTCGTGGTAAGGTTAGCGGTACAGCAGCTTGCCCCCGTCTCGACGTTTACCGTTCTCTCCAGCATATCTATGCTCAGTTGATTGATGATGAAAACGGTGTAACACTCGTTTCAGCTTCAACTGTTGAAAAGGATTTCAAGGATTACGGCGGAAACAAGGACGCAGCCTTCAAGGTTGGTAAGTTATTAGCAGAGCGTGCAGCGGCAAAAAACATCGTTGATGTAGTTTTCGACCGCGGCGGTTACATTTATCACGGCCGTGTTCAGAGCTTGGCCGAAGGCGCCCGTGACGGCGGCCTCAACTTCTAAGAAAGGGAGGAAATAACTTTGGCTAAATTTGACACAGCTCGCAAGGACTCAGATCTTCAGGAGAGAGTCGTAGCTATTAACCGTGTATCAAAGACAGTTAAGGGTGGTAGAATTATGAAGTTCTCAGCTCTTGTTGTTGTTGGTGACGGCGAAGGCACAGTAGGTTTTGGCTTAGGTAAGTCAAACGAAGTTCCGGATGCTATTCGTAAGGGCATCGAGGACGCAAAGAAGAATCTCGTTAAGGTTGCTCTTAAGGGCACAACAATTCCTCACGAGATTATCGGTAAATTCGGCGCAGGCGTAGTACTTCTCAAGCCCGCAGCACCCGGTACCGGCGTTATCGCAGGTGGTCCCGTTCGTGCGGTTGTTGAGACAGTAGGTATTAAGGACATTCGTGCTAAGGCACTTCGTTCAAACAACCCCTGCAACGTAGTAAGAGCTACTATGGACGGACTTATGAAGCTTCGCAATGTTGAAGAAGTTGCAAACATTCGCGGCAAATCCGTTAAGCATTTTAAAGACTAAGGAGGATGGCATAAATGGCTAACATTAAAGTTAAGCTCGTTAAGAGTCTTATCGGTTCAAAGAAAGATCAGATTGCCACCGCCTATGCGTTAGGTCTCCGTAAAATCGGTGATGTTTCAGTACAGCCCGATAATGCACAGACCAAAGGCAAAATCAGAAAAATTGCTCATCTTATTGAGGCTACTGAAGAATAAGCAAGGAGGTGCAACATATGAAGCTTCACGAGCTTTCACCCGCAGCTGGTTCCAAAAAGGATGTAAAGCGTATCGGTAGAGGTCCTGCATCAGGTCAGGGTAAAACTGCCGGTAAGGGTCACAAAGGCCAGAAGGCACGTGCCGGTCGTGGTATGCGTGCCGGTTTTGAAGGCGGCCAGATGCCTTTACAGAGACGCCTTCCCAAAAGAGGTTTTGTTAATATTTTCGGCAAGGAGTTTGCTATCGTTAACGTAGCAGCACTCGAGGAGAGATTTGAGGATGGTGCAGTAATTGATATTGATGCACTCAAGAATGCAGGTCTCGTAACTAAGACACTTGACGGTGTTAAGGTTCTTGCTCATGGTGATATCACTAAAAAATTCACTGTAAAGGTTAATGCTTATTCTGATGCAGCTAAAGCAAAGATTGAAGCTGCCGGAGGAAAGGCAGAGGTGATTTGAAGTGTTTCAGACTTTGGTTAATGCATGGAAAATCCCCGACTTAAGAAAAAAGATTCTCTTCACAGCATTTATTGTTGTTATTTACAGAATCGGTGCGAACATTCCTGTTCCCTTTGTTGACATCCCTGCAACAGGTCTTATTGATACTGCAGCAGGTACAACATTCCTCAACTACTTGAGTATGATGACAGGTGACGCATTTAACTACGGTACAATTTTCGCTCTTTCAATTACTCCCTACATCAACAGCTCAATTATTATTCAGCTTTTGACAGTAGCTATACCCGCTCTTGAGAGACTTTCAAAAGAGGGTGAAGAGGGTAAGAAGAAAATTGCAAAGATTACCCGTTATATGACACTTGGACTTGGTCTTCTTCAGAGCGTTGCGTATTTCATTTACCTCAACGCAAAGAATTACCTTCTCTTTGAAGGTGACGGCTTTGGCAAAGTGTTCCAAGCAATTGTTGTTATCAGCGTACTTACAGCAGGTACTACACTTGTTATGTGGCTTGGTGAACAGATTAACGGCAAGGGTATCGGTAATGGTATCTCAATTATCCTTTTTGCAGGTATCGTTTCCCGTATTCCCACAGAGATGACAATGCTCTTTGGCGTTAACTCAAATGGTTACTTCGGCCGTGGTGGTATTTATTACTTCCTTTCTCCCTTCGTACTTGTTTGCTACATTCTTATGATTGCTTACATTGTATGGATGGATAACGCAGAGCGTAGAATTCCTGTTCAGTATGCAAAAAGAGTTGTAGGTCGTAAGATGTACGGCGGTCAGAGCACACACATTCCGATTAAGGTTAATATGAGTGGTGTTATGCCCGTTATCTTCGCAAGCTCAATCCTTTCACTTCCTCCCACAATCCAGCTCTTCGTAGCTAACAAGATTTCAGAGGATAGTTTCTGGAATACCTTCTTCGGTTGGTTTGAGCCCACAAGCGTTGTTTACGGCGTTCTCTACTTCCTTATGATAATCTTCTTTGCTTACTTCTATGCAGCAATTCAGTACAATCCTACTGAAATGGCAAACAATATCCGTAGCAACAGCGGTACAGTACCCGGTATTCGTCCCGGTAAGCCCACTGCTCAGTATATTGAAAAGATTATTTCAAGAATCATACTTCTCGGTGCATTGCTCCTCAGCGTAGTTGCATTGTTCCCCACAGTGTTTACACAGATTACAAGTCTTGTAACAGAGCACGGTATGAATATTTCTCTCGGCGGTACTTCAATCATCATTATGGTTGGTGTTGCTCTTGAGACTGTTAAACAGCTTGAAAGCCAGATGATGCTCCGTCATTATAAAGGCTTCCTTGATTAATCAGGAGGGTAATATAATGAAACTTATTTTCCTCGGCGCTCCCGGCGCAGGTAAAGGTACTCAGGCGGAGATTATCGCTGCAGAACTTAAAATTCCCACCATTTCCACAGGCAACATCATTCGTGAGGCACTTGCTAACGGAACTGATATGGGTCTTAAAGCAAAAGCATTTATTGAAGCCGGCAAGCTTGTTCCTGATGATGTTGTTATCGGCATCATCAAGGAAAGGCTGGCAGCCGACGATTGCAACGGCGGATTCATTCTTGATGGTTTCCCCAGAACAATCCCTCAGGCTGAGGCTCTTGATAATATGGGTATCATCATCGACAAGGTTGTTGATATTGATGTACCTGATGAAAACATTGTAAACAGAATGTCAGGCAGACGCGTTTGTAAGGCTTGCGGTTCTTCTTATCATATTGAAAATAAGAAGCCGAAGGTTGAGGGCGTATGCGATGCTTGTGGCGGTGAGCTTCAGATTCGTAAGGACGACGCTCCCGAGACAGTTCTTGACAGACTCAATGTTTATCACGAACAGACCGAACCGTTAAAGGATTATTACGCTAAATGCGGCAAGCTCCGCAGCGTAGAGGGTACTGCTCCTATTAAGGAGATTACAGCATCCATCCTCAAGGTTTTGGAGGATTAAGCATGATAGTGCTCAGAAGCGAAAAAGAAATCAGACAGATGCTTGAAGCCTGTCGGATTTCAGCAGAAGCACTTAAGGTAGCAGGTGAGGCGGTTGAGCCCGGTGTTTCAACCTGGGAGATTGACCGCATAGCCCGTAAATATATTGAGAGTAAGGGTGCAAAACCTACATTCCTCAATTACAACGGCTTTCCTGCTTCCGCATGCATTTCCATAAATGACGAGGTTATTCATGGTATCCCTAACAAATCACGCATCTTAAGGGCAGGCGACATAGTAAGTATCGACCTCGGAGCCTGTATCAACGGTTATACCGGTGATAATGCCGCCACTTTCGCCTGCGGAGACATTTCTGCAGAAGCGAAGCGGCTGATAGAAACTACCGAACAGAGCCTCTATGAAGGTATAAGTAAGGCGGTTTCCGGCGGCAGACTCGGTGATGTGGGTAGCGCAATCCAGACATATTGCGAGGAACGTGGCTACGGAGTAGTAAGGGAATACACAGGTCACGGCGTAGGTGCCGCACTTCATGAAGACCCGGCGGTGCCGAACTACGGTGTTCCCGGTAGGGGTGCTCGTTTGGTACCCGGCATGACAATTGCCATTGAACCCATGATTAACGAGGGTAAGGCATCTGTTAAAACATTGTCCGATGGCTGGACGGTAAAAACAACCGACGGCAAATTGTCCGCTCACTTTGAGCATACAATTGCAATCACAAGCAGCGGACCGTTGATTATGACAAAGATTTAAAGACCAAAACAAAATTAGTCAGGGAGGTATTTGTTATGTCCAAAGACGATATGATCGAGGTTGAGGGTACTGTGCTTGAAGCATTACCCAACACAACATTCCAGGTTGAATTGGAAAACGGTCACAAGATTTTAGCTCACATTTCCGGCAAGCTCAGAATGAACTACATTCGAATTCTTCCGGGTGATAAGGTTACTGTTGAAATGTCGCCATATGACCTTACACGTGGGCGTATCACATGGCGTTCAAAATAAGAATTTAGGCAAAAGCTGAATTTTAGGAGGTATTCTAATGAAAGTCAGACCTTCTGTCAAGAAAATTTGCGAAAAATGCAAGGTAATTAAACGTAAGGGAAAAATCATGGTTATCTGTGAGAATCCCAAGCACAAACAGCGTCAGGGCTAATAGCCTTACGCAAACCATTATTTGGAGGTGCAACTGACAAATGGCGCGTATTTCAGGTGTTGATTTACCAAGAGATAAGAGAGTTGTTGTTGGTCTTACCTATATTTTCGGTATCGGACCCAAGACAGCTAACGACATCATCGCTGCTACCGGTGTTAATCCCGACGTAAGAGTTAAAGACCTTACCGAGGAAGACGTAGCAAAATTACGTGAGTATATTGACCACAACGTTAAGGTCGAAGGTGACCTTCGTCGTGAGACAGCTTTCGATATCAAGAGACTTGTAGAAATTGGTTGCTATCGTGGTGTTCGTCACAGAAAAGGACTCCCCGTAAGAGGTCAGCGTTCAAAGACAAACGCTCGTACTCGTAAGGGTCCCAAGAAGACAATAGCTAACAAGAAGAAATAAGTCGGAGGAGGTATTAGAATGGCTACAAAAGCAACCGGCAAAAAAGCCGGAACACGCAAGCGTCGTGAGCGTAAGAATATTGAACGCGGTGCGGCTCATATCCAATCCACCTTCAATAACACAATAGTTACAATTACTGATACTCAGGGTAACGCAGTTTCATGGGCAAGTGCCGGTGAGATGGGCTTCAGAGGTTCTCGTAAGTCCACTCCATTCGCAGCTCAGACAGCTGCTGAAACTGCAGCAAAGGTTGCTATTGATCACGGTATGAAAACTGTTGAAGTTTATGTTAAAGGCCCAGGTGCAGGTAGAGCAGCTGCAATCAGAGCATTACAGGTTGCTGGACTTGATGTTACACTCATTAAGGATGTAACTCCTATTCCTCACAACGGCTGCCGTCCGCCCAAGAGAAGACGTGTATAACATAATAGGAGGAAACGAATTATGGCAAGATATACCGGTGCGGTATGTAAGCTTTGCCGCCGTGAGGGCCAGAAGCTCTTTTTAAAGGGTGGCAGATGCTATACCAATAAATGTGCTTTAGAACGCCGTTCATATGCACCCGGCCAGCATGGTCAGGGTCGTAAGAAGGTTTCTGAGTACGGCATGCAGCTTCGCGAGAAGCAGAAAGCAAGACGTTACTATGGCGTTCTTGAAGGACAGTTCCACAAATATTTCCTTATGGCTGAGAAAATGCAGGGCCAGGCAGGTGAAAACCTCCTTAAGATCTGTGAAAGCCGTTTGGATAACATTGTTTACCTTCTTGGCTGGGCTGATTCCCGTGCAGAAGGCAGACAGCTCGTTACACACGGTCACTTCTGTGTTAACGGTAAGAAGGTTGATATTCCGTCATACCTTTGCAAGGCAGGCGATGTAATTTCCATTAAGGAAAAATCAGCTCAGACCGACGCATTTAAGAATATTATTGAAGCAAACGGCAGCCGTCCGGTTCCCGCATGGCTTGACCTCAGTCGTGAAGCTCTTTCAGGTAAGGTTATTAACCTTCCTTCAAGAGATCAGATCGATGTACCCGTTGCAGAGCATCTTATCGTCGAGTTCTATTCAAAATAATGCTCTTTAGCCTCATGCCTTATATGAAAAGGCAAAACAAAAATCGCAGCTTGACTGCGCAATTTTAAGGAGGGTTTGGTATGATTGGTATTGAGAAACCCGAAGTAAAGTTTATCGGATCAGCAGAAGATTCAGCATATGGTACATTTGTTGTAGAGCCCCTCGAAAGAGGTTTCGGTACAACACTTGGTAACAGCCTTCGCAGAGTTCTTCTTTCATCTCTTCCGGGTTATGCTATTACTTCAGTTAAAATAGACAATGTTCTTCATGAGTTCTCAACAATCCCCAACGTAAAAGAGGATGTTACCGAGATAGTTCTTAACCTTAAGGGCGTTATTCTCAAAATACACGGAGACGGTCCCAAGATTATGTATATCGAGGCGAACGGCCCCGGTGAAATTACAGCGGGTGACATCAAAGCAGATTCAGAGGTTGAGATTCTTAACCCTGACCATCACATTGCAACACTTGATGCTGATGCACATGTTGTTATGGAGCTTACTGCTGACAAGGGCAGAGGATATGTTTCTTCAGACAGAAACAAGCAGATTCTTGAGCCTGCAATCGGCGTAATCGCTATTGACTCAATCTATACACCCGTATTAAAGGTGAACTACACAGTAGATAACACTCGTGTAGGACAGATTACCGACTATGATAAGCTCACAATTGAAATCTGGACAGACGGAACAATTTCTGCTAAGGATGCTGTTTCCTATGCTGCAAAGATTCTCACTGAGCACCTTAATCTCTTTGTAGAGCTTTCTGATGATGTTTCTAATACAGAGATTATGGTAGACAAGGATGATTCAGAAAACGGCAAGGTTCTTGAAACAACCATCGAAGAGCTTGACCTTTCAGTTCGTTCATTCAACTGTCTCAAGAGAGCCGGTATTAACACTGTTGAAGATTTGATCAACAAAACAGAAGAGGATATGATGAAGGTAAGAAACCTTGGCAGAAAATCTCTTGAAGAGGTTGTTGCTAAACTTGCTTCACTTGGTCTTTCTCTTCGTGACGAGGACGAATAAGTCCACATTACGATTAAGGAGTGATTTAGATGCCAGGAACAAGAAAACTCGGCAGAGCCAGTGATCACCGCGAGGCAATGCTTCGTAATATGGTTACATCTTTACTCGAAAACGGTAAGATGACAACAACAGTCACAAGAGCGAAGGAAGTTCGCGCTATGGCTGAAAAGATGATCACCCTCGCAAAGGTTGATAGTCTCCATAACAAGAGACAGGCTTTGGCATACATTACTAAGGAAGATGTCGTTAAAAAGCTTTTTGACGAGATCGCTCCCAAGTATAAAGATGTTAACGGCGGTTACTGCCGTATAATCAAGACTGAAGCTCGCCGCGGTGACGCAGCAGAGATGTGCATTCTTGAGTTAGTTTAATTAAACGTAAAAGTTGCTTGACCGAAACAGTCAAGCAACTTTTGTTTTTTATACTCCCCACAAAAAAATTCAAGTTTTCTGTGGGGAGTATCTTTTTTGTTAAATTTATTCTTTACCCAAGACTAATTTAGCGATTTTGTAAACATCACCGCAACCGAGTGTGAGTACAAGGTCACCTTCACAGATGTTTTCCTTAAGGTAATCTGCAACCTTTGGGAATGTGTCAAACCAAACGCTACCGGGGATTTCATCTGCAAGGTCCTGTGTAGTTATACCGTATGTGTTGATTTCACGGGAACCCATAATCTCGGTAAGCACAACCTTATCTGCAATTGAAAGAGCCTTTGCAAATGCTTCAAGGTGCATCTTTGTGCGACTGAATGTAAACGGCTGGAAAACTGCCCATACACGTTTATAACTCATCTTCTGAGCTGCATTTAAGGTTACTTCAATTTCTGCGGGATGATGAGCGTAGTCATCAACAATGTCTGCACCGTTGTATGCACCGAGATATTCAAAACGTCTGCCTGCACCCTTAAAGGTTGCAACGCTTATACGACACTGTTCAAAGGTTGCACCGAGGTACATTGCAGTACAAATTGCAGCCAAAGAGTTGAGTACATTGTGTTCACCGGGAACACTAAGTTCAATTCTGCCGAGAAGCTCACCTTTGTGGTAAACGTCATAGCAGGGGAAAGCACCATCTTTCCATTCAACGTTCTTGGCAACGTAATCACAGTCGTCGTTTTTGCCGAATGTAATCATTGTTTTACCGTTGACACCCTGAATGCTGTCAACAGTGTTTTTGTCATCACCGTTATAGATAACACACTTTGTTGACATATCAGCAAACTTTCTGAAGGAGGCTTCAAGGTTTTCAAGTGTTTTGAAATACTCCATATGGTCACGGTCAACATTAAGTATTACGCTGATATCGGGTGTAAGGTCAAGGAATGTATCCTTATACTCACAAGCCTCGCACACGAGAATATCGCTTTCACCGACTCTGCCGTTTGTACCGGTAAGAGGAAGTCTGCCACCAATAACTGCCGAGGGGTCAAATTCATTTTCAATAAGTATATGAGTAAGCATTGATGTGACTGTTGTTTTGCCGTGTGTACCGCAAACACCTACACAGTTATCATATTTACGGGTGAAATAACCGAAAAGCTTACTGCGTTCAAAGGTAGGGATACCTTTTTCCTTTGCAGCAACGAGCTCAGGATTGTCCGGTAATAATGCGGCTGTGTACACAACCATATCGGCACCGTCAACGTTTTCTGCTTTTTGTCCCATCACAACGGGAATACCCATATTTCGGATTCTTTTTACTGTATCTGACTCATTATTATCGGAACCTGTAAGGTAGTGACCCTGTGAGTGCAAAATCTCTGCAAGGGGACACATACCGCTGCCACCAATTCCTATAAAATGGATTCTTTTAGCATTTTTTATTGCTTCATCAATAATCATGAAACACTATCCTTTCGCCAACTTATGAATTAATTAGAATTATACTCTAAAATATTTGAAAAATAAACCCTAAAAGTAAATCTGTAACAGTTTTGTTAAAGATATTTTTCAATACTCCTTTTTTTCAGACCTTTTTTAAGTAAAAGGCCCAAAAAACCACAGGAAATAACCTCTCCTGCTAAAACAGTAAAGAAAAAATAGGGGTATGCACCCTCAAGGTTATACACGTATATGAGAATAAACGGTACAATAATCGCATTTGATAAGATGGGTGGAATTATTGACAAAAATCCTCTTTTCCGCAGCAGATACGTTCCGACTGCGCCGATAAGTGTAGCTATGCTACCGAAAACAATATCGGTGATTGCACAGCCTGTAAGGAGGTTTGCGCACAAACAACCGATAAACAAACCGGGTATAGCATAGGGGGTGAAGATGGGGAGTATTGTCAGTGCTTCAGATAACCTGATCTGAATTGCACCGCTTGACAGATTAAATGCTGCTGCAATATAAGTCAGTACAACGTAAGAGGCAGCAATAATTGCCCCTGCGGCAATGCCGCGGATTTTTTTCTTAGTTTTCAATTTTATCACTCCGTAGTTTTGATTCGGGAAGTCGGAGCGAGTGTATTCAAACCATATACGGTTTATTACAGTCACTCCATCCCTGTGAGGATGGTTTCGAACTCACATTTTTTAATTAATTTTTAAATATAGAATAATATATACTTGAAAAAATCAAATCGCTGATATATTATAAGGTTATATATTAAATGAGGTGATTTGGTTATGATAAATGTAACAATCTGGAACGAAGGTCGTCATGAAAAGGAAAGCGAATCAGTAAAAGCAGTTTATCCCAATGGTATTCACAACTGCATTAAGGATTTTCTTCAGGTTAACGATGACCTTAATGTGAGAACTGCAACACTTGATGACCCTGATAACGGATTGCCTGATGACGTACTTGAAAGTACAGACGTGCTCCTTTGGTGGGGTCATATGGCACATCATTGTGTACCGGATGATTTGGTTGAACGCATACATAACCGTGTTATGCGCGGTATGGGATTTATTGCTCTTCACTCAGCACACTTCTCCAAGCCCTTTATAAAGCTTATGGGAACAACCTGCTCTCTTAAATGGCGTGACGGTGACCGTGAAAGAGTGTGGTGTATTGCACCGAATCACCCCATCGCCAAGGGTCTTCCTGAGTATTTCAACATTCCTGTAGAGGAAATGTACGGTGAGCGCTTCGATATTCCTTCACCCGAAGAAACTGTTTTCCTCGGGTGGTTCAAGGGTGGCGAGGTTTTCCGCTCGGGCTGTTGCTGGACAAAGGGTATGGGCAGAGTATTCTATTTCCAACCCGGTCATGAGGAAAATCCCACGTATTATATTCCTGAGATACAAAAGATTATAACCAACGCTGTTTATTGGGCAGCACCCAATAATATTGTTGAGAAAATCGAATGTCCGTGGGTTGAGGTTACTGAGTCTTTCTACGACGGACCCAATAAATAAGTATATCACAACAATCGTTGATAGTAAAGGGGAATTTATATGTTGAGATATTTGTTTCAGGGAGATTCTATAACAGATGCGAACAGAGTTGATATAGACGAAGGTGTGGGTAGCTGTTTGTTCGGTTACGGTTATCCCATCCTTCTTGCATCAGAGTATCTGAAAAGTCATAAGGGCAAAATTGAATTTATAAACAAAGGTGTAAGCGGCGACAGAATCGTTGATTTATATGCAAGGATTAAGGATGATATTATTAATCTTAAGCCTGATATAATGTCAATTCTGATTGGTGTAAATGATGTCTGGCATGAGCTTTCTGTACAGAATGGTGTAGAAGCACAGAAATTTGAAATGATTTACTCTATGCTTATTGAAGAGGTTAAGGAAGCCTTGCCTGATATAAAAATAATTATTTTAGAGCCCTTTGTGCTTAACGGCTCAGGTACAGAAATGTACTATGATACATTCCGTGAGGAAGTGCAAAAAAGAGGTGCGGCTGCACAAAGAATTGCAGAAAAATACGGTCTTTATTTTGTACCGCTTCAAAAGGAGTTTGACAAAGCTTCTGCAGATGGTGATACAGCTTATTGGACAACAGATGGTGTTCATCCTAATGCGGCAGGTCATCAGCTTATTAAAGAAGAGCTTGCAAAAGTTGTTGATATTATTGTTTAAAAAATACTTGCCATACACAAGAAGTGTATGGCAAGCTTTTTTTATAAAAGCATAAGTCCGTCGGTATTATCCGGTTCGGCAACCTTGAGAATATAATCTCTGCCGTTCAGTGCACCTAATTCTTTGAGTGCTGTAACAGATGTATCAAAGGCTAACTGCGGAGTGTTGTTTTCACGACTCAGATGGGCAAGTGATATGTGTGTTGTGCCCTTATTGACAAGTGCCGTGAGTACATCGGCACAGGCATCATTTGAAAGATGCCCGAAATTTGACAAAATCCTTTTTTGCAGAGGATAGGGGTAAGGTCCTGTGCGCAACATAGCAACATCGTGGTTTGATTCAATGTAAACCATTTTGGCGCCTGTTACTGCCTCGAGTAATTCGGGTGATACAAAGCCGGTATCCGTTACAATGGCGGCACGTGTAACACCATCACACCCGGTAATGATATAGCCTCTGCCGTCAGCACAATCGTGAGAAGTCCTCACAGGTTTAATACTAAGTCCCGCAACAGGAACATCATCGGTATTTACGGCAATGTCAATGTGCTTTTCCGAAAGTACACCCTTCTGCTTTAAAGCAAGTAGTGTGCCGGGTGCACCATAGACAGGTATTTTGTGTTTTGCAGCAAACACACTCAGACCGCAAATGTGGTCGATGTGCTCGTGGGTTACAAATATACCCTTGATTGTATCAACATCTACACCGATATTTTTTAACATCAAGTCAGTTTGCTTGGCACTTCTGCCTACATCAACGAGGATTCCGCCTTCGTTATCCCCTATGTAAACAGAATTGCCGCTGCTCGATGAAAACAGCGGACAAAACTTAAGCATATTATTTATTCCTCGTCAAAATTAACTCTTGAAATATCTGCACCTACCGCAGTAAGCTTTTCAACAATATTTTCATAGCCTCTGTCAATAAGCTTTATGTTGCCTATGGAGGTTTCACCCTTCGCAATAAGACCTGCAATTACCATTGCAGCACCTGCGCGGAGATCATCTGCTTCAACGGGAGCAGAGTGAAGTGAATCAACACCTGTAATGAGAGCAGTATCGCCATTAACAATTATATTTGCACCCATTCGTCTGAGCTGGTCAATGTACTTGAAGCGGTTGTCCCAAACATCCTCAACAACTGTACTGTTACCGTCACATATTGTGAGAAGTGTTGCGAACTGAGGCTGCATATCTGTGGGGAACCCGGGATGAGGGCTTGTCTTCACACGGCAGGCACGGGGTCTGCCACCCTCAGATATGATGCGTACGCTTTCGTCACCCTCAATAACCGTAACACCGCAATCCTCAAGCTTGTTGCTGATGGATTCAAGGTGTTTGGGAATTACATTGTCAATAATTACGTCTCCGCCTGTAGCGGCAGCGGCAACCATATAAGTACCTGCTTCAATCTGATCGGGTATTATTGAATATGTGCAACCGTGCATCTCGGACACACCGCGGATTTTGATAACCTCGGTACCTGCACCGCGAACATCCGCACCCATAGAGTTAAGGAAATTGGCAAGGTCAACAATGTGAGGCTCTCTTGCAGCGTTCTCGATAACTGTAAGGCCTTTTGCCTTTACAGCAGCCAGCATAGCATTTATTGTAGCTCCGACGGAAACAACATCAAGGTAAATTGAGGAGCCGTAAAGCTCGTCACACTTAACATCTACAACTGCATTATCGGTGTTAACAGATGCTCCGAGAGCTTCAAATGCTTTTATATGCTGGTCAATGGGGCGCACACCGAAGTAGCAACCACCGGGGAGTGCAACACTTGCACAACCGTATTTACTGAGAAGTACACCGAGAAGATAATACGATGCACGTAATTTCCTTGTCATTTCATCAGGGATGGTGATGTCAGCTCGAACTTTCTGTGAATCCACAACCATAACACCGGGCTCGGGCATTGTGACATCTGCACCGATGAAACGGAGAATTTTTGCCATCATTCTGACATCGCTTATTTCAGGTACATTTTCAATGCGACAGGGTTCACCTGCGAAAACAGAAGCCGCAATAATAGGCAAAGCCGCATTTTTTGCACCGCTTATTGTGATTTTACCGTTGAGTTTATTTCCTCCGCGGATAACAAATCTTTCCACAAACCGCACTCCTTAAACTCGAAATCATGCTATTTCAAACTGAAGAATCAGCAGAAAAATTCTATTATAGTTTAACCTAAAGTAGTATAACACTTTTGCGGCAAAAATGGAAGTATTATTTTGCATATAATATAATATTTTTTAGTATAAAAAATGCTGTTTGTTTTGTAAGCAATATACAAAACATCTGTTTGTTTAGGAGTTAATTTATTTTTGCCATAAAATTTTATAAAAATAAGGGTAAGCATTAAAGAATTGAGCGAGCGTTTTACGTGATGTTGAACCGGGATCATTTATATAAAATGCATCAGGTGTGAGTGTGTTTGTGCTTTTTATTCCTGTAACAACAACATAATGCTGACCACCGTTACTTTTCTTTGCACCCACAATAACAGGTTTGTTTTGTGACAAGGCGTTGTATATTGTCTGTAAATAACCTGATGAGGTGCTTATATTATAGCTTGAAGGCCAATAGACTGCACCACCTGATGTGTAAGATAGCTTTTTCGCCATCTGGTGAGGGTAAATAACCGTACCCGTGCGATAGCTTTCTGTCATTGCAAGTGCTGTTGTGGCACAACCTATACGTGCTATGCTTTGCCCCGAATTACCAAGGGTCACGCTTCCCCAACGGGAGTCTGTCTGTTTGTAGTCAGGCACATTTAATTGTATGGATTTATACTTGTTTACAGGCTTTGTGGCAGTAAGGTAATGCTTGCTTACGTATCCTACCTTGTTTCCGTAGTAAATAATCCGGGCAAAGTCGCCTGAAACAGTATGGACGACTACGGGTGTGGCTTCTGCAAGATTATCCTGTATAGCTCCGCTCAATGATGGTGTTTTTCGTACTCTGAGCGTACCCGAGGATAATTTAACATATCTTACAGCGGATGATACCTGTGCAATATATTTATTATGACAGTATCCGTAACTGCTTTGCCCGTATTGAACATACCAGAAAGAACCGCTTTGTCCCAGTAAAGTGACGTAAGTATTGCGGTCAAGTCGTGCTTTTACAGAGGCAGATGCAGAGGGGGATGAGCGCACATTCAGTGGACCGGATGATGTGTTGACTCGTCCTGCACCTGTAATTGAAGATGATGCAAAAACACGTGTAGGTACAGCAAGTGAACACATTAAAAGTATTGTTGCCAACGCAACCGAAAATAGTTTTTTCAAAAAAATCACCTCGTATGAAAAAAGATATACAAATCTTATCATACGAGATGAGCAATTTCATTACACAAATATTGGAATCAGGAGTTTTGTTCTATAAGCTCAGAGGCTATTGTCTGTAATTCTTCCATAGAGGATATAAGACCTATACGAGCCCTGTAATTGGCGGCTCCGTGGAGTCCCTTGGTGTACCAGGCGGCATGCTTGCGTGCTTCACGCAGACCGATGTATTCACCCTTGTATTGACAAATTTTTTCAATATGCTTTAACATAACAAGCATTTTCTGTGTGATGGGTGGCTCCGGTAAAATGACCTCGTGGTCAAGGTAAGCATTTATTTCGGCAAAAATCCAGGGTCTGCCGAGAGCACCTCTGCCAACCATAACCATATCACAGCCTGTTTCTTCAAGCATTCCGGCTGCAGATTTGCCGTCAACAACATCACCGTTACCGATTACGGGAATGCTTACCGCTTGTTTTACTGCTTTAATGATATCTGTATTCACAGGGGGGGCATACATCTGTACCTTTGTTCTGCCGTGGACTGTGATTGCCGCAGCACCTGCCTGCTCACACATTTTGGCAAGCTCAACTGCATTTATATTATTGTCGTCCCAACCGGAACGCATTTTTACGGTTACCGGTACCGCGGAAGCTTCAACAACAGCTTTAACAATATTGGATGCTAACTTCGGGCTTTTCATAAGAAGGGCACCGCCACCGGACGAAGCAACCTTGGGTGCGGGGCAACCCATATTTATATCTATAAAATCAGGAGAGAATTCTAATGCTTTTTCTGCGGCAATTGCCATTGTTTCGGGTGAATTACCGAAAATCTGTGCACCGGAGGGGCGCTCAGGCTCTGTTATGTACAGAAGCTCAGCACTCTTTTTGTCACCAAGGCTGATACCTTTTGCACTTGCCATTTCTCCTACTGTGTAGGCAGCTCCGTAGCTGCGACAAAGCTCGCGGAATGCTCTGTCAGCAACACCTGCCAGGGGAGCAAGAGCAGCTTTTTCAGTTATTTCCAGATTACCAATTTTCATATACTTTCACCAATCTACAAAATCTTTTAAAAGAATATCACGAAATCAAGAACAAATCAAGTATGGTAGAATATTGTTTTAAAACATTTTTATGCCATATATTGTTATTTACAATATTTTTCTTGTAATATATTGGGAAGTTTCACAGTTTTTTTGCCTTATGTTTGTTGAAAGTGTTAGTATTAACTTGTTGAAATTTCTTGACAAATGTGTTATAATTCAATGGTAAAAGTCTAACTTTTTAATTGGAGGAATATCGTATGAAGACAAGCTTCAAAAAAACCTTAGCTGTTTTTATGGCTGCGCTTATGCTCTTATCTGCTTTCAGCGTTTCCGTTTTTGCAGCAACAACTTATTCAGTAACATATAAGCCCGGTAAATATGCAAAAGAAACCGACGAGTATGTTCAGGATGGTATTGAAAAGAATAAATATGTCACTCTTCTCGGTGAAACCTATACTCGTACCGGTTACACACATTCAGGCTGGTCAGCAAATGCGGGTGGTACATCAAGAACATATACCCTTGAAAAGAACCAGAAGATTACCAAAAACCTTACACTTTATCCCTATTGGACTGTTAACAAGTATACAGTAACATTTGACGGTGGCGAATTTGGTGTAGGTACCGCTCAGACAAAAACAGTCAACTTCAATAAGGATACAACCGCTCCCGATGCTATCTTTACTCGTGAGGGCTTTGTTCAGACAGGTTGGACAGCAACTGTAATCGAGATTACGGAGGATGAAAACGGAAATGAAGTTTTCACTCCTGTTGTGGATACAATCGGTTTGGGTGAAAGGATTGCAACGGTTACAGGCGATGTTACATATGTTCCTGTTTGGACAGAGGTTGTTATTGATGCCGATGTTGAAATCAGCGGCACAAACTTCGGTTCTGTGTGTGAGGATTATGCAGCACCCGCTGCCGAAACAATTACAATAACAAACTCAGGTAATATTACACTTACATATACACTTCCCGAAAGTGAAGATTATAATATTTCTATTGTAAGCGGAAAGCTTATTCTTGAGCCTGCGGAGACACTTGTTATTTCAGTTCAGCCTAAGGCAGGTCTTGCTATCGCTTCTCATTCAACAACTCTTGTGTTTGCTTGTGATCAGGCAAAATGCTCTTTTTCAGTTGATTTCTCATTCACCGTTAGTGCACATAGCTTTGATAAGTACGTTTCCAACGGTGATGCCACTTACGATGAAGACGGTACAAAGACAGCAAGCTGTACAAACGGTTGCGGTGCAACAGATACAATTGCAGATATCGGCAGTAAAAAGGTATTCTCTGCTGATAACAACAAGGCAGTAGGTCTTCTTCCCGAATACGTTTACCATAAAACAGTTCGCTTCACAGCTTATGGTAGCGGTATGGATAATATGAACCCCGTTGAAGGTTCAAAGAGATATCTCCCTATTAGCTGGTGGGTAAATGATGAACACCAGGGTGAATTCACAGAAGCAACAGGCTATGATGTGAACTTTGTTCACGAAGACTTCGGTGATTTTGTTCTCGTTATTAATTACGTTGAGCAGGAAATGAACGCTGAAGGCGAGTGGGTAGATACAGGCGTTGAAGACGAAAAGGTATTCAACTATTCAATCGGCCCCTCTGAGAAGGATGAACAGGAGATTATCAGACCTAACACAATTGTTAATATCATCTTCGGTCTCTTTGCATATTTCTTCGAGCTTATCGGTGGTCTTTTCGGTTAATCGACTCATAATTAAATAGTTTTATTAAACCCCCGACATTGTGTTAACGATGTCGGGGGTTGTTGTATTTACTTGTGTTTATTAACTCAAGATTATGTGAAAATAAAGTAAATTTACCAAAATACGCCAGGAGTCACAAAAAATACTAAAAAAATAACAAAAATATATTGACACCAATAAGACTGCATGATATTATATAAATGCATTAAGCTGAAAAATAAGCTTTTGAAGATTTTGAGGAGGTTTAGAAATGGAATATGATAAAATAATTATTGACCTTATGAATCGCATAGTGACTTTGGAAGAACGGGTTTCCTTGTTGGAAAAATCAGGGATTCTTACAAAGACTGAAAATGTTGAATTGCCTTCGGGAAGTAAAAAGTATCGTTTCTTATCAGATTATCTTCACGAGAGTAATCAGAGCCGTGTGAAGTTGACATATACAGAAATTGAAGATATTTTGAAATTCAAATTACCTAATTCAGCTACTACACATCGGGCTTTCTGGGCTAATACAACAACTCATTCAATTGCTCTAAGTTGGCTCAGTGTGAATTATGAGGTCGTTGAGGTAAATATTGAAAAACAATATATTGTTTTTGAAAGAAAGAGAGATTTCGAAAAACTAACCATTAACGAGCAAATGCGAATTGTTGTTGAAGAGCTTATATCTGAATATGGTTTGCATTACAAAGTGAATTTAAAAGAAATTTATGAAATGGTTGGTTTGCGTTTCGGAACCAATGTTTCCAGTATTATTCCGTCTGATTTTTGTTATAACAGAACAAACAAAGGAATAGATTTTGTGAATAAACCTCGTCTTTTTGAATTTCTTGGTGAAGGGATGTACAAATGCCTTGGTACAAATTATCCCTATAACGGTGATGTTTATGCTTGTAATAAAGGTGCAACTGAAGATATCAAGGTTGGTTGCTGGGTAAATGGTGAATTTCACAAAAATGATAATTGGGATTTATATTGTGAAAATTGAGGTCGGTTCGGTCAAGTAGCAGAAAGTGTAAAGTGAGGTAAAACAATGGATTTATTAAATGTTACTGTACTACATAAGGTATGGGGTGAAGGTGTAATAATAAAACAGGAAAGTAAGTATATAACAGTAAAGTTTAAAAAGATACTTCCAAAAAAAGATGATGATACTGTAAAATTGGGGTACCTTAACGTTTTCGGAGATGGTTCTCTAAAAATAACGGATAATGACTCACTTCAAGCGCTTGTCGCAAAAGATGTAGCAGAGAAGAGAAAATTTGAATCTGAAAAAAGATATGAAGAACTTTGTCGAATTGAAGAGGAAAGAGCTCGTAAACGCGAAGCGGTGAATGCCCATATAGGAAAACCATCTTCGAATAAACAATACGAAGAAGCAAACATTGCTTTTAAATGTAATTATTGTAACGGTGGTGCATCTGACAAGCAGGTCGGTTTTGCAGGTGTTTGCAGTAAAGAAATAATTCATTACAATATTGAAGTTGAGAAACGTTCCTGGTGTAGTCAGTGTTCAAAGTGCCGTAAATATATGGATGGCGAAATTTCGTACGAACAGTTATTAGAAGATTTTAAAAATGGAGAATTTGTTTGTTATGAAAGCACAATGCTTACCGATTGGAAGGCTTTGGCTGGAATCGACAAAGATGGAAAAAACAAAAGAATAAGAAAAATCAAGAGAAATGGTCTTTGCGTATTAACAATGATAGAACCGGATGCTTCAGAAGAAAGCAGGAGCGTCTTTGGCGTCTTTTTAGTAGGTGATAGTTATGCGGGGGACGATACACAAGAAGGGTATGTTGCTGCAAATTTACAATATAAATTAAAGCTTACACCCGAAGAATCAAAACAGATTTTATTTTGGGATTATTATAAAAATGGACGCGGTGAAAAAAATTGTCGTTGGTCTTCACTGTTGCATCGTTATATGAATGATGTTATATCGGCTCAAATATTAAGAGATATAGCACATGTGAAGAAAAATACACCTGACGAAGATTTAGCACGGGAGTTTTTCTTGCGCTATTGTGAGGAGAATAAAATAGATATAGATAGTATTCCTGAAAAAAGCGGGGCATTAGTAATTAAATAAAAAGGTCCGAGTGTCAAACGGCACTCGGATTTTGTCGTTAAGCTTTCAGTTATAGAAACATTACTATGCAATTGCCCTTTTCGACTCAAAACATCAAAAACGTAAAAGTAACTCAAATGAAGCATTTGCTAACGCAAATATGAAGCAATGCTCCGCATTATGATGTGCTCACTATGTTCGTAATGATGCGATGTTTGCAATAAGCATTAGCGAAGCGACATCATTAGTAAAACGACATCATTAACGTAGTGACATCATTTGCCGTAAGGCAAACATCATTGAAAAAAGCACCGCTTATGCGATGCTTTTTTCTTGGTGGAGATGGCGAGAGTCGAACTCGCGTCCGAAAATCTATTCCCGAAACTTTCTACGAGCGTAGTTTATCTTTTGGAATTCCCTTGGTCAGGCGCCGATAAACAGGCTTTTGACCTTGGTAGCCCTTTAATCCGTGACAAGGTACAAGGCTCTCCCTTGTTCACGTGCACCGCTAAATGACGCTCTTATCCGGGTCGCGGTACTCCCGGTAAGAACGGCAGCTGACTTAAGCAGCTGCTAAAACTGTTTTATTATTGTCAGTTATTTTTAAAAGTGTGGTTTTTAAAGCGGTACCACGCCTCTGCTCGCTTATAACGGTTCAAAATCCCCGTCGAAATCCTTTCATCCCCGTATTTTCGCTTCGCTCAGATTAAGAGCGGATATTGAATATTGAAAAGGTTTCTACATACACCTGACTATAAAAATCAGGTGTATGTATATGTAGTTTTACTCTATAGTTATTGATACAACCGTATTGTCGTCCGAGACAACATTAAGTATTTCACCCGTTGCACCGTTTTCAACAAGAGTGAGTATCTCGTCAAGCTTTACGCCCTCTAATGCTCCGTTACCCATTATGCCTGAAATTCCGTTGCCTATTTTGGCAAAGTTTTTTACCATTGCGAAGGGTAAAGAAACGTTTACAGGGTTCTGACCCGGTCTTACTACATTAATGTTGATTTTGAGCTTGCTTGTGTCAATGTTAACCTTTTGAGTTGTTTTCTTTTGCTCTGTAGCTTTACCCGTTAAAATCTCATCTGTGGTCATACCGAGAATTTCTGCAATTCTTGGTAAAAGCTGAATATCGGGACAAGATACATCGTTTTCCCATTTTGAGACAGCCTGTGCAGTAACGTCAAGCATTTGTGAGAATTCCTCTTGTGTGTAGCCTTTTGCTTTTCTTGCCTGAGCAATTCGTGAACCAATCGTGCCTGTGTCCTGTGCTTCAGCTTCATCGAAAACTTCTTCAATGGGTTCTTCGTTAAATTCGTTTTTCTTTTTGTTAAATATTGACATAGTTCATTCTCCTTTTGGTACGCTGTACCGTTTATTGCACCTTCATTTTAACTTTTCTGTGTCTGAAATTGAAGGTAACAAAGGTTGAAACAGGTGAAAATTAATAAACTGTCAGTTGTTTTTCGGAAAAATCTTATTAACTAATGGTTGAATTTGTTGTTTTTATTGATTTTTAAGTGACATAGCACGCTGAATATTCCTCTCGGCATCGCGCTTTGCTTCTGTCTCGCGCTTGTCGTAGTTCTTTTTACCCTTGCAAAGACCAACAAGCATTTTTGCCCTGCCGTGTTCATTGAAGTAAACGGACAGGGGAATGAGAGCGCAACCCTGTTGCTTGACCTCGCCCATAAGCTTCATAATTTCCTTCTTGTGCATAAGAAGTCTTTTGGGTCTTAAGGGGTCACGGTTGAACCTGTTACCCAATTCATAGGGTGAAATATGCACACCGTTGGCAAGCATTTCACCGTTTACAATATTGCACCAGGATTCCTTCAGATTGAGCTTGCCTGCACGCACTGACTTTACCTCTGTGCCGAAAAGCTCAATGCCTGCCTCATAAGTTTCAAGAACGAAATAGTCGTGGTAAGCCTTTTTGTTCTGTGCAACTGTTTTATTTTCTTGCTTAGCCAAAACTACTCCCTCCTTTGTAATTTAATTGGCTTTAGGTAATTTAAAAATATATCATCGTGTGAATTTACGTGGTTTGCCACTTGTAATTATAAATAGCTACACGCAGTGCCCGATAATTTTGCGCTTTTAAAGTTCGCTTCTGCCTGACAATGCTCTCATAAGTGTAACATCATCGGCATATTCAATGTCTGCGCCTACGGGAATACCGTAGGCAAGCCGTGTAACCTTAACACCGAAGGGTTTTATCAATTTGCTGATATACATCGCGGTGGTATCGCCCTCAATGGTGGGGTTGGTTGCCATAATAACCTCACTTATTTCGCCTGAAGCAACACGCTCCACAAGGTTCATTATGGTCAGCTGGTCGGGTCCTATACCGTTCATCGGTGAAATTGCACCGTGCAATACGTGGTAAACACCCTTATATTCTCTCATACGTTCCATTGCAAGGACGTCCTTTGGCTCCTCAACGACACAGACTGTTGTTTTGTCACGGTTGTTGCTTTCGCATATAGGACACAAGTCATTCTCTGTTAAGTTGAAACAGAGTGAGCAACGGTGTATTTTAGTGTGGGCATCTATGATTGCATCTGCAAATTCCTTGGCACCGTCATCTGATAAATCAAGCACATGAAAAGCCATTCTCTGAGCAGTTTTTCTGCCGATTGACGGTATTTTCTGAAACTGTTCGATGAGCTTTTCCAGTGCGGCTACATCATAAGCCATAATTAAAAACCAAAGCCTGCGGGTAAGTTGAGACCGCTTGTTACGTTACCCATTTTCTGCTCCATTGTGTCAATGGCCTTGCGGATTGCCTCGTTTGTTGCGGCAATAATCATATCGGAGAGAATCTCAACATCATCGGGGTCAACAACGTCAGGCTGAATGTTTACTTCAAGCACCTCGTGCTTGCCGTTAACCTTAACCTCAACAGCACCGCCACCTGCGCTTGCGGAGTATTCTGCTTCTTCAACCTCCTGCTGAGTGCGGTTCATTTCTGCCTGCATATCCTGCAGCTTTTTCATCATAGCGGCCTGTGAGTTACCGCCCTGGTTGGGGATTCGTGCTTTCATTATATTCTACCATCCTTTTTTATATTTTATTCTTCAACCAGATAATCAATCCGGTGTTTGTTCAGCTTTGAAATAAATGTGTCAATGGGCTCTACACCTTCCTCTGCTTCGGGGGAGGAGCCGTCGTTGTAAATCATAGGCTTCAGCTTTTCGCCTGTTGCTCTCATAAGTGCCTCGGCAATGGACTCGGTGTGAGTCTTCTGTGAGAACATAAGGGGGAATGCAGTGTTTTTCGCCTTGATAAACACGGTGTTTCCTGCTCTGTAAGCGGTTGAGCCGATAAGCATCGGGTAAAGGGGTCTGTTGATTTTTGAGAGCTGATTGAGAGTATTTTCCCAAGGAGCGAAGGGCACAGCCTTATCACTTTCCGTAACAATACCTGTGTCAACAGGGGTGTTGTTGATTACAGGTGTGGGAGATACTTCAACAGCAGGTTCGGTCTGTACAGGCTCCTCAACAACATAACTGTAATCCTCTTTTACAGGTGGCTCGTCTGAGGGGATTTCGTCAAAATCTGTTTGAGGTACAGTTGTTGCAGAAGGTACGATGGGAGTGATGCTCTCTGCCACAGGTTCTCGAGGTGTAACCGGTGCCTTAGGTACTTCTCTTGCAGGTTGCGATTCGGACTCCTGCGAGGTTGTAATAGTGATACCCTGAGCTTTTATCAGCATCAGTTGTGATTCGAGCTCATCCAATCTGCGTACAATAGCCTCTGGGTCCGTTGAAAGAGCAGGGGAGCAGAGCCTTATAAGTGTTGCCTCTGTCTGCGCTCTCTGGTGGGCGCTGTACTTAAGCTGTGATGCTTCTTTGCACAAGGTTTCCATAATGTGAAGCACAGAGCCGTATGTGATGCTCTTACCGTTATTAACGTAGCGCTCAAGCTCGTCCGGTGTACAGACAATAAGCTTTTCAGGATTACGGGTGGTCTTGGCAATCATAATGTTTCTGAAATGATTTACAAGCTCACTCATAAGCCTTTCCATATCACAGGAGGATGCGTGAAGTCTGTCGATGATGCTGAGTACGGATGAGCTGTCACCGTTGAGTATAGCATCGGATAATTCAAACAGATAATCTTTACCCAAAAGACCTGCCGCGTTACTTACGGTTGAAATTGTGATGGGCTCGTTATAACCTGCACATTGGTCCAGTATTGACAAAGCATCTCGCAAAGCGCCGTCGGAGACACGTGCAATAAGCAGTGCAGCATCCTCAGTCAGCTGCAGATTTTCATTCTGTGCAACGGTCATAAGCCTTGCGGCAATATCCTCAGGCGGAATACGTCTGAAATCAAACCGCTGACAACGAGAAAGAATGGTTGCAGGTAATTTCTGAACCTCGGTTGTTGCAAGGATAAATAAAACGTGCTCGGGAGGTTCCTCAAGAGTTTTCAGAAGGGCGTTGAACGCGCCCGAAGAAAGCATATGAACCTCGTCGATAATATATACTCTGTACTTTGCGGCGGCAGGGGTGAAATTAACCTCGTCGCGCAAATCACGGATATTGTCAACACTGTTGTTACTTGCAGCATCAATTTCGGTAACGTCAAGTATGGAGCCGTCGTCAATGCCACGACAAATCATACATTCATTACAGGGACTGCCATTCTGCGGATTAAGGCAGTTGACTGCCTTTGCGAGTATCTTGGCGCAGGTGGTTTTACCTGTACCGCGAGAGCCTGTGAAAAGATAGGCGTGAGAAAGCCTGCCCGATGAAATTTCATTCATCAGGGTGTCTGTAATGTGGCTTTGACCCGACACGTCGGAAAAAACCTGAGGTCGCCATTTTCTGTATAAAGCTCTGTACAAAATACTCACTTCCTGAAAAGTGGGGAAAGAGTATCCGAATTATATTCTGAGATAGTCTTTTCCACTTATGTTTTGTTAAAAATGCTTGATAAATTCCAAATAAAAAACTTACGCTCCACTCGGTCACACGACGAGCAGGCGGACTGTGGCGCACAGGACGGCCCGCTTAATGCTGCTCGGTTCCCCGCCTGACATGGTTCACGGCGCCCCGTCGCACAGGACCCACCCGTCGCATGACCGAATTGAGCGTAAGTAAATATAAACTATAAAGTGTTACTATTATATAGCATACTCGTAGAAAAATCAATACTTTAAAGGCAAAAATCAGCCCTCGTATTCATCTTCATTTTCCCAGTTGTGCCAAACTCCCTGGATATCGTCATTATCATCGAAGAGGTCAAGCATCTTGCTCATACCCTTCATATTATCCTGATCCTCAATTCTTGTGTAGGTCTGAGGAATGTAAGCAGTTTCACTGCTTACGAAGGTGTAGCCCTTTTCCTGGAGTGCTTCGGTTACAGCGCCAAGCTCGTTGGCATCTGTGCGGATTTCGTAGATTTCTTCGTCATCTGTAATGAAGTCGAGAGCACCGCATTCGATAGCATCTTCCATAAGCTTGTCTTCGTCGACATCTTCTTTTTCGATAATGATTACGCCATAGTAATCGAACATAAACATAACGCAACCTGATGTACCCATATTACCGCCGAATTTGTCGAAATAGTGACGTACATCGCCTGCTGTGCGGTTACGGTTATCGGTAAGTGCTTTAACAACAACAGCAATACCGCAGGGACCGTAGCCCTCATATATGATTTCCTCGTAGTTGGCAGTGTCGCCTTCACCGGCAGCCTTCTTGATGATTCTCTCAATATTGTCGTTGGGCACATTGTTTGCTTTTGCCTTTGCAATAACATCCTTGAGCTTTGAGTTACCTGCAGGATCGGGACCGCCGTCACGTACTGCAATTGCAATTTCGCGACCGATTTTGGTGAAAACCTTTGCTCTTGCACCGTCGGTTTTTTCTTTCTTCCTTTTAATGGTGCTCCATTTAGAATGTCCTGACATCTGAAAATCTCCTTTAAATTAGAGTATTATAACTGCAATATATTATCACAGACAGTTGTGTTTGTCAATGGTTTGCAGTATTGAGAAACACTACATCTGATTATTTTATAAGGCTTTTGCCAAAACTATCTGTGAAAGGAGATAATTTATGAAAATTGATAAAAAACTATGGAAAGATTTTCCTGATTATGGTATCATAATGTTTAAATTCGGTTCTTGTAACCATTTTAACGGATGTGATTTGATGGAATACACTTTCCAAAAAGAAAATATATCTCAGGGAATTGAGCTTTGCAATATATCTGCAAGGGGCTTTAAGTCTGCCTGTGTTACAGTCAGCTTTGTGATGCCCCTGAGTGAAAAAGCATCGGCTTATGCCCTTGTACCCAATGTGCTTGCACGTTCATCTGCAATGTATCCTGACCTTACGAGTATTGAGCGTAAGCTTGCTCAGCTTTACGGCGCAGAGCTCGTTGTTGACGTTTCAAAATCAGGTGACCATCAGGTACTGAAAATGGGAGTTTCCTGTATTGACGACCGCTTTGCATTTGACGGTGAAAGCATAACCGCAGAGTGCAGCAAGCTGTTGTTTGAGCTTCTTTTTAATCCCCGTATTGTTGACGGTGTATTCTCTGCGGATGATGTGGAGAGTGAAAAGCGACTTTTGGCAGAGCGTCTTGCCTCTGAGAACAGCGACAAGCGTGCCTATGCCAAAAACCGTTGTGAGGAAATTATGTTCAGCGGTGACGTTTACGGTATTCACCGTTTCGGTACTGCACAGGGTATCAATGCGGTTACGCCTGAATCACTTTTTGAGGCATATAACGAAATACTTTCACA
Organism: Acutalibacteraceae bacterium; assembly: GCA_045532945.1. Classification (GTDB taxonomy): domain Bacteria; phylum Bacillota; class Clostridia; order Oscillospirales; family Acutalibacteraceae; genus DTU089. Next base: position 265,489 of record JAZSGZ010000003.1, read on the forward strand.
GGCAAAGATTGTTGTTTGTGTCAGCGGAAACGCAGACCTTGACCTTGTGCGAGAAAATCTTGTGAAATATACCTCCGACCTGAAGCGTGCGCCTGTTTCCAATAAAACGGTGTTTACGAAATCCGCGACGGAAGTGAAATATGAAAAAGAACAGGAAGCCGTAAAGCAGGGTAAGCTTGTGATGGGCTTCAGAATGGGTATGGAAAATGCCGACGATATGTACTTTGCCCGTCGGGTAATGTCCGACCTTTTCGGCGGAAGTCCTCATTCGAAGCTTTTCACGGTTGTACGTGAGAAGATGAGCCTTTGCTACTATTGCTCTGCAAGACTTCAGCGTCCCAAGGGCGTGATGTTTGTGCAAAGCGGTATCGAAAGCGAAAATGAGGAAAAAGCACGTCAGGCAATTCTTGATCAGCTCGAGGATATCAAAAAAGGTAGCTTCAAGGACGAGGATGTCAGCGCATCCGTAAAAGCACTTGAGGACAGCTTCAGGAGTGTGTCCGACAGCCCCGAGTCGCTTGATGCATGGTTTATGGCACAATGTGTTTCAGGTGCATATAACAGACCCGAATATTTTATTGATGGCTTCAAATCCGTCACACGTGATGAAATAATTGAAGCTGCAAAGCAGGTTACACTTGATACAGTGTTTATGCTTGAGGGTACAGGGGAAGGCGGTGAGTCCGATGAGTGAAAATAAAGTAGCTTTTATAGAAAATGAAGTTCTTGAGGAAGGGTATTATGCCATCGACCACAAGTCGGGCTTGAAGATTTACGTCTATCCCAAGGCTGAATATACGTCTGCTTATGCGGTTTTCGGTACAAAATACGGCTCTATCGACACTCGCTTTAAGCGTAGTGATAAGGCGGATTTCATTGAAATTCCCGAGGGAACCGCGCATTTCCTTGAACACAAGCTCTTTGAGAGTGAGGAGCTTGATGCTTTTCAGCGCTATGCCGCAACAGGTGCATCCGCAAATGCTTATACGAGCTTCGACAGGACTTGTTATCTCTTTACCTGTACAGGCAATTTTAAGGCAAATTTTGAGATTCTGTTAGATTTTGTAAGACATCCTTATTTTACAGAGGAAACTGTCCGCAAGGAGCAGGGTATTATCGGGCAGGAAATTGATATGTATAAGGATTCTCCCGATTGGGAGTGCCTTTTCAATATGCTTGGCGGTATGTATCATAATCACCCTGTCAAGATTGATATTGCAGGCACCAAGGAATCAATAGGACAGATAACCGCAGATATGCTTTTCTCCTGTTATGATACTTTTTATAACCTCTCCAATATGGCACTTGCAGTTGCAGGTAACACAAATGTTGACGAGGTGCTTGAAATAGCTGACAGACTCCTGGAAAAAGCAGAGCCCGTTACTGTTGAAAGAGCCTTTAAGGAAGAGCCTGACACTATTGTTACAGAGTATGTTGAGGCACATCTGCCCGTTGCAACACCTGTGTTCTCATTCGGATACAAGGAACATCCTGATACTCCCGAGAGAACTCTCGCAGAGGAGGTTGCGATGTCTGTTATTCTTGACGTTGCCGCAGGTCAGATGTCACCTCTTTACAAGGAGCTTCTTGACAGCGGACTGATTAACGGCACCTTTGCAACAGAGTATTTCAACGGCTTTAACTATGCCGCACCCATTTTTTCGGGTGAGTCATCTGACCCCAAGGCGGTTGCCCGTAAAATAAATGACTGTCTCAAAAATCTTAAGAAAACCCTTATATCCGAGGAGGATTTTGAAACCGTCCGTAAAAAGCAATACGGCAAAACAGTGAGGGCTTTTTCTGATATAGATACCCTTGCAAACGGTCTCGTGGTCTCTCACTTTGAAAATGAGGAGCTGTTCTCCGAGTTTGAGGTTATCAAGAATATGAAGCTTTCTTTTGTTAATGAGGTTCTCCTCAGAGCCTTTGATGAAAGTAAGGCAGTTCTTTCCGTTGTTTGTTCAAAATAACAACGGGTACATATGTAATTTTAATATGGAGTGTGAATTATGATTGAATGGTTTGCCGACTTTGCCAGAGTTACATTTGCAGGTATGGATAAAACCTTTGATGTTTCGTCTGTGTTTTGTGAGTTTACCGTTGGTGGTCATTTCGTGCAGATTAAATGGTACGGAATTATAATTGCTCTCGGCTTTACTCTTGCTGCGCTTTTTGGTGGCAGGATTGCCTATACCTGGCGAATGAATCTGTCAAAAATGGTTGATGTACTTATTTATGGTACCTTTGCAGGCATTATCGGTGCACGCGCTTATTATGTTATTTTTGAATGGGATTATTACAGCGTTCATCCTGCTGAGATATTCCAGATATGGCAGGGCGGACTTGCCATCTACGGCGGTATTATCGGAGGTATTATTGCAGGTTTTATCACCTGTAAGGTCGAAAAGCTGAATTTCCTCAACCTTCTTGATTTGGTAGGAATGTCACTTCTTATCGGTCAGGGCATAGGCAGATGGGGGAACTATGCCAATCAGGAGGCTTTCGGAACATTTACCAACGGTAATTACGGTATGATGAGTGAAAAGGTTGCCGCATATATCAGCCGTAATCCCGAAAAATACGGTCTTGAAGGTGTAACCAATATTCCTGAAATTATAGAAAAAGGAAATCTTTATGTTCATCCCACATTCTTCTACGAGTTTGTGTGGTGTATGCTGGGCTTTCTGGTGCTTTACGTAATACTCAAAAAGTTCCGTAAATTCAGCGGTCAGCTTTTCCTTTGCTACGGCATCTGGTATGGTTTGGGCAGAGCCGCTATTGAGGGTTTGAGAACCGACAGTCTGTATATCGGCAGCACGGATTTAAGAGTTTCTCAGGTTCTTTCACTTGCTATAGTTGTTGTATGTGCAATTGTTCTTGTTGTGAAGCTCATCAAGGTGAAAAAGCACCCTGTACCTATTGAGGGTGTCGACTTTTTCCCTAAGGATGCACAGAAAACCTTTAAAGAAATCCGTGAGGAAAAGCAGGCAAAAATACTTGCGCAAAGCAAAGCTTCTGAGAAAGCAGATAAGAAGAAAGAAGAGTCAGCGGAGGATAAAGACAATGGCTGAATTGATGAACGGTAAGACGGTTTCTGCCGCCAAAAGAGCAGAGCTCAAGGAGCGCGTAACTGCTTTGAACAATAATGATATCCAAGTGGGTTTAGCAGTAATCATTGTAGGCAATAACAGCGCATCAAGGGTATATGTAAACAACAAAAAGAAGGGTTGCGAGGAAATCGGTGTTAATTCCTACGAGTATGCTTTACCTGAGGAAACAACACAGGCTGAGCTCCTCACGCTTATTGATGAACTCAATAACGACAGTAAGGTAAACGGTATTTTGTGCCAATTGCCCTTGCCCGCTCACATTGATGAGCAGGCAGTTATCAATTCTATAAATCCCGAGAAGGATGTGGATGCTTTCCATCCCTTTAACGTTGGTCACATAATGATAGGGGACTACACATATCTGCCCTGTACACCTGCAGGAATTATGGAAATTCTTAAGTTTTACAACATTTCCGTAGCAGGTAAAAAATGTGTTGTTATCGGCAGAAGCAACATTGTGGGTAAACCTATGGCAATGCTACTTCTTAAAGAAAACGGCACGGTTGAAATCTGCCATTCAAGAACAAAGAATCTTGCGGAGGAAACTTCACAGGCAGATATTCTTGTTGCTGCAGTAGGTAAAGCGGATTTTGTTACTGCGGATATGGTTAAAGACGGTGCAGTTGTTGTGGATGTGGGAATGAATTGCAATGCCGAGGGTAAGCTTTGCGGTGACGTGTGCTTTGATGAGGTTGAAAAGAAAGCATCATATATTACACCCGTTCCGGGTGGTGTAGGACCTATGACAATAACAATGCTTCTCGAAAACACAGTCCGTTCTGCAGAAAAAATTGTGTAATAACTTGTTTTAGTTCGCTTGACGTATCTTCATACGCCTGCGCTCACTAAAACTGCGTTCTTACAGCAATTTAACACCACAGAACGGAAGTTGTTACATTAAGCTGAATGGAGTTTTGCATATTTCTATAGTGGCAATTTACACATAAATGAATAGCAAATTTTGTTGACTTTTAACTCTTTAAAACACCTTTGGTGTCGGGCGTATTGCTTGACAACCGAAGGTGTTTATATTATAATAATTCTATCTGTAAAGTGGATTTTCACTTATCTTTTTTACGGTAAAAAGTTCTTTTGAAGGGATGCGTTATTCTATGACAGCATTTAAAAAGCCCCTCTGCAGTATTATGGCACTCATTATGGTGTTTGCTTTTATCGCTGCGGCTCCCGTTTCTGTTTTCGCAGAAGAGGAAACAACCTTCTCTGCACAGGAAATAGAGCTTAACAAAGAGGTTGAAGAAAATTTTGAGTACATCAAGGTCGAATTGGGCTCAGCAATTCAGATTGTCGGCTACACAGGTACCGACAAGGAGGTTGTGATTCCCAAAAAATTCGGTAACCTTAATGTTGTTTCTGTTGGTGCAGGTGCCTTTGAAGGCAACACAACAATGGAAAAGGTAGAGCTTCACAACAATATCACTGTTATCGGTGATAACGCTTTCAAGGGCTGTACCGCTCTTAAGGAAATTGACGGTATTTCCGCTCTTGAAAAGGTGGGAGCTTCTGCTTTTGAAGGATGTACATCACTTGAATATTTCAAGGTTCCCGATAACCTTACGGAAATTCCTGCAAGATGCTTTGCTGATTGTACCGCTCTCACAGAGATTGATGAGCATAAGAATATGAAGAGTGTTGAAAAAGACTCATTTGTAGGCTCTGCATGGGAGAATGCAATGCCTGACGGTCCTTTGAACCTCGGCAGAATTCTTTATTCATACAAGGGCGCAGTTAAGGATATGGTTATCCCCGAGGGTGTTTCTATCATCGAGGATTACGCATTCCTTGGTTGCGAAAGCATTGAAACTCTTGAACTCGGCTATGACGTTGAGGAAATCGGTCTTTATGCTTTCCAGAACTGCGTAAATCTTAAATCTGTTAAAGTCAACGATGCAATGGGTCTTGTTTCTGCAGGTGCATTCAAGGGATGTTCCGCATTGGAGTCTATCGACTTCTCAGAGAGTACACTTGCAATGGTTGGATATGAGGCTTTTGCAGACTGTACCTCGCTTAAGGAAGTAAAGCTCGCTGAGACTCTTTCTGAGGTTGCTGATTATGCCTTTGCGAATACTCAGATTTCCACAATTGACTTTGGCAAAAACGTAAACACAGTTGGTTCTCATTCATTCCTTAACGCAAGTAAGCTTGAAAGCATTACGGTTGTTGATAAAAACAAGGAATATTCATCAGTTGACGGTGTTCTTTATAACAAAAAGGGCACAGAGCTCATTGTTTTCCCTGCTGCAAAAACAGGTACATTCGAGCTTCCTCAGTCAGTTGAGAAAATTTGTGATAACGCTTTCTTCGGCAGCGCAATCTCAGTTGTTAAGCTTGCAGATGAGCCTGCTCTCAGAGAAATCGGTATTTCCGCATTTGAAAATTCAGTAATCACAGAGTTTACAGTACCTGCAAATGTAACAAAGCTTAACAATGCAACATTCAAAAACGCAGCTAAGCTTGCAAAGATTACATTTGAAGAAGGCATTTCATACATAGGTGCATCTGCATTTGAGGGTTGCGCATCACTCGTTGACATTACACTTCCTGCATCTGTTTACACAGTTGCCAATGCAGCATTTAAGAACACAGGTCTTAAGTCTGTTGCAGTAGGCGATGGTGTTGCTGAAATCGCTGCAGAGGCGTTTGCAGGTAACAAGGCACTCTCTAAGGTTGTTCTTGGTAAGAATGTTGAGAAAATCGGTGTAGATGCATTCAAGGATTGTGTAGCTCTTAAGGCAATTAATCTTGGCGCATCTGTTAAGGACTTTAATGCAGGCTCATTCAGCGGTTGCTCAGGTCTTGCAAAAATTACCGTAGACAAAGATAATAAAAATATTAAAGCAGTTAATAACGCAATTTATTGTGCGGACGGCGATCACCTCATTATGGTTTGTGCAGGCGCAACAACAGTTGCGGTTGCTGAGGGTACAAAGTATATTGTCGGCGGAGCCTTCGATTTGGCAAAGGCTGTTACTGCAATTACATTCCCTGCAACTCTCGTTAATGTTGAGGCGGATGCTCTCGACGGTACAGCTTGGTTTACAGCACAGAACGGTGTTGTTTATGCAGGTCCCGTGCTTTACAAGGTTAAGGGTGCGGTTGCTGATGTTGTTGTAGCAGACGGTACAACATCTGTTGCAGACGGTGCAGTAAAGAATGTGGCAGTAAAAACTGTTACACTTCCTGCAACACTTGTTAACATCGGTAAAAACGCATTTGAGGGTGCAGGCATCCTTGAAGTTACTATTCCTGATTCCGTTACAAATATCGGAATTGGTGCTTTCAAAAATTGTCTGGTGCTTGCTAAGGCTACACTTCCCAAGAATATTGATGTTATCAACACAGCAGTATTCTATGGCTGTGAAGCTTTGACAGAGATTGTTATCCCCGAGGCAGTTAAGGTTATTTCCTCCGATGCTTTTGCAAATTGTGAAGCACTCAATAAAATTGCTCTCGGCAAGGTTGAAAAGATCGAAAAGTATGCGTTCAGCGGTTGTAAGGCTCTCGGTTCAGTTGAGCTTCCTGCAACAGTTGCAGAAGTTGATGCGCTTTCCTTCTACGGCTGTACAGCACTTCAGGGTATCGGCGTTGCAGCAGATAACAAGACATATAAGTCACTTGAGGGTGTTCTTCTTGTGGCAAACGATGAGGGCGAGTTCAACACGATCGCGCTTTATCCCGCAGGCAAGAGCGGTGCTTATGCAGTTCCCGAAGAGATTAAGCACATTGCTGAAAAGGCATTCTACAACTGTGATGCACTTACAGAGATTACTTTTGCAGATGGCTTTGACAGTATCGGTGCAGAGGCCTTCTATGATTGCGATGCTATCAAGACAGTTTCAATGCCCGAGAGTGCAGGTGACCTTGGTGACCATTGCTTCGCATCCTGTGACAGCCTTGTAGAATTTGTTGTTCACAGCAACCTTACAGACTATGCTGATAACGCTTTTGAGGGTTGCTATTATATGAATTATGACAGCGTTACAATAAATGTTGAGGATAACTCATCAACAACACTCATCATTGTGGCGGCAGTCCTTGTTGTAGTTGGTATTATTGCATACCTTGTTTATAATAAGAAGCAGAAAAAGCTCCAGCAGGAAATTATTGAGAACAATAAGATTAAAGAAGAGCTTGAGGCTGCAAAAACAGAATAATTAAACTAAAAAAGATTGATATAAAAGACTCTGTGCCTTGGAAAAGGTACAGAGTTTTTTGTCGAAAAAAAGGGGGATTTGTTGACAATCTATAATGTAAATGATATTCTATATACATATATGGATTTATAGGAGGAGAGAGAATTGGCAGTATTAAAGTGTACAATTTGCGGTGGCGACCTCGATATTGTCCCCGACAGTTCCGTGGGTGTATGTCAGTATTGCGGTTCAACCATAACTATCCCCAAGGAGCTTGACAGAAAAGGTAATCTATATAATCGTGCAGTTTTTTTGAGACAGAATAATGAGTTCGATAAAGCCGTTCTCAATTACGAGGAGATTTTAAGAGAAGATAATTTCGATGCAGAAGCACATTGGGGGCTTGTACTCAGTAAATATGGTATTGAATATGTTGCTGATCCCAAAACCGGTGAGTATCTGCCCACGTGTCACAGGACACAGGCTGAGTCTATTTTGTCAGACCCGGATTATCTTGCTGCCATAGAATACTCTGATTCAGAAGCGAAGTCCATAATTATGGAGGCGGCGAAGAAAATTAATGCCATTCAGGCACGTATTCTTGAAATTTCAAGAAAAGAGCCACCGTACGATATTTTTATTTGTTATAAAGAAAGTGCGGAGGATGGTTCGCGTACACAGGACAGTATTTATGCACAGGATTTATATTATCAGCTGAAGAAGAGTAATTACAAGGTTTTCTTTGCTCGCAAAACTCTTGAAAGTAAGCTGGGTTCTGAATATGAGCCGATAATATATGCTGCGCTTAACAGTGCCAAGGTTATGGTTGTTCTGGGTACAAGACCGGAGAATTTCAATGCAGTATGGGTCAGAAATGAGTGGAGTCGTTTTCTTAAAATGGCAAACGGAACCGATAAGGTTATTATCCCTGCATACCGTGATTTTTCTCCTTATGAATTGCCTGCAGAGCTTGCTAATTTCCAATCACAGGATATGAACAAAATCGGATTTATGCAAGACCTTACCGACGGCATCGAAAGATGTCTCCGCAAGGATAAAAAGCCACAGCCCGAAAGAGGTTCGGTGACTTATATAAATGAAGCAGAGCCCAGAGAAAAGCTTGTTAAGAACGGTAATGTGTATCTGAAGCTGGATAACTTTACCGCTGCACAGGATGTTTTTGAACGTCTTACAAAAAATTATCCCGATGAGTACATGGGTTGGTGGGGTATGGTGTTGTGCAGGACTAAAAATCTCACAATAGTCCCTGAAGAAAGCAAAGCTCTCACCACATGGTTTAAATATGCCAAACAGTTGGCTGATGATAAGACTGCCTCGGAAATTGAGGAAAAATATGTTTCTTATTGTCGTAAGATAGCGGATAATAACACCCAAAAAGAATATGATGCAGTTAATGAGAATATCAGAAAACAGAAGGAGTATATAGGCTCTCTCGGTGCAAGTATTAATAAAATAAACGAGTCTATTGTGACTCGTGAGCAGAGCTATAATTATCAGGAAAAGCTCGATAAGGAAAGTGTTCAGGCCCACCGAAAAACGCTTGAAAACAGTCAAAAGCTTCTGCTGAAAAAGCAGGTTACACTTCTTGTATGGTTGACTGCATTGCTTATAAGTGTGATTTCATTGGTTGCGCTCATAAATACCGAAAATGAAATCGTATTGATTTTCTTCCTTATTTTCCTTGCTGTATTTATTGTTGCTAAAGCGCTTTCTCCGAAGGGCAGTATGAAAAAATATAAGCAGGCAATAGCCTATGCTGAAAGTAATTTGAAAAATGCAGCTGCCTATCTTCAGAATAACAAAAATGTTTATCTGAACGATATCGGCAATTATAAACACTCAATTGCCGAAATAAATGAAACAATTGAGCTTACTAAGGCAAAGATTGGTGCTTGTGAAAAATACCTGTCCTTAGGTAGGGATAAGATTTGTCAGTATTGTTATGCTGAGGAGTGCGCTGTTTTCGGTGTAAAGCAGGACTACGATTCTTATGTAAAGGATTGCAGGGATTATGCTTACGGAAAAAAAGAAATAAAGCTTGATACTCCGCAGAGTACATCTGACGAGACACCTGAACAATCACAAAATGTGTCCGGTAAAAAATATGAGGTTGGTTGTGCAGCCTGTGGCAAAAGCTTTTTCATTGATGAAAATACAATGAAACAGGGATATTGCCATTGTGAGTATTGCGGTGCGCAGATTAAATTCAGATAAAAACAGAGACCCGAATCCGTTGTTGCGGATTCGGGTCTTTAGTATTATGCTGATAAAATTATACACCTGAATATGCAGAGAAACCACCGTCAACAGGAATAATTACACCTGTAACGAATCTTGAATAGTTCTCGTCTGCCAGGAAAAGGAGCGAGCCTGTAAGGTCCTCCGGCACACCGAATCTTCCGAGTGGTGTGTGTCCGAGGATTTTTTCGCTACGGGGAGTGAGTGAGCCATCCTCATTGTAGAGCAAGGCCTTGTTCTGGTTTGTTGAGAAGAAGCCGGGTGCAATAGCGTTTACTCTGAGACCAACCTCTGAAAAATGAACTGCCATAAACTGAGTAAAGTTTGATATAGCCGCTTTTGCTGCAGAGTATGCAGGTATCTTTGTGAGAGGCTTGTAGGAGTTCATTGACGAAATATTGATGATTGTTGCGTGGGGCTTGCCAATCATATCCTTGGCAAAAACCTGTGTGGGAATAAGTGTTCCGAGGAAGTTGAGGTTAAATACAAACTCAATTCCCTTCGAGTCAAGGTCAAAGAATGTTTTAATTTCTTCACTTGTGTTCTCGAGGTCACACATCTGGAATTTTTCTTTTGTGGTGTTACCCTTGGGGTTATTGCCACCTGCACCGTTTACAAGAAGGTCACAGGTGCCGTAAGCTTCGAGAATTTCCTGACGGGCCTTTTCCATACTTTCCTTTTCAAGAACGTTACAAGCAAAGCCCTTTGCTTCAAATCCCTCTGACTTGATTTCTTCGGCAACCTTTTCAGCGGCCTCAAGTCTTAAGTCAAGTATTGCAACCTTCATTCCCTGACGAGCAAGGTCCTTTGCAAAGCCGCCGCAGAGAACTCCGCCACCGCCTGTAATAACAGCCACACGGCCTTTAAGATTTTCGTGATTATACATTTTTAATTACTCCTTTATTTTCTGAAAGTAAAGTCATTAAGATTTGCTTTTGTAAGGCAAACGTCAAGTGCATCTGCCGCCGCATCGAATGCTGCACGGTTAGTGGGGTAGGTGTAATCATCCTTTAATTGATCTGCGGTACCACCTTCACCTTCAAGGTCCTTAAGACCGTCAAATACCTTAAGGTGAGGCTCAAGTGTAAGGAAGTGGTCACCCTCCTTATCCTTGTGGAAGCGCTCAAGGAGTTCAATAATGTGACCGTCACCAAGACCTGCAGGACGAACCTTGCCACCCTCAAACAGACAATCCTTTACGTGGAAGTAGTCGATGTAATCCTTGAGCATTTCATAAGCGGGTAAAATATCCTGTCCGCACTGAATAAAATTAGATGGGTCGAAAATACCTTTGATTTTGCCGTCGAAGGCCTTGTAAATTTCGAGACAACGGTCTGCAATGTCACCGTAAATATCCTTTTCATTTTCGTGGCAACACCAAATACCGTGCTCTAATGAGTATGTGCACATTTTGTCAAGTCTTTCAAAAACCTCATCGCGGTATTCTTCGAGAACCTGTCCCTTTGTGAAAAAGAAGCTGAACATTCTGATACGCTGTGTACCGAGAATGTTTGCAACCTCAACACAATTCTTGAAATCTTCAAAGTGGGGCGCAAAATCATCTGTGATTTCAATTTTACCGTAGTGTGATCCGATTGCAGAAACACCGATACCGTTGTCATCGAGGATTTTCTTAAGCTCCTTTGCCTGTTCAACGGTGTAAAGTGATATGTTACCGTGGTCAAGACCACGGGGCTCAATGTGTGTCATTCTGTGTGCCTTAAGGGCATCGATCTGTTCAAGAATTCCGCCACCTGCTTCATCGGCAAATGCGGAAAGGTGGAACGTGGCTGCCATTTTCAAAACTCCTTTAATTTAAGAATGTGTTTTCGTTAGTAATTATATACTTCGCACAAAGTCTGCAAAGCTCTGATGAATTGTATATCTCTTTGAATTGAACATCGTTTTTTTCAACAATGCTGTAATCAATGGAAATCTCGCTGTCTTCATCATACATATCACAGATTGCCTCAATGTACGGAAGATATTTTTCGCATCCGACTGCCCGAAGTGCATCGGGTATAACGGGCACAAGGGGTGCGCCGTTGTTTTTGAAAAAAGTGGAAAGGCTTGTTTTTGCATCCTCGTCAAAATATTCAAGGGCATAGATGAACTTCTTTTCCTCGGGCATACTGTTGAAGGCTGCGGTCATATCCTGTTGCTTTTCCAGCATAACCTGAATGTTCATTGCCACACCGTGAAGGAGCTCAACCTCCTCGGTTTCTTTGATTTTTTCCTTTGTAAGCACCGAAAAATTCTGTCTGAGGTCATAATCCCGTTTCCAGATAGCCGCCTCTTTTTTCAGTCTTTCCCGACGGGCTCTTGATGCTCCCATCGCCTTAATCCACGCAAATATTGCCAGAATAATTGCGACCGCAAGTATTAACCAGTAGTACCATTGAACGCCGAAAAGCATAATCAATCTCCGTTCTGTAATGATTTGTATATGTCACTTTTTTTCAGACCCGTCTTTTTGGCGATTTCCTTAGCGGCTTCGTTTTTAGAAGCACCGCCCTTTACCAATTCAAAAGCCATTTGTGTGGCATTTTCAAGGGTAATTTCTTCTTCCTCATCCTCGGGCTTACCTTCAACGATAAGCACAAATTCACCCTTTGGAGCAACCTGACTGTATTTTTCTGCCGCATCAAAGAGTGTGGTGCGCTCAACGTTTTCATAAATCTTTGTAAGCTCTTTTACAAGTGCGATATTACGGTTACCGAAATACTCTGCCATATCCTTAAGTGTAGCAGGTAGCTTGTGAGGTGCCTCATAGAAAATCATTGTACGCTTTTCATTGACAAGCTCCTCAAGGTGACGTCGTCTGTTCTGCTTGGTTACTGTAAGAAATCCCTCGAAGGTGAATCTGCCCGAGGGCATACCCGATATTGCAAGAGCGGTAACAAAGGCACAGGGGCCGGGTACGGCACACACCTTGATGCCGTTCTGATGGCATCGGAGAGTAAGATCTTCGCCCGGGTCAGAAATAATGGGCATACCTGCATCGGAAACAAGTGCACAGCTTTCTCCGTTCAACAAACGCTCGATTATAACACCGCCACGCTCGTTCCGGTTGTGCTCATAGTAGCTTATCATAGGCTTTTTGATACCGAAATGATTTAAAAGCTTTATGGTAACGCGAGTATCCTCGGCGGCAATGAAATCGCACTCATTCAGCACCTGAACAGCACGAGGTGAAAAATCACCTAAATTGCCGATGGGAGTACCCACAACATACAAAATACCTGCCATTATAATACGTTTCCTTCACTGTCGAAAAGGGGAAGCTTTTCGAGATAAATAATATCATCACGGTCAGCGGCTTCACCCTCTGCAAGAACAGTAAGTGAGCCTACGTAGTCAACCTCTGCCATTTCAATAAGCTTTTCAACTGCCTTAAGTGATTCGCCTGTTGAAATAACATCGTCGACGATGATAACCTTTTTGCCCTTCATCTGCTCAGCCTCGGCTGTGTCAAGGTAAAGGTGCTGTTCACCCTCTGTTGTGATGGAGTTTACAACAACGTCAAAAACACCTGTCATATAAAGCTTAGGTTTTTTGCGTGCAACAAAATATTTCTTACCGCTCTGTCGCGACATTTCGTGAGCAAGGGGGATGCCCTTAGCCTCAGCGGTAATTATGTAATCGAATTCGGGAGCCTTTTTGAGAAGCTCTTCAGCACAGGCAACAGTAAGCTCAGCATCACCAAACATAACAAAAGCACCGATCTGAAGCTTGTCGTTAAGGGGACAAAGAGGGAGCTGTCTGTCAAGACCTGCAATTTTCATTGAATGGAACATAAAAATCTCTCCTTCACAGCGTCAAAACGCTATATAACATTATAATTATATAAGAAGTGTAATATAAAAGTCAAGAATACAATTGAAAGAACCGCACAATTATAGTATAATATGAAATAATACGGAACATAACCTGAAGGTGATTTTATGCACATACCTAAGTGTGAAACTATAAAAATGAACATACTTTCCTTCTCCGATGCTCTGGCAGGGGAGAAGGAGGGTTCTTTCGAGTATGACAGGGAAAAGTGGCTTTATGTCCCCAATGCATACACGGAGTACCGTTATATTTTGGGCACAAAGGGTGTTAACCCCTTGATTTGCATAGGCATAAACCCCTCTACTGCAAAGCCCGATGACCTTGATAATACTCTCAAATCTGTTGAACGTACCGCTGCTTTTAATGGCTATGACAGCTTCATTATGTTTAATGTGTATGCTCAAAGAGCCACAAATCCCAAAGATATGGATTGTGATTTTAATGAGTTCTTACATAACGAGAATATGAATGCTTTTCGTTACATAATGGAATCCTATGGTGAGGGCAACAGACCTGCCGTGTGGGCTGCCTGGGGCACCATAATCGAGAAAAGACCCTATCTTCTCAAGTGTGTTGCTGATATGGTGGAAATAGGCAATGAATATGGTGCACAGTGGTTTACTGTAGGCAAACGCTCCGTTAAAGGGCATCCCCATCATCCGTTGTATCTGAAAAACGGCACACCTACGGAAGAATTTGATGTTTGTGAATATCTTAATGCTTTAGTGCTTTAACATATTGACATTTTTCGTGGTAATGTGCTATAATTCATAAGATTTTTATATTTGACAGGCTATGACGAGAACAAGTAGCATTTTTCTGCAAAATAAGAGAGTTGCCGTTTGGTGAGAGGCGCGTGCGCGGAATTTTGTGAATACATCTCTGAGCCTCACACCGAAGGGGTTACCTTGTAGGCTGTGACGGGTGCGCCCGTTAAAGCGTTTGAGTATTATTACTCTTTAAGGCAGGTTGCGTGAGCAAGCTGTGAAAAAAAGGTGGTAACACGGTCAGTTTATACTGCTCGTCCTTTAACTTCGGTTAAAGGGCGTTTTTTATTAAAAATTAACAAAAAGGATTGAATCAATTGCCTATTACAGATTTTCTTGTGATTAACGCAAATAATCACAAAAACGAGGTTGCTCTCGTTGAGATTAACCCCGAAATGCAGGGGAAAAGCCGCCAGACCTGGCGAGAATATTCTCTTATTGAAACAAACCCATTCAACGTTGGCAGAGGTGAGCTTACCTGGGGTGAGTTTGATAAAAGGGCAAACCGTTTTGCTAACTTGCTTCTTTCAAGGGGTATCAAAAAAGGGGATAGGGTTGCAATTCTTCTTATGAACGGGATTGAGTGGCTCCCTATTTATTTCGGTATTCTTAAAACAGGTGCGCTTGCTGTACCGCTCAACTACCGCTATACTGCGGAGGAAATAAAATATTGCCTTAAGCTTTCCGATAGCGATGTTCTTGTTTTCGGTCCTGAGTTTACAGGTCGTGTTGAGGAAATCTGTGACAGAATTCCTAATGTAAAGTACAGCTTTTACGTTGGTGAGGATTGCCCCACCTTTGCAGAAAGCTACGACAGACTTGTGACCTATTGCTCATCTCACGCGCCCGGAATTGAAATTTCAGATGAGGATGAAGCGGCAGTTTATTTCTCATCAGGTACAACAGGCTTCCCCAAGGCAATTCTTCACGCTCATAAAAGCCTTGTTCACGCGGCATTAACCGAGCATAATCACCATTCACAAACCAGAGAAGATGTTTTTCTTTGTATTCCGCCCCTTTACCATACGGGCGCCAAAATGCATTGGTTCGGCTCTCTTGTTGCAGGCAGTAAGGCGGTCCTTCTTAAAGGTACAAAGCCCGAGCTTATCCTCAAAACAGCAAGTGAAGAGGGTTGCACAATCGTGTGGCTTCTTGTTCCGTGGGCACAGGATATCCTTGATGCCATTGACAGCGGTGAGATTGATTTGAGCGAATATAAATTGGCACAGTGGAGGCTTATGCATATCGGTGCACAGCCTGTGCCGCCAAGCCTTATCAAGCGTTGGCTCAAAGTGTTCCCTAATCATAAATATGATACAAACTACGGTCTTAGCGAGTCTATCGGACCCGGTTGTGTACACCTCGGTGTTGATAATGTTCACAAGGTTGGTGCAATCGGTAAGGCAGGCTATGGCTGGGAGGTTAAAATCGTTGACGAGCGCGGTGAAACTGTTCCTCGCGGTGAGGTTGGCGAGCTTGCGGTCAAGGGTCCCGGTGTTATGCTTTGCTATTACAAGGATGAAAAGGCAACTAACGATGTTCTTCGTGACGGTTGGCTCTTCACAGGGGATATGGCACAGGAGGATGAAGACGGCTTTATCTACCTTGTTGACCGTAAAAAGGACGTTATCATCAGCGGTGGTGAAAACCTCTATCCTGTACAGATTGAGGACTTTATCCGTAAGCACGACGCAGTAAAGGACGTTGCCGTTATCGGTCTTCCGGATGCCCGTCTCGGTGAAATCGCGGCGGCGATTATTGAGGTTAAGGAGGGCTACACCTTAACAGAGGATGCCGTTAACGACTTCTGTTATGATCTTCCCCGATACAAGCGTCCACGTAAGGTTATTCTCGCAGATGTTCCCCGTAACCCCACAGGTAAAATTGAAAAACCGAAGCTTCGTGAGATTTACTGCGGTGAAAGTCTTGTAGCATCACAGAATGAAATTAAAAAATAATTATAAGAGGTTAAAGATATGAAAGAGCTTTTATTGGGTAATGATGCGGTTGCACGCGGTCTCTATGAGGCAGGGTGCAGAGTTGCATCAAGCTATCCCGGTACACCCAGTACAGAGGTTACCGAGTGTATCTCAAAATATGACGAAATTACAAGCGAATGGGCTCCAAATGAAAAGGTTGCCTGTGAGGTTGCTTTTGGTGCCGCAGTTGCAGGTGCACGTTCCTTCTGTGCAATGAAGCACGTTGGTCTTAACGTTGCGGCAGACCCGCTTTTCACATCCTCGTACACAGGTGTAAATGCAGGTATGGTAATTGTTGTTGCTGACGACCCCGGTATGCACTCCTCACAGAATGAGCAGGACAGCCGACACTATGCACAGGCTTCTAAGATTATGATGCTTGAGCCTGCAGACTCCGACGAGTGCCTTAAGTATTCAAAGCTTGCATTTGATTTATCAGAAAAATTTGACACACCCGTGCTTCTCAGACTTACTACAAGAGTTTCGCATTCGAGAAGCCTTGCAGAGCTTAGCGACAGAGTTGATAACGGTCTTAAGGCTTATGAAAAGAATCCTCAGAAGTACGTTATGGTACCTGCAAATGCCAAGGTTAAGCATGTTGTGGTTGAACAGCGCATCCTTGACCAGATTGAATATTGTGAAACAGAAGCTGTTGCAAACGGTCTTAACTCCGTTGAGTATAACGATAAGAAAATCGGTGTAATCACAGCAGGCATCTGCTATGAATATGCAAAGGAAGCACTTGGTGACAAAGCATCATACCTTAAATTGGGTTGTGTTTATCCTCTTCCCGAAAAGCTTATTAAGGATTTCTGTGCAGAATGTGACACAGTTTACGTTCTCGAAGAGCTTGATGATTATATTGAAACTCATTGCCGTAAAATCGGTGTTGACGTTATCGGCAAGAGTGCATTCACACTTCAGGGTGAGTATTCACAGGGACTTATCAAAAAGGTTGTTCTCGGTGAGGAAAGCACTTCACTCAAGGCTGACGTTGAGATTCCTGCAAGACCTCCCGTGCTTTGCGCAGGCTGTCCTCACAGAGGCTTGTTCTATGCACTCAAAAAGCTCAATGTTACCGTAAGCGGTGATATCGGTTGCTATACTCTCGGTGCTTCAAAGCCCCTTGGTATGATTGATACGGTTCTTTGTATGGGTGGCAGTGTTTCGGGTCTTCATGGCAGAAATCTTGCAAATCCCGATAAGGCGAACAAGAGCGTTGCGGTTATCGGTGATTCAACCTTTATTCATTCAGGTGTAACAGGTCTTATTGATATTGCATACAACAACAGTAATTCTGTTACAATTATTCTTGATAACAGCATTACGGGTATGACAGGCCATCAGCAGAATCCCACCACAGGCTACAACATCAAGGGTGAGCCGGCAGCGGCGGTAAGTCTTGAAAAGCTTTGCGATGCAGTCGGTATCAGCAATGTCTTTGTTGTTGACCCGTATAATCTTGATGAATGTTATACAACAATCGGTGAGGCACTTTCACTTAATGCTCCTGCGGTTGTTATTTCAAGAAGACCTTGCGCACTTCTTAAGACGGTTAAGCATAATCCTCCGCTTAAGGTTAACAAGGATAAGTGTAAATCCTGTAAGATGTGTATGAAAATCGGTTGTCCTGCTTTCAGTATGAAGGACGGCAAGGCGGAAATTGACTTTACACAGTGTCTGGGTTGCAATGTTTGTTCACAGCTTTGCAAATTCGGCGCTATTGAATAAGAAAGGGGAGTGTACGTAATGAATAAATCAATTATGATAGTCGGCGTAGGCGGTCAGGGTACCTTGCTTGCAAGCCGTATTTTAGGTAGCGCGCTCCTTTCAAAGGGCTATGACGTTAAGGTTTCCGAGGTTCACGGAATGAGTCAGCGCGGTGGCTCTGTTGTTACATATGTTAAGTATGGTGAAAAGGTATATTCGCCCGTTATCGGTGAGGGTGAGGCAGACCTTATCCTTGCATTTGAACAGCTTGAAGCAGCAAGATGGCTTTCCTGCCTTAAGCCCGACGGTAAGGTTATTGTCAATACACAGAAGATTGACCCTATGTCAGTTGTTATCGGTGACAGTCAGTACCCCGAAGGTGTGCTTGATGCAGTAAGAAGCGCAGGCGCAGAGGTGCACGAGCTTGATGCACTTCCCCTTGCAGTTGAGGCAGGCTCATCAAAGGCAGTTAACGTTGTCCTTATCGGTGCAATGGCTAAAAATACCGATATAGATAAGGAAGTATGGATTGAAGCTCTTAAGGCTTGCGTTCCGCCAAAATTCCTTGAACTTAATCTGAACGCATTTGAACTCGGCTATTCAAAATAAGTTGAAAATAAATGCATCTTAAGTCTGTGGATTTAAGATGCATTTTTGTTATTTTTTGTTGTATTTTTCATTGACAAAATAGACTCTTTGTACTAAAATAGACTATGTAGTATTATACTCAGTACAAGTGTAATATTTTATTGCTGAATATAGCAAGTTCTTATCGAAAGGGTGTTTTTTTTGAAAAGGTCAAAAATCCTCGCGCTCCTCTTATCTGTACTGATGATTCTGAGCAGTATTTCCTGCCTTACAGTTGTATCATCAGCAGCAGTTGTTGACGGTGGCTACGAGTATGGCGAAAATGATGAAGTTCTCTCAAAGTATTGGGAATTGGATGACAGCGGTGTCCTCACTATCTATGCAGATACTACTGCAACATGGTTGGACCATGCCGACAAAATCAAGAGAGTTGTTCTTGAAGCCGGTGTTACAGAGATTCCCTTCGGTGCTTTCCGAGGCTGTTATAATCTTGTAGATGTTGATACAAGCAAGGCAGATGCTGATCTTGTAAGCATAGGTAATTCTGCTTTTACAGGATGTACATCACTTACTTCATTTTCAACAAATGCGGTTCTTGCATACCTTGGTGCAGGTGCTTTCTTAGGTGCAACCTCACTTAAAAGCGTTTACTTTGCATACATAGGTGAGATTCCCGACGAAGCTTTCTATAACTGTGATTCTCTTGAATATGCATACATTGGCGGTGGCTTTGAGCTTGGTCAGGTTGGTAAGGACGTTTTCAAAAGCTGTGATAATTTGAAAACAATTGTTTTCGGTGACGGCATCAAGGAAATCGGTTATGCTATGTTCGAGGATTGCGTTTCACTTCAGAATATAGAATTCCCCAACAGCTTGCAGGTTATCGGTGAACTTGCTTTTGATGATTGTATAAGTCTTAAAGAAGTTATTCTCCCCGATGGTGTTACTGAAATTGGCAGATATGCGTTCCATAATTGCTCAGCAGTAAGTACTGCATATATCGGACACAAAACAGAGAATATCGGTGAATATGTTTTCTATGGTTGTTCGTCATTAGAGAGCGTAAAAATTGCTTGTGCTATGCGAGTATTCCCTGTTGGTATGTTTATGGATTGTACAGCACTTACAACACTTGACCTTGAGCCCAGTGTTGAAACAATAGGTGCAAATGCATTCAAAAACTGCACAAGCATTACAGAGTTTACCATTCCTGTAACAACAACTATGATAGGTGCTTCTGCGTTTGATAACACAGGTATTTCTGAAATTGTTATTCCTTTCGGTGTTACAGATATCGGTGCAGGTGCTTTCACAAAGTGCGATGACCTTGTAAATATTATTGTTGATGACAAAAACCCCAACTATGTAAGTGTTGACGGTGCACTTTATGATATGGCACTTGAAACATTAATCAGCTGCCCTGCAGGTAAGACAGGTACATATAAAGTTTACGAAGGTACAACAACAATCCTTGATGATGCTTTCATCGGCTGTGATAAGCTTAGTGTTGTTGAAATTCCGGATAGTGTTACTGCAATCGCAAACAACGCTTTCAATGGTTGTGCAGACGACCTTGTTATCAAGGCAGGTTGCACATCAACAGCAGCAGAATATGCTGTAAAGCGTAGCATTGATTTCGAGGCTGTTCATTCAGATGAATCAAAGTGGATTGAAACACTTGCTCCCACTTGTACAACAACAGGTGAAAAGTCAAGAGTTTGTGCACTTTGTGAATATGCATTTGAGTCAGTTGAAATTGCAGCGCTTGGTCACCAGTATGACTCAGGTGTAATTACTAAGAAAGCAACCTGTGACGAAGACGGTGTTGTTACTTTCACTTGTGTCCGTACAGATTGCGGAGAGTTCTATACAGAGGTTCTTCCCAAAACAGAGCACAGATATGATCTTGGTGTTGTTATAGTTAATCCGACATGTGACACAGAAGGCACAAAGAGATTCACTTGTCAGAACGAGGGTTGCTATGCTTACTATGATATTCCCGTTAAGGCATTGGGTCACAGTTATGATGCCGGTGTTGTTACAACTCCCGCTACTTGTGAGACAGACGGTGTGATGACATTCACCTGCACACGTACAGATTGTGGCGATTCTTATACTGAGGTTATTCCTGCAACAGGTCATGCTTATGACAATGGTGTTGTAACCACTCCCGCTACTTGCGATGAAGATGGTGTTATGACATTTACTTGTGCAAATTGCGGTGACACTTATACAGAGGTTATTCCTGCAATAGGTCACAACTATGTTGAGACAGTAGTGAAGGTTGCAACATGTGTTGAAAACGGTAAGAATAAATTTACCTGTTCAAACTGTGGTGATTCATACGAAGTTGCAACAAAAGGCGAGCATCAGCTTTATGAAGCAAATGTTACTGTTAAGCCCACTTGTACAGAAGAAGGTAAGACAGGTAAAATGTGTGCTATCTGTAAGCAGTTTGTTGGCGCAGTTGATACAGTTCCTGCATTAGGTCACAATTACAACAACGGTACTTGCGGCAACTGTGGTGATAAGGACCCCGACTACAAGGTTGTTCGTCCCTCAACCCCCAAGATGGGTATTATCAGAAATGAGGTTAAGGGTATTACAGTTACCTGGTCTGCTGTTGAAGGTGCGAAGTATTACAGAGTATATCGTCGCGGTGCAGGCGAAAAGTATTGGACATATATCGGTAATGTAAACACTAACTCTTGTCTTGATACTAAGGCTACAACAGGTAATTACTGGAGATATACAGTAAGAGCAGTTGGCGAAACAGGTCTTTATAGCTGGTATGAAAACGGTATCTATACCAAGCGTGTTGATACCCCCCATATGAAAAAGCTTGCTAACACATCTAAGGGTATCAGCGTTACATGGACTCCTGTAAGTAATGCGAAGGAGTACAGAGTGTATCGTCGCGGTGCAGGTGGTACATGGTCATATATCGGTACAACAACAAAAACAAGCTTTGTTGATGCCGGTGTTAAGAATGCTTACGGTCAGTATTGGAGATACACTGTTAGAGCAGTTGACGGATACTACAGCGGTTATGAAAGCGGTATTTATACTAAACGTGTATAATTAAAATGAACTCGGCAAGGTAGAAATGCTTTGCCGAGTTTTTATAATCACCAATGCGGCACGGTCATATAATATATTGGTGATGGTATGGTTAAGTTTTATTTTAAACCCCGTTTAAAAAGACCTCCACCTGTTAAAGCGAGGCGGTTGTTTTATAAAAAAGGTGCACAAACCTTGCTTTTTCGTGTGGCGTGTGTACTTCTCATTATATCAATAATAACAATTCTTATGGACTTGAAAATGCGCCCTATTATTGAAACTGTTGGTGGAACTGCTCTGAAAAACTCATTGTCAAATGTTCTGGACGGTGCGGTAAACGATATGGTGGATGATTTGGGTGTTCGCTATGATGATATGGTAGATATCCAAAAGGATGAAAAGGGCACGATTACCGCAATTACTCTTAACAGTACATATATCAACGGATATAAAACCGAGCTGTCCGACGGTTGCTCTGACAGATTGTCACAATTTAATGAAACAAGTGTACCTATACCCTTGGGTTCACTTATCGGAGGTTCGTTCTTTAACGGCAAAGGCTTTTGTATAAATGTGGATGCAACCATTTACGGTTTTGCGGTGACAGACGTTGTATCAGAATTTGAAAGTGCGGGAATCAACCAGACACGGCACAGAATATATCTTAATGTTCAGGCATCTGCTCACGCTTATATGGGGCTTTGCCACCTTAACGAGAGTGTTGATGAAACAATAATCCTTGTTGAAACAATAATAGTCGGCGAAGTGCCTCAGTCATATTATATAAGGGATAAGTAAAACCCGTTGCAGATTTATTCTGCAACGGGTAATTAAATTATAATTTATTCTTTAATGAATTTATCCATCAGTTCATAGCCAACCTCAATAAAGTTGCCTGTTGCCTTGGCGGTTGCTTCGGTAAAGCTTTCGATACCGTTATCCGCCTCTTTTGACTTCTGATAAATCATATATGGCACAGGGTCAGATGCGTGGGTCATTGTAACAATGGGTGTGGGATGGTCGGGGAGAACCATAATCTTGTAATCATCGTATTCATCGAGGGCAGGAATAAGCTTACCGAGTATTTTTTCGTCAATAATCTCAATAGCCTTCACCTTGTTTTCGGGCTCATTTCTGTGTCCGCATTCATCGGGTGCTTCAAGGTGTATGTAAACGAAATCTTTGGTTTTCAATTCTTCGACAGCACACTCTGCCTTGCCGTCAAAGTTTGTATCAAGGTAGCCTGTTGCACCTTCTACGTCAGGAGAGCCCATACCGGCGCATTTAGCGATACCCTTAAGCAAATCTACGGCTGAAATAATTGTACCGTCAACACCGTACTTTGTCTTGAAATCGGGGAGTGCAGGCTTGGTACCTTCGCCCCAGAGCCAGATTGAGTTTGCAGGACGTTTGCCCTCAGCAATTCTGCGCTTGTTTACAGGGTGCTCCATAAGGAAATCATAGCTTGCTTTCATCATACCGATAAGCTCTTTTGCGTTGTCGCTCTTTGACAGATATTCACCGATTACCTTGCCTGAAATATCGTGTGGTGGTGTCATATTACCAAGGTCAAGTGTGCCGTTGTGCCATACAAGGCAGTGACGGTAAGCAACACCGCTGTAGAAAGCAAAAATATCGTTTCCGAAATGCTCCTGAACACTCTTGATAATTTCAGCGGCATCTGCTGTTGAGATGTCACCTGCGCTGTAATCAACCATTGTTTTATCCTCATAATTCTCTTCATCAGAGAGTGTAACAAGGTTGCAACGGAAGATGATGTCAGAGGGGAGCATATTCACACCGATGCTTACCGCCTCAAGAGGTGAGCGACCTGTGTAGCACTCGTGGGGATTGTAGCCAAGCACGCTCATATTAGCAATGTCGCTACCGGGCTTGAGACCCTCGCCAACGGTCTTTACAAGACCAACCTCACCGCCACGAGCAAGCTTGTCAAGTAAGGGCTTTTCGGCAAGCTCCATAGGAGTTTTTCCGTCGAATTGAGGTACGGGATAATCTGCCATACCGTCATATAATACAACTACATATTTCATAAAATAACCTCACAAATATCAATTAAAAATAATATACACCGAAATTAATATTGTGTCAATAAATGTACTTGAATTATCTGTTAAAATGGAGTAATATACAATATATAATTTGTTTATAAAAGGAGAATTTATTATGAATTTACCTATTGCTATTCAGCTTTATTCAGTTCGTGACGATATGGAGAAGGACTTTGTCGGCACAATTAAAAAGGTTAAAGAGTTAGGCTATGACGGTGTTGAGTTTGCAGGGCTTTTCGGCAGAACAGGTGCTGAGGTTAAGGCTATCTGTGACGATATTGATATTAAGATTGTTTCCGCACACGTGCCTTATTATGATATGCTTGAGAATCCCGAAGCAGTCCTTAAGGATTATCAGGATATGGGCTGTAAATATGTTGTTGTTCCTTACCTTACAGAGGAGTGCCGTCCCGGTACAGACGGTTGGGAAAGCACCGTTACAGGTATTGAGAAAATCGGTAAGGTTGCAAAAACAATGGGTATGAAGCTCCTTTACCACAATCACGATTTCGAATTTCTCAAAATTGACGGCAAATATGCTCTTGATATCCTTTATGATACAGTTTCCGAGGATCTTCTCGCAACAGAAATTGATACCTGTTGGGTAAATGTCGGTGGTGAAGAGCCTGCCGCATACGTTGAAAAATACACAGGCAGAGCACCTGTTGTGCACCTTAAGGACTTTGCAGGTCAGAAGGGTAACGGACCTCTCTATAAGCTTATCGGTATTGACGAGGAAGAAGTTGCTGACAGTGCAAATACATTTGAATTCCGCCCCGTAGGTAGTGGTGTTCAGGATTGGAAAAAGATTACTGCCGCTGCTGAAAAAGCAGGCGCAGAATGGGTAGTTGTTGAGCAGGATGACCCCTCAATGGGCAAAACACCTATGGAGTGTGCAGAGATGAGTATAAACTATCTGAAGAGCTTATAAGAAATTTATCACCCCCGTTGAGATTTTTGTGATTTCAACGGGGGTAAATGTTATATTTATTTCAATACTATTGATTCAGCGATCGCTAACATATCTTCTCTTTGGAAGCCTGTGAAAATGAAGTTATAGTTTTTGTATATATCATCTTTAGGTTGAAGGCATAGCATATATTTGTTGCCTAATTCTTCATTAAAGCCAGACCATCCCCAACCAAGCACATCATCATTTTCTGCATGCATATAGTAATTTATACTTGCAGTAGCATGAGGCATAGTGTGAGTGAATAATGTGAAATATGTATACCACATTGTAAACTCTTTTGGATTTAAGGGTACTTTGTGGTCTGTCCAATTTTCGTCGCGGGAATGAAGGAGCATTGTGTATAGTCTGTTATCTGCATAAAGTGTATCAGGATTTAATCCCATATTTTCCAATCCCTTTTTTATAATAGGGTTAAAGTATGGGAAATTGCTTCCGCCACCTATACCAAACATACCTACTTCTTCATAAAAAGGTTTAACATTTTCTTCGATTGTGGGTATGTATGTAATATAAAGCTCTTTGCCGTCTTCAAAAACTATTTTGTTACCTGTTTCTATTTCAGATGTTGTGTATTTGCCGAGAGCTTTGGGGATATAAACATCAGCATATTTCCCGTGGTAATTGATGTTTTGTTTATTTGAAATATCTATTTCAATCAGTCCGCAAAGAGAGTATAAATATCCATCATTGCAATAATCGTGGTAAGCAACCTTAATGGGAACAACGAGGTATGCGGCAATTCCTATAACGAGAAGCAATGACATCACAAGTGAAAGTGTTTTTATAACAGCCTTTTTCTTGCCTTTTTTGATTTTTTTGTTAGCAGTTTTAACTGCTTTGTCAACATCTTTATCTATTTCCGGTTTTATGTCTGTGTTGTTCTGCATGTTTATAAGCTCCGCTTCGCAAAGGGGACATTTCTTTAAATGCTCTTCTATTATGTCAATTGAATCGGAAGAGCAAACTCCGTCTATGTAAAGGGGAAGTAAATCTTTTATAGTATTACAACTGATTATACTCATTTTCTTTTATCCTTTCTATGATTTTTTGCTTTGCCCGATAATATGTAACCCTTGCCCAGCTTTCCGATTTTTCGAAAACTTCTGCAATAATTTCGTATGAAAAGTCACCAAGGGTTTTCATATAAAAAACCTCTTTGTAAGGGGAATCCAAATCTCTTGAAGCAGATAAAATGTTTTTAACATTATCCTTTTTTACAAGGTTTTCTTCAATGTTGTCATCAGAAACAAGGTTCAGAAAATTATCAATGTTTTCTGTTTGCTTCGGGCGTTTAAGGTTTAAAAATGTATTTTTTGCAATCTGGCAGAGCCAGGTTTCCACCTTGCATTTATGGTTAAATTTTTCATAAGACTTAATTGCCTTGAAAAATGTTTCCTGAGTTATATCTTCTGCAAGGTTTTCGTCAAAGCAGAGAGTGAATGCATAGCCTTTAACGAATTTATAATATTTCTGATATATAATTTCTATCTCGTCCAAGCCATTCACACCCTTCCTTTTTGACCGGTCACTAATATGACACATCAGTTTACTTTTTGTTACAAAAATATTAACACAAATTATAAGAAACATATATATAATTCTAAAAAACGAAAGAATTTTGATGCAGAAGACGATTTATTACCCCGAAGGTGTATAAAGATACTCCGAGTGGGTAATAAATCGGGGTTTGTATATAAAAAAGAAAACAGATACCTTACAAGTAAACTGACTGTAAAGTATCTGTTGTTGTTTTCTTCTGCGCAAAATTATGCGTTTTTTATCTGTTAAGAATAAGCTTTGTGAGCTCAACGGGTTCAACGATTTTATCGCCCTTGTAAACTCTCATATTACCTGAAGCGATTTCGTCGATGAGGATAACCTCTCCGTTGTTGTAACCGAACTCAAACTTGATATCCCAAAGATCAAGACCGATTGTCTTAAGGTCGTCAGCAACAATCTTAGTAATCTTAAGAGTCTGCTCCTTCATGCTCTCGAAAAGGTCGGGAGTCATAACACCGAGAGCTGCAAGACCCTCGCCGGTTACAAGCGGATCGCCAAGAGCATCGTTCTTGAAAGTACACCCAACATAACCCCCTCCTAAAACGGTACCGTCTTCAATGTACTCGCCGTATCTGCGGATGAACCTGCCGGTAGCAACCAGACGGCAGATAACCTCAAGACCATGACCGAATACAGTAGCAGG